>NZ_CZPX01000001.1:0-904 GCF_001457875.1 Actinomyces ihuae
ATGTGTTAAGCACGCCGCCAGCGTTCGTCCTGAGCCAGGATCAAACTCTCCAAACAAAAAACAAAAACCATAATCTGCTCAGAAAACAACCACCCCACAACAGGGCAGCCAATCCCAACCAAAAAAACTCAAAAAACAAAAACAAGCATCAACAAAACAAACACACTATCGAGTTCACAAACAACACCCCCACACGCCCACAACCCCAAACAAAAGGCCACAAACGCGGGACAACCACCACAAACAACACCAACCACAAACAATCAGCACCGCCCGGGCGACAAGAAAATACTCTACGAACAATCGGGGCGATCGTCAAACTGATTTGCGGTGAGCTCCCTCACCGTTTGATTTTTCGGCACAATGTCGCCAAACAGCAGGTGGAATACTGTTTTAATCCGGTTTTTATCATCATTAATTCTGGTTTTTGGAGCCTAGTTGAGTGCGCTCCACCATCGCTGATCCCCTAAAAGTGTGGCGCACCAAGCACTGAATTACTCAGATCAATTTTTGTGCGCCTTAGTGTTGATCCGCGCTGGCAGTGTGCATGCATGTAAGCGCGCATCAGTACTCGTAAATGATGGCGGTGCGCTTCACAGTCTCCAGTGTGCATTTCGTGCTGCCAGGGTGGTACGATACTTGAGCCTTGGGGCTATGGCGCAGTTGGTAGCGCGTCTCGTTCGCAATGAGAAGGTCGGGGGTTCGAATCCCCCTAGCTCCACCATTTGTACTCACTTTTGGATACAAGGATCGCAACCTCTTGCTGTGAGCGTTTGGGGGTTACCGGACAATTTGTGTGTCTATTGGTGGCGTGTCGTGTTGTTTTAGGGTTTGTATTTGCCTGCCCAGCCTTTTCTGATTGATAGGCCGTCTTCCCATGGGGCTTGTAGGTCGAAGTGTTTTG
>NZ_CZPX01000002.1:0-5462 GCF_001457875.1 Actinomyces ihuae
CAATGGCTTCAGCTGGAACAAGCACTTCAACAGGAACGTCCAAGAAGCCAGCTGTGCGCCAAAGTGGGGGGGAATACCCAGTGGGGGGAATATCCAAAGTGGAGTGGACCCTGCCCTTATCGGACCTTCCAGCCTTATGCCCGCTGGCGACCCCAGTGTTTACAGGGCCTGACCAGGTGTAAGGATAGGTGACGGTCTCGGCGCCGTTGTGAACGACCTCGAGGTAGTTCGTGCAGAACAGATCAACCGCCCTGCCATCGGCGTCGTATCGACGCGAGAAGCCCAAACGCCGACGAGCGGGGCCCGAAACTGAAGCTTCGGACCCCGCTCGATTGCGCAACTCCTGTCCATGAGGAGTGGCGTGTGATGGAGGCTCAGGCCTCCTGGAGAGCTGCCTTCTCTTCCTCGCTCAGGCGCGCGATGCCGATGCCGGTCGCGCCCCACAGGAGGGCGAAGCCGATGGCGATCCAGTTGCACACCGCCCACGGCAGGTACGAGAGCGTCGCGACGCCGAGCGTGCCCGCCATGTAGGCGCCAGCAGACGTCCAGGGGAGGATCGGCTCCCACAGGGTCGCCGAGTCCTCGATCGTGCGCGAGAGGTTCTTCGGGTCGAGGCCGCGCTTCACGTACTCGCCGCGGAGCATCTCGCCCGGGATGAGGAGGGAAACCTGGCCGTTCGAGGTGATGCCGATCGTCGCGAGGCCCGTCGCGATCGTCGCCGCGATGAGGCCGAAGGTCGAGCGCACCGGCTTGAGGAGCTTCGAGATGAGGACGTCGAGCGAACCGGAGACCGAGACGACGCCGGCAAAGGTGATCGCGCAGAAGCAGATGAGCAGGACCGACATCATCGAGTTCATGCCGCCGCGGTTGAGGAGGCGCGTGACGTCCTCGATGACGTTCTCGGCGTCGAAGCCGGTCTTGCCGACCATTTCGACGTTGAAGCCGTTGACGCCTGCGACGACCGTGTCCTTGAAGGAGATGCCCTGGAAGACCACGGCGTTGAACATCGCGACCGCGCTGGACACGAGGATCACGGGGATCGTCGGCTTCTTCCACATCGAACCGCCCAGGACGATGATCACCGGCAGCAGGAGCAGAAGGTTCCAGTTGAACGCCGAATCGAGGGTGCTGAGGATCGTGTTGACCTTCTCGGGGACCTGGCCGCCGGACATGCCGAGGCCGAAGAGGAGGTAGACGACGGCCGCCGTGAGGAAGGAGGGGAGGGTCGTCCACAGGAGGTGGCGGATGTGCGTGAAGAGGTTGACGCCGGTCGCCATCGAGGCGATGTTCGTCGTGTCCGACAGGGGGGAGAGCTTGTCTCCGAAGTAGGCGCCCGACACGACTGCGCCGGCGACCATCGCGAGGTTCGCGTCCATGCCGACCGCGACGCCCATGAAGGCGACGCCGACCGTGCCCGCGGAGCCCCAGGAGGTGCCCGTGCACAGGGAGACGATCGCGGTGACGACGAGGGCGATGACCGCGAGGTACTGCGGGTTGATGATCTTCAGGCCGTAGTAGATGAGCATCGGGATCGTGCCACCCGCCATCCACGTGCCGATGAGGAGGCCGACCGAGATGAGGATGAGGATCGCGGGCATCGTCTTCGCGATCTTCTCGGCGACCGAGCCCATGATGTCGTCCCAGGTGTAGCCGAGGCGCCATGCGACCAGGCCCGCGACGACCGCGGAGGCGATGAGGAGGGGCTCGACGGGGAGTTCGGCGAAGATGTAGCCGCCTCCCAACAGGACGATCAGCGTGATGACCGGGACTGCGGCGAGGAGCAGGCTCGGAGTCCTGCGCTCGGCCTTCGTCGGAGTGGTGGGGGTTGTCGGAGACATCGTTGTCCTTTCGATGGGTCGTCAGTTCCTCGTGAGTGCCCCGGCGAGCCGGGTGATCCCCTCGAAAAGTTCTTGGCGGGGGAGTGCTGTGTTGATGCGGAAGAATCGATCGTATGCGGGACCGAAATCGGGTCCCGGGCTGACCGTGACGGAGGCGGTGCGCTCGGCGCGCACGAGGTCGGCTTCGGAGCCGATGTACGCGGAGGCGTCGATCCACAGGAGATAGGTGCCGTCCGGGTCCGAAACCCTCGCCTCCGGCAGGAGGCGCGCGAGGAGGGACCTCGCGGCTTCGAGGTTGGCGTCGATCTCCTTCGCGAGGGCGTCGACCCACGCGTCGCCCTTCGTCCACGCGGCGATGGCCGCGGGGATGGCGAAGTAATTCGGGTTGTGCAGACCCATGCGCCTCTTCGCCGCCTCGAGCTCGGCGCCGAGGGGCCCGTGGACGCAGATCGCCGTCGCTTCGAGGCCCGCGATGTTGAAGGTCTTGCCTGGAGAGGCGCAGTGGACGATCCGTCCGCTCATCCACAGGTCCTTCGCGACGCGGGCGAGGGCCGAATAGCGCTGCCCGCCGGGGCGCTCGAAGTCGCAGTGGATGTCGTCGGAGAGGACGAGGGCGCGGCAATCGCGCAACAGGTCGGCGAGTCGGCGCTGCTCGTCGACGCTCCAGATCCTGCCCGTCGGATTGTGGGGGTTCGTCCACAGCAGTAGGTCCGCGTCGGCGAGCGCCTTCTCGAGGGCCTCCCAGTCGATCGAGGCGGAGGCTGCGGTGTCGCGCATGGGTACGCGGACGAGATCGGTGCCCGCGCGTTCGCACACCTCGAGGAGGGGCGAGTAGGCCGGATCGAGCGTGACGACGCGGACCGGTCGATCGTCTCGCGGCAGGACGTGATCGACGAGGGCCGCGACGCACTGGACGACTCGGGGGAAGAAGTGGACGTCCTCGACCTCGCAGGACCATCCGTGGCGACGGCTCATCCACGCGGTCGCGGCCTCGGCGAAGTCGTCGAAGACCTCGGTGTAGCCGTAGGCGCCGAGGGCGGCGGCGTCAGCGATCGCCTCTCGGACCTCGGGGCAGGAGACGAACTCCATGTCCGCGACGGACAGGGCGATCGCGTTCTCGCCGAGGTCCTTGGCGAGCAGATCCCATTTCGCCGAATGCGTGCCCCAGCGCGACAGGTGCCGGCTGAAGTCCTCGTTAGGAGCGGTCATCATTCCCCCTCAATCTCGTTGAGGTAGTTGTAGATAGTGAAGCGCGTGCACGCGAGGGCGTTCGCCGCGGTCTCGGCGGCGTCGCGCAGGAGGAAGAAGCCCCTCGCTTTGAGGAGTCGGACGACCTCGACCTTGTGTTCCTTTCTCATCTCGTCGACGGGAACCCCCGACTCTGCAACGGCCCTTGAGAGGAGGAGTGTCGCGAGTTCGTCGACGTCTCTAACGAAGACTTCGGTCGTCGCCTGCTCCTCTTCGGCGGAAATTGGGAGCGAGAGGCCCGCGAGCGCGCCCGTGAGGGAATGAAGGACCTCCCAGCCGGAGATGTCACGGTTGATGCACAGGGCGGCGACGGGCTGGTTGGTCGAGTCGCGGATGATGGCGGTTGTTGAGAGAAGCTCCTTACCGCTCGGAGACGTTGTCCGGTATCCGATGCTGGTGCGCAGATTTCCGGAGGCGACGGCGTCAAGGAGCTTGTCGGTCGCCGGATCGCCGATCGATCGACCGGTGACATCGCCGCCAATCGCGACGATTGAGTTCGGGAGCCGAGTGAGATCGTGAACGATGATCTCGGAGGGGCCGACGAGTGTTGCTTTCATTGGTTCAACCAGCTGTTGAAGGGCGGAGATAATCTGATCGTGTTCGTTGAGCTTCGACGATGAAGCGGTCATGGAGAACCTCCGGTTTTGACGCTTTAATTCGTTCATTATAGCGACCAAATAGGTCCGTGTCAACAAACTGTTGAAAAAATTGTGTCTGCGCTTCGTTGCCCAGCCCTCTTATTGCCTTGTCACCTCCCCGGTTTTATGCGGTGTGTAGACAGAATGGGGTGTAATTCTGCGCAAAAACTTGACAGCGGGGGGGTGAGAGGCTTGCCTCTAGCGGCTAATGTGCATGCGTCGTGTCGCAGGCGTGGTTATCGCGAAATCTTATCGAACACGGTGTGAACAGTGTGAATTGAACCCCTGGAGGAAAAATGTCAATCAAGAAGTTTGGTGTAGCCCTTGCGGCTGGCCTGGTCGCTATGGCGTGTGCAACGCCTGCGGCGCTCGCTGCGGATGCGGTCAAGGATGCCGAGGAGAAGGTGAGAAGCGCGCAGGCTGATGTCGATTGGTTCTGCACTGAGGGTACTGACTACTACGACATGGCGGGCTGTGCGGATGCCCAGGCTGCTCTCGCTGCCGCGCAGGCGGAACTTGAGGCCGCTAAGGCTGCCGCCCCGTCTGGCGATGTTGCCTCTCCGGTCCCGGACCAGACGAAGGCTAATCTCGCAGACGCGAAGCTTGATGCCCAGTACTTCTGCGCTGAGGGTACTGAGTACTACGATTTTGTCAAGTGCGCTGACCTTACTGCACGGATCAAGGATCTTGAGAAGAAGGACGCCGAACTCGATGCCACTTGGTTCTGCGCTGAGGGTACTGAGTACTACGACATGGTGAAGTGCGCGGACGCGCAGGCGCGTCTCGGCGCTGGCTCTGGCGTCAACCCCGGGACAAACCCGAACCCCGGGACAGACCTGAACTCCGACCCAACCGTTACCCTCGAGAAGAGCACCGTGAAGATCGGCGAGAGCATCGAGATCGTCGGAACGGGCTTTACTGCCGGTCATGAGATTAGCGCGGTTCTCCACTCCGATCCGATCACGATTGGTACCGCAGTCGCGGACGAGAGCGAAGTCGTGCGCTTCTCGTACACGATTCCCGCGACGACGCCGATCGGATCCCATGAGATCATTCTCACCGATGCGACGATCGGGGTCAGCGCCAAGGCGCCTCTCACCGTCGAGGCCGCAACGGCCAAGGCCGAGGCCGCAACGGCCAAGGCCAAGGAGGCTAAAGGTGGCCTTGCCAAGACCGGTGCGACCTTCGCTCCGCTCATGGGTGTGGCTGCCGCCATCGCTCTCGCGGGTGGCGTCATGGTCGCCCGCAAGCGCGCCTGAGTTTCATCTGAGCGGGTTGCTCCCCTCTCTGAACCTGAACCTGTGGCCCCGATTCTTCGGAATCGGGGCCACAGGCCTTGTGGGAAACCTTCGAGACGGGTGTTCTGCAGGGCACGACGTGCGTGTTCATCATTCTTGGAACGACTGCTCCTGAGGTGAATGGACTAGTTGTGCTGTTCGGAGTAATTGGTTAATTGTGTGATGGGGGTTTGTTGTCGCAGGCCTGAGTGGGGTTTGTGGTGATTGGGGAAGTGAAGCCAGTCGTCCAGGGCATCGCATCGTTGTTGTTCGCAGGTGTAGTGCGTCGAGTGAATTGGTCTACGACTCGTAGTCGTTCGTCAATCGTCCTCACTGATAGAGAGCGCGGACATCTCTACGGTCCATAGTCGAGCTAGCTGTTCAAAGGGAATAACAGTTTTGAGCATGATTAAAGTTTCGGCCATTAGCATTGACAAGCATGCCCAATTGTTGAAAAAACC
>NZ_CZPX01000003.1:0-257756 GCF_001457875.1 Actinomyces ihuae
GCCTGTCTCCAGGCCTGTACCCCACCCCCAACTCACGGTTGATTGCGGCAGTGTCTTACTCTCCCACGACCCCCCGGTCGCAGTACCATCAGCGCAAAGGCGGCTTAGCTTCCGGGTTCGGAAAGGAGCCGGGCGTTTCCCGCCTGCCATGAGCCACCGCAAAAAATGTCACCCACCCACCGTATGTGGGTTGAGTGTGTACCGCACAGTGATTGCAAGCACCACACCCCAAACACAGGGTGCACGTGTTTTCTCGCTTCGCCCCACACACTAGTGTGGAGTGTTGGTTTAGAATCGGCCCATTAGTACCAGTCGGCTCACAACACCTCACAATGCTTCCACCTCTGGCCTATCAACCCAGTCATCTACTGGGGACCTCCCACCCCCCAAAAAAGGGGGCACGGAAACCTCATCTCGAAGAAAGCTTCCCGCTTAGATGCTTTCAGCGGTTATCCCAACCGAACGTAGCCAACCAGCAATGCACCTGGCAGTACAACTGGCACACCAGAGGTTCGTCCATCCCGGTCCTCTCGTACTAGGGACGGGCCTTCATCAAGTTTCCAACGCGCGCAGCGGATAGGGACCGAACTGTCTCACGACGTTCTAAACCCAGCTCGCGTACCGCTTTAATGGGCGAACAGCCCAACCCTTGGGACCAACTCCAGCCCCAGGATGCGACGAGCCGACATCGAGGTGCCAAACCATGCCGTCGATATGGACTCTTGGGCAAGATCAGCCTGTTATCCCCGGGGTACCTTTTATCCGTTGAGCGACCACGCTTCCACAAGCCATGGCCGGATCACTAGTTCCTACTTTCGTACCTGCTCCACCCGTCAGTGTCACAGTCAAGCCCTCTTGTGCACTTACACTCACCACCTGATCACCAACCAGGCTGAGAGAACCTTTGAGCGCCTCCGTTACCCTTTAGGAGGCAACCGCCCCAGTTAAACTACCCACCAGGCACTGTCCCCAAACCCGATCAGGGCTCCAAGTTAGATGCATACTTGAACCAGAATGGTATTTCACCAACGACTCCACCACACCTAGCGGCACGGCATCACAGTCTCCCACCTATCCTACACAAGCACAAACACACACCAATACCAAGCTATAGTAAAGGTCCCGGGGTCTTTCCGTCCTGCTGCGCGAAACGAGCATCTTTACTCGTACTGCAATTTCACCGAGATCACGGTCGAGACAGCGGAGAAGTCGTTACGCCATTCGTGCAGGTCGGAACTTACCCGACAAGGAATTTCGCTACCTTAGGATGGTTATAGTTACCACCGCCGTTTACTGGGGCTTAAATTCAAACCTTCACCACAAAAAAGCAGTTAAGTCGTCCTCTTAACCTTCCAGCACCGGGCAGGCGTCAGTGCGTATACAGCGCCTTACGGCTTAGCACACACCTATGTTTTTAATAAACAGTCGCTTCTCCCAATTCTCTGCGACCCCAACCAGCACCACCCACGCACAGCAGGCACACCAGCAGGGCCCCCCTTATCCCAAAGTTACGGGGGCAATTTGCCGAATTCCTTAACCATGATTCACTCGCACGCCTCGGTATACTCTACCTGACCACCAGAGTCGGTTTAGGGTACGGGCGCTCATCTTCCTCACATCCAGGCTTTTCTCGGCAGTACAGGATCACCACTAGCCACCCCAACAGGCAGCCCCATCAGCCCTCACCCACGCGATCAAACGCAGCTTCCCGGATTTCACCCAAGAAACAGGCCACAACCTTAGACACACATAACCACCAGTGTGCAGCAACTACCTCCCTGCGTCACCCCAATGCTCACCACACACCCCACACCACACACAGCCACACTCAGCATCATCCCGAAAGACAACACCACGCACGGCAAGCACACGACGCGAAAGCATGCAGCGTTAGACGGAAAACAAACGGTACCAGAATATCAACTGGTCACCCATCGACTACGCCTGTCGGCCTCGCCTTAGGACCCGACTAACCCAGGGCGGACAAACCTGCCCCTGGAACCCTTAGTCAATCAGCGCGTAGGATTCTCACCCACGAAACGCTACTCATGCCTGCATTCTCACTCCCACCCCGTCCACCACCCATCACCAGGCAGCTTCACCCAGAGCAGGACGCTCCCCTACCCAAAAACAAAAAGTTATTGCCACGGCTTCGGCGGCACGCTTAAGCCCCGCTACATTATCGGCGCACAACCACTCGACCAGTGAGCTATTACGCACTCTTTCAAGGATGGCTGCTTCTAAGCCAACCTCCTGGCTGTCAACGCGACTCCACATCCTTTCCCACTCAGCGCACGCTTAGGGGCCTTAGCCGATGATCTGGGCTGTTTCCCTCTCGACCACGAAGCTTATCCCCCGCAGTCTCACTGCCACACCCACTTGAAATGGCATTCGGAGTTTAGCTGACGTCAGTAACCAACACGGCCCATCAACCAACCAGTAGCTCTACCTCCACCAAGCCCAGTGTGACGCTGCACCTAAATGCATTTCGGGGAGAACCAGCTATCACGGAGTTTGATTGGCCTTTCACCCCTACCCACAGTTCATCCCCCAGGTTTTCAACCCTGGTGGGTACGGGCCTCCACCACGTCTTACCATAGCTTCACCCTGACCATAGGTAGATCACCCCGCTTCGGGTCCACAACACGCGACACACGCCCAAAATTAAGACTCGCTTTCGCTACGCATCCCCCACACGGGTTAAGCACGCCACGCATCACTGACTCGCAGGCTCATTCTTCAAAAGGCACGCCATCACCCAACAAAAGCAGGCTCTGACGGCTTACAGGCACCCGGTTTCAGGCACTATTTCACTCCCCTCCCGGGGTACTTTTCACCATTCCCTCACGGTACTATGCACTATCGGTCACCAAAAAGTATTCAGGCTTACCAGGTGGTCCTGGCAGATTCACACGAGATTCCACGAGCCCCGCACTACTCGGGCACCCCTTTGGCACACACGCACACACACAGCTACACGACTATCACGCACTTCGGTCACCCATCCCAAGATGTTCACCACACGCACACGCACACACCCCCACCCCCGGCAGAAGATGAGAAAAAAGAGCCCCACAACCCCGCACACGCAACCCCCGCCGAGTCACACACGCACACGGTTTAGCCATCATCCGCTTTCGCTCACCACTACTGACGAAATATCTTCTCCTACGGGTACTAAGATGTTTCACTTCCCCGCGTTCCCCCTACCACCCTATGAATTCAGATGATAGTGACCAGGCACAACCCCAGCCAGGTTCCCCCATTCGGACACCCTCAGATCAACGCTCGCTCGCCAACTCCCCAAGGATTATCGCAGGCCGCCACGTCCTTCATCAGCTCTTGGTACCAAGGCATCCACCGAATGCCCACAAAAACTAAACACAACACAAACATGAAAACATGCAAAAACAACAAAACACAGAAAACACAATAAAGATGCTCACAACCACTATACAGTTCACAAACAACCCACCACACACCCAACCACCACAACAGCAGCCAGACGCAGGCAACACACACTTCCAAAACACACAGGAATTGAAAGAAAACCCGACAATGTGTCTGCTCCGCCAACACTTGCAACCCCACAACGCGCCCCACCCCAAAAAGAGCAGAAACAAACGCACAAACAGGGCTCCCTAGAAAGGAGGTGATCCAGCCGCACCTTCCGGTACGCCTACCTTGTTACGACTTCGTCCCAATCGCCAATCCCACCGTCACCTGCTCCCCCCAAAAAGGTTAAGCCACAAGCTTCGGGTGTTACCAACTTTCGTGACGTGACGGGCGGTGTGTACAAGGCCCGAGAACGTATTCACCGCAGCGTAGCTGATCTGCGATTACTAGCGACTCCACCTTCACGAGGTCGAATTGCAGACCCCGATCCGAACTGAGACAAGCTTTAAAGGATTCGCTCCACCTCACAGCATCGCAACCCTCTGTACCTGCCATTGTAGCATGCGTGAAGCCCAAGACATAAGGGGCATGATGATTTGACGTCATCCCCACCTTCCTCCGAGTTAACCCCGGCAGTCCCCCACGAGTCCCCACCATAACGCGCTGGCAACATAGGGCAAGGGTTGCGCTCGTTGCGGGACTTAACCCAACATCTCACGACACGAGCTGACGACAACCATGCACCACCTGCACACCCCCAACCAAATGCACACCTATCTCTAGGCGCTCAGGGCGCATGTCAAGCCTTGGTAAGGTTCTTCGCGTTGCATCGAATTAATCCGCATGCTCCGCCGCTTGTGCGGGCCCCCGTCAATTCCTTTGAGTTTTAGCCTTGCGGCCGTACTCCCCAGGCGGGGCACTTAAAGCGTTAGCTACGGCGCAGAAACCAAGGGCGGCCCCCACACCTAGTGCCCAACGTTTACAGCATGGACTACCAGGGTATCTAATCCTGTTCGCTCCCCACGCTTTCGCTCCTCAGCGTCAGTAACGGCCCAGAGACCCGCCTTCGCCACCGGTGTTCCTCCTGATATCTGCGCATTCCACCGCTACACCAGGAATTCCAATCTCCCCTACCGCACTCAAGCCTGCCCGTACCCACCGCACACCCCCAGTTAAGCCAGAGGATTACACGACAGGCGCGACAAACCGCCTACAAGCCCTTTACGCCCAATAAATCCGGACAACGCTCGCGCCCTACGTATTACCGCGGCTGCTGGCACGTAGTTAGCCGGCGCTTCTTTACCCGCTACACTCACCACTACCCAAATAGCGGCTTGCACACGAGCGAAAGAGGTTCACAACCCGAAGGCCTCCATCCCTCACGCGGCGTCGCTGCATCAAGGTTCCCCCCATTGTGCAAAATTCCCCACTGCTGCCTCCCGTAGGAGTCTGGGCCGTATCTCAGTCCCAATGTGACCGCCCACCCTCTCAGGCCGGCTACCCGTCAAAGCCTTGGTAAGCCATCACCCCACCAACAAGCTGATAAGCCGCGAGCCCATCTCCCTCCAGAAACCACAAAGGCCCCTTTCCCACACCCCCCATGCGGAAAGCGCAGAACATCCAGTATTAGCACCCATTTCTGAGCGTTATCCCAAAGAAAAAGGCAGGTTACTCACGTGTTACTCACCCGTTCGCCACTCTCACCACACAACCACAAAGGCCACGCAGATCCCGTTCGACTTGCATGTGTTAAGCACGCCGCCAGCGTTCGTCCTGAGCCAGGATCAAACTCTCCAAACAAAAAACAAAAACCATAATCTGCTCAGAAAACAACCACCCCACAACAGGGCAGCCAATCCCAACCAAAAAAAACTCAAAAAACAAAAACAAGCATCAACAAAACAAACACACTATCGAGTTCACAAACAACACCTACATACGGTCAAGAACTTTTAAGAAAGCCCTCTAGCGTAGTAAAACCACTAACACCAGAACCTCTCGGCTCCACCATCAGCGGCGAGAATTAAATATACTCACCTTGCCACTCGAGGTCAAACTTTGGCAGGGTGAGCATCGACACATTGAATCAAAAGCGCTTATTTCCAACGAAAACGACTCCTCCGGGTCGCGACCGTTCCACGGTCTCCACTCATAGTGAAGTGCGTGGAACATGCGGCGGCCGCCCTCGTCAATCCTGATGCACGATCAACGAAAGCGGCCACGCGCGCTTGCACTGTACTCAGCGAGTACCCAGGTGCTCCTGGTTCGGAATGTCCACGGTGGGAAGATCACGAACAGCCTGGCGAACCGCCTTGGACACGGCCACCGGCACGCGGTCATCAAAGACACCGGGAATGATGTAGCTGGGCGAAAGCTCGTCATCCGAAATGACGGATGCGATCGCCACGGCGGCAACCCTCAGGACTTCCGTCGTAATCTGGGAGACCTTCGCATCAAGCAACCCGCGGAACAGCCCTGGGAAAGCCAGCACGTTGTTGATCTGGTTAGCGTAATCGGAACGCCCCGTCGCAACGATGCGTGCGTATCGAGCGGCATCGAGCGGGTCAACCTCGGGTGTCGGGTTGGCAAGCGCGAAGACAATCGCGTCATCAGCCATCGTCGCCACATCTTCGCCGGTAATCAGGCCGCCGTGTGAGACACCGATAAACACATCAGCATCGCGCAGACCATCCTTAAGGTTGCCGGTTACCCGACGCGGGTTCGTATGCTCAGCAAGCCAGCGACGCGAAGCATGCATGCCTGCAACGTTATCCGCACACAGCGCTCCAGTGCGGCCATACCCCACGATATCCTTTGCTCCCTGAGCCATCAGGAGACGGATAATCGCTGACCCGGCGGCCCCCACACCCGACACAACGATGCGGACCTCGTCAATCTTCTTGTCCACCAGCTTGAGCGCATTGAGCAAAGCTGCCAGGACAACAATCGCGGTGCCGTGCTGATCGTCGTGGAAAACCGGAACATCAAGTTCCTCGCGCAGGCGTTCCTCAATCTCGAAGCAGCGAGGTGCTGAAATGTCCTCCAGGTTGATGCCCGCATAGGCCGGTGCGATCGCCTTGATAATCGAGATGATTTCCTCGGTGTCCTTTGTGTCGAGGACGACTGGCCACGCGTCCACACCACCGAACTGTTTGAACAGGACCGCCTTGCCCTCCATCACTGGAAGCGCAGCAGCAGGACCAATGTCTCCCAGCCCCAGCACAGCCGTCCCGTCTGAAACGACGGCCACCGTATTGGACTTCATGGTCAACAGGTGGGCTTTTTCCGGCATGTCGTGAATGGCAGTGCATACACGAGCCACACCCGGGGTATAGATGCGCGACAAGTCGTCGCGGTTACGCAGCGGGACGCGCGGAGCGATGGCGATTTTTCCGCCGATATGAGCGAGGAAGGTCTGGTCTGACACGGCTGCAGTATGAATGCCAGGCAGGGCGTCGAGGGTAGCTTCCACTTCGCGTCGATGGTTTGAATCACGCATATCGCAAGTCAGATCAATGGTCATATGGCCGCGATCTGAATCCGCGACATCGAATCCCTTCACCTGGGCACCTGTGGCGGTCACCGTATCGATGATGGTGGCGATGGACGCTTGTGATTCATCAAATTCAAGCCTGTAGGAGGCGGTATATGACGGAGAAGTACGCATACAAACAATCATTCCTCAAAAGCGTAATGTTCACGCGGTATGTCAGTTCGTTCGTTTTGTATCGTACAAGCCTTTCGGAACGACGGTGTTAACGATCGCACTATGTGGACATCTTCGCGCTCAACAGGCGAAGACTGATCGGCGCATCCACACACCCCAGCTCAGCGGCGCTGTCCGCAAACCCGATGAGTCAGCGCCTCACCTGCGCGGCAAACAGGCGGGACGACAATGACACGTCAAAACGTCTACGCGAGTACATGTCAAATGCCACCGCCATGAGCAGGACGAGGCCCTTAATCACCTGACTTCGGTCAGAAGGGACCCCCAATAGGAGAAGACCATTGTTGAGTACCGCCATCACCAGTCCTCCAAGTACAGCTCCCGTCACCGTTCCTACGCCCCCGGAAACTGCTGCGCCGCCAATAAAGACTGCAGCGATCGCATCGAGTTCCCACAGGGTGCCGTCCTGGGGACCGGCAGCTGTCGCTCGACCAGCAAACATCATTCCGGCCAACGCTGCAAGAACGCCCATGTTGACCATGACAGCGAATTGGACTGCGCGGGTATTAACGCCGGACAAGGCCGCGGCATGAGCATTTCCACCTACTGCATATACGTGCCGGCCGAACGCAGTGTGCTCAGTGAGCAGCACATATGCAAACACGAGGATGAGCAGGAGCAGCCCGGGAACGGGGAAAGCACTCGTCGAGGTGTCGCCTCCGAAAAGCCATGTCAGTGCTCCCACAGCGACCATGATGAGCGCACAGCGCACTGCAGGGATCCAGAGTTCAGCTTCAATGGCTCCGCGAACGACACGACGCCGATACCGACGAATCACATTGACGACCAAAACCGAGGCCGTTACCACACCGACCAGCAGCGTTGAATTATTCATCCCCGTCCATGACGGTCCCCATTGAGGCAGCGTTCCAGCGCCCAGAACCTGGAACTCACGAGGCAGCGGGAACGACAGTGAACGCGACTCCCACACAATCGCTCCCCGAAAGAGCATCATTCCTGCCAGTGTCACGATGAACCCCGGGATCCCTACACGCGAGATCCATATCCCGTTCCACACTCCGATCAGTCCACCTATCAGAAGTCCGCAGACAAGTCCGAGCCACCATGGCACGCCCATCCCTTCAAAAAGCAAGGCCACCGTCATCGAGACGAAGCCCGCAACAGATCCCACCGACAAGTCGATTTGGCCGATGACAATCACCATGAGCATCCCGATGGCAAGCACTAAAATATAGGCGTTACCGGCCAGTAGGTTGTATGCATTCTGCGCCGTCAGCATCCGTCCTGACGTAGCGATATTGAAGAACAACGTCAGAGCGATGAGCAAAGCGACCATGAGGTGTAGCTGCGTGTGCTCACCAAACAAGCGACGGTACAAGCTCATCGCGTCTCCTACCTGGGCGATACGCACCTTTGAGTTCTTCCGAAATGGATACTGCCATTTTCATCCTAAACGCTCGGCGCACTCTGTGACATGCGCGCCACGTTTCACAGCGATCCCGAGGTTTAGGCATCGTGGTTTGGTACCGTGATTACGTGAGTGTGACAAGTGGACCCGTGGGTTCCCAAGTATCCTTACGTGAAGCGAATTCAGCGCGCGTGATCGATACTGTGCAGCGCTATGGGCAGATCACACAAGTCGAACTTGCCAGCGCAACGGGACTGTCACCTGCAACGATTTCCAACATCGTCAAAGTACTTCAGTCGCAGGGAATAGTTGAAACACGCAACACCATCAGATCAGGTCGGCGTGCTCAGCTGGTGACGCTAGCCCGCGAAACCGGACTGGCAGCTGGCGTCTATATCGGCCGACGTGCGCTGCATATCACGATCTCGGATGCTACAGGACGTGCACGAACCGATCAGTCTCTACCTTTGCCAATAGATCATCGCGTTGACACGACCCTTGACCGGACCGCTTTGCTGATCCTGGAATTGACAGACAAAATTGGAGCCACTCTTGACGAACTGGTCGGCATCGGAGTTGCATTGCCGGCCCCTATTGACCCCTCGAACACCAAGATCACGATTCCCGGCATCATGCGCGATTGGGAAAACGTGGACGTGCGCGACGTGCTCTCGCGTCGCTTAGGAAGCGAAGTCGTTGTTGACAACGACGCGAATGTAGGTGCCCTCGCTGAAAGTCGCTACGGCGCACTCCGTGGGGCCGCCAACAGCATCTATGCACGGGTCTCTTACCAAACCGGCGCAGGCGTACTGATCAACCACCAGCTTTACCGCGGCGCCCACGGCACCGTCGGCGAAATAGGACATATTCAGGTCGCCCCTCATGGCCCCATTTGTCGCTGCGGCGCACGAGGGTGTCTGAACACAGTTGTCGGCGCCGACGCTTTGATCGATTCCCTTCGCTTCTCACGAGGCGACCTCACCTTGCGAGATGTCATTGCACTGGCCAACGACGGAGATGCCGGGTGCCGCCAGGCGATTTCAGATGCGGGAGCGACCCTCGGATCTGTATTGGCAGATCTGGCGACGTGGTCTGATCCGCAAGTAATCGCCATCGGAGGAGAACTGGCGCAAACTGGCGACATCCTCATCGACCCTATCCGCGATGCAGTCAACAACCGCCCCCTGCTTACTCAGGCAGGTATCCACGTCGTTCCCGCGCAGCTTGGACCGCGCTCAGAGGTGATCGGTGCTTTCGCCCTCGCCATGGACACGTTCGGCCATCGCTCCAGCCACGAGGAGATGTCATGAGAACATCCGCTCCGCTTCTGGAAATCAGCAACGTCAGCCGCTTCTTCGGCGGCGTCGAAGCGCTCGTCGACGTCTCCATGACAGTTCACCGACATGAGGTCGTGGCGCTCGTTGGCGATAATGCGGCAGGCAAATCAACGTTGGCACGGATGATTGCCGGAGTTTATCCTCCCTCACGTGGACGCATCGTGATCGACGGCGAACCTGTCACGATTTCGTCAACGTCGCATGCTCACCAGCTCGGCATCGCCACAGTGTTCCAGGAACTGGCACTGTGCGACAACCTCGATGTGACGGCCAATATTTTTCTCGGAAACGAAATGCGCACCTCGCACTTACTAGACGACGACGCGATGGACGCATTAGCCCGCGAGTATCTGGAATCGTTGAATTCGAGAATCCCCGATGTCCATACGCCGCTCTATCAATTGTCAGCAGGACAGCGTCAGTGTGTGGCGATCGCGCGCACACTGGTCGCACACCCGAAAATAGTCATCCTTGATGAGCCAACCGCTTCACTTTCTGTGACTCAAACGGCTGAGGTACTGACTTACATTGAGCATCTGAGGGATCTCGGGTTGGGCGTCATTTTCATTTCGCATAATCTCACGGACGTGCGTGCAACAGCTGATCGCGTCGAAGTCCTCCGTCACGGGCGCAACAACGGCTCGTTCAACGCCCGCTCCACCTCCTACGAAGACATCATTGCTGCCATGACCGGAGCAACACGTGTTCAGTCCCCCAGATAAGGGACGAGGGCGACCCACAGGCCGCCCTCGTCGATGACAGAACGTCTACTTGGCTGCGTTGACGAGCTCCATGCGGTGGGCGTCGTCCTTGTAGATCTCCTCCGCATTGTCCTGAGTAACAATCTGCGGAGTCAGCAGGAAGGACGTGACAGCATGACCTTCCATGGATTCATACTGTTCTTTGTCCACAGTCGCGCCGTCAACGGTTGGGTCAGCATTTCCCTGTGCTGCCTCCATAGCCAGCTGAATGGCGCCCTTGACCAGGAGACGAGTGTCCTTGAAGATCGTGGAATATTGCTTGCCCTGGACAACCCAGCCTACAGATTCGTCTTCAGAGTCCTGACCCGTCACTACTGGAACAGGTTTTCCAGCCTGCTCAACGGCGGTGATGATTGCGCGCGCCAGTGTGTCGTTGGGCGAGAGTACACCGTCGGGAACTTCATCCCCCTGATAGGTGGACGTCAGCAACGAAGACATGCGATCCTGCGCGTTATTGGGCTTCCACCCCTGAGTTGCGACCTTGGTGAAATCGTTTTGGCCAGATTTCACAACCAGGGTACCGTCATCGATCTTGGGCTGAAGCACTTCCATCGCACCGTTGAAGAATTTCAAGGAATTCGAATCGTCGGGCGAGCCGCCAAATAGTTCAATATCCCAGGGCGTGGGCGTACCCTTCGCCTCAAGTCCTTCCAGCAGTGCCTGGCCCTGCAGCTTACCAACACCGTAGTTGTCGTAGGCGATGTAGTAGTCCTCGTCCGTGGTATTCGTCAAGAGTCGGTCGTAGGCGATGACGGGGATGCCCGCCGACTTCGCCTGTTGAAGCTGTGTGCCCAGTTGGGACCCGTCGATAGCGCCAATCAACAGAACATCAACGCCGTTCTCAATCATTGCGGCAATCTGGTTCTGTTGTTCGGCGACACCGCCATTTGCGAATTGCAAGGTACACGTGATGCCTGCTTCGGCACAGTCATCTTTAAACATTTGCTCGGCTTCAACCCAGTTTTGGGACGTCTTTTGCGGCATAGCGATGCCCAACGAAATATCCCCACCGGCGCTTCCCGCCGATTCTCCTGACGCACCTGAGTCCGCAGCAACACCGGATTGATCCGAGGTGCCCCCGCCTCGTCCACCGCACGCACTCATAGCAAAGGCGAGGGTGGAAACTGCGCAGACCGTCGCAATTTTCTTGAGAGGTTTCATGTCTTCCTTCTTTCGATAAGTGAGTCTGTCAGTGAATGCTCGTCTGTGAGAATCCACGCGCGCTCGGAACGTTTGATCCACTCCAACCGCGTGAGTTTGCCGACAAGCATCTGTTTGGTTTCATGGATCAGGCAGGTGAACTGCCCGTAGGCGATTCTCCTTTCGTGACAGGATCGACCGATGTTTTTCCAGCGTCGTTACTGATTTGCATGAGGGCTGACTCGTCCGCTTCGTCAATGGTTGGCGAGCCGGCAGTTAATTTTGCCGGGCTGCTGCCAGGAGAATTCTCCGCCGATTCGATGGCTCGCCTGTTTCGTATCGCGTTTTGGAACGTACCGATCAGCGAGCGCTTGCCCTGACGCTTGGAGTAGACGTCAACTGCGACGGCCAGGAGCAGAACGAGTCCCTTAATGATCTGTGTCCAGTCAGAGCCCACGCCCAGCAGCTGAAGACCGTTGTTCAGAAATGCCATTACCAGAGCGCCTACCATCGTTCCACCGATAGTTCCAATTCCGCCCCACACGGATGCGCCGCCGATGAAGCAGGCTGCGATCGCATCGAGCTCCCACATATTTCCGTCCTGAGGCCCCGATGAGGTGGATCGGCCGATAAACACCATCGCTGCGATAGCGGCTAGAACGGAGGAGGTACACATGACAGCGAAATTCGTGCGTTTGACGCGGATGCCTGTCAAAGCTGCTGCAGCACGGTTGCCACCAATCGCATAGACGGACCGTCCGATGATTGTGCGTGTCGAAATAAAGTGGAAAATGATGACAAGGACAACCACGATGAGTCCTGGTATCGGGAACGACGTGCCTGGCCTGCCTGTAGCGAAGAGCCACATCACGCCCAGGATGGCACCGCCTACGACGACAAGACGCACAATCGGTACCCACAGTGGCGGCACATCTGACTGGGCCCGGAGGCTCTTGCGCCGACGGTTAAATTCGCCCCATGCCAGCGCGGCGACGATCAGAACAGCAAGGACCATCGTCGGCAAGTTAAAGGCTAAGACATCTGGAGCAATATCGGGCATATAGCCCGCGCCAAGGGTCTGGAAAAGCTCAGGGACAGGTACTGTCATGGATTTCCCAATGAACTGGTTGGCGCCTCTGAACAGCATCATGCCCGCCAGGGTTGTGATGAACGCCGGGATTCCCCATTGGGCTACCCAGAAACCCTGCCAGCATCCCACGAGGATGCCAACGCCCAGTCCTACCAGCAAGCCGACAACAGGCGGCAACCCGGATTCAGTCGTCAATTTGGCAACGATGATGCCAACGAAGGCTGCTACCGATCCCACCGACAAATCAATATGCCCGGCAATGATGACCAGTACCATCCCCATCGCCAGGATCAGCACGTATGCGTTGCCCATGATCAGGTTCATGAGGTTCTGTGATTGCAGGACTTTGCCGCCCGTAAAGACCTGGAAAAACACGACGATCACCAGTAGCGCTGCGATCATCGCAAATTGTCGAAAATCGCCCCCGAAAAGAGCGCGAAAATTCTTTTTCATAGTGTGTCCTTTTCTCCTGCTACGCGGACTGGGGTGTTGTTGATGAGGTCATGAGGTGCATGAGTGTTTCCTGGTCTGCCTGATCCGACGGCATCTCGCCGGTGATCTGACCTTCGAAAATCGTGTAGATTCGGTCGGTGATTCCCAAAAGTTCGGGCAATTCAGAAGAGATGACGATCACAGCTTTTCCTGCAGCGGCGAGTTGCTGAATGAAGGTGTAAATCTCATACTTGGCGCCCACATCAATCCCACGGGTTGGCTCGTCGAGGATCATGACGTCGGCGTCAGTGAACATCCACTTCGCTAAAACCACTTTTTGCTGGTTCCCGCCGGACAGCGTGCCGACCCCTGTCATGACAGATGGGGTCTTGATTTGCAATTCTTTACGATATTGCTCGGCTGCCATGACCCCTTCGTCAATATTCATGATCCCGTTATGGGTGATTTTTTCCGGGCGTGCCGAGATAACGGACTCGTATATAACGTCCAGCAGGTTCAATCCGAGGGTCTTGCGGTCTTCAGGCAAGTAAGCCAGTCCCGCTTCGATGGCGCGAGGTACGGTATCAGCCTTAACTGGCTGGTGGTCGATCTTCATACTGCCCGATTCCCACACTCCGTAAGATCGGCCGAAAATGGAGCGCGCCAGCTCAGTCCTCCCGGCACCCATCAGGCCCGCAAAGCCGACCACTTCCCCTGCCCTGACATAGAAACTCGATCCCTTGCATACCCATCGATCTGCGGCGACAGGGTGGCGAACCCACCAGTCATCCACTTCAAATCGAATGTCACCGGGGTGCGATTCACGTTCGGGGAAGCGGCGGTCAAGCGGACGCCCAACCATGAGACGAATGATGTGATCCTCGTCGATCGGTGAATTCTGTGCGTCAATGTATCCCACGGTTTTCCCATCACGAATGACCGTGACTGAATCAGCGATTTGGGCGATTTCGTCGAGCTTATGCGAGATCATGATCATGGTGATTCCACGACCGCGCTGCTTGCGCATGAGCTCCAGTAGATGTGCTGATTCTTCCTCATTCAGCGCAGAGGTCGGCTCATCCAGAATCAGCAGTCGGACGTCCTTGGCAAGAGCTTTCGCGATTTCAACGAGCTGCTGCTTGCCGACCCCGATGTTCGAAATCAGCTCATCCGGCGACTCGTCCAGTCCAACCTCCGCCAGGTATCGGGCTGCCCGCAGTCGTGTCTGGTGCCAGTCAATTCCGAAACTGCTGCGAACCTCATTTCCCAGGAACATGTTCTCCGCTATCGACAATGTCGGGATGAGAGCAAGTTCCTGGTGAATGATGACGATTCCGGTTCTTTCAGAGTCGCGAATTGTCGCGAACCTCATTTCCTCACCGTTGTATACAACCTGGCCGTCGTAGGTGCCGTGGGGATGCACACCGGACAGAACTTTCATCAATGTGGATTTACCTGCGCCGTTTTCCCCGCAAATTGCGTGAATCTCGCCGCGACGCACTCTTAGATTGACATCGTCGAGTGCGATGACTCCGGGGAACGCCTTGGTGATGTGCTTCATCTCCAGGAGCGTGTCTTGTGCTTCATCGATCATTCGTTCTCCAGTGAACTGATGGACTGTGATGCCGCGAGCTGCAATGCCCTCAGGCACCACCACAATACACGCCAGTTTCACTTCATGAAGTCAATTTACGCATTTGTGTTTAACTTTTAAATCCAAATATTGTCGCCGCGCACATATGGTGGAATGTCAGCAGAGACCACCGCGTCTCTTCCCTTCATTACAGTAGCCGCTAACGCAAGAAGGTGGCGGCAGAGCCTGCCAGCTCCGCCGCCACCTCACATTCCCACTCCAGGGGCTGAAATCGGTCGGGTTTTACTCCTCGACACCCACCATTTCCATGATGAGTTCACGCACGCGCGCAGCGTCGGCCTGGCCTCGAGTCGCCTTCATCACTGCTCCGACCAGGGCGCCAGCGGCCTTCACTTTGCCACCCTTGATCTTCTCAACGACGTCGGGATTGGCGTCAAGTGCTTCCTGAACGGCAGACGTCAGTGCGCCCTCGTCACTGACCACCTCAAGGCCACGCGCCTGCACGACCTGCTCGGGATCGCCCTCGCCGGCCAGGACACCTTCGAGGACCTGGCGGGCAAGCTTATCGGTCAGGCGTCCATCGTCAACGAGCTTCTGAAGCTGCGCAATCTGCTCGGGTGCGACCGTCAGATCCTCCAACGCAACCTCATTTTGCTTCGCCGTGCGTGCCAGCTCACCCATCCACCACTTGCGTGCAGCGGCAGGTGAGGCACCGGCCTCAACAGTGCTTTCGATCAGCTCAAGCGCTCCGGCATTGACGACGTCGCGCATTTCCTTATCCGAATAAGACCACTCGGTGCGCAGGCGCCGACGCTTCGCTACCGGCAATTCAGGCAGCTCGGCGCGCAACTGCTCGACCCATTCGCGCGACGGAGCAAGCGGAACCAGGTCTGGTTCAGGGAAGTAGCGGTAGTCTTCCGCATCAGACTTCTCGCGGCCTGACGAGGTCGACCCGTCCTCCTCGTGGAAGTGGCGCGTTTCCTGGATGACTGTGCCTCCCGCCGACAGGATCGCAGCGTGGCGCTGAATTTCGAATCGGACAGCGCGCTCGATACCGCGGAAAGAGTTCACGTTCTTCGTCTCTGAGCGCGTGCCAAGCGGCGCATCGGGGCTGGGACGCAGCGACACGTTAATGTCGGCGCGCACGTTTCCGCGTTCCATTCGAGCTTCCGAGACTTCCAGCGTGCGGAAAATGTCACGCAGTGAGCGCACGTATGCTGCGGCAACCTCCGGAGCGCGTTCGCCGGCGCCTTCGATTGGACGCGTGACGATCTCAACCAGGGGCACGCCGGCGCGGTTGTAGTCCACCAGCGAGTGGTCGGCACCGTGGATACGGCCGTCCGCGCCGCCGACGTGGGTGTTCTTGCCAGCGTCTTCTTCCATGTGAGCACGTTCGATGGTGACGCGGAACATTTCGCCGTCTTCGAGTTCGACGTCGACATAACCGTCGTGCGCGATCGGCTCATCGTACTGCGAAGTCTGGAATGCCTTCGTCAGATCCGGGTAGAAGTAGTTCTTTCGGGCAAAACGGCAGTACTCCGCGATTTCACAGTTCAGTGCCAGGCCAATCTTGATGGCGTATTCAACAGCCTTGTGGTTGACGACCGGCAAGGAACCTGGCAATCCGAGGGACACTGGCGTAACAAAGGTGTTCGGGTCGCCACCGAACGCGTTGGGCGCAGCGTCAAACATCTTGGTCTTCGTGCCCAGCTCGACGTGAACCTCGATACCGAGAACAGGGTCGAACTGTTTGACCGCGTCTTCATAATCCATGAGGTCTTCCATCATTCGCTCACCTTCCAGTCGGCAGCCGGGCATCTGCCCGCAACATCATCGCTGAGCAGTTCAACAAGCGCTGCCACCTCGTACATCTTCTGATCATGACGTGCCGGTGCAATCACCTGGAATCCGACGGGCAGATTCTGTTCGGTCACGGCATTCGGAATCGTCATTGCGGGGACGCCTGCAAGGTTGGCCGGAATGGTGGCAATGTCGTTGAGGTACATCGCCATCGGGTCGTTGATCTTTCCACCCATCTCGAAGGCGACGGTCGGCGCGGTCGGCGAGACGAGGACGTCGACCTGTTCGAAGACGCGCGCAAAATCGCGCTGCACGAGGGTGCGGACTTTCTGCGCGGATCCATAATACGCGTCGTAGTAACCGGCCGACAGGACGTGAGTGCCCAGAATGATGCGGCGTTTGACCTCATCACCGAAACCAGCCTCGCGGGTAGCAGCCATGACGCGTTCGGCTGTGACATTACCTTCGGCGGGTTCAACACGGATGCCGTAGCGCATGCCGTCAAAACGTGCCAGGTTCGAGGATGCCTCGGCCGGCATGATCAGGTAGTAGGCCGCGAGCGCGTATGCAAAGCTCGGGCAGGACACTTCGATGACTTCAGCGCCTGCGTTCTTGAGGGCCTCCACACTGGCGTTGAACGCGTCGAGCACCGCGGGTTCATACCCCTCGCCGGACAGTTCCGTCACGACGCCGATCTTCAGTCCGGCAATGCTGCCACGGTCTGCCACGGCGCGCACACTGTCAGCAAGGGGCGGCACCGGGTCAGTCAAGGATGTGGAATCGTGTGGGTCGTGACCACCGATGAGTTCCTGCAAGGCGGCAGCGTCCGCAACTGTGCGGGTGACAGGCCCGATCTGATCGAGCGACGAGGCCATCGCAACCAGACCGTAACGTGAAACCGCACCGTAGGTGGGCTTTGCCCCCACAGTTCCCGTCACTGCACCTGGCTGACGGATCGACCCGCCAGTATCGGAGCCGAGGGCGAGCGGCACCATGAACGCTGAGACAGCGGCAGCTGACCCGCCGCCGGATCCGCCGGGGATACGGCCAAGATCCCACGGGTTTCCTGTTGCGCCATATGCGGAGTGCTCAGTTGAGGATCCCATGGCAAATTCGTCCATGTTGGTCTTGCCGACGATCGGCAGGCCGGCCTCGTGAATCTTTTCGACGACAGTTGCGTCGTACGGTGGCAGCCATCCCTCGAGGATCCTGGAGGCACAGGTGGTGGGCATGCCACGTACGACCATGTTGTCTTTCACTGCGATGGGGACGCCTGCAAGGCGATGGAGCTTCTCCCCCGCTGCGCGGCGCTCGTCAACGCGACGAGCTGTTTCGAGGGCACCCTCGCGGTCAATATGCAGGAAGGCGTTGACGTGTTCATTCAGAGCGTCGATCCGGTCCAGGCATGCTGTCGTCAGTTCAACGGATGTGATCTGACCTGCCTCGAGCATGTCGGCGAGTTCGAGTGCGGATTTCTTGAGCAGGTCGTTCATCAGTCCTCCTCGAGAATCTGCGGGACGAGGAACATTCCGCGGTCCTGAGCCGGTGCCTGCGCCAGAACCTCATCACGGTCGAGGGTGGGGCCGACTTCGTCTTCGCGCCACACATTCGCCAACGGAATGGGGTGCGACGTTGCGGGAACGTCAGGGGTGGCAACTTCGGACACTTGTGCAACGGATGTAGCGATGACGTCAAGTTCACCGGCGAAGCGCTCGATTTCTTCTTGCGTCAGCGCAATCCTGGCCAGCCCGGCGACGCGGGCGACTTCTTCAGTACTGATGCGTGACATGGTGCCAATTCTATGTGGCACGAAGCAGATATTCGACCCAGCGGGCCCGAAGGCACGTGTCTGACATGTATAAGTTCTCAAATTGTCGGGAAGGAATTAGGCTAACGGCATGGCAGTTGCACGGAAGTGGCGTTTAAACCACCAGACGGGGTGGAAGATTCTCAAAGGTGTCGGTATCGGGCTGCTCGTTGCGCAAGCTGCTGCCGTCGTCACGGTTCATGCCGTTGACCGAGTCCGAATCGCACGTATTCCCGGTGGCCGTCACGGCTTCCCCACTTTGCCCCCCAGCGATGTCCAAATCGATTCGAACGTTGTGCGAACCTACACCGAGGGCGAGTCGCTTTATACCGACATGCTGGACGCGATCAACGAGGCTCGTGAGTCGATTTGCTTTGAGACCTACATCTGGGCGGCCGACGAGATTGGACGCGCCTTCAAGGATGCACTCTATGCCGCTGCTGATCGAGGCGTTCAGGTCTACATCGTTTACGACGGTTTCGGAGTGCTGAATCAGAATCCACTGTTCAAGATTTTCCCCAGGCACCCGAACCTGTTCCACCGGCGTATCCCTGAGATTCGTTCGGGCCTGTTCACGCTTAATTTGCGCAAGACAGGGCGTGATCACCGCAAGATTCTCGTCACCGACGGGAAGTACGGCTTCGTTGGTGGTTACAACATTGGTGAGCGTTTCGGCATCGAATGGCGAGATACTCACGTCCGTATCACCGGTCCGGCGGTGATGGAGTTGGCGGACGGGTTCGCTGAATTCTGGAATCATTTCAAGCGGCCGTGGCAGCCGGCTCTACCTGACGGCGGGGTTAAGGACTGGTTCCCACCCATCAGTGCCGAATTCAATCTGCCCTCACGATTACTGTTCCCCGTGCGGGGCCTGTACCTGGATGCCATTGACCGCGCGCGTGACCAGATCCTGATCACCACTGCTTACTTCATTCCCGATAAGGAAATTTTGCACAACCTGGTTGCGGCTGCGCAGCGAGGCGTGCGCGTGAAGGTGCTGATCCCTGAATATTCCAACCACATCATGGCGGACTGGGTTGCGCGCCCCTACTACGGAGAGCTGCTGCGCAACGGTATTGAAATCTGGCTGTATCAGCACGCCATGATCCACTCCAAGACCATGACGATTGATTCGCACTGGTCAACGATTGGTACTGCCAACATCGATCGCCTGTCGATGCAGGGCAATTTTGAAGTCAATCTGCAGTTCCGTTCCACCGCTTTGGCAGAGCGCATGGAAGAGATCTTCGCCAAAGACCTCACGACGTCCAGGCAGCTGACGCTAGAAGAGTGGGAGAGACGAGGCCTGCCCACCCGCATCATTGAGCGGCTCCTCCACCCCTTCGAGTGGGTCGTCTGAGTCGACTGAAGCAGCGTGTGCCTCGTCAGCCTGCGCGTCAGTTTCTTCGAGGACACTCATACCGCGTGCCAGCAGTTCGTCGAAGCGGGACTGGTCAAGAATCGGGACGCCGAGTTCTTCGGCTTTCGCCACTTTTGACCCGGCCCCAGGGCCTGCCACAACCAGTGACGTTTTCTTGCTGACCGAGCTGGTTGCCTGCCCGCCCCGATCCGTGATGGCTTCCTTCGCGCTGTCACGCGTGTACCCTTCCACCGATCCGGAGACGACGATCGTCAGTCCTTCCAGCGTGGCTGCGTGAGTGGATGCGGATCCACCCTCGTCACTGTCGTGCATGCGCACCCCTGAGGCTGCCCACCGGCGCACAATCTCCTGATTGTCAGGCTGTGCGAACCAGTCACCAATCGCGCGCGCAATGATCGGGCCTACCCCGTCGATTGCGCTGAGTTGTTCTTCACTGGCCGAGGAAATCGCCTCCATCGAGGGCATTGCCGCTGTCAGTTTCCTGGCGACCGTGGGGCCGACGTGGCGAATCGACAGTGCAACCAGCACGCGCCACAGTGGCTGAGTGCGTGCCTGCCTGTCCATGAGTTCGAGCATCTGCGTCAGCGTGTCACGAGGGCGAGACTCAGCCGGTTCGCGGAACTTGATCTTCACCTTGTTTTCTGACCGCGTCCTGGTGACCCACGGCTGTGTCCAGAAGAAGTGGACGTACGCCCAGTCCTCGCTGGAAGGTACCTGGCGCCAGATCATCACATCTTTCACATCATCGGCGGTGAGCGTAAAGATTTCGCTTTCAGAGGTGACAACCGGGTCCTGAGCGGATGGCAGCATCGCATTTGCCGCTTCCATCTGCTCACCGTGACTTAAGTGGTCAACGTCGGTGAGCACAATGTGCGTGCCGTCTTCGAGCACGACTCGATGCCCCGCAATCAGCGCCGCCGCGACCTCGTCACGATGGTTCTCAGGCTGCGTCAGCGCGAGGGCGGCCTCAGCCCCCAGATGCTCGATGTCCAATGCGGACCGTGACGCAATATGTTCAATGCGTTCAGTCAGCTGCGCCGGGCACAGCGCGCGATTCAGACAGCGCAGGTCCGCATCGCCTTCAGACTCGGCCCTGAGCGTACTGCCGCACGACGGGCACTCGGTCGGCATGACGAATTCCCGCTCAGTTCCATCCCGTTCGTCCACCACCGGTCCAACAATTTCAGGGATGACATCTCCCGCTTTGCGCACAATCACCAGGTCACCGATCAACACTCCCTTGCGCGCCACCTCGCCCGCGTTGTGCAGTGTCGCTCTCTGCACATGCGAGCCGGACACGAACACCTTATCCATCACCGCGTAGGGCGTGACGCGACCCGTGCGTCCAACCTGGACGTGGATGTCGAGCAGGCGCGTCGTGACTTCCTGAGGTGGGAACTTGTAGGCAATTGCCCATCGCGGCACGCGCGAGGTGGCCCCCATCTGACGCTGAAGCCCCTGATCGTCAACTTTGATCACGACGCCGTCGATCTCATGATCCAGTCCGGCACGCTGATCACCCAGCTCGTCAATGCGTTGAGCAATCTCGTCATAGGAATGCACCAGCCGCGTGTGAGGCGACACCGGGATTCCCCACTGTTGGAACAGCTCGTACCAGCCGAACAGGTGTGTAGGGGCGGTGAAAGACTCACCAGCCTCGATAGCGCCAATGCCGTGCGCCAACAGAGCGAGCGAGCGCTGCGCAGTGATCGCCGGATCTTTTTGCCGTAGTGATCCGGCTGCAGCGTTGCGTGGGTTGGCAAAAGGTGCCGGAGGCTTGTGGGGCTGACGACTCAGTTCTCCAGCACGATACTGCTCAAGTTTTTCCGCGTACTCGTTGTGCGCGCGAGCGCGCTGCTCGTTAATCTGCGCAAAGTCTTCCAACGGCATGTAGATCTCGCCGCGAATTTCCACCATTTCAGGGTGCGGACCGCCGGACAGGACATGCGGAATGGATGAAATAGTGCGCACATTCGCGGTCACATCTTCACCCACGCGCCCATCACCCCTGGTTGCCGCCTGGATGAGGAACCCGTTTCGATACAGCAGCGACACTGCCAGGCCGTCGATTTTAACTTCCGTCGTCATCGCGGTACTCGCAGAGCCAACCTCGTCAATCGTGCGCTGCCACCACGAGCGCAGTTCGTCCAGCGAGAAGACGTCCTCGAGCGACATCATGGGTTCTGCATGCTCGACCGGCGCGAATGCTTCGCTGCGTGTGCCACCGACCGTGGCCGTAGGCGAGTCAGGTCCTGATAGCTGCGGGTAGGTGCGCTCTATGTCCTCCAGCTGGCGGAAGAGGGTGTCGTAGTCCGCGTCGCTCAGTTGAGGCGCATCCTTGTCGTAGTAGTCGTGGCGTGCCTGCTCGATCCGTTCAACCAGGTCGACCCACTGCTCGCGTGCCGACGGTGGGACGCTCTGATCGGACTGGGAGCTCTGCGAGATGCTGGGCGGCTGAGCTGCGGGGGTGCCCGCGGTGGCGGCATGCTGATCTTCCATACGACTATTGTTCCACTGTTCGCGTTCCGGCTGGTCGACGAGGGCGACCTGTGGATGTCTGGGCGCGAATTGCGCGAATCGACGTAGGTGCTGTGGAGGGCGACTGTTATCCACAGGGCGTACGCGTGTTACTGCCTGTCCACAGTCCAGGTCATCTGAGTGGAGGCGCGGCGGTGAGGACATCACCATGTTGACATGACGACGTTGACACTTCCTATGCTTCGCGAACGAGAGGACGCACCCGCACGCGCGGCGAAATTCACCCGCGCTGAAATAGCGCCGGCCGGAGAGGACGACACTGCGGCTGCCGCTCACCCGTTAAAGACAGCTTTTCATCTGGCGTGCGTGAGTGGTCCGGATGTGGGACTGGTGGTGCCGATCGAAGCCTGTACGCTGATTGGCAGAGCAGATGGGCACGGTCTGACCTCGCAACATTTGTCCCGCACGCACGCTTTTCTTGAGGAACACGGTGCCGTGGCCCGCTCACTTACACGACGAGTGCGATCAGATCACGTACCCCGATGGCCCTGGCTGCGCCGCGAGCGCGCACAACTGTCCATCACCGATTGCGACTCCACCAACGGAACACGTGTGGCGCGGCGCCTCCCCCTCGTCGGCATGCTTCCGCGGCGCTTTTCTCGACAAGTCGGCACACGTGCGCTGCCCCTATCAGTGGGGCATCGTATTTTCGCTGGTGGAAACGAATTCGAGGTGCGTGCCAGGCCTCTCAACTCCTCCTGGCCACAGCCTGACCCCGTTCGCAATCGGTTCGTGCGATGGGGCATCATCCCCATGATGCTGTTCATCCCCATGATGGTGTGGCGCCTGTCCATGTGGGGAGGTGCTGCGCGTGGGTGGCTGGTCGGCGCATTGGGTGTGGCGGTGGCGCTGGTGGCAGGAATATTCGCGCTTCGCTTACTCAGGAGTCGGAGATTCTGGAGGCACTACGACGCAGCCTCCCTCGCCGTCGCGCTCAGCGCACTGCCTCGCGGCGATTCGCACTCATCTTCGGCGCCGTTGTCGTCTCCAGACAAACACAGCGGCAGCGGGGATCGTACGTTGCCAGATGCACTCCCTGTGTGGCCCGGCATGCCTGGAAAATCCCCTGCACTGGAGCTGAATCTGAGCGAGATATACGGCTCGTCACCTGCACCTGTCTTCCTCGTTTCAGGGCCCCGACGCGCGCCGATGCGTCGGGGCCATTCGCGCCGAACTGGAGAGCGAGCGCAGGTGCGTGTCGTCGGTTTCATTGGGGAGCACGCTGTGTCGGGTGCCTACTGGTGGGCAGCTCAAATCGCTGCCCGACTGGGCGGCGCCCGCATCATCAATCCAGATAGTCACGCGCGCCGCATCGGTTCGCCCGCAATCGACATTCACATTGTCCGCGGGTCCGCCTGCGTGGCATGTGCAGATAGAGGCGTATCCGAACTGAGACGTGCTGGAGATGGTCGGCGCGTGGTACATATTGGTGTTGGAGCAGGATATGCAGATTTACCCGAATGGTGTGACCACATCATTCGCCCGAACCACGTCCTCGTAACTGACCGATGGTGGGATACGTGCACCGAGTCCGCTGATGAAGGCACCCACAACAGTGTTCCGGACTCGGTAACATGGGAGGACCTTGCTCAGTGGGAGCCGGACGAATCGCACTCTCAGTGCCTGCGCGTACCCATCGGACACGACGGACACCGACTCGTCAGCATTGACCTTGTCTCAGACGGTCCTCACGCGTTGCTTGCCGGCACAACGGGATCTGGAAAATCGGAAGCGCTGACGACGTGGCTGGCGCAGATGTGTGAACGCTTCAGCCCGCGTCAGGTGCAACTCGTCCTCATTGACTACAAGGGAGGAGCCACATTCACGCCATTGACGCGATTGCCCCACACCCGCCAGGTCCTGACAGACCTAGAGCCTGATGCCACGAGTCGGGCGATTCGAGGACTGTCATCGCTCCTGCGAGAACGCGAACGCGACCTTGCGCGCCTCGGCTTTCCCGACATTCGCCGCTGGCATGAGGCTCATTGCCGAGGCGCGGCGCCCGAACCTCCCGCGCGCATCATTATCGCGATCGATGAGTTCCGGGTCCTCGCTGATTCGCATCCCGACACTTTGGATGCGCTGGTCAGGCTGGCTGCCCAGGGACGCTCCCTGGGATTGCATCTCATTGCTGCGACCCAGCGCCCGTCAGGGGCGATCACGCCGGCCATGCGCTCCAACATTGACATTCGCATCGCATTGCGCTGTGCCACCGAGGCAGATTCGCTCGATGCGATCGGCACCCCGGCAGCTGCTTCACTTCCTCGTCACTCTGGTCGTGCGCTTATCAATGGTGGGACGCACATACAGTTTGCGTACTGTGGTGACATAGAGCGGGTGGTTCGGCGCGTGCGCGACAGGTGGGGGCGTGAAAATGACTGCCCGCCTCTATGGGCGCCCGAGCTTCCCTCGCCCCTTTCATGGCACGAGGTTGACGCCACCTACCTTAGCCAGGTGGCAGTACGTGGATGCAGCGGGGAGGCTGATCGGCGCATTGCGATTGGGGTGGCTGATGGGATCGATATCGGACGCCATTACAACGTGCTCTTTGAGGATGGGCATATCCGCTTGGAAGGGCCTCACTATCGCAGCGCTGATCTGGCGCAGTGTGCACAGGCGCTGGGCGTGAGGATCGGGCAAGCTCGCGGGATACCAATCCACCTGTGTGACAGCACATCGCTGGCCGGCCACGCGATGAGCACGCAGCTGTTTGCTTCCCGTCTCTCACTCGATGATGCAGGCGCCGTTACGCACCTGCTCACCGGCATTGCGGCACACGGCCCATCCGTCCTGATCGTCACCGATGTTCCCGACATGATGCGATCGTTGGACCGCGTGCTGTCAGCGGGCACGGCACACACTGTGTGGAGTGAGTGCTTGTCGCAGGCTCGCGCCAGCGGTATCACCATCGTTGCCGCAACTCCGGGTGAGTTTGGCACCGGGGGAAGCTGCAGTTCAGCTTTTTCTACCCGTTTTGTCGCAGCCCATTCGTCAGATGAAGCGCTGCGCGCAGGACTTGGTGTGCGCACACCGCTCACTCGCCACGATGGCCATTTCATTCTTGCCTCTCTTCCGTCACGTATCCGCTCCTCATGCGACGGACGAATCGGTGAACCTGTTGACCTGACAGGGGTGTTATGTGCACTCCCCCACGCGATCCCCACCAATGCCGAGCGCGACACACATGCAGCCTCTGTCACTGAGAGTGCGGAGCCGTGGACGGTGCTGTCTTTGAATGCCCCTCTTTCAATGCTGCGGACTCGCCCTGACACAGCATTGTCGACAGAAGGGGCCGAGCTGACAGAAGGAGATAAGGCGGAGGGCAAGGCGCAGCGAGCAGATAGGACAGCTCCAGCAGGGAACGGGGAGCCCGCTGCGCCATGTCTGGGCTGGGTAGGAGCCTCACTTGAGTCACTCTCTTATCCGCACGGGTCGTGCGTGCTGATCGGTGATGATCTGGAGGATGCGCGCCGCATTCTCGAGACGCACTGGCATATGGTGTCAGGCCCACGCGATTGTCGGCCAGGCTTTGATCCAGCCCAGATCACGCTGCTTGGATCTCATCAGTGGACACAACTACGCTCACACGCGCATGACACAGTGATCGCGCTGGATCCGTCACCTGATTTGATTCGAGCATTGGCACAGGTCGCGCGCAGCGTTCCTGTCGCTGTTCGTGCGGAGCGGTGGGGAGCTCACAATGGGATCATTATGCATGCAGGACGAGTTGAGCGCTTCCGTCTCAACACAGCCCTTCTTCAGGAAAGATCCAGACCTTTCGATTCCTAAGGCACACCGGCTTCGGTCATCCGCAGGCGTTCGAGACACGCGCGTCACACTGGTCTTCTCCACATTTTCGTCCCCTCACACCGCCGCGCGTAAATCCTCGTGACTATTGACACATGCGTGAAACGGGAGTTGGGCCCTTTTTCCCCTTGCCCTTCGGTGATGATTCGTCGACAATTGATCAAGTTATCGACAAGTTATACGTTAAGCGTCGAGTTGTTTAACAAAACGTTAACGGAAATGGAGTTTGAGGGAAGATGGACTGGCGGAGTAAAGCAGCCTGCTTAAGTGTTGACCCGGAGCTGTTTTTCCCAATCGGCAATACTGGTCCAGCCCTGACACAAGCTGCGGAAGCCAAAGCTGTATGCCATAACTGCCCCGTTGAGACCGTGTGTCTGCAGTGGGCAATGGACAACAACCAGGATTCCGGAGTGTGGGGCGGTCTGAGCGAAGAAGAGCGCCGCTCAATGAAACGCCGCGCCGCACGTGCACGCCGCGCTTCCTGAAACTCCTCACTGACTTCAACGCGTAGCCGGGTTCACCACGAACTCGGCTACGCGTTTATTCAGTGCACGAACACTGCCCTCACAGCGCGCATTCCACCGAGCACACCTCTGTATCACTCCACGCGTAGACGCAGCGTGACAACTGTGCCCGATTCTTCTCCCGGTTCCCACTCGATCGTGCCTCCCAGTTCCCCTCGAACCATTTGCCGCACAATTTGCGTGCCCAAGCCGCTGAGTGGAGTACCTGGCTCAAATCCTACGCCGTTATCAATCACGCGAACCGTCATACGTTTGTCGTTGTCGTGGTCGCGCTGCGCATCGATGCGTATCACGCCGTCTCGCCCTGCCAGACCATGCTCGACAGAATTGGCAACAAGCTCGTTGAGCACTGTGGCCAGGGCTTGAGCCTGATCCGCGCTGATCACGCCAAATTTACCCGTCGTAATAACCTCAACAGAATGGTCCGTTGAGGCAACCGCGCCAGACAGGCGCAACACGGAGCGGGCGACCTCGTCAAAATCAACTTCCTCATCGACCGTGTGCGACAACGCCTGGTGAACTGTGGCGATGGACTGCACTCGGCGTTCGGCCTCTTTGAGGGCATCCTTGACTTCCTGCGAATCAGAGCGGCGGGCCTGCAGTCGCAGCAGGGCCGACACGGTTTGCAGATTGTTCTTGACGCGGTGGTGAATCTCCCGAATCGTGGCATCTTTCGTCATCAGCTCTTCTTCACGCCGACGCATCTCAGACACGTCGCGTGTCAAGATGACCGCCCCCAGACGATGACGCCCATTGGTCAGAGGCAATGCGCGCATATTGACTGTCGAGGCGTGCGCCGAGATCTCCACGCGCCACGCTGCCCGCCCCATCACAACGACAGCCAGTGTTTCCTCAACAAGCGCGTCATTGGATATAACGTCTGTGATGTCTTCGGCCAGCACGCGCCCAATGACCGAGTGTCGAATCCCCAGGCGCCTCAGGCATGAGCTCGCATTAGGAGTCAGCTCCTGAACCGTGCCGTCACCATCAATGAGAATCACGCCATCCATAACGCGTGGCACGCCGTGCGCAAGAACTGTTGGTGTAGACGTGTAGGGATACTCACCGCGCGCACACATCTCCAGCAGGATTCGCGAGGCATTCTGCGTCCAGGCACCCATCCCGACGGTCGGGCGCGGTGAGGCCAGGTTCGATTCGCACGTCACGACCGCAATGACTGAGCCTCCGTGACTGATCGGGACGCACACCTCCGTCATGGAGTAGGTGCCGGCCCAGCGCGTCCCTGACGGCTCCACAATCGAGTTGGTCTCCATTGCCTGGCGCAGGTTTGCTTCGCGCGCGGCCGGTAGATACAGGCCGATAATGTCATCGAGGTGCACCGTCGTAGCGGTCGATGGCCTGCAGTGCGCAACAGCAATGAAACGCCCGTCATCGGTGGGAAGCCACAACACAAGGTCGGCAGCAGCCAAATCGGCCAGGACCTGCCAATCTGCAAGCAAGAGGTGGAGCCAGTCAAGATCCTGCTCCGCGAGGACACGCGAGGAAGCCTGTCCGGCGAGTTGCATCAGGGAACGCATGGCACCACTGTAGTGGTATGGAGGCCATTATGGGTGCCTCGAACACGCAAACCGGAGCGGAGAAACTATGCGAATTAACGAAACCTACGCCTACCCCCTGGGTTTTGACAAGGTCAACGCGATGTATGCAGATCCTGCGTTCACTTACGCGCGTCTGGATCAGCCCGGAGTGACTGACCCTCAGGCCAATGTGCATTCCACCGCCGATGGAGGCCTCCTTATTGAAGCCTCGTGCACACTTGACGTCAATCAGCTTCCCCCGGCGGCGCAGCGGTTCCTCAAGAAGTCACCCGCCATCACTATGAAGGAGCAGTGGGAGCCGATCAGCGGTCGCGAACGGGTGGGATCGACCATGCTGACCGTCGAAGGCGTGAACGCGAGCGGCCACTTCACCTCGAAACTTTCCGGCAATGACGCGCAAGCAGTGCGCCAGATGGACGGCGAATTTACCGTCAAGATTCCACTGGTGGGTAAGACGATCGAGAATATGGCAATGAAGCAGATCTCCCGGATCTTCGAGGCTGAGGTCGGCCTGGCTGAGAAATGGAACCAGGATCAGGCTCATTAGGAATCGGCACGACCTCACCGATAAAGGGCGACGACGAGGCGCGCTTGCCTGATCCGGCAAGGCTCAGTCCGGCCAGGACCTAAGGGAAATCACCTCTGCATGTTCGCCCTTGGAAATGAACGAGGGCGAAAGACGGTCCTCCTCGAACAAGAGTGAAACAATATAGCTATGGATACACATACGACGGCACCGGCTGCCGAGGGCGGCCCATCTGAGTCACTGTTCATTGAGCGCACCGGGAAAAGGCAATACGTTGCGCGCAACCATCGCGACGCGGCCGTGAATATCGGAGATGGACCGGGAGAGTTCACTCCTGGCGAGCTCTTGAAGATCGCCGTGGCAGCATGCAATGCGATGTCGTCCGATTCGCGTCTGAGCTCCGTGCTTGGTGACGACTTCCAGCAGTTCACCGGCGTTTCCGCGGTCTCCAACAAAGAGGAGAACCGCTACGAATCGTTCCAGGTTGAATTGGTGCAGGACCTGTCAGCCTTGAGCGATGAGGATCGCGCTGACCTGATCGAACGAGCCACGCGCGCTATTCACAAGAACTGTACGGTGGGCCACACGGTTGAACAGTCGGCCACCTATTCGGCAACTTTCACATCAGAGAAAATGTAACGATATGTCACCTCGTTCTTCAGATTCTGAGCGCTCACGCATGCCGCTGTCTCTGCCGGAAAGTGTGTGGCAGAAGGCGCTGAACGTTCCTCACGCAACCAGTTTAAAGGCGGCGCGCAAGCTGCGTGAACAGTTCCCTGACCTTGCTCCTGACGAGCTGGTTCAGCTCGCCACCCGCTCGTACCTGCGGCGCATCGGGATGGAGTCAGGTGCTGTGGGTGCGGCGGCGGCCTACCCTGGTGCCGGCACCGCAGTTTCTGCAGCAGCATCGGGCGCTCAGCTTGCCGCCTTCGTGTCAGAGTCTGCTCACTACGCGATGACCGTGGCGCACCTGTATGGCATTGATCTGAGGGATCCCGCCAAGCGCACGGCACTGGTTCTGGCCGCCTTGACTGGGCGGGAAGGTGCGGAAATGATTACGGCGCAGGTCGGGATCCAGACTTTGGCCTGGTTCCGCAACTCGTTCCTGTCGATTCGCACGGGCACCGCCCAGCAGTTCAACCGTCTGTTGTCCAAGTGGCTGCGCAAGAAGGCAGTTTCGAAAGCTGCAACCACAACACTGGGACGCCTGCTGCCCTTCGGTGTGGGAGCTGTTGTGGGCTGGCAGTTGGGCCGCTCGATGGCCAAGTCTGTCGTTGAGGGCGTGCAGACAGCGCTGGGACCCGCACCTTCGGAAAACGTTGAAGACGTTGTGATCGATGTGCAGCCGGTTGAGGATCCTGCCGCAGATGATGAACTGTACGAGGCGATCGTCCTACCTGATGAGGAATAATACGATCAAGCCAAATGAAGAAGTGAGCGACGATTGATGACTCAGACATCTGAAGGGCGTGAGACACCTGTGGGCGCGGATCGCCAGTACGAGGATTTGCTGACGCGCGTCATGAACGAAGGCGTTTCCAAGGCTGACCGCACCGGCACAGGCACCCGCTCCGTTTTCGGCGCGCAGCTGCGCTATCCGCTGTCTCAGGGGTTCCCACTGATTACAACGAAACGCGTCCACATGAAGTCGGTTGTGGGTGAGCTCTTATGGTTCCTGCGAGGCGATTCGAATGTGAAGTGGCTGCAGGATCACGGTATCCGCATCTGGAACGAGTGGGCCGACGATCAGGGGGATTTGGGACCTGTTTACGGTGTCCAGTGGCGCTCGTGGCATGCGGAGGGGGGCCGAACCTTCGACCAGATTTCGCACGTCATGGACACCTTGCGCACAAATCCGGACTCACGACGCATGATCGTGTCCGCGTGGAACGTGGGCGACCTGGAGTATATGGCGTTGGAACCGTGCCACGCTCTTTTCCAGCTCTACGTGGCCGATGGGCGTCTCAGCCTGCAGCTGTATCAGCGCAGCGCGGATCTGTTCCTGGGCGTCCCCTTCAATATCGCCTCATATTCCCTGCTGACACATATGTTTGCCCAGCAGGCTGGGCTTGAAGTGGGCGACTTCATCTGGACGGGTGGAGATTGCCACATTTACAACAATCACGTCGACCAGGTCACCGAGCAGCTCTCACGGGATCCGTATCCGTTCCCGACGCTCACGTTGGATCAGGCACCCTCGTTGTTCGAGTATGACTTTGATGATGTGCACATCGACAATTATCAGCACCATTCGACGATCAAGGCACCAGTCGCCGTATGAGCACACTTGTGGCGCGCCCCAATTTCACGCTGGCGTCGATTTGGGCGCAGGATCGAAACGGCATCTTGGGAACTGGCACATCGATGCTGTGGCATGTTCCGGCTGATTTTGCGCATTTCAAACAGATGACGCTGGGCTACCCGATCATCATGGGGCGCTCTTCCTACGAGGCTCTGGGCGGTCAGCCATTGCCCGGACGCACCAACATCGTCATGACGCGCCAGCGCGACTACGAGACCCCCGGGGCACTGGTCGTTGCCAACCTGGATGAGGCGCTCGAGGTCGCAACCGCTCACCTGGCGGATCACCGTGACCAGCGAGCAGCCATCACCGCCAGCACTGCGACGACACCCGACATGGATAGGGACCCAGCTCCCGTGGTGTGGATTACCGGCGGAGCCCAGATCTACGAGCAGACGATGGATCGGGTGGATGAACTGGTCGTAACAGACCTTGATCTGGATGTACGCCCGCTCAGCGGGCAGAACACGCCGCTGGTGTACGCGCCGCACGTCGATCCCGAGCATTGGCACGTGGATCCTGATCGGTCCGATTCGTCGTGGCGAGACGTGTCGGGTGACGCTCGGTGGAGAATCACGACATTTGTTCGCCCTTCTCACCGCTGAGCTGATCACTGATCCGCAAGCTGCGCGCTTTCTTCTCTACTGGTTCGATGTGCGCGATGACATGTGATTCATCCAATTGGGACATTTTGCGGGCACTGACCAGCACCCGCGTTTCCAACGAGCCGACGAATCTGTTCCACCGTTCAGTCAGATCATCAATCGTCTTTCGAACAAGCTCAGCATGGTCTGCGAGGGTACACAAGCGCGAATACAGTTCGCTGGCCAGAGCGTAGAACTCGCGAACCTGCGCAACGGCTGATTCTTCGCGCCACGTATATGCCACTGCCTTCAGGCACGCCCACAGCGCGCTGGGAGACGCCAAAGCCACACCTCGCGAAAAGGCGTATTCCAGCAGCTGCGGATCTTCGCGTAGCGCGGCTGACAGCAGGGATTCGAGGGGAATGAAGGCAATGACCAGGTCAGGTGACTGCTCGTACCTCTTCCAATACTCTTTCTTCGACAGTGTGTCCACGTGGGACCGCACGGCTCGAACATGCTGGGCAAGCAGTTTCTTCTTCTGTTCTGCTTCTCTCTCCCCTGCCGAGTCGGGAATATCACATGCCTTCATGTACGCGTCGAAGGGCACTTTGGAGTCGATGACCAATGTGCGCCCTTGCGGCAAGTGCACCACCATGTCGGGCCGCTGACGCCCCGATTCCTCTCCGCTGTTTCGCTCACAACGCTGCGTGTCCTGTTCGTCGAAATCAACGTGTTCCATCAGGCCACACATGTCAACGAGGCGTCGCAACTGGATCTCGCCCCACTGGCCGCGCACAGACGTCGAACCCATGACGTCATGCAGCTGAGAGGTGGTCACCCGTAATTGCTCGCCGATCGTGGTCGATGCTTCAAGCTGCGCGCGGATAACCCCGTACTCCTCAGCTCTGGATCGTTCCATCGCCGACATGGAATGCGTCATTTTCGTCAACATGTCGCTGACAGGTGCCAGCGCCTCCATAATCCGTGCGCGTTCTTTTTGCTGCCCCAGGCTGCGTTGAGCCTGATCTGCCAGGCGGTCTTCATATTCCACGCGCATGCGCTCGGATCGTTCGCGCTCATTGGCGAGCTGTTCATGCGCCTCTTCCAGGCGCTGACGAAGCTGGTCATGAATGGCTCGTGTCTGCTCACCACGCATATCACGCTCATGTTCAGCCTGCGATACGCGCATACGCAGCGAATCGAGCGCACGCCCCGCCCCCAGGTTGACCCCGGCAAACCACCCTGAAACGATGCCCACCACCAGTGCGAGAAGGGGTACCACAACCATCCATATATTCATGGCTTCACTGTACGAACCACCGTGTGCATCTGGAGCCCATAGGTCTCTCACCAGCCACTCCGCACTCCGATGGGACCAAGGACCCAGCAGGTAACCCTCATAATGACCTGGCTCACATTCTTCCAATCGTCGTGTGACATTGGCCGCATTGTTTGCGAACGGGGTGAGCAACAAATGTCTAGGGTGACAAGTACAGCAATGATGCTCTACCTGTAAATCGAGGACCGATGACACGCATCACTCATACCCCCATATGGCCTCCCCTCACTTCACTTCGCTCGCGTTACAGCGCCGTGAGCTCCACCTCGCCCACGCCGCCGCGCTCGCGCCGCACACTCCTAGGTGCACTGGGCGCATTGCCGTTCGCACTGCTGCTGTGCGGATTCGCCAGACCCCTCCCCGCCGCCGAAGACCCGTCATCAAACGTGCACGGCGGTGAAGCAAACCTCGTGCTCCCTGACCTGTCACAAGTCACTGTCATCGGTGGATTTTCGGGACAGACTCTGCTGATTATCGGCCTGATCGTCTGCCTGCTTGGACTGGGATTCGGCCTCGCCACCTACATGCAGCTCAAGAAGATGCCGGTACACGGCTCCATGTTGGAGGTCGCGGAGCTGATCTACGCAACATGCCAGGCCTACCTGAAGAAACAGGGACGTTTCCTGCTGATTCTGTGGGTCTTCATCACCGCAGTTATCGTCATCTACTACAAGGTTCTGGTCGGCTTCCCGTGGGGGAAGATGCTCATTGTGGTCGCATTTTCGCTTCTGGGAATGGCTGGCTCCTACTCCGTGGCGTGGTTCGGTATCCGCGTCAACACGTTCGCCAACGCGCGCACCGCCTACGCCTCCTTGCGGGGCAAGCCGCTGCCGATCCATAGAATCCCCATGAAGTCCGGCATGTCGATTGGAATGGTCCTCATTTCCCTCGAATTGCTGATGATGCTGATCATCCTGTTGTTCCTGCCCAATGACGTTGCCGGTGCCTGTTTCATCGGCTTCGCCATCGGTGAGTCTCTGGGAGCCTCGGCCCTGCGTATAGCCGGCGGCATCTTCACAAAGATTGCCGACATCGGCGCGGATCTGATGAAGATCGTGTTCAAAATTGACGAGGACGACCCGCGCAACCCCGGTGTTATCGCTGACTGCACGGGCGATAATGCAGGCGACTCGGTGGGACCGTCCGCTGATGGTTTTGAAACCTACGGTGTGACAGGCGTGGCTCTGGTGACGTTCATTATCCTGGCCGTCAATGACCCCGTTCTTCAGGCAACGCTGCTGGTGTGGGTGTTCTCCGTGCGTGTCGCCATGATTCTGGCTTCGGCTCTGGCCTACGCGATCAACGCGCGCATCGTGGCGTCGCGATACAGCGATGCCACAACAATGAACTTTGAGGCCCCGTTGAGCTCGCTGGTGTGGTTCACCTCGATTATCTGCATCGCTGCAACGTACCTGATGTCGTGGCTGGTCCTCGCACCGCAAGGCGGCGCCCTGTGGGTCGAGCTGGCCACGATCGTCACGTGCGGCACGTTGGCTGGCGCACTTATCCCCGAGCTGGTGAAGGTCTTTACCTCCACGACGTCGCGCCACGTGCGTGAAACGGTGAAGAGTTCACGCCAGGGCGGAGCATCGCTGAACATTCTGTCAGGCGTGGTCGCCGGCAACTTCTCTGCCTACTGGCTGGGCATCACAATTGTTGGCCTGATGGGTGGCGCGTTCCTGATTTCCGAGGTCACACTGGGCGACTACATGCTGGCACCTGCTGTCTTCGCCTTTGGCCTGGTGGCGTTCGGTTTCCTGGGAATGGGGCCAGTGACGATCGCAGTCGACTCGTACGGCCCTGTGACCGACAACGCGCAATCCGTCTACGAGCTTTCCCGCATTGAAGCGATCGACGGAATTGACGAGGAAGTTCAGCGCTCCGACGGTTTCGCCCCGCAGTGGGATAACGCCAAACTCATGCTGGAAGAAAACGATGGTGCGGGTAACACCTTCAAAGCCACTGCGAAGCCGGTCCTCATCGGCACCGCTGTTGTAGGTGCGACGACGATGATTTTCTCGATCATCATCGGTTTGACGAATCGCCTCGAAGAAGGTCTGAACTATCTGTCGATCCTGCATGCTCCGTTCCTGCTGGGCCTGATTATGGGTGGGGCGGTGATCTTCTGGTTCTCCGGCGCATCGATTCAGGCAGTCACCACAGGCGCCTACCGTGCCGTCGAGTTCATTAAGACGTCCATCAAACTGGACGATGACACGGAACGAGCCTCCGAAAAGGATTCGACCCGCGTAGTGGAGATCTGCACACAGTACGCGCAACAAGGCATGTTGACGATTTTCCTGGCGGTTTTCTTCGCCACTCTGTCATTCGCATTCGTTGAGCCGTACTTCTTCATCGGCTACCTCATTTCGATCGCCATCTTCGGCCTGTACCAGGCTATTTACATGGCGAACGCGGGTGGTGCATGGGATAACGCGAAGAAGATTGTCGAGGTTGACCTGCACGCCAAGGGAACCGCTCTGCATGACGCGACGATCGTGGGTGACACGGTCGGCGATCCGTTCAAGGACACGTCCTCCGTTGCCCTGAATCCGATCATCAAGTTCACCACGCTGTTCGGTCTGCTGGCAGTGGAACTGGCAGTGTCACTGACTGGACAGGGATTGAGCGCCCTCGTCTACACGCTGGCCGTCATTTTCGCACTGGTGTCCGCGTTCTTCGTCTACCGTTCCTTCTACCACATGCGTATACAGGCGCCGATGGAGGATCCGGCCGACGGCGAGGACTCCCCCGCTGATTCCCCTGCATCTCAGATTGGAGCACAGCAATGAGAATTGCCATCAAACGCGATGCGACCCTCATTGACGAGGGCGGCCGAGTCACCGGTCATGACGCCGGTGCCACTTTGGTGAGGCGAATCCTGCGCATCTTCCCCGATTCCAGCATCATCGGCCCTGTGGCACGGCGCTGCAAGGGTTTCACCGTGATGCCGCTCGAATCAATCAATCCCGATGACACGGTCATCATCAATATGGATGTGGTGGACTCACTGGGCACATGGAACACCGTCTACCATGCCTCGGGCGGCAATATTCCGAAGATCATGAACTTCGTGTGGTTCCCGGTTAACACGCTTGAGCAGCACGTCCAGGTGTGTGCCCTCGCGTTGTCGTGCGCTCTGTTCCCCACGTTCGCAAACTCGGAACGCACAGCGGCTGAAGTGCGTGAAGTCGTGGAGCGGTGGACCGTTCAACCGTTAGCTCAGAAGGCTGAGTTGTCGTGGGTGAACCTGGGATTCCGCCTGGAGCATGTGCAGCCGCGTCACGAACCTGACACGCCCGTGGTGTTGTATCCGGCAATCTACCTTGCCAACCGCAAGCGCCCTGACATGTTCATGGATATTGTGTCCGCCGTGCAGGAAGACACGGATCTGCGTGTGGAGATGCGACTGCACGAGTCACACCTGGTTTCTGAGAAGGCGATGGAGTATTCACAGCTGCCGTGGATCTGGGTGGGGCCGCTGACCGCCTCGCGCGCGTCATACTGGCAGGCGCTGTCGCACACGACGGCGTTTGTGGCGACCGCCAGCGAGGAATCCTACGGCCTGTCCTATGTGGAGGCGATGGGTGCCGGAGCGATCGGAATTTTCCCGGATCTTCCGTGGGCCAGGGCTTTGCTGCCGGACGGGTATCCCTTCATGTATCCCGATGGCGACGAGGATGCGGCCGCTAACTTGCTGCGCCGGGCATTGACGGAAACTGATCGGTGTCGTGCGCAGCTCGATGAGCTTGTGTCGGGCAGCTTCGTGTCATGGATCCACGACCGTCACAGTGATGACGCGTTCGACCGTGAGATACTCGCCGCGGTCAAGGAGTGGTTCAGCCGATCACAGGCTAGTGCAGGAAGCTGAGGAAATTCGTCCACAGATCATCCCACGAGTAGAAGAAAACCTCGGAGTTATTGACCAAGAGGAGCGCAACAAGCGCCCCGAGTATGCAGGTGAGTGCCGCGAGGAAAAAGTCCGTCACAGCGCGCCGCACCCGTCCGGTACGCATCCTCATCCGCACACGCATCAGGGATGTCGCCATGGCAATCCCCCACGCGCTAAAGCTCCCGATTAGCGGCACAGTTTGGGTGATCTGCCACCATGGCGGGGCTGTCGGAGCGTCCGACTGCACTTCCCTACCGCTCCACCATTTCAACGCTGAGGGCAGATCCTCGCGCCATGTTGTCCAGCCGTGGGCTCCCTCGGACTTCATGACCGATACGAAGGTATCGTTAGGTTGTGTGCGCGCCAGTTTCTGCAAGGCAGTGCCAAAAGTCATGGCATCCCTGTCCGCATATACGCCCATCGCGAGGACTCTGAGGGGCACATCATGCGGCTGAGCGAGCAAGTGTGAAATGGTGAAAGCGTCCCTTGTCGCCTGATCGGCATTTTTCAGAGCGCCTAATTCTGGAGTATCGTACCCGCCCATCGCCACAGCTGTCCCAAAGACGTCACGGTGGCGCACATGTATAACAGGCGCACAGTATGCGCCTGATGAAAATCCGCCTACGGCCCAATGGTCGGGATCATACGGAATACTTGGGAATGCTGCGCGGATCGCTGGGACTAGATCAGTGACAACGAAGGTTTCAGTTTTGGGGTGCCCGTCAACGTCAACGCAGTCCGGCTCTGCCCCGCCCATTGACAGGTCAGGGAAGATCAGCAGCGTTGGAGGAATCTCGCCTCGTTCGACCAGTGGTGCTATGCGTTCGGTGAGTTCGAGTGACTGAACTGTGCCAATCGCTGTTCCCACGTACCCGTGATAAAGCACGATGGCCCGCGAAAGCGGGATAGGCGTGTCGGCGCTGTCACTCTGGGAGGCAGTAGGTATCGCTCCGACCGGAGCGTAGCCGGGTGGCGCCCAGACGGCAACTTCGCGCGTCAAGCCGGACTGCGCGCCGCTCAGCGTTCCTCGCCATACGTGCAGCTGCGCGTCGTAGGCGAGTTCCGGTGGATCGACGTGTTGGTCCTGTTCGCCTTGTCTGGGTGGCGCAAACGCTGATACGCGAGTGTCGCCTGCACCGAGCGCATTCTTGACCAATTCCACAACCTCAGAAGGAGTACGAAGGAATGACATGGTGCGGTTGGCCAGCAAAGCGAATGTGGTGCACATGAGACTCGTCGTAATGCACAGGGCGATAAAAGCTGTCACCTGGCGTCTGAGGATACGTATGAACGACGTGCGCGCTCCCTCGCGATTGGGCGAAAGATGTCCGGCAGGGCGCAAAAGCGTGGACGTGCCAATAAGTGCGCACAGCGCCAGTACTCCGGCAAATAGGACGACCCAACCACTCATGAGATTCACAGGCTCAGTGTGCACTACTTACCTGTGAGAATGCCGTAAAGCGCGACTCGCCTCGCGAAATCAGCGCGAAGAGCGGGCCTTCCTTCAAGAATGCAATGCGCGATCGTGGTTTATACGCCACGATAGACATATGAGTACTCACGTAGATTTTTGGTTCGATGCAACATGCCCGTGGACGTGGATCACGTCTCGCTGGGTCGAAGAAGTGGCTCGCGCACGCGATTTTGAAGTGACATGGCACCCGTTCTCTCTGGCGATTCTGAATGAAGGCAAGGACATTGATGCGGAGTATCGTGCACATGTCGAGCAGGGGCGCGGCCTGTCGTTATTGTTTCAGAAGGTTGCGGACACTCACGGCAGTGAGGCTGTAGCCTCCCTCTACACCGAGGTAGGTACGCGCCTGCATAATCAGTCAAAAAAGTTGGGAAGTGATGTCATCGCCGACGCGGTGAAGGCAGCCGGATTTCCCGAGGCTATCACCAACGGTGTGGAGTCATCGGACGAGGCACTGCGTTCCTCTGTAGCGCATGCGTTGGAGTTGGTCGGTGACGAGGTTGGCGTTCCCATCATCGCGTTTGACGGTGTCGCGTTCTTTGGGCCGGTGATCTCTCCTGCTCCGCATGGTCAGGCGGCACTGGATCTTTGGGACGGCTGCGTTGCTCTGGCACGTACGCCCGGATTCTTCGAGTTGAAGCGCACGCGCACAACCGGCCCGCAGTTCGACTGATCTGATTCTCACCTGGCGCAGTGCGCTAACAGCCGCCCTGCCAGATGAGGTAGCCGTCAGGAGAAGTGGCCGCGGAATCCCCCCCTGAGGTATACCGTTATCGCCCGGAGTGTTTTACTGTATTTCATATGATTGTTGTAACAACAAATGACATTCCCGGGTACCGAATCGATGCGGTTCTGGGAGAAGTGATGGGCCTGACGGTTCGCTCCGCGAGTATAGGCCAGACCTTTACTGCTTCGTTCCGCACCATCGGCGGAGGCGAAATCCCGGAGTACACCCGCATCATGATCGACTCGCGCGAACAGGTGATGTCACGCATGGTGGATCAGGCTGCCCGCAGAGGAGCCAACGCGGTCATCGCGATGCGCTTCGACACCGGCGAGCTTGCCGAGCAAATGACGGAGGTTTGCGTGTATGGAACGGCAGTTGTTGTCTTACCGATTCCTCAGGGCCAAGCCGGTGCCACACTGCAGTCCATGGATCAGACCCAAGGTGCCCGCCGGTGAGTCGCCTACCGCTGGATCGGAATCGACTACTGCCCACGCAAACACCAACGCGGCCTTTCAAGGTGCGTCTAGGGTAGGCAAACGCCTTGGATTTTGCCAGATCGTCAACCGGTCAAGGTAGAAGCGCCATCGACGCACTACTGCGGCGGAACTGACATCGACTTTTCCGCGCTATCATGCGATTCTCGAATGGTGAGACAGCCCGCAACGGCTCTCTTACCTTGACTGGTTGACGCTCTCGTTCGAGGTTGACGCTTTCGCTCATCGGCGGCGGGTAAGGAAACGGCGATGGTTGGAAAGAAAAACGGGAAAGAAAAACGGGAAAGAAAAACGGGAAAGAAAAACGGGAAAGAAAAACGGGAAAGAAAAACTCTTGATCAGCGCTCGTGCTGATCAAGAGTCTCGATTGGTAGCGGGGGAAGGATTTGAACCTCCGACCTCCGGGTTATGAGCCCGGCGAGCTACCGAACTGCTCCACCCCGCGTCTGTATTTCCTTGTGTCTTCTACTGTAATAGGGCGCTTCCAGCCCGGCAAGAGCTGCAGCGGTGAGATGCATCATGACAGGACTGCGCATCTGTCAACTGCCTCACCTTCCAGGAAGTCTTGTGGCAGCGCACAAGATGTCGAGCAAGAAGAAGACATGGCGTCAGATATGCCAGTGGCGGCTCGCTTCAGGTCTGACAACCTTCCTGCAAGCCGCCACTGGTGCGTGCCTTCCGCTACGGGTTCGACTGTCCGGCCTACCGGTCAGGCAGGTCAGCCCGCGCGATTACCTCCCTAGCCGTTTCCACCCCCGTCATCGCTTTGCGAGTCTCCGGTCAGACTGTTCGTCGCGCCCGACTGAGCGCCATCGGCTCCTCCCAGTCCCGGCACCGCAGCACCGCTGACGTCCTCACCCATCTCAGCTTGAGCGTTCAACGCGTTCGTCAGCGCAGTGTCCAGCTTCTTCTGAGCCGTACCGTAGGCAGCCCAATCACCGGCCTTCATCGCCGCATCGGCTTCTTGCATGGCTTGGGATGCCTGAACAAGCGCAGCATTGAGTTTCTCCTGCGCACTTTGAACAGCGGGAGAAGTGGAGTCTCCCTCGTTGCCCGAACTTCCAACCTCGTCAGCAACTGTCGCCGCTGAATCACCACCAAAGGTCTGATCGAGCGATTCCTGCAGCGTGGGCGCAAACCCGACCTGGTTACCGAACGCTGTCAGCACCATGCGCAGCACCGGATACGAGGCCGTGCCCTTACCTTGAACGTAGACAGGCTGGACGTACAGCAAACCGCCGCCAACAGGCAGTGTCAGCAGGTTGCCGCGGATAACCGTCGAATCCGACTGGTTCAGCAGGTTCAACTGCGAACCGATCTGCTGGTTCGAGTCATAGGCGTTCTGAACCTGACCGGGGCCAGGCACCGTCAGGTCAGACGGCAACGCGATCAGTCGAAGCTTGCCGTACCCCTCACGCACCTTGCCCGGCTCGTTGCCCGTCTCCGAATCAACCGCAAGGAAGCCTGCCATAGCTTCACGCTTGGACGCACCGCCCGGCACGAATACCGATGTCAGCGAGAACTCTGCGCTTTCCTGCCCAGGCATCTGCATGGTCAGGTAGTACGGCGGTTGCGGGATCTGAGGAGTGGACTGTCCGGGCTGCTGGATACCCTCCACACCCTGCTGCTGAGCGCTCGCCAGCGCGGCCGTTGACGTTTCCTGCGCCAGCCTCCATAGGTCACCACCGGTGTAGTACTGGGCAGCCTCGGTCACGTGGTACGAGGTCAACAGGTCGCGCTGCACCTTGAACAGATCCTCCGGGTAGCGCAGGTGCGCCATCAGATCACCGGAAATCTCAGACAACGGCTCCACTGTGTTCGGGTAGACACCCATCCAGGTCTTCAAAACCGGATCCTCGTTGTCCCACTGGAACAGGCGCACATGCCCGTCATATGCGTCGACAACAGCCTTGACGGAGTTACGCATGTAGTTGACCGTGTTACCGGCGCTGACGAACTGGCTGGCGTCGGAGGACAGCGAATCCACTGTCGACTGATCCAGCTGCTGGTGCGCCGAATACGGGTAGGCGTTTGACGTTGTGTACGCGTCAACGACCCACACCAGACGCTTCGGCGTAGACGGATCATCGTCCATGTCGACAACTGCCGGATAAGGCTTTTGCTCCAGCGTCAGGTACGGCGCAACCTTGGCCACACGAGTCAGTGGATCACGATCGTACAGAATCTGTGACTGCGAGTTGGTTTGCGAGGAGAAGAAAATGTCGTAGGACCCGAACTTGATCGAATACAGCAACTTGTTCCACAGGTTACCGACCGAGGGGCCGCCATCGCCCTGGAAGGTGTAGCGCACCTGGCCGGATGCCGCCGTGTCATCGGGGTAGTCCAGTTCCTGCGGCTCAGCGCCTTCAGGTGCGCCCACAATCGAATAGTTCGGAGACGAGGGCGAGAAGTAGATGCGCGGTTCGTAGTCTCCCATTTCGCCTTCAGATGGAATGGACTTTTCCCAGTAGGCGGGCAGGCCATCCGTGGTGACCTGGTTACCGTATGCGGCCACAACACCGAACCCGTGCGTGTAGACCGTATGGCGGTTCACCCATGTTTGCTGCTCAGATGACAGGCCCTCAAGATTGAGCTCACGCATGGCGATTACCGTGTCGCGGCGCTCGCCGTCAACCACGTAACGGTCCACGGCCATGCCCGATCCGAAGTCGTAGTACGGGCGCGACTGCTGCAGCTGGGTGACGGTGGGGGTGATGACCTGCGGGTCCAGGAGTCGGATCTGCGAGGTTGATTCCGTGTCCTCGCGCAACTGCCCGGGCGCAGCGGTGGTGCGCGCCTCGTAGCTTTGGAACTCGAGGTCGTTCAACCCGTAGGCTTCCAGCGTCGCATCGATGTTGTGCTGAATGTAGGGAGCCTCTGCGTTTCGGGCGTTCGGCGTGACGTAGAGGCGCTGAATCAGAGCCGGGTACGCCATCCCGATGACGAGGGCGGACACCACTGTGACCACCACCCCCGTCAGGGGCAGACGCCACGTTCCCTTGAATGCGGCGACCAGGAAGAGGACTGCCACCAGCACGGAAATAACGGCGAGGATGGACTGGGCGGGCAACTGAGCGTTGATGTCGGTGTAGAGCGCGCCGTCGGTTGGCTCACCCATCTTGGTCAGCAGACCGTAGCGACCCAGCCAGTAGTTCAGGCCGAAAAGCAAGGAAATGATTGCTGCCATGACACCGAGGTGGATGCGTGCGGATTTTGTGGCATGCGGGCGCGGGCTCAGGGCTAACGAGCCGTACAGGTAGTGCACGATCACCGCGGCGATCAGCGACCAGATTGTCACTGACATGAAGAATGAGACGATTGCCTGGAAGAAAGGCAGCGTGAAAACGAAGAACGAGTTGTCGATTCCGAAGATCGGCTCAGACTTGCCGAAGGGCTGACGTTTGAAGAACATCAGGAACGTGTCCCACTGCGAGGACAGTCGTCCGGCGTTGATGAGCGCGATGAGCGCCGGGACTCCCCAGAAAACGAGTTTGCGCATCGGTTCGATGGTGTCGCGATAGTGCCGCAGGTTGGCTCCCTCGTCACCTCGACTGGAATCGCTGCGGTGACGGTACGCAATCTGAACCGCCGCCGAGATCGCAGCGAAGATGATGGCGAAACCGAGGACGAACAGGCCCGCCATCGTTCCCCACCGGGTCCACAGGATGCGCGTAGACTTCATCTGGCTGAACCAGAGGATCTCCGTCCAAAATGATGACGCAACGTAGACGATCACAAAAATGGCAGCCAGGATCGCAAGAGTCGTCGCCAGCGGACCGAAGCGCCTCTTACCGGATGATGAGCTGTGGGAGCCGCCACCTGAGCCGCGTCCACCACCTGAACCGCGACCGCCGCCGTCTCCTGATCCGGAGTCGCCTGAACCGTCATCACCGTCTTCGGCACGCTGACGGAAGGGGCCTGTCCCCTTGAATCGTCCGGCTGCTGAGCCGGCTTGCTGGCCGAACAGCGCAGACAGGATCTCGCTGGTATCAAATGGCCCGTTTCCGTCCGAAGGCTTCGAATCACCGGAGCTGGACCTGCTAGTCGGGAAGGCGCTCACCGCGTCATCCTCTCTTACTCGATTTCCGCATGTGCTGTCCATTCTACCGTTATTAGGCGCCTCAAGCTTGGTCGTTCCTCGCATCCGGGCCGCCCTCGTGCCACGATAAGACCATGACTGAAGCTGAACGTGACCGTGACCTGTCTCCTGCTCAACGCGCCCTCGCGGCGTGTGTGCGTGAAATTGAGCGGGCTGCTGCGCGCCTGGGGTGGGACCGCCCGCCGATGCTGTACGCCCTGGTCCCCACGCGTCAGCTTATAGATGAACCCGCCATGCCAGCTGACGTGGTCGAGCAGCTCAAGAGTGGGTGGGATGGTTCCTCTGAACACCTGTCTGCCATCGCTCAGGAGCCGCTCGACTCTGACGATCTGGAATCGGTGCTGGCACAGTTGGCATGGCCGCGCTCCGTTGCGGGCGCAGCTCTGAGCGTTGAACGCATCGTGGTGCCCCCTGAGGTGGAGGCTGCGGCGCCTGATGATCCCGATGAGGCGTTGGCGTTCATCGCGGAGCACCCGTCTCGCACGGAGGTGCGCCTGGTCGTCGGTGCGATGCGAACGGGGCTGACGTGGTCTGCGGTGCGCACGCGTACCTTCGACACGGATGAAGCGGTTGCGGTGGGTGAGGATCTGGTTCCGGGCCTGTCGCAGGCACTGCTCGCGTCCTTGAGTGACGACGGTCAGGATTGACGAGGGGACCTGCGCAGCTCGTCATGTTGTGGCGTGTCGCGGCGCCTTCAGCGAAGTGACGAGGGAACCTGCGCGCTGTTACCTGGATTCGCAGGTGGGCAACGAATCCGTTGTTCCAGCCGCAATTGCTGTGACGGCGGTGAGCGCATCGTCGAACGTATCCACGCGCGTCACGTTCAGTCCGTCGGGAATATGCCCCACTACCTCGTCACAGTTGGTGCCGGGGGCCAGGAACCACTGAGCACCGTCGTTGTTCGCGCCCACCATTTTCTGCTGGATGCCGCCGATCGGCTCCACCTGGCCGTCAAATGACAAGGCTCCGGTGCCGGCGATTGTCACTCCCCCGGTCAGGTCTCCCGGGGTCAGCCGGTCATAGATTCCCAGTGCAAACATCATTCCTGCCGAAGGACCGCCCACATCCTGAAGCGTGATGTCGATATCGAGTGGGAGCTGCGGATGAACAGACAGGTACACACCCAGCAGCGATGACGAGGTGGCTTCTTCAGAGTCAGGATCCGGCAGCGCTTTCTTGCTGGATACGATCGGGATATCGATCGTTTTCCCGTTACGCACAACCGTGAGCGTCATCTGCGAGTCGGGCGGAACAGTCCGCATCAGCGCAAACGGGACAGCTCCCGAATCAACTGGATGCACTGTGCCATCTGGCGTGGTGATGGATTCGATCTGGTCACCTTGCTCCACCTTGCCTACAGCGTCTGATCCGGGAACGGCGCCCTCAACTTGCACGTCAGCGGGCACGTCCCATCCCAGATGCTCGAGGGCAACCACGGACGCTGCTGATTCCGATGATTTCATCTGCATTTGAGCGGCTTCCTTGGCCTCTTCGCTGGTCACGTCCGGAGGAAAAACCTCCCGGTACGGAATAATTTCGTCGTGACCGGAGAACCATGCCCGAATCAGATCGAGCGTTGCCAGACTGTTGCCTGGTCCGCCGCGTTGAAGGACCGTGACCATACGTAACTGCCCGGTTCGGTCACCGTCGTCTTGTTCAGTTTCGTGCACGGGATCCAGTTCGACAGGTTTGCCCGTTTTCGGATCATTCCCACTGATTTGAATGGTAGGGGCGCCCTCGTGAGTTCCCAGAATGTTGATTGTGGGCCCGGGGGCATTGACCACATAGGGCACCGGGATCAGGGTGATGAGGGCGCACACGATCGGAAAGACGATGCCCGGCACTATCCACCACAGGTTTCGCAGCAGACCGTGGCGTTTCTTGCCGGTTGCAGCCGGCTGCCGGTTCTCATCGTTTTCAGCATCTGCAGTTGTCACTTCACGCGCAGTGTTCGCCGTCTCGGCGCTGTCTTTCAGTGTTTCTTCGGGCTGGTTTCCTGTACCGCCCGGTGTCGTCTCAAAGTCGGCAGATGAGTGATCGCGATGAATGTGCACGATCCAATCGTGACATATTGTCAGGCGCCCGGCATCAGTCGATACGTCGCTCCTGTGCTTTTCCGCTGACAGCGCACGCATCGCACCCGTGTTCCGCTGGGGCATCTGAACGAGTAGGCTCAGGGCATGAGCGATGAAACTGACCGCCCGGATGACTCTGCCCCCGACCCGTTGGAAGAAATTTTGCGCCGCCTGCTTGGTGAAGATGCCGGCGAGGAGGCCGCACGTGCTATGCGTGAGCAGGGGTTTGACTCATCGAAGATGCCGTCTTTCATGAGTAACCCTGGCCAGCTGCAGGCGATGATGAGTCAGTTCAACGCGCTGATGAACACGACGTCAGGCCCAGTCAATTGGTCAGTTGCCTCCGATCTGGCACGTCAGAGCACTTTTGGCCAGTCCCCCAACGTGACGGCAGCTGAAGCTGCGCAGGCACGTGAAGCGATGACGGTTGCCGACTTGTGGCTTGACCCGGTGACGTCTTTTACGCACCGCGGTGGCGACAGGCAGGCATGGACACGCGTCGACTGGATTGATCACACGCTCGACATGTGGAAACGCATGTGCGAACCGGTCGCGTCGAATGTGTCTCGCGCACTGGTCGAGGCCATGCAGGAACAGTTCGGTGATTCGCAGATGATGGCGCAGCTCCACATGCCCGGAATGCCCGAAGGTATTGGAGAGCTGGCCGGGCGTACCAGTGAGATGATGCCGAAACTGGCGGCAATGGTTTTCGCCATGCAGATCGGTCAGGCACTGGGAGGCTTGGCCGGCGAAGCACTGAGTTCAACCGATGTGGGTATTCCATTGGCGGGCCTGGATCAGACCGCGCTCGTCGTCGGCAATATTCACGAATTCACCAAGGATCTGGAAATGCCGCGTGAGGAAGTCCAGCAGTTCCTCGCTGTGCGTGAATGTGCTCACCAGCGTCTTTTCGCATCCGTTCCGTGGCTTGGTTCCGATCTTGTACGCGCGGTGGAAAAGTACTCTGCTGAGATTGCGATCGACACGGACGCGATCGCTGACGCGGCTCGCAACATCGATCCGGCGGACCCGTCATCCTTTAGCACGTCGATGACTGATCAGATTTTTGCCACAGAGCCAACTGAGCGTCAGACCGAAGCACTCGAACGCCTGGAAACGCTGCTGGCATTGGTCGAAGGCTGGGTGGAGGTGACCACTGCCCGCGCCGTCGCTCCGTATCTGCCGCATGCGGATCGCCTGCGTGAATTGATGCGTCGCCGGCGCGCAACGGGTGGTCCCGCCGAGCAGATGTTGGGGTCGCTGATCGGCCTGACCATGCGTCCTCGTCGCGCGCGCGGTGCAGCGAAGCTGTTCACGATTGTTGAACAGGCTCAGGGCACCGAGGCTCGCGAAGCACTGTGGCACCACCCTGACATGATTCCGACCGCTCAGGATCTTGACGAGCCGACGGAGTTCCTGGATCGACGTGCCCGCGAGCGCGAGGAATCGGCTGACATTGATGAAGCGTTGAGCGCCATGTTGGATGGCACGCTCGGTTGGGCGGAGGGCCTGAGCCCGAGTGACGATCCGGAGATGGATTCGTTGCGCGAAGCCGGTGTGATCCTCGACGATGAGCCTGAGTCAGACGGCCAGGCTGATACCGGCGCGTCCCACGAGGCCAGCACGTCCGACGAGGCCGACCGCCCTGACGACGCTGACACTTCTGACCCGACGGATCCTGACGACTCCGACTCACGCGACTAGCCGCCGCCCCGCAGTTATCCACAGATCTCGCACTGCTGCTGACTTCAGGCATGCATGGGCGTCACAATCTGGACTGGCACTACCGGTGACCGTCCCGACCATGAGGACACCATGACATGCGAGGAGGCAGTATGCGCATCACCCCAGGAACAGCGGTCCTTTGGCGCGACCCGACGACCGTTCAGATTGGTTCAGATCCATCCAAGTGTGTCGTGTTCACCCAGGTCACATCCGCGCAACGCGAGTGGCTCGTGCAGGCTGCATCATGTTCACCTGAGGACCCTCCTGTCCGCATGCTGCCGCACGTGCTTCCTCTTGTCTCCCGCTTGCGCGCGGCTCATCTCATTGACGAGGGTGAGGCACCCGCCATGCGTGAAGGGATCTGCATTGACGGACTGGATGCCCTGAGCGTGCGCCTCGTTGAACTGCTGATACGCAGCGGTTTTTCACGTTTTGAGTTTCGTGATCCGCGACCATCGATCGGGAGGTTCGCTGATCTGATGCCCGCCGACACGTTCGCAACGTGCCGCGCGTACGCTGCAGGCGAGATGATCCGAGCGCGTTTTCCACACGTGTTTGTCGGTTCCCTGTCGCGCAGTGATCTGACGGTGGTGTCTCGGCCCAGAAGTTTTGACCTGGCTGCGTGCGGGTTCTTACTGGCTGATGACCAGCAGCACCTGGTGATGACGCGCCATGAACGCTCCGTAGTCATCGGACCGTTGGTGATACCTGGGCACACCCCGTGCGCGCAGTGTGCGGCACTGGCTTTAGTTGATACTGATGCGTCGTGGCCGCTGCTGGCCACGCAGATGGAACAGTGGCCGGTTGGCCCCTTGCCACCGGCATGTGAGTGTCAGGCAGCGTTGTGTGCGGCCACGGCCGTCGCCCGAACGCTGGGGTACTCGGTACTTGGTGAGTCCGAAATGTGCGGGCCAGATGCCTTAACCGCGCATGTTGATTCCGACGGGCAGGTGAGGCTCAGTGCGATCGCACCACATGAGCGCTGCGGGTGCGGGGCTTACGGCACACCCTTTGAAGACGCCGTTCCATCCCACGAGCCGGTCGCTATCCGCGCCTATTCGTGAATCTGCTCTGGAGCCGCGCCCGGCAAGATGCGTGGTGAAGTGCCAGATCGTGTGGTCGACCAGGATCCGCGCCCACTGTCGGTTTCTTGCTTATTTCGAGGCCCCGTCAGACTCCGCGTCGTCCAGACCGCGCAGGATAGCCAGAACCTGAGGACCATAGGCATCAAGTTTGACAGGACCCACGCCTCGGATGACTCCAAGCTGACGCAGCGTCTTGGGACGAGCCGACGCAATGTCGCGCAGCGTGGAATCGACAAAGACGGTAAATGCTGGTTTCGACTGGGCATGAGCCTGTTCAAGACGCCACTGTTTAAGCGCTTCAAATGCTGCCACTGCCTGCGGCCCGAACTCGTGTTCAAAGGCTTCCATATCGTCAGCCTTGCGGCGTGGCTGAGATGATCGCGCACGTGAACGGGAGGCGCTGCGCGCGGATTTATCTTCCTTGGGCCAGATACCATCGAGCAACGATGTGCGTGACCTGTTCTTATGGCTGCGGCCAGTGCCACGGGAACGCGCCCACGACACTTCGAGGCGATCACGCGCACGCGTCAACCCAACATAGAGCAAGCGTCGTTCTTCTTCCCGTGCCTGCGCAGTAGTGGCCAGTGAGATCGGCAGCAACCCTTCGCTGGCACCGACCAGGAACACGTTGTCCCACTCCAGTCCTTTCGCTGCATGCAGCGTGGACAGCGTGACGCCATCGACTGTGGGGGCAGCTTGAGCAACAGAGCGTTCCCCCAGCTCATCGACGAATTTGGGCAACGTCAGGTGGGCGCGTTCTTCAGCAAGGCTGACCAGCGCATTGAGGTTGTCCCATCGTTCACGTTCAGCACCGGCATTTTGTGGAGCGTCCGGGCTCCACCCCACCAGGGCGAGCTGCTCTTTAACCGTGGCAACCAGTTCGGTGTCGCCGCTCACGTCCACAGAATCAGGGGCGTGCGCCCCGTCTGCGCCGTCATCTGCTCCGTCGGTAAAGTCTTCACCGTCGTGACGGCGCTGCGCGGTTGCCTCGCGCCGCAGAACCAGCATGGCGCGTTTGACTTCTTCACGTTCAAAGAAACGTTTGCCGCCCTGAACAACACATGACAGCCCGGCCTGCGACAAGGCCGTTTCAAAAACTTCTGACTGCGAGTTCGTGCGGTACAGGATCGCGCATGAATGCAAGGAGGTATCACCGGACTTGACCAGTGCTGCGATGCGCTGCGCGACACCAGCAGCTTCCTCCATGTCATCGCCATAGGTCCGAAACGCCACTGCAGCGCCGGATGGCCGCTGCGACACCAGGTGGACGGCACCTGCCATCGCACCTGTCGAGGGACGGGCCCCTGAGCCGTCACCCGAAGCACCACTTGCTGCGGTGCCTGCACTGAGTCGCGACCTGCCAGCCCGTTCCATCACTCGGTTCGCTATCGACACAATCTGAGGGGTTGAGCGGTAATCACGGGTCAGTTCCACTACGCGCGTCCCTGGATGACGCTGCGCAAACCTGGCCAAATAGGATGCGTCTGCCCCGGCAAAGGAATAGATCGTCTGAGCGACATCACCGACCACGCACACGTCATGGCGCTCCCCCAGCCACAGGTCCAGGAGGCGCTGCTGCAGCGCGGACACGTCCTGGTACTCATCGACCACAAAATTGCGGTATTGAGAGCGGATATGCCGGGCAATATCCTCACGTGTTTCCATCAGGCCGCACATCAAAATCAGCACGTCCTCAAAGTCGATGACGGCGCGATCCATTTTCGCTTCCTCGTAAGCGTCAAACAGGCGAGCGAACTCTGAGTGCTCCAGGCCCGCCGGGGGGATACGTCCCTGTCTGCGCGCCACTGGCGCATAGCGTTCGGCATCTACGATGGAGACTTTTGACCATTCAATTTCTGCCGCCAGGTCACGAACCGTGGTCTTGTCCGCCCTGATCCCACAGCGCGCGGCAGCTGACGCAACCAGTGATGCCTTGTGTTCGATCAAGTCCGGGCGCCTACCGCCAAACCCTGTTTCCCAAAAATACGTCAGTTGGCGCAGCGCAGCGGAATGGAAAGTGCGCGCCTGAGCCGCAGCCACGCCCAGATCCCGCAGTCGCTGACGCATCTCGGCTGCAGCGCGCTGTGTGAAGGTTACGGCCAGGACGCTCACCGGATCGTACGCGCCGGTAGCCGCACCGTATGCGATGCGGTACGTGATTGCGCGGGTTTTCCCTGTTCCTGCCCCCGCGAGGACAGCCATCGGGCCGCGTACCTGTTGGGCAACGCGCCGCTGATCCTCATCGAGGGCGTCCAGAAGCTGCTCCGCTTCCATCATGCTGTCTGTCATAGAGGCATTGTCTCAGTGGGCACGTGCATCTGCGGACCGTGTGCCCTGCTGCAGATGCAGGTACGGGCCACCAAACCACTGTTCGATCAGCCCGTGTGCAATTGCCGTCGGCCCTGATGCGATGATCCGACCATCGCGCAGACACTGAGCGAACTCGTCGCGCGAATAGAACGCGGCATTCGTTATTTCGGAACCATCGGGACGCACGTCCGGCTCACTGTCGTGCCCGCCCGTGACATGAGCGGTGAATCCCAGCATCAGCGAGCGCGGAAATGGCCACGGCTGCGCACCCTGATATCGAACCTGCCTCACATCCAGTCCGACTTCTTCACGCACTTCACGCGCCACTGCACGTTCGGGTGCCTCACCCGCTTCCATGAAGCCGGCGATCAACGAGTAGTACCCCGTCTTCCATCCTGAATTGTGTGCCAGGAGCAATCGCTCATCGTCATCAACGATGGCGACGATCACTGCCGGATCCTGACGCGGGTATTCGATGTGATCGCACTGACTGCATGTGACGGTCCAGCCGCAGCCTGTGGGCCGCACCGCTGCGCCGCATCGGGCACAAAAGCTGGTGGCGGCGCGCCAGAACAGCAGGGCGCTTGCGGCGGTTGTCATGGCACTGTCATCGTCACTCAGCAGGTGCCCGACGCGGCGCACGCTGTGCCAACTCAGATCGCAAATGCCCTCTGATTGCCCACTCTCGCCGAGCGTTTCTTCAAGAGCATCTTCCTGTCCTGTGGGCAGTGCAATGGCGATGTAGGCAACCCCGTTGCCAGTGCGTCCGATCAGGGCAGCGTCGTCCTCGTCAATGGGGAAAGAGAAGAGGGACGCGCACGAGGCAGGCACGCTGAAGACGTGAAGTCCGTCACCTGATGGGATGAGTCCGACAGATCCTGTCGAATCGAGGAAGAAGAGACGAATATTGCTGACTTCCCCGTCGACAAGGCCGTGAAATGCGGCAGGACCGTCGTCCAGAATCTGCGAGATGGTGGATTTTTCGCGCATCGTCGTCATCGCGTCGAGTGCGCCGCGCGCCAGTGGAAGATCGAGTTCCATAATGACCACAGTAACGGTTCGCACTACCGTGGTCACTATGACACTTGAAAATAATGAAGAAACTCGCGCCGACGGGCGCGCACTCGACCAGCTTCGTTCCGTTCGCATGACCCGCGGATGGTCCGGGACCGGTGAAGGCTCCGTACTGATCGAATCAGGCAACACCCGCGTCCTGTGCGTGGCATCCCTGACTGCCGGCGTCCCGCGCTGGCGGAAGGACTCCGGCCTGGGCTGGGTGACCGGCGAATACGCGATGCTGCCGCGCGCAACGTCGGACCGCAGTCAGCGTGAATCTGTCAAAGGCAAGATTTCGGGGCGCACTCAGGAGATTTCCCGGCTCATCGGTCGCTCACTGCGCGCAGTGGTGGATATGGCAGCCCTCGGTGAGAACACGATCGTGCTGGATTGCGACGTGCTGCGCGCCGACGGTGGCACCCGCACCGCATCTGTGACCGGCGCATGGGTTGCGCTGGCCGATGCTGTCAGGTGGGGAACTGAAAACGGCCTCATTCATCCACAGGCGTCCGCTCCCGTGCTGTCCGACTCAGTCAGCGCCATTTCAGTGGGAATCATCGACGGCGTTCCCATGCTGGACCTGCCGTACGAGGAAGACGTGCGCGCCCAGACTGACATGAACGTCGTGCAAACCGGTTCCGGTAAATTCGTCGAAGTTCAGGGCACCGCTGAGCACGCCCTCTTTGACCGGGAGGAGCTCGGGCAGCTGCTCGACCTGGCCACCGCCGGCAATGCGACGCTACATAACCTGCAGCAGCGCGCACTGGAAGCCGAGGTCGGCACAACCGTCTCGTTGGAGGATTGAGATGAACGAGGGCGACGCGCTGGCCACACCAGTCCTGGCATTTGCCACGTCGAACGCGCATAAGGTCTCAGAGCTGCGCGCAATCCTGGATCCGTTCGTGCCGGGAGTTCACGACGGATACATCGTGACGCTGGCGCAGGCCGGCGCAGATGAACCTGTCGAAGACGGCATCACCTTTGAGGACAATGCGCTGATCAAGGCGCGTCACCTGTGTGAACTGACCGGCCTGCCCACTATCGCTGACGATTCAGGAATCACGGTGGACGTGCTGGGCGGGGCGCCCGGGATTTTCTCAGCGCGCTGGAGTGGACATCACGGTGATGACGCGGCGAATCTGGACTTGCTGCTCAGTCAGATTGCGGATGTGCCCGATCGGCATCGCGGTGCCGCATTCGTGTCAGCGGCAGTGCTCGTCACACCTGATGGGCAGACTTTTGTGGAACGCGGCGAGGTGCACGGCCACCTGCTGCGCGAACGCCACGGCAGCGGCGGATTCGGCTACGACCCGATTTTTGTTCCCGACGGCTTCGACTGCACAACCGCCCAGATGAGCCCCGAGGACAAGAATGCGATCAGTCACCGCGGCATTGCGTTTCGTGCGCTTGCCCCGCATGTGGCACGCGTACTGGCGTCCTAAATTCTGAAGAAACTGGCCTCAGCCGCAGGCTCACTGCCCACAGCCGCAGGCTGGTCGCCTCAGATTTCGAACACGTCACCAGCGCGGGCGATCTGCGCCTCCCCCTGCCAGGTCTGGCGCAGTTCACTCATCACCGTGTCGACCGGGGTCCACGGCTGAATGTGAGTGAGCACCACTCGCCTGACACCGGCCTGCGTGGCGACCTCGCCCGCACGTACACCCGACATGTGGATGCCGCGCGTCGTGTCAGCCTCGGTGAATCCGGCTTCGCTGAGCAGCAGGTCGACACCGCGCGCACCCTCAATAATCGTGTCGCACTGGTCGGTGTCGCCGGTAAAGAACATGGTGGCGCCACCCTCGTCCTCAATGCGCACGCCGAAGGCTTCGACGGTATGTTGAGCGGTGCTGGGCGTGATGGTCAGGGGGCCCACGTTGAAGGGAACGCCCGGGCGCATCCGGTAGAACTCGAATTCATCGGTGTACGTCTCCGCCGGGTCACACCCGTCAATCTGGCGCACCCGTTCAGGCAGTTGTTCTGAACCTGCCAGCAGGAGTGTGCCGCAGCCTCGTCCCGGCCCCCACCTGCGGTGCACGTGCAGGGAAATCACGTCGCCCATGTGGTCGGCGTGGCAGTGCGAAAAGATCACTGCGTCCAGGTCTGCCGGGTCAATGACGCGCCAGAGCTGCCCGAAGGCACCCGGCCCCATCTCCAATGCAATATTCCACGTTCGCGTCGTGCCGTCCTCACGTGTTTCCTGCGTCTGCAGCAGGTAGCAGGACGCAGGTGAGTGCGGGCCGGACATTGAACCGGTGCATCCGATGATGGTCAGCGTCATTGACATGTCATCACTCTTTCCGTGGTGTGTCGGGTGCGGCATCCGGAGGCGTTCCGTCTCGCGCAAGCCGTGCATCGGCGGTAGATGCAGGACCGTGAATGTTATGAGCCGAGCGCACTTCCGGTCCCAGGAATCGGCGCGCGAGGTGTTCGAACGTCTCAGGAGCTCCCGTTGTCAGGAATTCGTGGGCAGGCTCGGTGAGCACCGACTGCTCTGTGCTGGCCTGTTCGGGGATGGGAGCGGTCATGTCGCGCTCCACCAGCAGTTTGTACGTGTCGTTGGCCGTTGCTTCCGACGAAGTGACGAGGGCGACGTCCTCACCCATCGTCTGGCTGATGATGCCAGTCAACAGCGGGTAGTGCGTACACCCCAGGATGACGGTGTCGACGTCGGCGTCGATCAGTGGTGCCAGGTAGTCGCGTGCGACGGCCTCGAGCTCCGGCCCGGTGGTGATGCCTGCTTCGACGAATTCCACGAAGCGGGGGCATGCGGCTGAAAAGACGGATACGTCCGGAACTGCTGCGAGCGCCTGGTTGTATGCCTGGGATTGGATGGTTGCGGAGGTGCCGATGATGCCGATTCGGCGGTTGTGGGTGGCACGGATCGCTGAGCGCGCGGCCGGTGTGATCACTTCGATGACCGGGATTCCCTGCTGCGCCGTGTAGCGTTCGCGGGCATCTGACAGCGCTGCTGCGGTCGCCGTATTGCAGGCGATGACCAGTGCTTTCACACCGCGTTCGACCAGTTCATCCAGGCAGGTCAACGCGAGCTGGCGGACCTGTGCGATTGGGCGCGGACCGTACGGCGTGTGGGCTGTGTCCCCCAGATAGACGATGCGTTCGTGAGGGAGCTTGTCCATGACGGCGCGGGCGACCGTCAAGCCGCCTAAACCTGAGTCAAAGATCCCTATCGGAGCACTGTCCATGTTTGGAGACTAATGCGACCAGGCCTCCTCGCGCACCGCTGTCAGTAGTGAATCCTGCCACCACGTGACCATCATGTACATTCCGGCACTCATCGTTGCCTCGCTGAGCGGCTGCTCCAGGTCACATGCGTGCGCAAGCTCAGCGACTTTATTCTCCGCTTCACGTGAGTCAATACCCAGTTCACCCGCCAGAGCCAGTCGCACGTCATTGAGGGCAGCGAGCCAGTCCCACACTTCCTGGTGGGTGACCATTATCACCACCGTGTCTGTGCCGATTGCAGACGAGAGTTCGGTGTGGATCCGCCGCAGTCGCGCCGCTTTTTCCGCACGCAGGAAGTCTTCGGTCAGGGCCCGCAGATTCGCCGCCTCCGGTGGGTCGTCGCTCATGGGCGGGAGCAGGCTCCCCAGTGCCGGGTCGTGTGGCTCATCGCGCGTGGTTTCCACTTCGGTGGCGGCGAGCACGAAGGTGGACAGTTCGCCCGGCTCGTCGAGGACGACCAGTATTTCTTCAATGAGCTGGCGCAACAGGTGCAGGAACTGCGTCGACACGTTGCAGACGTATCCGGCTTCCTGCAGTGCGAACGCAGTGATCATGTGAGTTGCTCCAGCGTGGCGTGCAGGCCGTATCCGTGCATGGCCAGCACATCAGCTTCCATGCGTTCTCTGATTCCAGTTGACACGACGGCCCGGCCGAATGTGTGGATCTGCGCAGTCAGTTCGTCGGCAGCGTGACGCGAGTATCCGAAGTGTCGAATCAGCACTTCTACCACGTAGTCGTTCAGGTTCACCACGTCATCCCACACCACGGTTTGCCACTGTGCCAATGGGCATGACGAGGCATCCTCGCGCGGCTGATCAGGAACCGCACGGTCGTGAAACGACGTTGTCATAGACCTCCCGCTCATGCTCCTAAGCGTATGGCCCCGCAGGTTTAGCCGTGCCGTTTTGACGCAGTGCATTTTCGCGCGCGCCGCTTCTGGCCATTCACACTCATTTCATGGTGCTTCCACTGGCCTTTTGAGTGGCAAGCGGATTGCCGGCGAGTCGGTCTTTCCGGTGAGAAGAGAGTAGATTGAGGGTATGCCTGCTTCACCTTCAACTGCTCTGTTAACAGACATGTATGAGCTGACCATGCTGGACGCTGCGATGAAACGCGGAACCGCGTCCCGCAAAGTGGTCTTCGAACTGTTCGGTCGTCGCCTGCCAGCAACCCGCCGTTTCGGTGTCGTTGCGGGCACCGGCCGCATCCTCGAGGCGCTGGAGCGTTTCGAATTCACCGACCAGCAAATCGACTGGCTCCACGATCAGAAAATCGTGTCCGACGATGCGCTGGATTATCTCAGAGGCTTCCGTTTCGGCGGCACGATCGACGGCTACCAGGAAGGCGAATGCTATTTCGCCGGCTCGCCACTGCTGACCGTGGAGGGCTCCTTCGCAGAATGTGTGCTGCTGGAAACGCTGCTGTTGTCGGTCCTCAACCATGACTGTGCGATCGCATCTGCGGCATCCCGCATGACGATCGCAGCTCACGGCCGTCCCTGCCTGGATATGGGTGCGCGCCGCACCCATGAACGCGCCGCCGTTTCAGCTGCCCGCTCCGCAGTGATCGGCGGATTTGCCGGCACCTCGGATCTGGAAGCAGGTATCCGCTACGGCATTCCGACTATCGGCACGTCCGCTCACGCGTTCACGCTGCTCCATGACAGCGAGCGCGAAGCTTTCGACGCGCAGATCGATCTGCTTGGCGCCTCGACCACGCTGCTGGTTGACACCTATGACATTCCGCAAGGGGTCGTCAACGCTGTTGAGGCTGCCCGCGCAGTGGGTCAGGAGCTCGGGTGCGTGCGCATCGATTCCGGTGACCTGGTGGCGCAGGCGTTCACGGTGCGCGGCCAGCTTGATTCACTGGGCGCCACATCCACGAAGATCACCGTCACGTCCGACCTCGACGAATATGCGATAGCCGCCCTGGGCGCGGCACCCGTGGACTCCTACGGCGTGGGCACTCGCCTGGTGACCGGGTCCAAGGTTCCGACCGCGGCGCTGGTGTACAAGATGGTGGCTCGTGAAGATTCAGACGGCGTCATGCAGCCCGTTGCCAAGAAATCGCAGTCCAAGAGCACGGTCGGTGGCCGCAAGTACGCCGGCCGCCTCTACGACGAGGAAGGCTACGCCTACGAGGAACTCCTGGTCACGGCTTCGACACGGAAGGCTGCCGAAGAAGAGCTGACGAAGCAGAAGGCGCGCCCTCTGCAGATCCCGCTGGTTGTCGACGGTGAGATTCGCAGTGAACTGTGGAGCATCGATGCGCTCAAGCAGGCACGCGACCATCACTTGAAATCACGCAACGAGCTGCCTTACCAGGCGTGGCGACTGTCTGAAGGTGAAGCTGCAGTCTCCACGCGCTACGTGGAGCTGGACTGATCTTAGTTGTCGCCGGCGGTGGTGGACGTCACCCCTGCGCCCTCTGATGGTGCGGCAGCAGCGACACCGTCGTCACCGGACACGAGCTTGAGGCCGATGACGCACGCGATGATTCCGCACAGTAACAGGATGCGGACCACGCGCACGGGTTCTGCACCGCTGAGCATTGCCCACAGCGCAGTCGTGCCTGCACCAATCCCGACCCACACCGCGTAGCCGGTGCCCACGGGGATTTCTTTGAGCGCCCACCCCAGGCCGCCCATCGAGATCGCTGCTCCGAGGATAAACACGATGATGGGCACCACCTTGGTGAACCCTTCAGACTTGGACAGCGCGGTCGCCCACACTGCCTCAAAAACGCCGGAGAGAACAAGAACGAGCCAATGCATGATGCAGCCCCTTTCAATTGGGGCCGTCCCCACGTGATCACCGCATCCGGGTCGTCCCAAAGCGCTGGGCACCTTTATGCGCGCCCTACGAACCAGCCTCTCAAAAGAGCGATACGTGCGTCAATCTGCGCGGTGGTTGCCCGCGCGACCTCCGGTCCGCCGCAACGCTGACGCAGTTGTGAATGAATCAGTGCATGTGAATCGCCTGAGCGCCGCGACCACTGGCCGACCAGACGCGACAGCTCCTTGCGTTTCGCGGCGCGTGCCCGGTGATCCGAGATCCCTGCATTTGCGTCGCGCAGGTTCTTCGCATCGCTCTGACGGCGCTGGGTCTTGATCTGCTCCGCCTGCCTGGCTTTGAGCAGCGTCGTCACCTGGTCGGCATCGAGCAGACCGGGAATCCCCAGGTATTCCTGCTCCTCGATCGATCCGACCTCAGCGCCTGATCCCCACGACGATCCTTCGAACAAGACTGCGTCGAACTCGGCATCCCCGCCGAGTGCTTCGAACGTTCCGGTCAGTTCCGAACTCGCATTTTCCACCTTGTTGGCCTGTGCCATCAGCAGGTCTTCCGCACTGGTGTCCATCACGGTTGGGTCATCAGGGCCGTGATGCGGTTTGTCGAGGGCGTGGTCGCGTTCCACTTCCATCTGCCCTGCCAGATCCAGCAGCGGCACTACGGAAGGGATAAAGACGGTGGATGTTTCGCCTCGTCGTCTGGCTCGAACAAAACGGCCGACAGCCTGCGCGAAGAACAGCGAGGTCGAGGTGTTTGTGGCGTACACGCCGACTGACAGTCGCGGCACGTCTACCCCCTCAGACACCATGCGCACAGCAACCATCCATCGGTCAGTGGATTCGCGGAAGTGATCGATACGATCGGAGGCGTCCGCATCATCGGAGAGCACGACAGTGGCCGGCTTTCCTGTGATGGCGCGCAGGCGCTGCGCGTAGGCGCGTGCCGCCGACTGGTCGGAGGCGATCACCAGTCCGCCAGCGTCGGGAATTGCGCGCCGCACCTGTGACAGGCGCTGATCGGCTGCCTGCAGGACAGCGGAGATCCACTCCCCTTTCGGATCCAAGGCGGTGCGCCATGCCTGCTTCATGATGTCCTTGGTGGAATGCTCCCCCAGTCGGGCGTGGTACTCATCGCCGGCGCTGGTGCGCCATGCCATGTCACCGGAATAGGACATGAACAGGACCGGTCGCACGACACCGTCATGCAGCGCATCTCCGTACCCGTAGGTGAAGTCGGCCTGCGAGCGGCGGATACCGTCACTCCCCTCGACGTATCGCACAAACGGGATGGGAGAGGAGTCCGAGCGGAAGGGGGTGCCGGTCAGGGACAGGCGCCTGGTTGCTTCCCCGAATGCGACCCCGATGCCGTCACCCCATGACAGCGCGTCGCCGGCGTGGTGGATTTCATCCAAGATCACCAGCGTGCGAAATGCACGGGTACGTGAGGAGTGGACGTGCGGGTTTGCAGCGACCTGAGCGTAGGTCACCGCCACGCCGTCGAAATGCGAGCCTGCACGTCCCTGGGAGTTTGAGAAAGCAGGATCAATGTGGATACCGACGCGCGCCGCCGCGTCGGCCCACTGGGTTTTCAGGTGTTCGGTCGGGCAGACCACGGTGATTTTCGAGACGACACCTGCGCCCATCAGTTCGACCGCTACGCGCAGCGCGAATGTCGTTTTTCCGGCTCCGGGTGTGGCGACAGCAAGAAAGTCCCGAGGTTGGGCGTTCAGGTACTGCTCGAGTGCGGCTGCCTGCCAGGCACGCAGACTTCCAGCGGTGCCCCACGCGGCGCGAGCCGGGAAAGCAGGTGGAAGTTGGGCCGCCGCGGAAACCGATGGTGAAGCGGAGGAATGTCCCTGGTCTTTCACTTGCCGGAACCGCCCCGCCCTCCGTTTGAAAATGGCCAGTTTCCGCCGTTCTTGCCCATTTGATCGCGCAGCTTCCTGCAGGTCGGGCACACCGGGTACTGTGAGGCCTCACGCGAGGGGATCCACACTTTCCCGCACAGTGCCACCACCGGCTGTCCGGTAATCAGCGAGGAGGATACGCGGTCCTTTCGCACAAAGTGTGCGAACCGATCGCCATCACCGGGGTCTTTTTCCTTCTCTTTGACCTCGGTGCGTTCCAACAGGCCGGTGCTGGTCGACGGACCTGCACCACCGCCGGCAGGACTGCCAGGATCTGCCGGGCTTACGGGTTCGCCTGGGTCTGTCACTGTTTCGGCCACTGCTTCGACGTCACACATACCTTCATTGTAAGTGGGACGGCTCAGGCCCTCGACCTGATTCGGGCCGAGAGCCTGAGTGTGAAAAGTCTCGCCGCCGCGATCATGGTACGGCAGCTGTGAAGCAGGTCAGTGGCGCGATGCCCACTCCGCTTCGTACAGTTCCACCATCTCCAACTGAGAGGCTGCCGCTTCGTCCAGCAGCACAGTCACTGCGGGGTGGAACTGGATAATGGTGGCAGGCCAGCGCGCTGACACGCCGCCTTCGATCAGTTCCTTCACAGCCTCGGCCTTGTTTTCACCTGTGGCGATCATAAGCAGCTGACGGGCCTCCATAATCGTTCCCAGTCCCTGCGTGATGCAGTGGGTGGGCACCTGCTCCAAGTCGCCGTCGAAGAAACGTGCGTTGTCCTGACGGGTCTGGCGTGACAGTGCGCCCGAGTGAGTGCGTGATGAGAGGGATCCGCCGGGCTCGTTGAATCCGATGTGTCCGTCTGATCCGATTCCCAGGATCTGCAGGTCAACGCCTCCTGCTTCGCGGATCCGCGCATCGTATGCTGCAGCGGCTTCATCCAGGGTGTTGCCGTCGCGTTCGTCAGGTACATTGAGGCCGCCTTTGGGCAGGTCGATGTGGTCGACGATGTTCTCGCACAGGAAACGCCAGTAGGACTGCGGGTGTTCGCGCGGAACTCCGACGTACTCATCGAGCTGGAAGAACTGTCCCTTGGCGAATGAGAGTGTGCCCGTCTGGTGACGCGCGACGAGTTCGCGGTACAGCGGCACGGGTGATGATCCTGTCGCAGTGCCCAGCACTGCGGTGGGCTTGTCTGCGTACAGTTTTTCGATCAGGTCTGCACCCAGGGATCCGATTTCTTCCTCGCTCGAGGCGACGTGGATCAGCATTCCAACTCCTTCGTAGTTGTGTGTCATTGACGAGGGCGACGCAACGCCCTGACGAATGGGTCACCCCTCATTGTAGAAGTTCGCCCACGTCCCGGCCTGTGCCAATGGGCCCGGGGCCGTGACGTGGTTCGAATGTCACAGGTGGAGGAATTCACGCAGCTGCTCGCACGTGGCTTCGGCTTCTTCCCTGGTCGGCATCTCGCAGAAGATACGCAGCAGCGGCTCGGTGCCGGAGAAGCGAGCGATGATCCACCCCTGGTCGAAGTAGACCTTGCAGCCGTCCTTGTAGGACACTGACTCAACTGGCCTGGTGAATTCAGGCAGTTTCTTGTCTTCCATCAGTGTCTTGAGGATTTCGAGCTTGCGTTCGGGTGCGAATGCAAAGTCGGTTTCCGCCATGTAGTGCGGCGGGAACTGTCCGGTGATTTCGTGGTAGATCTGGCTCATGGGCTTGCCGATCACGGCGATCATCTCGACCAGCAGTGCAGCCGCATAGATGCCGTCCTTGCCGTGGATGTGTCCACGCACGGTAATGCCGCCGGAGGATTCGCCGCCCAGGATCGCATCTGTTTCCAGCATCTTCGAGGACACCCATTTGAATCCGACGGGCACCTCGTAGCAGGTCTCACCGAACTTTGCGGCCACTTCGTCCAGCAGCGAGGTTGTGGCGACGTTACGCACCACCGGGCCTTTCCATCCCTTGTATTTGAGCAGGTAGTAGTACAGCAGGACGAGCAGCTGGTTCGGGTGCAGGAATTCACCCTGGTCATCGATTACGCCGATACGGTCGGCGTCGCCGTCGGTAGCCAGTCCCAGCGCACAGTTGTTGTCCAGCACGTACTGTGTCAGAGCGTCCAGCGTGGCTTTCGTCGGCGCCGGCATGCGTCCGCCGAACAGTGTGTCGTGGCGGTCATGGATCGTGTCCACTTCGCAGCGCGCGGTCATCAGAATCGTCTGCAGCGAGGTGCGCGAGACGCCATACATAGGGTCGAGGGCGATATGCAGGTTCGCTTCACGGATCGCCTGCATATCGATCTGTTCGCAAATCGAGTCGATATATCCGTTGAAGGGGTTAATTTCAGTGATGGCGCCACTGTCCAGCCCAGCCTGGTAGGTGACCGAGGGGATCTGTTCTTCCCCTGCGCCTTCAATGGCTTCCATGCGGCGTTCGATGTCAGCGGTGACATCTTCGTTGGCATCCTTGCCGCCCTCGGTAAAGACCTTGATGCCGTTGTAGATGGCGGGGTTGTGGGAGGCGGTGATCGCCATGCCGTAGGGCAGTCCCTGGTTCTTGACCGTCCACATGATCATGGGTGTGGGGGCCTGCGTGATGCGGATGACCTGGCAGGTGATTCCTTCACCGGCAAATACTTCTGCTGCCCACGTGGCGGCCAGATCCGACAGGAATCGCCTGTCGTAGCCGATGACCAGGCCTTTTTCTGCGTTGTTTTCGTCTTTAATGCGGCTTGCCAGCGCTGCACACAGGAGGCGAACGTTGTGGCGTGTGAATTCGTCGCCGATAATCGCGCGCCAGCCACCTGTACCGAAATGAATTCGTGACATCATGTCCTCTTGAATTGAACGGACAGACACTGCAGGGACGCCCTCGTCAATTCGATGGCCGCCCTGCGGTCGTTCCATCATTGTCAGTGAGTGACACAGTCTACCCTCCTCGTCTTGACACTTCAATGAATCTTGCCCACCTTCGTTTTTCCACGCATCATTGCCGAGGCAGTCCTGCGCTACCTTCTGTGATCCCACTAGACTGGAACCGGCACTTTGCTGGAAGGTTTGATCACGCCTCGACGTCCACAGGAGGATGACATGGCACAGGCACATCACAAGGCGGTTATTTTGGCGCGCGGTCTCGGCTCGCGCATGCGGAAAGATTCTGGGGACACGCAGCTGTCGGCTGAGCAAAAGCGCGCAGCTGATTCCGGTGTCAAAGCCATGATTTCGGTGGGGCGTCCTTTCCTCGACCACGTCATGAGCGCCCTAGCCGACGCCGGTTTCACTGATATTTGCCTGGTGATCGGCCCTGAGCACGACATGATTCGCGACTACTACGATTCGGTGGACAAACAGCGCATCACCGTCAGCTACGCGATCCAGGACAAACCCCTCGGCACGGCGAACGCGGTGCTCTCTGCTGAGGATTTCGCGGCCGGTGAGCCGATCCTGGTGCTCAACTCGGATAATTTCTATCCCGTTGATGCTCTGCTCCAGCTCGCACAGGTCGACGGGTCGGGTCTTGCCGGTTTCACGCGCGAGGCAATGGTGGAGCGTTCGAACATTGCAGCCGACCGTATTGCGGCTTTCGCGCTGGCCACGGCCGATGCGGACGGCAACCTCGATGAGCTGGTGGAAAAGCCCGATGCCGCCACGATTGAGCGCCTGGGTGAGGGTGCGTTGATTTCGATGAACTGCTGGAAGTGTTCGCCGGCCATCTTCGAGGCAGCCCGCACGATCAAGCCGTCTGCTCGCGGTGAGTATGAGATCACCGATGCTGTACGTCAAGCCATTGCCGATGGTGATTCTTACGCGGTGATCCGCTGTGATGAGGGCGTACTGGATATGTCGAATCGCGGCGATATCGCCTCGGTGGCGGCAGCGCTGGAGAATCACGAGGTCCGCCTGTGACTTCCTGGTTTGTTCCCGGCCGACTGGAAGTGTTCGGCAAGCACACGGATTACGCCGGTGGCCATTCCATCGTCGCGGCAGTCGATCGCGGCATTCGCGTCACGTTGGACGAGGGGGACTCGCCAGACGGTGGCATTTCAGCTCAGACGACCGCACTGCCGGATCGCGTTGAGGTTGGTGCAGGTGCGGCGAGCACTCTTCCTGCCGGCCACTGGGGTCACTACGTTCAGGCGGTGGTGGATCGCCTGACACTCAATTTCGGCCAGCTCAAACCTGCGCACCTGAGCTTTGATTCCGATTTGCCGTTGGCCTCCGGAATGAGTTCGTCGTCTGCGCTGGTCGTGGCGTCGGCGCTGGCTTTGATTGATCACAACGATCTGCGTGAGCGTGAGGAGTGGAAGGCGAACATTCACTCGCGCGCCGATGAGGCCGGATACTACTCGTGCTGCGAGAACGGTTTATCGTTCGGGTCGTTGGAGGGTGTGCGTGGCGTGGGCACCTTCGGTGGCTCGCAGGATCACACCGCCATGATGTGTTGCCACGACGGTCAGCTCACTGAGTTTTCGTTTTGCCCGATCCAGGAGCACCGTTCGGTGACACTCGACGACACGTGGACGTTCGTCGTGGCGGTCAGCGGTGTCCTGGCGGAAAAGACGGGCAGTGCGCGCGATTCGTACAACGCGCTGTCGGCTCGAATTGCGGCAATTGTGACGCAGTGGAACAAGGCGACCGGGCGCGCAGATGCCAGCCTGGCTGATGCGTTGGCGTCCTCCGGAGATGCGGTGGAGCAGATGCGCCGCATACTTGCTGACGAGCCGGACCTGCTCACGCGACTGGATGCGTTCATCCGTGAATCGACCGTTTTGGTGCCGCAGGCACTCGATGCGCTGGATGTTGGCGATATCGATGCGTTTGGTGCTGCCGCTGATGCGTCGCATCGCAATGCGGATGAGAATCTGGGCAATCAGGTTCCTCAGACGAATGATCTGCAGCGCCGTGCTCGCGAACTGGGTGCGCCGGCTGCGTCGGCGTTCGGTGCCGGCTTTGGCGGGTCAGTGTGGGCGCTCGTGGAGCGCAGCGGTGTTGACGATTTCGCGAACGCCTGGCTGGAGAATTACAGGCGCGCATATCCTGATGCCGGATCACGCGCCTCAATCGTGCCGGTGCGGCCGGGAGATGCTGCGCGGCGCGCAGACGAATAGGGCGCCAACAGCACAGCGACAGACGCTGAGACGAGTGTGGGGCAGGTATCGCGTGCGATACCTGCCCCACACTCGTATGAAGTGGCAACAGTGTTGCCGATCATGCCACCGTCAACGTGGCATCATCTTCACTTGTTCGAAACAGCCTTCTTCAGGGTCGAACCGGCCGAGATCTTCACGCCGTAGCCAGCGGGGATCTGGATTTCTTCACCCGTGCGGGGGTTGCGGCCGGTGCGGGCGGCGCGCTCAACGCGCTCCACTGACATGAGGCCGGTGACCTTGACCGGCTCACCCTTGGACAGTGAGTCGATCAGAACGTCCTGGAATGCTGCCAGTGCGGCATCGGCTTGGACCTTGGTGAGGTTGGCGCGCTCAGCAATGGCGGCAACCAGTTCGGTACGGTTGACAGACATGTATATATCTCCTCTTGCAGTTCATTGGGGGTCACTGGACATGACCACTGAGAAAACCCTAAACAGTCCAACGGCCTTTTGTCAGGTTCAACACCACTTTTTGGCGATTTTCGTGGCGAATCTCAGTTTTTTGCGCCGCTTTTGGCTTTTAAACGGCGAAGCGGAGGCGTTTTGGCACCCTCAAGCACTCGTCCGGGCACCCTCGTCACTCGGCGTAAACCTGCAGAGGGTGCCCCGGCAGCGCGCTTTAGAGGCCTGCCGCCAGTCGGTAATAGACCTGATTCCAGCGCACGTGATCGGCGAAGGAACGTGCCGTCGTGTCCTCGTCGATGACAAGCAACTCCATCTGAGCCATAACAGCGAACATCTGCCACGTCTCGACGTCAATCTGCGTGGACATCGCCGTGTGGTGCGCTCCGCCGGCAGTGAGCCATGCTTCAACCGAAGTGTACAGGTCAGGCTTCGGCTTCCACATTGCCCGGGCAACCGGCAACTTCGGCATGTCATGCGGCGGCTCGATGACGTCAACAGCATTGGCAGTGAGGCGGAAGCGGTCACGCATATCGGCCAGTGACACCACGACTCCTGGCCGCGCATCAGCATTGAACACGAGGCGCACCGGGTCTTCACGATCCCCGATGCTGAGTGGGTGTATTTCGAGGCGCGGGCGCGACTGAGTCAACGACGGACACACTTCCAGCATGTGCGCACCCAGGATCATTTCTTCGCCTTGGACAAGGTTATAGGTGTAGTCCTCCATCAGGGAGGCACCGCCCGGCAGACCTTCACCCATCACTTTGGCGATGCGCACAAGAACAGCTGTTTTCCAGTCGCCCTCGGCACCGAATCCATACCCGTCGGCTGTCAGGCGTTGCACGGCCAGACCGGGCAGCTGCCGAAGGGCTCCAAGGTCTTCGAAGTTCGTGGTAAATGCGCAGGCTCCGCGCGCTTCAAGGAATGAGCGCATCGCAATTTCCTGACGGGCGGCATACCGCAATGAGTCGTGGCGTTCACCGTCTTTCTTCAGTTCAGGTGCGATGTCATACAGTTCGTCGTACTCGTCAAGGAGGGTGTCGATGTCAGCGTCACTGACCGCTTCCACTGCTTCGACAAGATCGTTGACTCCCCACGTGTTCACAGATACTCCCAGTCGGCGCTCAGCCTCGGTCTTATCCCCTTCGGTCACCGCGACGTTGCGCATGTTGTCACCGAAGCGCACAACGCGCAGCTCGTGAGCGGCAGCCCACCCTGCTGCGGCACGGATCCAGCGTGAGACTTTTCGAGCGACGTTCGGGTTGGATGCGTGGCCCACGACGGTGGTGCGTGCGACGCCCAGGCGCGCCAGGATGTAGCCGTATTCACGGTCTCCGTGAGCTGCCTGGTTGAGGTTCATGAAGTCCATGTCGATGCTGTCCCAGGGGATCTCCACGTCGGCCTGGGTGGCCAGATGCAGCATTGGCTTCGTGAGGACTTCGAGGCCGCGGATCCACATTTTTGCCGGTGAGAACGTGTGCATCCACGTGATGACACCGAGCACCGAGTCATCACCGGAGGCGTCCAGCATGGCGCGACGAATCGAGTCGGAATCCTTGAGCACCGGCTTCCACACAATTGGTGCAGGCATCAGCCCGGATTCGTTCAGCAGCGTCACGACCTGTTGCGACTGGTCGGCTACCTGCTTGAGGGTGTCTTCTCCATAAAGGTCCTGGCTTCCGGTGAAGAACCAGACTTCGCGTGAGTCATAGAAACTCGTCATGAGTATTGTTCCTTAGTTTCGTGGTGTTGTGGTCAGTGTCTGCGCGTGTGGCTCGCCGACCTTGCTACTTGCTGTGCTGCCCATACACGTTTTGATAGCGCGCGTAGAGACTGTCGATTTTGTCCTGAGGGATCGAAATCGGCTCGCCCAGCTGTCTGGCAATGTGGACGGTTCGCGCCACTTCTTCAACCATCGCTGCGGCTTTGACTGCGGCGCGCCCATCTTTGCCGATCGTGAAGGGCCCGTGGTTCTGCATCAGCACTGCCGGGCTGCGAGAATCCTTCAAGGTATCCACAATTCCGCGCCCGATGGAGTCATCTCCGATCAATGCGAACGGACCAACAGGAACGGGGCCGCCGAATTCGTCGCCCATCATGGTCAGCACGCACGGTATTTCTTCGCCGCGCGCTGCCCACGCGGTCGCGTAGGTGGAATGGGTATGCACGACGCCGCCTACTTCAGGCATGTGCCGGTAGACATAGGCGTGAGCTGCCGTATCGGACGAGGGGGATCCTTCACCCAGGATCAGGTTTCCTTCCAGGTCACACACCACCATCGCGTCGGCGTCCAGCTCGTCATAGGACACTCCCGACGGCTTGATGACGAGCAGGTCCTGGGAGCCGTCTTCGGCTTCTCCTCTGATTCGCTGCGACACGTTTCCTGCCGTCCACACGATCAGCCCCCATTTGGGCAGTTCCGCATGAAGTTCAGCGACGAGGGCACGCGTCTTGGCTACACGGCTGGTCAGTTCAGCGCTCCACGTGTCCGGGTTTCGCACGTCCATTGAGTCCTCCACATCAGCATTCGTCTCGGTCGTAGTGTGAGCGCCGAGGGTGACTCGCCCACCTGATCATGCGTTGATCAGACATCGGCTTCGATGTCCTCTCCAGCATGCCACCACGCCGTTTCTGCTTTGTTTGATCCAGTGAGGTTAACGTTAACACACTGTGTCCAGGAATGGAACCGTTTTCACGCAATCAATTTTCCAGATGCCACGCGACGAAGTGCGCCTCGTCCCCCTCGTCAATGCGCAGAAAGAGGCGGGGCGGCGGTGGAGGCGCGCACGACCAACTCAGGAGTGAGCAGCGTGGGCGCATCTGGGGCCCGGCCTTCCAACGCGTGCATCATGACGGTGACAACCGCCTCTCCCAGCCCGCGAAAATCCTGACGCACCGTGGTCAGCGGTGGCATGAAGTAGCGTGCGCCCGGCTCATCATCGAACCCGACCACCGACACGTCACCCGGCACCGTTATGCCCGCACTGGTGAACGCGTTGATCAGGCCCAGCGCAAGCGGGTCATTTGCCGCAAAAATAGCGGTGGGTAAGGTGCCGTTCGCGATCGCTGTGCCAACCTCGAATCCGACGGACGCTTCCCACCCTCGCGTGGAATAGACACAGGGCGTTAGCCCGTGGCGAGCCATCACGTCACAATAAGCCTTTTCGCGCCCCTGAGCTTCGAACCAGTCGGACGGGCCTGCCAGGTGGGTAATCGCCGTGTGCCCGTGGCTGACCAGATGCTCAACAGCCAGGCGTGCCCCCTCATACTGATCCACCGCGACCGGCACGACGCCCAGAGATTCTGCTGTACTGGCCGACGTCACTGCCACCACGGGGACAGACACGCGGATCGTTCCCAGATCCTCCGCAATGTCTTCGATGGGAGCCAAAATAACGATGCCTTCAACTGCCAGGCCGAGCATATGGTCGATCGCGTCGCCCAGCGTGTCAGGTGTACACGAATCAATCGGCGCCACGGCGAGGAAATAGCCGGCCCGGCTGGCGGCGAGCTCAATGGACACCAGCATGGACGTCGGGCCGTAATGCGTTGATGTGGTGGTGATCAGGCCGAGGGTTCCGGAGCGGCGTGTCACGAGTGCGCGAGCCACAGAATTGCGGCGGTATCCCAATCGTTCAATGGCATCGAGAACCCGCTGACGCGTATCTGGTGCGACTTTTGCACTGGCATTGAGGACTCGGGAGACGGTCTGATGCGACACCCCTGCCGCTGCCGCCACATCCATCATCGAGGGAGGTCGAACAGAGTGATGCGCTATCACAACCACAGTCCTTTCTGTGAACAGATGACGCGACGCATTGTGCATGAAATCAGGAACGCGCGAGGCACAATACCGGATGGTGCACGGTGCAGGTCGAGCGTTCCCGTATCAGTAGTGTCTCACGAAATGGCGCAGATGTGAGCGTTCATATCGCAATTCGACCTCGAAATTACGCGCATGGGAGAATCTGCCTCTTTTCTCTTGCGCACGAGGCCTGGTAATGAGAAAGTAAACGTGTACCAATTCACATAACAAAGGAGGTTCGCTATGTCAGATCTGGAGAACACTTTCGACAAGGCTGCCGGTAAGGTCAAGGAAACTGCTGGAGATGTCAGCGGCGACAAGGATCTCGAGGCTGAAGGCAAGGTTCAGAACGCCGAAGGCAAGGCCAAGGACGTTCTGGAAAACGCCTCCGAAAAGATCAAGGGAGCTGCCGAGGATGCCGCTGCTGGCGCTCGCGCTCTGGCCGATCGCGCAAAGGACGCACTTAGCGGCGACAAGGGCGAGTGAGTTCACTTCTCACTTTCCCAATAAGGTCGCGCCGGGTGGCCCGTTGAGGTTCGACCGGGCGTGTGCCTGCTGAAAGTGTCGTGGGGCCTGCAGTCAGTAGACTGCGGGCCCCACGTTTATCAGGTCACGTGCCTGTCCGGAAGCACTGCCGCTACCGGCGCAAGCCGCTCGAGCATCACCTCGCCCCTCGCGAGCGTTATTTTGCGGCAACAGTCTCCAGTTCAGGATCCGGCTGGTGCGTGATGCGGTTACGCAGATCGCGGCGCACGATTTCAATGGACCACATCCACACGATGTGCCCGAAGAACTCTGAGAAGTGCTCAGCGAAGGGCTGCTCCCACGGGGCGGGCACAATGCCGATGGCGGGCATCAAAATGACATGGAAAACGATGTACACGACGATGCCGAATGCTGCGCCCTGCCACAGAGTGACCTGCTTGCAGACCTCAGCGAGCAGGCAGTACAGCAGTGCGAAGAAGATCGCGAACGAGAAGTGAATGATGAAGGAGTAGATCGGAAGCTCGTTGCCGTTATAGATCACCGACGTGTGGGACATGTCGGGTGACATTCCGAGCATTTCGAGTGTGGATTGCGGAGGATTGGTTGCATTGCGTTCAGGTGTGCGTGGTGGGAACGGAACTTCCCAGCCGAATTTCACGATGGCGGAGAAGAGGCCGGCAATCAGTCCGACGAGCGCCGCAACCTTGTAGTTACGCTGCTCTGGTTTTGTGGTCAACATGTACCCTCACATTTAGGCTGTTTCCAGGCGCGAAGGTTCACTGCGATCCGGTGACCACTATGCAGCGAATGCTCAGTAGCCTCCAGCCTCGCTGCGAATCTTGCGGGGCACGTGATGTCACGTGCTCAGCGATTATTATTCACCCTCACCAGTCATAATGACAAAATCTGCCCGCGCTCGGTTCAGCTTGTGCCGTGTGCTGTGGCCCGCTCACCCTCGTTCCTCATTGACGAGGGCGGCGCCACCACTCACGGGGCACCAATGATTACTGCAGTGCGGCGTTGATCTGTGCGCGCAGCTTTTCTTTAAGACTGGGCGCAGCCCACGAAATGTCTACTGCGTTGAGGCTGAGCTGGGCGAGGAACGCGTGGTCGACCTCGGACTCGTTAGCCAGGAGCTGGAAGTTTTCCGCAATGTAGCCGCCGAAGTAGGCGGGGTCATCTGAGTTGACAGTGACCTTGACGCCCCTGTCGGCCAGTTCCTTGATCAGCGGGACTTTGGAGCCGTCGGATACCCACGTATTCGACACAGGGCAGCATGTCAGGCCGATGTTGCTGTCCACCAGATACTGCACGAGTTCCGGGTCTTCGATAACGTTCGTTCCGTGGTCGATGCGGTCAACCTTGATGGTGTCGATAAGCTGGCGGATGTGATCAATGGAGTGGGCGATATCCACGTCGGCGTGCATGGTGAGCAGGAAGCCTTCGCGACGCGCGCGGGCGAACACCTCGGTGAACTTGTCTGGCGCATTTCCCGTTTCATCTGAGTCCAGCCCCACGCCGATGATCCAGTCCTTGTATGGCAGGGCTTCGAGCAGTGTTGCCATCGCGTATTCGGCCTGGAAGTCGCGCAGGAAGCACATGATGAGCGCGGATTGGATGCCCAGGGTGGACTCTGCTTCGAGCTGGGCGCGGTGCAGCCCGCTGATGACGGTGTGGAAGTCGATGCCGCGGCAGGTATGCGCCTGCGGGTCGAAGAACATTTCCACGTAACGCACGTTCTGTTCGGCGGCTTTTGTCAGGTATGCCAGGGCGAGGTCGTAGAAGTCTTCACTGGTGCGCAGCACGTTCATGCCGTCGTAGTAGGAGGCGAGGAATGAGGCCAGGTCGGTAAAGGCGTAGGACTGCCTCACTTCGTCCGGCGTGGATTCTTTCAGGGTGATTCCGTTGCGCTCGGCCAGTGCGAACTTGAGTTCGGGTTCGAGCGTGCCCTCGATATGCAGGTGCAGCTCGACTTTGGGCAGGTTGCGAACAAACGGCGAAATTTCCATGGCACTCTTCCTTCGGTGAACGTGCGGGGTGCTTGCAGCATGTCTGCCCGCAGAATATCTGTCCGCTCGGCGTCCTCGCAATACAAGCCTCGATGATAGCAGGGCCAAATATCCGATTTGTGTCAGTTACTGAGGCATTTTAAGAATCGGCTGCGCAACGCAGAAGGGTTTTCTGCTGACCAGAAAACGATGGCGCCGCCAGCGTGAGGTCCCATTCGTCACTGCGCTCACGCAGAGCGCTGACATCGTCGTTCTCAATCGTTTCCACTGTCAGGACGTGGTAGCTGTAGACCGCTCCAGTGACGTCTGTAAAGCAAAGGGCATCTCCGTCCGGAATCTGCGTGAGATCGCGGAATATTCCAGTCGTATTGGAGGCTTCGATGACGAGGTTGCCGTCTGCAGCATTTCCATATGTGGCAATGGGTTCTTCGGCCGCTTCGTCCGCTGGATAAACGTCGGCTCCATCGATGTGCCACGTATTTGCAGAACTGAAATAAAAAATGTCGAGATCAGCACGCACACTGCAGCTACGACAACTATCACTTCCAACGCACGTAAGACGAAGCGGGTCTTGCGCGAGTAAAAAAGTCTCGCAAGGATTTCCTGGTCTCCGGGCGACCTTGAGCAGGCTCATCATCGTATGGCATCTGGGCCGTATTCTCCATTGCGTTCTCCGCTTCGCGTGTACTCCAATGCCCCAATGGTACGTCGCAAGGGCTCAGCGAAAAAAGCTCCGTCATTCTCTGCAGGGCGTGTGATATACGTGGATGGTGAATTTTTGGACTCACTTCACGCGCCTGCTGCCTGGCGTGCTATACGCCTGTGCAGTCGCAGGTATTGCCTGGCTGATCAACCTGTTCGTGCCGTTGCTGTCTTCGATGCTGGTGGCGATCCTTCTCGGTGTTGCCGTGCGCAACACGAAACTGATTCCATCGATCTGCGAGCCGGGCATTGCCTTTTCAGCCAAGACTGTTCTGCGCGCCGGAGTGGTGCTGCTGGGCTTCCGCCTCTCACTACCCGCCATCGCGGCTCTGGGGGCCGGAACGATTGCCACGATCATCTGTGCCGTCGCGGTGACAATGGTGGCGGGGTATCTGCTGACCTACTTCATGCATGTCAGCCATGCGACCGGCATTCTGACAACATCGGGCACCGCAATCTGTGGAGCCTCCGCAGTTGCCGGCATCTCCCCCGTTGTTTCTGCGCGCAGTCACGAGGACGCCGATGATGCCGTGGCCACCGCCATTGCATGTGTAACGGTTTTCGGAACAGTCGCCCTCGTCGCTTTGCCGACGGCTGCCCACGCGCTGAACCTGACGCCCACGCAGGCCGCCGTGTGGCTGGGGGCTTCCATTCACGAGGTCGGCCAAGTTGTCGCGGCTGCGAATATTTACGACCCTTCCGTTTCTGACCTGGCAACGGCCGCCAAGCTTGGCCGCGTGGTATGCCTGGCAGTCGTGGTCGCAGTGGTGGGCATTGTGGAGCGCCGCGTGGTGGAAGTGCGCCATGAGCATGCGCACAAGGCAAGCTCGAGCACGCGCCCGCCTCTGGTTCCAGGGTTCGTCGTCGGATTCCTCATCGCCGTCGTCGTGGCCTCCCTGTTTACAGGCGTACCCGCTGCGAGCAGCGTTTTCAGCACCCTGGGCGGCACGATGGCCACGTTGTTGCTGACAGTGGCGATGGGCGCGATGGGTGCGGGTGTGAACCTGCGGAACGTGATTCAGTCAGGCGGGCGTGCGCTTGTGCTCGGCGTGATCCTCAGTGCATTGATCGCGGCTGTTTCGCTGGGGTGTGTGATCCTTCTGGTTGACTGACGGCGGCATTCCTGCTGGAGTGCCACAGCTTGTCTGGGCAGTAACATTGCGGAACACAATCGAGAACGCTTCAGTGATACAGAAAAAGCGGCTACCGCACGTGTTCTGCGCAGCGTGAACAAAGCCACCCAAGTGGCTCCTGTAAGAAGGCAAGAGGGACTGCTGCCGTGTTCGCTGGCTGTTTCTATCGTCGCCATCCGCGCACACCTCACCGCACGGTCTCGTCTGAGAAGACGCCACTATCGAATCAATAGTGTTGTCGTCTTGCTCGCCAGGTGAAGACTTATCGGCTGAGGTCAGATCGTGCTAGGAATTATGGGGGGTAACGCGTTGAGGGTCCATAGGTACGCGAAGGTCCCGTTTTCAACGAGGATGTAGATGCCAAGTCCGATGAATACGATCGGTACAATGATTCTCTCGTATTTTTCGACGGTCTCGCCGATAGCCGGTACGGAAGCCAGGCGCTGCGACAGCACGCATAGCCCCTGAATCCCCAGAGCGAAGACTGCAACGATAATCAGAATCTGGATGACGGTTTTTCCCGTGAAATAGGGGACGTAGATTCCGACGTTGTCTCCGCCCATTGCGAGTGTGAGACCGGCGAAAGCGAGGATTGTCGAGCCTTTCTTGCTCAGTTGTTCTTCTATCTCATCCTCGTCCACGTCCTCATCGACCAGAACCGCTCGTATGCCAAGTGCGATCGGAATGAGGCCCAGCAGACCGATCATCCATTCTTGTGGGATGAAGTTGAGAAACCAAGCCGCAACAAGGCTGACTGCCACGAGGATTCCGGTGCCAAGGTACTGCCCGAAATAAACTGATTTGCGGTGCTGTTTTCCCTGGGTGGCGAACAGGATAGTCAAAATGAACAGGTAGTCGATTGATGTCGACACGAATACCAGTGCGGCTGAAAGGATAATGTCCACAGCTTGCTCCTTCCATCTCGGGTTCGCTTGCAGCTGATGATGTGTTCGGATGGCCTACGGATAACGGAGCGAGCGCTGGGCCAGTGCGTGGGCCCGCGATCACCTACGCAGTCGCCTGTGCGTACAGGTCGAACAAGTGCGCGACGATCTTCCGCTCGTCACCGTCAAAGTCCACACCATACGCAGCTTCAACCGCTGCATCAAGTTCGTGATGGGCGCGGGTCAGCGCCGGGTACAGCCACGCATTGTCTGGATCGTACAGGTCAGCCAATGCTGCGCCCTGGTATTGATCCCGCGCATCAAGAACCGCCTGCGCCTTTTGCTCAACGAGTGCACGCTGCGCATCATTAGCCTGCGGCCACACAAAATTGTTGTACACGATGGTATTGGCGTAGCGGTAGCGCATTTCAAGACGACCTGCCACTGTTCGCATCCAGGCATTGTGGAATTGAGAGGTAAAAATGCCGAAATCATAGATTGATGCATCGGCGACAAAGTACAGCTGATTCCCGGGAATCATTCCATTGCTCACGAATCCGACCGGTATATACTTTCGACGCTCCGACGAAACCGGAGGCACACCAATGAATCGGTCTCCCTTCGGCGGTCTCACTTCATCAAAGAGCCACGGAGTTTCCGCCTTCTTCCGAGTGGCGGCCTTTGTCGAATTTTCTCTAAATTCTTTTACTTTGCGTACTCGTTCAAGAACATGCGGCATTGAGCGCAATTCCTGCGGCGTGCAATCAACAAGCCACAAACAATATCGTTTCTTACCTTTGATGAATTCTTCACCCATCGAGAAGCGGCGTATCCATTTTTCAGCCGCCGGTTCAACTTTCAGCAGCTTGTCTTTTTCATGCTCCCACATCAGGAGGTTTCCATTCTCAGTGGGTTTTCCTCCAGCACTCATGGGAGGCACGTCGCACAGCGGCTTGCTACGTCGTCCGATAAAGACATTCGCAGCGTCAACAAGATACCCATTGATATTGTCAACCGATCGTGAGACGCCCTCATCAATTTCCTGAACGTCAAAAAGCACCTTGTTTTTCCGCGCAACATAGCTGAAGCCGACGATGACGACATGGACGTGCGCCTGATCACTCGCCTCGTTACCCCACACAAATGATCGATGCGCAAAGTTGATGGTGATTCCGCGTTCGAAGAGCGGTCGCCACAATGGCGCCACCTGCTGACCCTGACAGATCGAATTCGTGGAGACAAACGCAGCTTCGATAGACGTCCCCTCCATGTAGTCCGCCGCTTTGCGGTACCAACCAGCGACATAATCCAGCAAACCGTGCTGCTTCATGCCGTCAAAGACCAGCTCCATATCTGCTCGCTGCTGAGCAGATATATTCGAGTAGCCGATGAAAGGCGGATTCCCCATAACGAAGCTGCATTGCTGAGCAGGCAGAACGCTCTGCCAGTCCATCGTCAGCGCATTGCCTTCGTGAATGGAAGCCGAATCTCGCAACGGGAGGTCGTCGATCTCACGCAAAATGATCGTCTCGGATTCAATGTTTGCCTGCAGCTCCGCAATCCACAGGGCCGTGCGCGCAACAGACACCGCGAAGTCGTTGATCTCAATCCCGTAAAACTGGTGCAGCGACACTTTGACCGGACTGTCTCCAACCTCCTCGAAGTCGAGCATCGTCTGGTTACGAAGCAGCTCGCCTATAACGACGTTCTCCAAGCGCCGCAGCTCAATGTAGGTTTCCGTCAGAAAGTTGCCGCTGCCGCACGCTGGATCATACACGCCGTTCACCTTGGTTTTACCCACCAAAGTTAGGCGCGCAAGCAGTTCAGAAACGTCCTGCGGGGTGAAGAACTCGCCACCCGACTTGCCTGCTGAAGATGCGTACATTGTCATCAAGAACTCGTAAGCATCCCCAAACATGTCAATCGAGTGAGAGCTGAAATCACCAAGTGGTAGATTCCCAATCTCATTCAAAATCCGCACCAGCTTCGCATTACGAGCCGCCACGGTATTACCAAGCTTCGCGCTGTTCACATCCAAGTCATCGAACAAGCCTTTAATGTCGCCCTCTGACTGGGAGCCAACAGCTGAACCCTCAATATTGCGAAAAACCTGCTCAAGCCGCTCATTCAAATCCGGGTCAGAAGCCGCGTTCTTGCGCACGTTCTCAAAAAGTTCGGAAGGGCGAATAAAAAAGCCTAGTTCTGCAACCGAACTATCGCGACCATACTCGGCTAGATCATCGGGAAGTTGAACGTAGTCAAAATCGGGATCCGTCTCGCGCTCCAGCCGGTTCACGTGTTGAACAAAACGTTCGGAAATGAAGCGGTAAAACAGCATGCCGAGCACGTACTGTTTGAAATCCCAGCCATCTACCGACCCGCGTAGATCATTAGCAATACGCCAGGTAGTCCGATGTAGCTCTTGTCTTTGAGCCTCACTACCCACAATAAACTCCCGATACCACTAACCAGTTTAAACGCCGCAACGGGCCACTTTCATAAGGATATCGAGAGAGTAGGACAAAGATTGCGCGCAACATGCACTAAAGCAGTTTGGCCGGCCACACCCCCTTGAATACTCCTTAAAGTCAACGCGCAGAAGCGGGCGGTCGGGCACGCGGCCTCATCCAGTTCTACGGCGCGGGGCACGCCGGTAGGTTCGCCGGACGCCTCGTCCAGGTGCAGAACCTACCGCGTAACTATCTGCCTGACCTCGACGCGCTCGAACTGCTCTACGACTCCGTGCCAGACACCCTGAGCCAGTTGATCCGTGCCACGTTCATCCCCAACGCCGGATGCCGGTTCATCGTCGCTGACTACTTCGCGATTGAAGCCCGTGTCATCGCCTGGCTCGCCGGAGAAGCATGAACCCTGGCAGCGTTTGAACAAGGCAAGGATCTGTACTGCGAGACCGCGTCGCGCATGTTCGGCGTCCCCGTCGAAAAACATGGCATCAACGCTGAGCTGCGCCAGGTGCTCGATATCGGCGTACGAGCCTTGAGTTCCGGCGTCAACGATCCGACTACGGTCTTCCGCACCACCGGGCAGTGCTAAACCAGCCTTCGAGACCTGGTTGAGAACCCGATCTACCCGCAGGTTAAGCGCGACGAGAACGGCAGGCTACTGGTCTGGGCGGTCGCGAGGGAACTCGAGGAGATAATTGACGACTTCTGCGGCGAGATACGTCGCAATGGTTCCGACGAACCCCTAGTAGTGATCTCGCTGCTGCAGGTTCTCGAATCGGTTTATAGCGTCGCCGACCAAAAACATCAAGCGCTTCGTTGTCAAGCAGCAGAAGCGAATCATTGCGGCTGCTGAGAAACATATCGAGGACCCGGTCGACCTAGAAAGTGTGAAGAAGGCAGCCTGGGAGAAGGATCTGCTGAAGGATCCCTCGCCAGAAAGCGGCGTCTAAAGATAAAAGCTGCCCCTCCGAGTCGAAGTGCGGAGGAGCAGCTTCATGGAGCCAAGGCTCCAATTATGTTGCTGGAAAGGTTTAGCAGGCGGCAATCTCTTCCCGCAGCTGATGCTTGAGCGTCGGGGTGGCCCACGAAATATCCACCGCATTCAGGCAGAGTTGCTTGAGGAAGTCCTCGTCTGCGTCCAACTCATCGGCAACTAGCTGCAGATTCTCGCCGATGTAGCCGCCGAAATATGCAGGGTCGTCGGAATTGATGCAGATCTTAATTCCCTTGTCAGATAACTGCTTGATCAGCTGAGTCTTGGAGCCGTCCGAAACCCAGGTGTTGGAAATCGGGCAGCTGGTCAGGCCGATCTTGTTGTCCACCAGATACTGCACATAGTCGGGGTTCTCGCTGACGTTAGTGCCGTGGTCGATGCGGTCAACCTTGATCTCCTCGATCAGCTGGCGGATGTGCTCGATCGAGTTCTTAATGTCGACGTCGGCGTGCATAGTCAGCAGGAAGCCCTCCTCACGAGCGCGAGCGAAGACCTCGGCGAACTTCTCAGGCGCGTTGCCAGTCTCGTCGGAGTCCAGCCCGACGCCGATGATCCAGTGCTTGTAATCCAGGGCCTGGGTCAGCGTGGCCATCGCGTACTCGGCCTGGAAGTCGCGCAGGAAGCACATGATCAGAGCCGACTTGATGCCCAACTTCTTCTCGGCCTCGACCTGAGCGCGGTGCAGGCCATGGATGACGGTGTGGAACGAGACGCCACGGCAGGTGTGCGCCTGGGGGTCGAAGAACATTTCCACGTAGCGCACGTTCTGCTCGGCTGCCTTGCTCAGGTATGCCATGGCTAGGTCGTAAAAATCCTCGGCGGTCAGCAGCACGTTCATGCCGTCGTAGTACGCAGCCAGGAAGGACGCCAGATCGTCGAAATCGTATGATTCGCGAACCTGCTCGGGGGTTTCCTCGGCGAGCTTGATGCCATTGCGCTCGGCGAGCTTGAACTTCAGCTCCGGCTCGAGCGTGCCCTCGATGTGTAGGTGCAGCTCTACCTTGGGCAGTTTCTGAACGAAGGGTGAAATCTTCACTTTGACTCCTAGTTGCTGGAAATTACGGGATCGGTGACGACGAACTTGACGCAGTCGATCAGGCCCAGATCGGTGATCGCCCACTCCGGGATTGCGGTGATCGACAGGAACAACAGCTGGCCGAATGGCGACGGCAGGTCGCTGCCCAACTCATCGCGGGCGATGCGATCCATCTCCTGTTCGGCAGCGGCCATCTCCTCAGCTGGAATGTCAGCTACGATGCCGGCTACCGGCAGTGGCAGCCTGCCGATGACGTCGCCATCGGCAACAGCCACCTGGCCACCTCCAAGCCTAGTCACCTCGTTGATGGCGAGGGCCATGTCTGCCGCATTGGTTCCGGCCACCACGACGTTGTTGTCATCTGGCGAGTTGGAGGTCGCGATCGCACCCTTCTTGATACCGAAACCGTTGATGAAGGCAACCGGCAGGTTGTCGGTCTTGCCGTAGCGCTCGGCGACGGCAACCATGATTGCGTCCTTTTCGATGCAGGGCTGAACCACGCCGTCGACGATGTCCAGCTCGATCTCCGCGCCGGGACGGCGGAAGGCCACGTCCTTGCTGAGCACTATCGCCTGAACGACTGCCTTGGAGCCCTCGGCCTCGACCTTGATGCGGCTTGCGTCCACTTCCTTCAGCTTGAAGGTGTCGGCGACAACCGAGGTGCGCTCGGGCGCCACCGGAGCTACGACCGACTTGCCGTTCTCGGCGACGATGCGGCCAGCGGTCATCACGCGTGCGGGTCGGAAGTCATTCAGGTCGTCCACGAACAGGATGTCGGCGAAGCGGCCGGGTGCGATCGAGCCGATCTTGTGATCGAGCTTGTACATGCGGGCGGTGTTGATCGAGCCCATCTGAATTGCCTGCATCGGGGTCACGCCGCACTCGATGGCCAGGCGAACCACGTAGTCGAGATGGCCACGGCCAAGCACATCGCTCGAGGTTATGTCGTCGGTGCAGAAACCGACACGGTCGCTCGGGGCGCCCATCTCGGTGACCAGCTTGATGTTCTCGCGCAGCATCGGGGCCGCGGTAGACTCCCTGATGATGATGTCGATGCCGTTGCGCATCTTCTCCAGCTCTTCCTCAGGCGAGTATGACTCGTGACATAGGACAACCCCGGAAGAGGCGTATCCAGCCACCCTGCGGGCGTCCACCAGAGGCGCGCAGCCGAAGGCGTGCAGTCGGTTCTTCTCCGCAATGTCCATCGCGGCCAGAACGTCCTCGTCACCGTCCTCAACCATCTCCTGAACCGTCTCCCACAGGCCGACGCACTCGGGCATCTCCTGGGCTATCTTGTGGTCCTCGGCCTTGAACGCATAACCGACGTTGGACTCGGGGATGGTGTAGGGCGCCTTAGCCGGTGCTCCCCACCAGACGTGTACCGACGAGTCGGCGGCCTCCGCCAGGAACTCCTTCACGCCGTCAATGCCTGCGGCGACCAACACCTGATCGAGTCCGGAGATGACCGAGGTGGTGCCATAACGTGCGACCATGTCGGCGAGCATCGTCACAGAGAGCTTCGAGCACTCGATGTGCATGTGGCCGTCGATCAGACCCGGGGTCAGGTAGCGGCCCTCGGCGTCGATGATCTCGGTATCGGGGCCCTTCTGCGCAGACACGTCGCCGACGGCAGCCACACGGCCGTCCGCGATGGCCACGTCTGCTGGATAGATTTCGCCAGTTAGGACATTAACCAGCTTGCCGTTTTCGATGATTTTGTCAGCATGTGCCCTGCCGTAGGCCACATCCATTACGTGCCGGTTAGGCATTTCTACTCCTTAGCTTTGCGGGCGCGCGGTCACGCGATCCCTAAATTCTTCTTCTTATTGGTGATTGTGAGTGCTATGAACAGGAGGCCGCTGACCACTATCCCGGCGGGAATCGCCAAGTCAGGGGCATATTCCGGGTGTTGCGGCGAGATCGCAGCTGCAATCGGGCCGATGAAATATCCGGTGTTGGCAAATAGCGCGGAACCGATCATTCCGGCAATCAGCGAGACGAATCCGGGCAGCTTCACGCCCCCGACACCCCAGTAGACCCCGCCCTTGTCGTTCATCAAGCCAGCCAGATCGTAATTGCCGCGTCTCATAACCCAATCGACGAGATAGATCGTGATCCAAGGTGCTAGCCAGACGCTCAGCGAACCGACGAAGGCGCTCAGCAGCGCGTAGAACGACGACTGGGCGACCGCGAAGATAGTGATCAAGATGCAAATTATCGAGTCAGTGACGACAACCATCGGGCGCTTTGCCGGGATGCCGGCGGTCTGCAGGTTAAGTGACGACGAATAAAGGTTGGTGCCGTTTTGTACCATCAGGCCGAAGCCCACTAGAAGCAGAAACGGCACAGAGAACCCCGCAGGCAAGATCGCGGGAACGGCTAGCGGGTCGGAGAGGTCAACGTCGGGGCCGACTGCGACCGTAGCCATGGCGGCGCCTAGGCTCTGCAGCAAGAGGTACGGCACGAAACCGCCCAGCGCGGCCCAGGTGCTAACCGATAACGGGCTGGTTTCTTCGCGCAAATATCGTGAGAAGTTCGAGCCGGAGCATGCCCAACTCAGGCCGCCGGAGACCACTACTAGACTGATCGCGCTGATCATCGCGTTGATGTCGGCGCCTACCTCGCCCGTCGCGATGTTTACCTTGGGCAGGATCAGCACTGCCAGGATTACGAACGCGCAGGCGAAAATGATTGTGGCGAATTTCTGCGCTGCCATCAGGAAGTTGTAGCCGATCAGCGGCAGCAGCATTTGGATAAGGCCGAGCACCACGATGAGCACGACCTGCGTAACGCCCGAGATATCGACGCCGAAAATGCCTAGTAGCGCGGCAATCGCGTAATAAACGAGCACCAGACCGGCAGCTTCGAAGCCGAGCAGCATCAGCCACGAGAACAGGCCATTTGCTCGTCCGCCTCGAGGACCCAGGCTAGAGCGGCTGATCGTCATGTTGGTCGTGCCGGTCTTGGGGCCCTGCAACGAGGCCAGCGCCAGCAACGGGTAGGCGATTAGGTTGCCGATGACGATCGCCGCGATAGCCTGCCAGAAACTGAGGCCGAAAAGAATCACCAGCAGCGCGCCGTAAGAGACGGTGAAGATGTTCGTGGTTGTACCGGCCCAGAGGAAGAATAAGTCGATGGCTTTTCCGTGCCGACGATTTGGTGGGACGAGATCAATGCCCTGTTGATCGATACCTGAAGAGGTTTCAAGAGCCGCTGGATCTGACAAATCGTCTCCTTAGTTTTCAAGGTGCCCAGCCGAACTGGGTTAGGATCCGATCCAGAGTTTATAGAACTGACTAGGCCGATTCAACTTGCTGTTAAGCGATTTCTGGTTTAACGCCGTCCCTAAAGAAATAGAGCTGTCACACGTTCCCGCCGGCGAACTTAACCTCTACCTCGTAGTCGGCCTTGTCCGTGCCCACGAGCACCGCCTTAACGTGGGACTTCAGCAGCCTCGCGGTGTGCTCCTCTGATTTCTGCAGCGGACCTCCCTTGATCGCTTCGTCCCTGTTCTTATCAGTCTCGGCGCTGAGAAAATCTGTCACGTCGTCCACCGAGACCTGGTTTAGCGGGTTGAACGACTGGTCATAAATCTCGACACTGGCCGGGTCTATCGACTCGCCCAGAACGTCGGCCGCGTGCGCGTCGTAAACGCTCCTGGTTGGCCGCACCCTTCCACACAGCAAATCTTCAACCTAATACTTCATTCTCTCGGAACTGAACCAACGACCTCCCATTTGAACCACTCACGCCCCCAGCGCGACTGTGCTGCGATTTTGTATCCAAGTCGGGTTGAAACCTTCAAAGAAAGTTAACGAACCCAGTTTCTCGTGGAACATGCGCAGCCGGTTGTCTTGTTGACGCTCAGTAAGCCCATCTGCAGTCAGAAACGTGTCGAGCTCGCTGCGAAGATCGTCAAGGAACAGAGGATCAATGACCTCGTGGATGTTTTCCGGACTGGTATAGTGCATACTGCCGAAACGACGAGTTTCAGGGTTCAAGGTCGATTCAAAAACCCCACCGAAAATGGTCGGTGAAATCTGCGACCAATCTGTATCCTGCGCCACCTCGTTCAGCAGAAGGGAGCGGATCGATTCAGTGAAATTCGGTATTTCCACGTTCCCCTTGAACAGACCACCGTTGACATAGGGGAAAGCCCGCAGACGATCCGACAGGTACGGATCGCGGTCAGGAACCGGCGTATCGAGCACCTTAAACAACTCGAGGAGAGCCGAACGCAGCTGCTGTGCATCGAAAGAGGACAGATACCGGTAGAACGCGTCCTTCTCGAACAGTCCCGCATCCTCAGCGAACAGGCAGAACACGATTCGAACACACAGCACGTTGAGCGCGTGTTAAGCCTGCGTGGTTTTCGGATCGATATATTGCTCCAGCAACGCAGCACGGAGCTTTCCAACCAACGCCCCCGCATCAATCGAGGCAGCTTTCTCGCGGCTGGAGCGAAGCGAATCCGGGTCAGTAAGGCCAAAGACTTCTTGACGAACACTTCGATGCAGGGGCTGGATCACCTGCGCAGATTATTCTTCCCAGGAAAACATCGACGATGCCATGGCCGTCCTCGACGGCCGCGTCTACATCCACGCCACCCTCAGCGACGCTTCAGATTCGAGGGAAGCCGAGTCGACTGTTGCAAAGATTCGTGACGAACTGCATGCGCTCTTAGACTCCGTGCTCGTCGGCGGCATTACCGCCACGGACATCGACACCAACCTGACTGGCGAACGTGACCTGCGCGTCATCATCCCCCTCGCGCTCGTCGTTGTGTGGGTGATTCTGGCCATCCTGCTGCGCGCATTGTTGCTCCCCACCATCCTCATCGCCGCAACAGTGATCTCCTTCGGCACTGCCCTGGGTACAGCCTCGCTTGCGTGCAACCACGTGCTGAAGTTCCCCGGCGCCGACCCATCCGTAGCACTGTGTGGCTTCTTATTCCTGGTTGCGCTTGGCATCGACTACACAATCTTCCTCATGACGCGTGCCCGCGAGGAGGCCCATCACATCGGAACACGCCCAGGAATCCTCAAGGCGCTGACGGTGACAGGCGGCGCCATTACGTCGGCAGGCACCGTGCTCGCCGCGACGTTCTCCGCGCTCGTCGTCATCCCGTTGATGTTCATGATCCAGCTGGCGTTCATCGTCGCGTACGGCGTGCTCAAAGACACGCTCATCGTCCGAACGCTGCTGATCCCAGGCTTGGTGCTCAACATCGGCCCTCAGATCTGGTGGCCATGGCAGAAGCTGGCCGAGGCTGGTCCGGAACGAGCAAGCTGGATCCCACGCTCAATCTCAATAATGAGGACAAGACATTCACCAGACAAAACCCTTATCAGTTCGACGAAGTCGATACTTTAACCACTGACACCAAAAACCTCCACATCACAGGTGGAATCGTCAGGCTAAGGGCGCAGTGGGCCATCGCTCCGAAGGTCGTAGCGAAAGACCTGGCGATTACCGTCGGTGACACGCTCGATCCCCAGTCGTTGCTCGTGTCTGCCACCGACTACAAGGGCCGCGACCTGAAAGATGACGTCAAGATTGAGGGCGCCCCGGCTAACTCCAGCAAGGCTGGTACTTTCCCGCTGACCTTCACGGTCACCGATGAATTTGGTGTGAAGAGCAATACTGCTACGGCAAACCTGGTCATTAACCCGACTCTTGAGGTTGCTGATAAGACCATTGAGTTCGGTGGGGACTTCGACACCCTCGTCACGAACTCCGCTGGCGGGAACGTTACGCTCGACCCGAATTCGAAGTACGACGTGAACAAGCCTGGAACCTACGACCTGACCTACACGGTCACCAGCGAGGATGGGACTACCAGCGTCACGAAGACTGCTCGCCTGACAGTGAAGAATCCCCCGGCGAAGCTTGCCGTTAAGGACGTTACGATTTGGGAGGGTGAGCCCTTCAAACTTGCGGACATGATCACCAAAGAGGGGACCGACAGTACCCCGGTTCCTGATTTGAACGCCGAGTTCAATTCAGCTGTCGCTGGCACATATCCGGTTGAAGTCACCGTTACCAATGCCGACGGCGTTGAGACCAAAGAGACCGCGAACTTGATCGTCAAGAAGCGCATCGCGGAAGTGAAGCCCGCGCCGACACTGGAGCTGAAGGATCTGGAGATCTGGGAAGGCGACCAGATCGACCTGTCCTCCATGGTTTCCAAGGCAACCGGAGGTAAGACACTGGCCAATCCAGACTCGAAGTTTGACGCCAACAAGGCTGGCGAGTATCAGATTGAGTTCACGGCTACCGACCAAAATGGTGCCACGGTCACCAAGACTGCGAAACTCATGGTGAAGCCACGACCGGAAGAGCCGAAGGTCGAATGCGCCATCCCCGACGCTGAGGGTGCTAACGGTAAGTACTCGATCAGCTCGACTGGCAAGCCCGGACTGGCAGCCACTGGTTCGAACGCAACAGGAGCCGGAATTGCGGCACTGTTCGCACTGGCTGGTGGTGCGGCGCTCGTACGCCGCAGGAAGCACTAACCGGAGGTAACACGAAAGTGGGGTCCGATTCGTCGGGCTCCACTTTCGTTACGCCTGAAAATATCATACCGAGTTGTGCCAGTGAGAAGCCACGCGCAATGGCTCTACACGCCGAGGACGACGTTCGTCCACAGCGTCAACAGCCTGTCGTTATCAACAGCGGTCACCATGTTTACCTGTCTTGGCTTGGCAAGGAATTCCTCGTCGCCGCAGGTGCCCTCGCCCGATCCCCCATCGCAGGCCTCCAGCAGTTTGCCCCTGGGGTCGCGTGCCAGCATAAAGCGGCCTGCCTCCTCCTCGACAACCTCCGGGCACAGCATCTGGGCGATGACCACCATGTCGTGTACCCACATGCCGTCCACCGGCCGCGTGCGCGTGCTGTATTCGATCCACGGACTCAGCCATGCATCTATGGCTTCGGCCCGCTCACGCTGCTCGGGCAGGTCGCCGGCACGTTGCCTGACCTGTTCCCACCGCTCGCGCGAAAGCTGCGTCGTGCGCGTGACATCGAGTGGCACAACTGTCAGGTCGATTCCAGAGGCGAACACGATGGAGGCCGCCAGCGGGTCGATCGCAAAGTTCGTGTCGACAAGGTCGTCGTACCCCTGGCATCCGCCCATCATGCGGATCTCTGCCACATGGCGGGCAGCTTCCGGCTCGAACCGGATCAGTGCTCCAATGTCGGTCAGCGGCCCGAGGGCAGCGATTGTGACCGGGCCGCCGTGTACGTGCGACATGACATCGTGAGCCAGCCGTGCCGCCACTTCCTGCACGGACTCGCACGGATCAGACGCATCCTGCTGTGCCGACTCCCCTTGCGCGGGGTATTCCTCCCCTTGCCACAGGCGCGCAACGTCAGGCGCGCGACGGGGCGTTTCCATCTTGTCCCGCCAGGCTCCGCGTGACACATATGTGTCGAGGGGAACGTCGCATCCTGTGAGGATCGGGGTGCTCACACCGAATGCCTGCGCCAACCGATGCGCCGCCTGCGCGCCTTCCGCGGCGCTGACGTTTCCAAAGACCGTCCACACCGACGCCAGATCCAGCTGGGGGCTGGACCACGCTAAGCACAGTGCCAGCGCGTCGTCGACGTTCGCACCTGGAATGCCGTTGCCGGGGTCGCAGTCAATGATGAGTGGCATCAATAAAACCTGAAACTTTCGTGAAGTGAGAGTGAGGAGCGGGCTAACAGCTGGCCCGCTCTACGAAGTATGTTGTCGGAACGATGGTGGCGGCCGCGCCTGACCCCAGCAACGAGGTGGCGATCTGAGCTGACAGATCAGCCATATCCACGTGGATTCCCGACAGTGCCGGCACACAGTATTCGGCATGCGCAGTGATGTGCATGGCCACCACACTGATGTCGTCGGGGATACGCACGCCCAGTGATGCCAGGCGCGCCATGAGCCCTACTGCCTGCATCTCATTGGACACGACCACCCCGTCACAGCCCAGGTTCACAAAGTGTTCGGCCATCTGCCACCCACCCCCGTACGTGTAGGGGGCACTCAGGTGGTGGGGGTGATCTTCGGGATTGCCGTCTGAACCGTCGTCGAGGGCGTCGAACCAGCCTCGGCTGCGTTCGGCGGAGTTGATGCGTCCGCGCGGCCCGCCCAGGTGCCCGATGGTCCTGCAGCCGCGTTTCTTGAGTTCGCGCGTCAGATCTGCGGCGCTTCCTCGTTCGTCTTCCAGGACGCTGATACGCTGCCCTGCAACTTCGCCAGTGTCTGTCGGAGTGCACGCATTGGCGAATACCACCGGCCGCGCGAAGTCTTTCAGCAGGTGAGCAGGCGGCGGCTGATCAACCGAGTACCACACCAGGCCAGCGACCTGCTGGCTCATCATAGTCTCGATGATGTCTTCTTCTCGCTTGAGGCAGTCGTGTGAATCAGCGACCAGCAGCGAATACCCATGATCGTAGAACTCGTCTTCGATGCTTTGGAGCATGTGTGCCAGGAACGGGTTCGCCAGGTCAGGGACAACCACTCCGAAAGTGGTGCCTTTGCCTGTCAGCAGTGCCCTGGCCGCGTTGTTCGGACGGTAGCCGGTCTGCTTAATCGCTTCCAGCACACGTTTGCGGGTTTCGGGAGCAACGGGGCGCGAACCGTTGTTGATCACGTAGCTCACGACTGCTGTTGACGTGCCCGCCAGCTTGGCAACGTCGTTCTGAGTAGCTCTTTTCGCCATATCGATGTCTGCTTGGGGTCGGGGCGTCCTCGTCGCGCTAAAACAAAGACAGAAAACCGGCATCGTGCATGAAGGCGATTTTCTATCCTTCACTTTAGCATCGTGGCCTAGATGGCATCTTCGATCAGTGTGAGGTCGCGGCCTCGAGTCTCCGGTGCGAAGAACGTGGTGATGAAGCCGATTCCAGCGGTGACCATGAAGTAGATGGCCAGCGGGATCCACGAGCCGGTCGCAGCCAGCAGTGCTGACGCGACCATCGGAGCGGTTCCGCCTGACAGGATGGATCCCAGTTCCTTGGCAATCGCCATTGTTGAGTAGCGGTGGCCGACGCCGAACAGTTCGACGCCGTAGGCAGCCTGCACGCCGAAGATTCCGAGGGAACCCAGACACATGCCGACCACGATGACTGCTCCGACAACGAGGGCGTCGCGCGATTCCATGAGGAAGAATGCGGGCACGCCGTAGATGACGAGCAGGGCGCAGAAGACGCGATAGGTGATGCGTCGTCCGAACCTGTCGGACAACCAGCCAGACAGTGGGATGACAGCAAAACCGAGGATCGACGCAATCAGCACTGCGGTCGTGGGGACGGACTTGTTCATGCCCAGCGCGTTGACGGTGTAGCCGACCAGGAATCCCTGAGCCATGTAAGACGGGCCGTTTTCACCGATGCGCAGACCCAGCATGACCAGGAAGGCTTTCCACCCGAAGGTCGACTTAGCGGGCTCGTTTTCCGCCTTGTCGAGGTCGGCCAGTTCGCGTGCTTTCTTCTCCTGATAGGTCTTGAAGACGGGGCTTTCATCCATCGAGCGGCGAAGGAACAGTGCGAATGCTGCGACCAGCACAGAGCACAGGAACGGGATTCGCCATCCCCAGGAAATGACCTGTTCGTGCGGCAGCAGCAGGACCAGCAGCCACACGATCGAGGCGAGCAGCGTGCCGCTGTTGGAGCCGACACCGATCAGTGAGGCGACCAGGCCGCGGTGGCGGGTGGGTGCATATTCGGCCAGCATGACTGCGCCGCCGGAAAGTTCGGCACCTGCACCGAATCCCTGGCAGATGCGCAGCAGGGCGAGCAGGATCGGCGCCCAGATTCCGATGGTGGCGTATGTGGGCAGAAGGCCGATTCCCGAGGTTGCGATACCCATGAGGGCGACGGTGAAGACAAGGATTTTCTTCCTGCCGACGCGATCACCGAGCCGTCCCAGCACGAATGCGCCCACGGGGCGGGCCAGGAAGCCGACCGCGTAGGTGATGAACGCGGAGAGCAATGCGATGATCTTGGTTTGTTCAGGGAAGAAGACATCGCTGAAGACCAGGCCTGCTGCCATTCCATACAGTGCGAAGTCGACGTATTCCATCGTCGTGCCCAACCAGATTGACACGATTGCGGACCAGAAAGATTTGCGTCCGTGGGTACTTTCGAAGTGTTGATCGGCTATTTGATTGCGATGCTTGATGTGCGGCATCTGCCCTCCCCTGTTTCACAGGTTCACCATTGATTTATGCGAGACGCATTCTATACGTATAGATACGAGGGTGCAAAACACTCTGGTCACTCGAAACGCTTCACTAAACGGAGGGAATCCAGGCGCATACTGAATTGGCCTGAGTTTTGAGAGCGGCGTGTTAGGCAGCCTTGAAGGCTGCATGTTGAAAATGGTTGGCGTATCTCTCACCGGGTGGGATGTCCCCAATCGATGAATACAACCTGTCGGTATTGCACCGGTGGCCCCATCCGATAGCCGCGGTCTCCCTTCTTGCCTGTTGGCCCAGGCAGCAACTTCAACGTCAATCAGCTCGGACTTGTGCAGCCCAATGGCTGACTCCATCAGCCCATCGTCGTAGGCATCCCCAACGGTACCGATTGAGCCATCCATCCCGTGGCGTTGCAGCAGGTCGCGCAGATCAGTCAAGGTATACAGACTACCTGCATCGGAGTGATGTATGACCCCAGCAGACTTAAAGAACGAGTCCTGACACTTCCGTGTGGCCAACGCCTGCCTCAAGGCACATGCGACCAGACTGTTATCCGTCTGGGTGTCGACGACTGCAAGGATTTCTCTGGTGCACACGTCCTCAACAGAACTGACGCATATCCCCCCTGCAAGGTAGAAACGTAGGTGAAATCCGGCGCCCGCCACTGGTCGGGGTGCGGTGCGACTTCTTCCGGCGCACGCTTGATTCCCAGGATGTTCATCAGTCGTTGTACCTGGTCACGGCCAATCCGCCATCCAGCGCGCAGGGCTGCTTTCCAGCGTTTTGCGCCTGCCACATAGATGCGCCTCGCCTTCACCCACAGCGTGTACAGCTTGTGGGCAGCATACGCTTCCTCGAGTTCGGCCTGTGTGGGGGTCAACCCGGCTGATGTAACGGTAGTAGGTTGCTGGCGAAATGTCGTATTCGTGCTCGTTGAACACGTGGCACATCCGCTCGATGGAATACAAGTGCCGGTGAATATGCAGAAAATTCACAATCACTTGAGTGCGGTCGAGCTCCGTCTGGGCAAAAAAGCTGACGTCAGCTTCAAGATCTCGTCGGCTTCCTTAAGCCGGGCATTTTCCTCGCGTAGCTTGTTAAGTTCGGCATCTTTATCCGCCTCACTGGCTGCTACTTCCAGTGCCTCGGCCTGCTCAGCCTTTCTCATCCAGTTGCGCAACGTGGATACTTTGATTCCCATCTTTCCTTCCACAACACGAATAGCTGCCGGCTTCGACGAGGCACCGCCAGCAAGGATATCAAAGCATATCTTCACCGACCGCTCCCTGGTCTCCTGGTCATAAGCACTGATAGCTATAGAAAAACCTTGCTAGGTATAGCATGCCCTCTCACAAACCCAGTCTGATTTACACCAGTTATAGGGAATGCAGATCCCATCGATAAGGATCTGGCCCATATATCTCGCCTGCAACTTGCGCTTTAGGTACTCGAACTTCCCAGCATCAGGCCGTTTTAGTGACAAGAGAGGTTTTAATTATCACGAGTTCCGTAATAAAATATCCTTCTAGCAGCAGTTTTATAAACAAGTCAGCTTGCGTTTTAGAGGTAATGTCAGTACGTGATTTAACTGCCAGGCACCCCAAACCGGTCGATCACAAGTGCTCGTCGAACAATAATTCAAAGCTTCATACCCCTCATCAAACCCCAATAACAACGCATTAATACTCATAATTCGGGTATGATCCCCAAACCACGAGTGACGGTGGTTAATTAAGCTCACGAAGCAATCTCTTACTACAAGAACCTTGGGAAATTTTGCTTTGCAGAGAGCAGAAGCAGTTCCTTACTTCGATATTTACAAGTTCCTTGAAAATAGCGAAGCCGCCCATATTCACTGCTCATATGGGCGGCTTACGCTACTTTAACTTCTCAGTTTTAGTCCTTTCTGACTTTCTTCCTACCAGCAGCAATCAGTAATCCGCCGGCTGCAAGAATCATCGCTGCGACTTGATACGGCATCCCAGCATATCCAGTTTTCGAGAGCTTTCCAGACTTGCGAGATTCAGACGCTTTAACGGCGTCATCGCCGTTCTTGTTGCTCCCACCATTCGGGTTATCAACCTGGACCTTCTTCCACACAGCCTTCACGACCGTGTCACCATTAACAGTAATCTCGGTGCCCGGCGCCACTTCCTGACCATCAACTTCCCAAGCCTTAAATTCCTGGGAGTCATCCGGAGCAGTAAAACCATTAGGCAACACCGTGTACTTACTGCCCTTATCCACAGTCGCACCATCCATACTGCCGCTACCACCATTACCGTCGTAGCTAACAGAAACCTGGACCTTCTTCCACACAGCCTTCACGACCGTGTCACCATTAACAGTAATCTCAGTGCCCGGCGCCACTTCCTGACCATCAACTTCCCAAGCCTTAAATTCCTGGGAGTCATCCGGAGCAGTAAAACCATTAGGCAACACCGTGTACTTACTGCCCTTATCCACAGTCGCACCATCCATACTGCCGCTACCACCATTACCGTCGTAGCTAACAGAAACCTGGACCTTCTTCCACACAGCCTTCACGACCGTGTCACCATTAACAGTAATCTCAGTGCCCGGCGCCACTTCCTGACCATCAACTTCCCAAGCCTTAAATTCCTGGGAGTCATCCGGAGCAGTAAAACCATTAGGCAACACCGTGTACTTACTGCCCTTATCCACAGTCGCACCATCCATACTGCCGCTACCACCATTACCGTCGTAGCTAACAGAAACCTGGACCTTCTTCCACACAGCCTTCACGACCGTGTCACCATTAACAGTAATCTCAGTGCCCGGCGCCACTTCCTGACCATCAACTTCCCAAGCCTTAAATTCCTGGGAGTCATCCGGAGCAGTAAAACCATTAGGCAACACCGTGTACTTACTGCCCTTATCCACAGTCGCACCATCCATACTGCCGCTACCACCATTACCGTCGTAGCTAACAGAAACCTGGACCTTCTTCCACACAGCCTTCACGACCGTGTCACCATTAACAGTAATCTCAGTGCCCGGCGCCACTTCCTGACCATCAACTTCCCAAGCCTTAAATTCCTGGGAGTCATCCGGAGCAGTAAAACCATTAGGCAACACCGTGTACTTACTGCCCTTATCCACAGTCGCACCATCCATACTGCCGCTACCACCATTACCGTCGTAGCTAACAGAAACCTGGACCTTCTTCCACACAGCCTTCACGACCGTGTCACCATTAACAGTAATCTCAGTGCCCGGCGCCACTTCCTGACCATCAACTTCCCAAGCCTTAAATTCCTGGGAGTCATCCGGAGCAGTAAAACCATTAGGCAACACCGTGTACTTACTGCCCTTGTTTAAAGTCTTGCCATCCATATCGCCGACTCCGCCGTTACGATCATAGCTAACAGTGGCAGTTTCGAGTGTCTCGCTGGCCGGTTCTGATTCAAGCGGCTGTTCTTCAGTGGGAATTAATCCGCCATTATCTTTTGCTTTTGCCGTGACAGTTCCACCAACTTCGATGTCTTCAACTTTCAGAGTAATCACACCGGTGTTCGCATCAACCGTTGCACCATCTGATGTCCACGTGGTCTTACCGGAAGTTTCGTCTACGGTTCGAGTTGCAGTGACGGTTCTTTCCGCTCCTGAAGCATCCTTATAGGTGACGGTGTAGGACGCCAAGTCGGTATCATCACCCGGGTTTTCATAGACTGGCGGGGTAATAGTTACCTCACCCTTATCCGTATCTACCGCAATCGCAGGAGATTTCGGAGCGATATTTTTTACCAGATCTTTGGCAGGGATTTTAGTGACTTTGGATCCATCATTTACTTTATAGGTTCCATCAGGATTTTTTACATATATCGGATTGCCGTCATTATCCCAATCAGTTTCCACATCATTAGGACTGATTATTGTAACGTTTCCGTCTTTATCAAACTCGATAAACGCAGGATCGGTTAAAAATCCAGTTCCATCGGGAAGCTTAGATACGCCATTTACCGTATTGGCATCTCGAATAGCTTTATCGATGGCTTGTTTATCGGCATCCGTTAATTTGTGAGGATCTCTCACGGCGACTTTGTCGGGGGTTGTTATTACCGGCTCAGACTTCGCGCAAGAACGGAATTTATGTGGCTCTTTGACAACGATACCGAACTCTGTTCCGAGTTTTAAATCGTTAACCTTATCCGTGATTGGGAAAGTAACTTTTTTGCCGTCAACGGTTACTGCTTGAGACATCTCTTGTGAGTTAGATTTGTCCACTATACAGCTTCCATTTTGGGAAAAATTCCTGTCCTCTCCATCGGTAAATTGTTTGACAAAACTAAATTTTGTTCCTTGGGCAACTTCTTTAGCAAATGTAACGATAATCTGCCCGTCTGTCACCTGGACTTTTCCTATTATCGGAGCCACAGATGTTTCCGTTACCTGTTTGATTATTACGTCCGGAGCTTCAATTTTTCCGGAGGTTGATCCATCTGTATAGGTCACTTCATAGTAGGCATGGTCCGTGTAATCGATAGAGAATTTAATTTTGTCAAGGTTAAAGTCGTTCGCAATGTCCGGATTAGCTTTCTTCAGCATTTCAATAGCTTCTGCTTGCTCATCATTATTTACAAGGTTAGCGTCCGGGTGTTCAATCCAGATTTCTCCTACCGGCATTTTGATCTTGTCTTTATTCGAGAATGCCATGGATGGCTCAGCATTTGCGGTCACCACACCAGATGTAGCGCCATCCAAAGTTTGATAGGCAGTGACGGTATCACCTGGTGCAACTTTAACGCCGTTAGGTAGACTTACCGTCCAAGCTGTTCCACTTTTAGGGGTAACAGAAACAGTGGCTTTTTCGTTGCCATCCTTACCTTTTAGGGTCACATATACAGTCGACCTTTTAACCTTTCCACCAACTCTTTTTCGTTGTACATTAGCGCCGGAAATAGTTGTGGCGTCGTAAAAGACCTTGCGAATGGTCGGTGCCGGTAAAGTTGATTGACGCACGGGTTGATCGACAGTCTCCGGTCCGATCTCTAGACCATCGCCAGACTGGGTATCAGTTACAACTTCTGGAGTGCTTACCGGCGTCGGACTGGCGCTTTGTTCGTCATCCCGGGAGCTACTCTGTAGATCCTCGGCATGAGCCATAGACGGGCTCGATAGCGTGAAGCCCAAAGCGCAGACCAAGGTTAGGATCAGTAGTTCTGTAAGAAGATGAGCTGGTTTAAGCAGCGCTCTGCCGGCGAACGTTTCAAGAAAACCGGGCTTGTCCTTGAAGTTGCGCATTAGACCTTCCTGTCCAGTGTGCTAGTTAAATCTATTCCCCTCAAAGTACCACTACGTCATCCAGAAAACCAGCCCGTTGAGCTCAGGTAGGTGGTGACAGCTACAGGAATATAGCTAAACAGATAAAACACATTAGCTAGACGTTCATTAAATACATTTTAGCTATTGAAATTCTTATGCATACGTGATTTTTTGGTAATCAAATCATCCATCAACGGTGATTTGGAATGAATGTCTGCAAAAAACATGACAACTTTTATTGCTTAATTTAGAAGGTCTGGCTTCGGGCAGTTACTCTACGGCTGCTCTAAATTATAGATCTATTCTGTGAAACCCCAAAGCTTTTAGCGACTAGCACACTTTTGGCGGATAGACATATTTTTTGTAGCTTGCTTCTCGGAGCCTTCCGGCCTCTAGAAATCTGACAAACTGTGCCAAGCCAACGATAAGTCAAATACCTAACCAAGAAGACTTCCGAAAGCAATAAAGCTGCCCCGACAAGGCGAAACGTCACGTCTTATGGCATAAAAAATAGGACGTTCACTTTGTACCAAAATGAACGTCCTAATAGTGGAGATGGGGGGAGACAGCACTGACACCACACGTGACCAGCACAAACAGGCTTACATGTGGTGGCGCGTGCAACCAGCGTGCGACTGTGCCATTCTCCTGGACGCGCGCTCAACAAGTTCCGCGGGTGAAACGCTGAGAACCGTCGAAGCCGAGTAAATGAGTTTTGCCGGGATATCACGCTCGCCGCTGATATAGCGATTAAGCGTAGTGCGATGCATTCCGATAAGATCGGCCAAACGAGAAATTGAGAAATTATGCGCGGCCGCTTCAGCGCGGATCTGGGAACCTAAAGCGTTATTGAATGCATGTGAGCCGTTTTCTAATGAGCGTTCCATGCGGTCACCTTATGTTCCCTAAATAGTCCTGAAACGCGACTACCAGCCAACGCGGTAAGTCAAGTTCACTTGCAATACTCCACGCGTCGCCCGCGTACATATCCTCTAGAACAGCGTAAACATCTCGATTGATCCACCGGCGTGCGACACGCTGATCAATATAACGCTCAGCGGAAGAGGCAGGCCCACATTCGCCGTCTCCCCTGCGCGCGTGGATCAGTTCGTGCGCCAACGTCGGCGCAGCGTAATGGTCCGGCAGGCGACTGTCCACCCAGATGGTGCGCTGGGCTGGTACCCATAGTCCGCGCGCACCGTGCAGGCGTGAGCGGCGCAGCGTGACCTTCTCACGCGATGCTTCTCGCACAACCTGATCCCACGATGGAACACTCACGCGCACGATCGTAACTGCAGGCACGTGCAGTTGGAGACCCTGTGACCGGTCCAGGGATATGCTATGACACCAGCCTACTGGTATCGTTTAGCGGCTTCTCGAATCTGATCAACGTACAGGTAAATATCTTCAATGGTGCCCAGTTCGTATTTGGTAAGCGACCTATCCTCTGCGACGAACACTAGATTCTTTCTCGCCTTGGAATTGAAGTAGCATCGAACGATTGGCCTACGGTTGTTATTGTCTGCCAGGACTGAGAAATAGGTTTTTTGATCGCGGTAAGTGATCCGGTCAGGTGAGAGTTCCGCGCACGCGATAGCTTTAACGACGCGATAAGCCGCAAGTTCCTCTTCAGTTGTCACGATCTCGGAATCTTCTACCGGCTCGCCTTCTTCTGCAGAATCGATAACTGCCGGTTCCGGCAGAGGGGCTGTCGGTGTGATAACGGGGGTTTCGCTGGCTCCTAGCGCTGTCTTCAGGCGATCATTGACGCGTTCGCTGAGGAATTGACGAAGAGCTTTGTCAACGAGTGGTTTGAATTTCTCGACGACACTCTGAGTGATTCGTCCTTCGTAGACTTTTGCAATGAAATACCTGGCGAATTCTTCTGACACTTCTTTAAATTCTGCTGCGACAGCTCGACGGATCGCGCCAAGGTATTTCAATTCTTCTGCAGCATCCATGACCGATGTGAGGTCGAAATTCGCTTTGGTGAGTTTTTTCAGCTCTGGTAGGACTGTTTCATCCAAGTCTGCTAGGTCAAGGACGAGGAAGGGGCGAGAATCCATCTTGTTGGGCGAGTCAAGGTCCGTGTAGAAGTTATAGACGCGCCCGTTGGTCAATACCGCGATCCTCGCTGTAGTGACGGCGAAATACCTGTACAGCTGGGAAGCGTGTTCAAGCGTCAGGGCACCTGAGCACTTCTTACATTCGATCAGGATTTGAACATCACCACTGTTGCGGATGGCGTAGTCGATCTTTTCGCCTTTTTTCACTCCGACATCGGCGGTGAATTCTGGAATGACTTCGGTGGGGTCAAAAACGTCATATCCGAGGACTGTGGAGATGAACGGCATGATGAAAGCGTTCTTGGTGCCTTCTTCTGTTTCGATCGATTCCCATTGCTTGTTTACTTTGTCTGACAGTGCTGTCAGTGCGTCTCCGAAATCCATTGCGGGCCTTCCGTTGGTTGTGAGTGTGGTTATGGGAGTTCTTGGGAGGCTTCTTGTTCGGCTTCTACGTCGCCTCGCTGCGCGTACACGCCGTAATCGTCAGGGTCAGGCGGTGGTGTCCCACCGTAAACCTCCCGAGGAAGCAAATACGGCATTGTTACAGGCTCTGTTGTTTGCGTGGCTCCCATTCGATTAAGTGCAAGCAGTTTGATCATCTCGTCAACCGCTGCGCGCTCACGGAGGGTAAGCAGCGACGCTTCTTTGGGAGGAGTGTAAGGCGCTTCGTCCTCCTGCAAGCTCAAGCCGACCCATTTCCCGACTTCGGATGGCCCTTTATGCAAAGCCTTGGCAAGCCTGCGGATAGTTGCTTCTTGGGGTGCTTTTCTCGTTCCCTGCACAATACGCCTGACTGTCTCAACGGACAGGCCAGCCTTACGTGCCAGCTGGTTTATCGAAGATACTCCCGCCTGGCTCATGGCTGTTTGCCACGGTTCGACTGCATATGTGCTCATAGGGGTAGGTTCCTAAAAATCGGTGCCTTCTACAACTATAAGAGTAGACGCACCGTCTACAAACTACATGAATGTAAGACCGGTACGCCGCCAAAACCCTAAGTTTAATTAGTTGCCATTGTAGACGGAACCGTCTACACTTTATCTATCAGCTACCCAGTCGATAGATAAACCGTCTACAGTAGGAGCCATCAGAAATGATCACCACACAACCAGAACGGGACCTCATCGTGGAACTAGTCAGCAAGGAAACATTCCGCCAGTTCCTTCGATTTCGCGAAATGAGCTATAGACAGCTCGCCAAAAAGGTTGGGTGCTCCAAAGCACTTATTGGGCATCTAGCGACAGGAGAGCGGAAGAGGACAGGAGGCGACATAGCCAAATCGATCTGCAAAAACCTGGACATCCCAGTTGACGCTCTTTTTTTGCCAGATATGTCTACCGTCTATGAGGCTACTAGTAGTTCTAGAAATCGATCAGCTACAGAGAAACACAACAAAAAAGCTTCCTGAACTGTCAGCAGCAGTCCAGGAAGCGAATCAGAAAGGAAAACACAATGAACCAGATAGTTCCCTTCACTTATGAGGGTACCAGTGTTCGCACTGTGACGACAGAGGACGGCAGGCCGCTTTTCTGCGGCAAGGATGTAGCGGTCGCACTCGGATACACGAACACGAAAGATGCTCTGGCGCGTCATTGCCGTGGGGTCGTGAAACGCTACCCCATCGTTGATTCGCTTGGACGCACGCAAGAAGCCCGCTTCATTACTGAAGGTGACCTCTACAGGCTCGTCTTCAACTCCAAACTCCCAACCGCCGAAAAATTCGAGGCATGGGTAGTCGACGACGTTCTTCCTGCGATCCGCAAGCATGGCGGCTACCTCACACCAGACAAGATCGAGGAAGCCCTCACTGACCCTGACACGATCATTCAGCTCGCACAAACCCTGAAGCGGGAGCAGGCGCGGCGCAAGGAACTCGAAGCCCAAGCCGAAAAGGACGCGCCGAAAGTCCTCTTTGCTGACACGGTCGCAACCGCCGAAACCAGTATCCTCGTCGGTCAGCTCGCAAAAATCCTGAACAACAACGGGATGAAAGTCGGCCAGAACCGCCTGTTCAAGGACCTGCGCGCCAGAGGCTACCTGTCACGCCGCCAGGGCTGCGACTGGAACATGCCAACCCAGAAAAGCCGCGACCTTGACCTGTTTGAGATCAAGGAGTCCACGCATTCGCAGCCTGACGGAACGGTGCGCATCACGAAAACCACGAAAGTCACGGGCAAAGGCCAGCTGTATTTCATTGACCACTACCTCAAGGACTGGGACAAGAAACTCCTCGAAGACGCTGAAAGGGCCGTGTCATGACTAGTCAAGAACTGCCAGCCGACCCGCGCGAGGCGTTCACACCCAGCCAGTACTACAGCATCACTGCCGTATGCAAGCGGCTGGGAGTAGGCCGCTGGACAGTCCAGACCGCGATCGACGAAAAACGCCTCCCAGCAGTGAAAGCCGGGAAGCGCGTCCGCATCAGAGGCAAGGAACTCAACCAATGGATCACACCATACGCGTAAAAAAAGTCCCCTCGCACGGCAATGCGAGAGGACCTAGATACACCAAGAAAGGCATACCAGCTATGACTAATCATACCAGCACCCACCCGCGTTTGTGGACTGTCCGCATTGCAGCGGTACTCCACGCCATTATCGCGATCACCGCGCTCCTCGCGCTCGCACGCATGGATAACACGCAGGTGCAGGCAGCAGCAGCCTACATGTGGGCATTCCTCGCCCTGCTGCTCGCGGTCGGCACATTCACCAGCGACAAGGAGGAGTGATGGGTTATATCGAGGTCCAGACCCCACCCGGCAGGGCGCACCGCACCGCGTGGCGAGGATGCGAACAGTCATGGGAAACACCGAACGTCACACCACCGGGCTACATGCGGATCACAAAAGCCGACCTCACCGACGGCCTCGACCACCCAGTCACCATCACAAAAACCACACCAAAAAAGAAGGACAGGAAATGAAACCCATCAAACCCCGGGACTTTCAGGAATTCTACAAGCAGATAGAAGACCTCGACCCGGCTATCTCCCAATTACTGGAGGCGCGGGACTTTAAGGCGATCAACGACTCGGAGACCTACGAGATTTTCCGCGCTTTCGCCATCGTGTGCGAGCACGCAGCCCTGGTCCACGACATTCTCATAAGCCGACTCATCGGAATAGCGTCATGCGAACTCGACCTGTACCCCGACCTACACCCCGACCTCAATTTCTGTAGCCAGGAGGACGAGCAGGACAAAACTGCTGACACGCTCGAGAAACGCATGAGGCGCACGTCCGACGCACTACTCACAGCCGCCAGAGCAATCGGCTGGGCACACATCCCCTCCGGCATGCCGGAGGTCGCGAAACAGTGGCAGTCGCTCCAGCGGCACATTAACAGCGCGCAAAACGCCTGCTCGAGCATGACTTTCCTGCTCATGAAGGAGGGCAACAAGTGATGGAAGCAGATACCAGTCTCTCGATCAAGGGCGACGGCGTAGCTATCGCGCCCGACATCTTCAGTAACGGCCTTGTCGTGTGGGCAAGCCAGAGCGCCACTCTCCCCATGTGGGAAGTCATCGACATTCCACTCGCACCATCGCAAATGCTCACCGTGGCCGCATGGCTAGTCGACATGGCAGAAACACAGGAGGCCAGCAGTGAGTGATTACGATGCGGTGGGCATCGTCGATCTCACCATCGCTATTCCTCGCGACCTACTGCAATGGCACATGGTCCTCGCACGCGAATACGACCGGACGCGGCCATCCTATCGCATCCAATTCGAGCGCCTCTGCGAATGCCAGATGGAAGTGTGCGAAATCGTGCAGAAAGCGTGGAAAAACGCTCAAAAGAAAACGCGCAGTAAAAAGCTCATCCGGCACGCAAAACACCCACGCAAACCCCGTCTTCCTGCCCGCGAAGGAGAGCGACAAGCGGCCTGCTACGACTGTGGGAATCCAATCAGCCCACACACAGCGCTCATCCACGAGCACTGCCTCAACAGCATTTTCAGGGAGAGGCGCACGCACTTACGCGAAAGTGGTCGCACCATCACGTTCAGGACCTTCCAGATCACAGTCCCTACGCCTGACCGTCACATTTTCTACAGGCGGCTCGACATGGCCGTCATGCCAGCGCTCCACAAAGCAGAACAAGAAGCCGGCGAGGACTGGCAGGTGCAGTTCTGCCTCCCCCTCTACGACACCACCACGGCGATCACATTCCGCGTGCTCGCCGCCCAGCAGAAAGGACGACACGCATCATGCGACACATACTCAAAATCGACGAAAAGTGGTTCGAGCGGATCTACACGGGACAGAAAACCAGCGAACTCCGATTCAACGACCGTGACTACCAGACCGGCGACACCATCATTTTCCGGCCAATCGACAGTGGCGGAAACGCAATCATCAAGCCCTACGATCTGCCGATCTACAAGATCACGCACGTACTGGACTCAAACCTATTCCCTCAAGGACTTCAGCCCGGCTACTGCATCCTCAGCATCGCACCACTCAAACAAATCAAGGAAGGGCAGGACAGATGACTGATCTTATTTTCAGTGAGGAAGCGCGCGTCCCGCTCCCCACGTGGGACAGCCTCAACATCCCACAAGCCACAGACGGGAACTATTACGTGTGGGACCAGTACGGCGCGAAATACAAGGTCACCAGCACCCCAAACATCATGAGATTCACAGAACTCCACGACGGGCAAGACCCGCTGGATTTTTCACTTGGGGCGATCATCGACAGTGGCATCCGCCTCTACACGCAGCCGCCCGCACGCAAGCAAACCCGCGTAGGCGACACGCTCAAAACCACTGAGGACTTCCAGACAGCGCCCATCGGCACAGTCATCATCAACCCCCAAGGCCACGTGTGGCAAAAGCACTACTACGGGTGGGACACCTGCACTCAGCATTTCGCCGGAATACACGGAGACGAAGACTTCACCAACCCCGAACAAATCGACAAATACAAATACCCAGGCGTCCCACCCTGGACAGTCATCCACGCAGGAAAAACCGAAAGCTACGAACAGGAGAAAACCGAATGATCGGAGACAACGAGAAGAAACACTTAGATGCCAGCAGCAACTCGTACAAGCATCTAGTCGAAGCGCGGAAAATACTCGCACTCAACATCCCGCGCGACGACGCGGAGCTGCAAACGATATATAAGAACGCGATTGCCTACATCTGGGCAGCAGAAAACGAAACAGGAAAAATAATCAACCTCATCGGGTACCGGCAGGCAGAGGAGGCCGAAAAGTGAACTACCAGATCGACCTCGTGCTACAGAAAATGGCGACTGTCGAAGCAGCCGTCAAAAACCTACGCGAAACACTCGACGAATACACGCACGAGCACATCACAAACATTTACGAGCAGATAGCTGACACAGACGACGAATTCGCCAAATTCAAAGAAGAAATCCGCGACATCGCAAACGCAGTAAGGAACCTGAAATGACCACCATGACGCTCGCCCAAACCGCCAGCCGAATCCAAACAATCAACAAGCAAATCAGCCAGCTGACCGACGAGAAGCACCAGTTGGAAGACCACGTGCGCACGCTCATTCCCGAAGGTGAAACGCGTGAGGAAGACGGATACACGATCACCGTGAGGGCGGGCGCTCGCAGGCTTGACACTAAGAAACTCGCAGCCGCCTACCCGGCCACGCGGAACCCCGAGTACTACAAGCCCACCATCGACATTGCGGCCGTCAAACGCATGATCCCCACAATCGTCCTTGAACAGGACGGCTTTTACACGGTGAGCACGCCAGGAGTCACCATCAAATGAGCAAGGCACCCATCACAGGCCGCCTGCCCTCGTGGAGCCAGCCCACAGGCGTCACTCCCGAGCAGGCGCAAGCCGACGCCGAACAGGTGATCGTGCACGCGATCACGCACCACCCCCGGTCCTTGCAGAAAACGATCGGACCCAGTGAGATCGGCACCCCGTGCGATCACTGCCTGGCAGCACGCCTCGCCGGGTGGGAGCAGCACGACGCGGGCGTCCCGTGGGTAACCACAGTGGGCACGGCGATGCACTTGTGGCTTGAAGACGCGTTCAACAGGGCTGAGTGGGACAGGCCAGAATACGCCAGTCCAGACGCACTGCAGCGGTATCTAACCGAGCAGAAAATCACGGTCGGCACCATCGCGGGCACGCCCATCACAGGCAGCACCGACCTCGTCGACCTTGAGGCGGGCATGGTCATCGACTGGAAAAACGTGTCCACCACCTCCTTGCGCAAGTACCGGCACGACGGGCCACCCGCCGTGTACCAGACGCAAGCACACCTGTACGCACACGGGTGGAACCAGGCAGGCATACCGATCAGCACGGTCGCGATCTGCTTCCTGCCCCGCACATCCAACAAGTGGAGCGACCACTACTGGTGGACCGCCCCATACGACCAGCAGGCAGCCGTCAGCGCGCTCGAGCGTGCCAACCGGTTCGCCACGCAGATCACCACGCTACGCAGCCTCACCGGGAACGCGGGCGTGGACCAGTGGATCAGTGGCCTGCCCAGGATGGACGACTGTTATTCGTGCAGCCGCTACCCCGACTGGCAGCCACCACACCAAACGGTCGGTGGAATCACCATCGACCTGCCAACCAACAACAAGAAGGAGAAAGCATCATGATTGACTACACGCTTATTGACGAGGGCCTGAAAACCGGCAGCAAAAGCGCGTTCAGTAAGGACGACATGCCGGGCAAAACAGTGACCGGCACCATCACCGATCTGGACTACAGGCAGACCACCGACTACACGACCGGCAAGCCAGCCGAATTCGAAGACGGCAGCCCGAAAATGCAGTTCGTCATCACCATCCAAACCAGTGAACAGGTGGACGCGGACGATGACGGGCAGCGCGCCGTTTACATTCCAGCGTGGGGCAATAAGAAGCGCGCCCTCCTGGACGCGATGCGCACCTACGGTTCTACGAAAGCCAGTGAAGCCCTCGCACTGGGCAACACGTTCACCGCGACCTTCCTGGAAGAGAAAAAGCAGTTCGGCAGGGATGGCCGCTCCTCGTACCACGAGAAGATGTTCTCCTACCAGATCGCTAAGGGCGACGTGGCTGGGATGGACAAGGCATTGCAGGAACAAGCCGCGCCACCAGCACCAACACCAGCACCAGCCGCTTCGGCGGGGCAGGCGGCCAGTCAGGGTGAGCAGATCACCACGCTGATTCAGGCAGGCCTCGACGACCAGGCAATCGCAAGCGCCCTCCAAATCGACCAGAGCATGGTCGCCATCATCCGCAACACCATCAAATAACCCACTAGCAGCCCGGCCAGCAGCCACACCGCGTGCAAGGCGCGGGCGGGCACCAAACCACACAGTCAAGCCAAACAAGGAAAGGAGCACGCCCCATGTGGCAGCCCATCACCAAGCAGGACATTAAGGAAGATGACATGCTCCGCATTCACACGAAGAATTTCCCCTCCAGCCCAGTCTGGACGTGGCAAGGAACAGCCGTCCACGACCGTGACCTGCTCCTCGACGTCGGCCACCAACTCGTCTCACCACCCAAGTGGACTGTCACGCTCATCGAGCGCGAAACACCCGACCCAGACCCAACCCCAGATCAGCCTGCACTCTTCACGGAACCACACCAATGAACCCGATCCTCGCCCACGCACACGAATGCCTCGCTAATGGCATCAGTATCATCCCCATCCTGCCCGCCACAGACAAGGGCGATAAGCGGCCAGCCGTCGCGTGGAAACCCTACACGCACCACCGCGCCACACTCACGCAGGCCGACCAATGGTTTACCGGCGAGCAGCACGGTATTGCCGTCATCTGCGGGGCAGTGTCCGGCAACCTCACCATGATCGAACTCGAAGGCCGCGCCATGGGCAAACTCGGCGAGCTCGCCACCAACATGCAAGGCAGCGGCCTCAGCGGCCTGTGGCAAACCATCCTCACCGGGTGGAGCGAAAATACGCCATCAGGGGGAATGCACTTCTACATCCGCACCAGTGAGCCATCTGAGCCCAACCGCAAACTCGCCATGAACAATAAGCGGGAAGTCCTCGCAGAAACACGTGGGGAAGGCGGGTACAGCGTCACCAGCCCAACACCCGGCCAATACCACCACACCGGCATCCCCTGGAAACGCATCACCGGCGGACCGCAGTCGATCCCCACACTCACCAGCGAGCAGGTCGAAGACCTCTACGCGATCATCACAGCCACCCTCAACGAATACCACCCCGCCGAACACACCACGCCACCCGCCACCACGACTGACCGTGAGGGCGACAGGCCAGGCGACCACTACGAAAACACCACCACGTGGAGTGATATTCTCACGCCCCACGGCTGGACCGCAGTGTTCACCCAGGGCCGCACAACCTATTGGCGCAGGCCAGGCAAAAAAACTGGCATATCCGCCACCACCGGGCACAACACCGACAGGGACAGGCTCTACGTGTTCACCACCAGCACAGAATTCCTGCCAGAAACCCCCTACACCAAATTCGCCGCCTACGCGCTCCTCAACCATGGTGGCGACTACCAAGCCGCTGCGCGCCAACTCGCCCGCGACGGCTACGGCACACACGACCACGAGGGCGACATCATTATCGACCTGCCCCTCACACCACTCACACCAAGCGAGGAACACGACAACAAAGACGATAAAGCGGACACGAATCCAGACACCACGCCACAACACGAAAACAGCGAGGGCGACGAGGACGACCTGCCGCCCACCTGGCAACCCACCAACCTCACCCCATACCTCGACGGCACCTACACCCCCCCAGTCCCCACGCTCTTCACACGCACCGACAACGTAGCCCTCCTCTACCCCGGCCTCGTCCACGACATCCACGGCGAATCAGAATCAGGCAAAAGCCTCATCATCCAAACCGAAACCGCCCGCCAACTCCAAGCCGGGAACAACGTCGCCTACATCGACTACGAAAGCGACGCAGGCCAAATCATCGAACGCCTCACCCTCATGGGCTGCACCACCAAACAAATCCAAAACGGCCTCACCTACATCAGGCCAGAACAATCCCCCTACACCACGCGCGAACAACACGCATTCCGCACACTCCTCACACACACATACACACTCGCCATCATCGACGGCGTCACAGACGCACTCACACAAGAAGGCGCAGCCAGCAAAGACAACGACGACATCGCCCGATGGCACCGCCACATCCCACGCACCATCGCACGACACACCGGCGCAGCCGTCATCCTCATCGACCACGTCACCAAAAACACCGACACGAGAGGGCGCTTCGCCATCGGCGGCCAAACCAAAATGGCCGCCATCGACGGAGCCTCATACCTCGCAGAAGTCATCCACCCCCTCGGGCGAGGAATGAAAGGCACCATCACACTACGCGTCGCCAAAGACAGGCCAGGCAGCATCCGACCAAAATCCGGCACCTACCGCCCCTCAGACCGCACCCAGGAAGCAGCCCGCATCACCATCGACAGCACCAACCCCAACAAAATCATCACCACCATCAACCCACCAGACACCACCCAAGAAAACACGAGCATAAAAGAATTCCGCCCCATTCACCTCATGGAAAAACTCTCCCGAATAATCGAAAGATACAAGACACCAATTTCAATAACCGAACTCAAAAAAATCTACCGAGAAGACGGAGGAAAAGCAAAAAATGAAACAATACTTGGAGCGGTCAATTACCTTCTCGAAAAGAATTATCTAATTGAAAAAGAGGGTCCAAGGAATTCACGATTACTACGCTCAGCACACGCTTACAGGGCTGAAAGCGACGGCATCCCGGTCGGTGGAAGGGCACGCCTCCACGTTGTCGATGGGGGTCAGGAATGAGTTATCCACAGGCGGATCTGCAGGACAAAACGACCCGTCCCCACCCGTCCCCGACCCGTCCCGGGATGGGTCGTGAGTCGTCCCCCCACCACCCCACCCCCTTACAGGGGGTGGGTACGGGGACGAGTGGCCCGCGGACGAGTGACCCGTCCCCAAAAACAAACCGCCACTCGCATCCCGCTTCCCAACCCAGCCACCAGCCCGCCGCCGCGCAGCGTGATATGATCATGGCAACACCGACCGGCAGCGTGGAGGTCGAAGATAAAAAACACCCGCTGAATTCAAATAACTGGTTTACCCCGCAGCCATACACATATCAAACAATCGGCGCGGTGCGAGCAGCATTCCAAAACCACACATTAATTGCCGACGAACCCGGCCTCGGAAAAACAATCCAAGCTCTTTTAATTGCGGCAATAATAAAACCGCGCCGAATTCTTATTATCTGCCCTCCCAGCCTTATTAGTAACTGGGAAAACGAAACACGGCGAAGCGGCATCGCAGAGCACACGCCAGCCAGCACAATCACCACCATCACCAGCAGCACGCGCACACCACGCCGCCTGCCCGCCGGTGGGATTGTGATCACCAGTGACACGCTCGCCACCAGCCGCACACCACTCGCCCGCCTCCTAGCGGCCTGGCAGCCCGGCCTCCTCATTTACGACGAGGCGCACCGGGCGAAAAACGTGCGAGCCAAACGCACTCGCACCATGCTCCACCTCGCCCGGAAAGCCAGAAAAACTGTTTGCCTGACTGGTACGCCCATTGTCTCCAGCCCGCTCGACGTGCTCCCACTGCTCACCATGCTCGACAAAACCAGCTATTTTCCCGCCAATTTCAAAACGTATTACACGCGGGAAAACTACTGGGGCACGCCAGAACCCATCCCCGAGCGCATGCCAGACCTCCACCGCAGGCTCAACGACCACGTGTGGAGCAGGCGCACCAAAAAAGGCGTCCTGTCCGACCTGCCGCCCAAAACGCGCTACACGCAGCTCGTCGACATTCCCGACACGCAACGCGCCAAAGCATTCAGCGACGTGGCGGCAAAACTCAAGCGCAAAGGCTACACGCAAGCCGAATTGCAAGACCATGCGAAAGAGTTTGTCTCACAGATGCGGCACGCTACCGGGATGCTCAAAATCGACCCAGCCGCAGACTGGATCACCACACACGTTGAGGGGACTGGCCGCCCGCTCATCGTATGGTGCATCCACACAGAAGTCATCCACCAACTAGCCGACAAACTCACCCACACGCTGCCGCACGCCACAGTGCGCACCTACTACGGGGCAACCAGCAAGGCCGAACGCGACGCCACCGTGACCGCCTTTCAGGCGGGCAAGATAGACGTGCTCATCGCACAAATCACCGCAGCGGGAGTCGGCCTCACCCTCACGCGCGCCCAGGACGCCCTCTTCGTGGAAACCGAATGGACACCCGCCCTCGTCACCCAAGCCGAAGACCGCATCCACCGCATCACACAAGCCAGCCCCGTCACCATCACCACACTGATCGCCCCCGGCACGCTCGACCCCATCATCCACAAGGTGCTCACCACGAAAGCCGCCACGCTCGACCAGCTCACCCCCGGCAGTGATCACCACGTCGAAGCGAGCATCCACACCGAGGGGGCGAGCGTGACCAGACTGCTCGCTGAAATAGGACGCGACATTATCAACACGAAAGGACACCACCAGTGACACGCACCAACAGGAGCGCACGCCAAGCAGGAGCACGCTTCGAACGCACCATCGCCAACTACCTCGCCCAGCAGGTAGACGACCGGATCGACCGGAAAGTGCGCACCGGAGCGCGCGACACAGGCGACATCACGGGAGTGCGGCACATGGGCAGGCGCATCACCATCGAAACCAAAGACTACGGAGGCCGCCTCTTGCCCGCCCAATGGACCAGTGAGGCGCACACCGAGATGGGGAATGATGACGCGCTCGCGGGGATCGTCGTGGCGAAGCGGCGCGCAGTCACGGACCCCGGTTCACAGTGGGTGCTCATGACGCTCAATGACCTGGTCGCACTGCTGACGGGCAGTAGGCCGGACACAGACCTGTGAAATCTCTCCACAAGAAATCCAAGAACCAGCAATCGCAACGAACGGAATAGACATGTTTAAAATCGAAGACCTCGGCGGAACAAGCGAACAGTACTTTGAAACAGAAGGCAAGCAGGCCGCACTGTTCGATCTTTACCCACAGAACAATGGGGCAGCGCAAGTCCTGTTTGAACTGGAGGACTACCCGGCGTGCGGCGATAGTTCCAGACTGCGAGTAGCCATAAGATTCGCCGACTCATTTTGCATCGAGCTCATCCCATATGAAAACGCTGGGGACAGCGTTTGTTTCGAGCTAAAAGCCGGCGGGGATATGGAAATCGTAGCTATGCAGGAAGTTTTTACAAGCCTCGCAAAAGCATTCGAGAGATTTATTGGTGAATACAAGATCATCTATTGATAGCCGAAAAACACAGATCAACCTGCAAGAATTAAAACCAACTCGAAAGGAACGCGACGGTGGACGCGACAACAACAGCAACCAGGCGCAAAACCAGCAAAGCCATAGGCGAGCTATCCGACATAGCCGCATGGCTCCCGCTGCTCACCGCGCGGTCCACCATCGTGTACGGAGCCAGATCAGCAAAGATCACGCCTGCCAGGTGCGCCAGGCATGACGGCCTGCCCTTCGGGCTAGACCACAGGATTGATCAGACTGATGATGGGTGGCCGGGTATCAGGACGCACGTTGGAGCCTTGGAAATCCTCGCCTCGTATGCTCGTGCGATTGCCAGTGAGCGCGGCACACACACCACGAACAGTCCGATTGCTGATTTGCAGCGTGACATTCCCTGGGCAGCAGACCACTATGCGGATGTGGATGCGGTGCTGACTGAGATTCACATGATCCACAATCACGTGGCGCGGCTCACTGGCCATGCGCCCACGCTGGTCGGCACGTGTGAGTGCGGTGGCCGGATCTTCCGGTACCCCACGCGCAGGGGCCTGACGGACCAGTCGTGGTGCAACACGTGCGACCGCCTCTATCTCACCCAAGGCGAGGCTGTCAGAGTCAGGCTCCAGCACGTCACCAGCCTAGACGTGTATGTGACGCGGCAGGATCTCAAGATTATCTGGCCCACCCTCACAGACAACCAGATCGACCTGTGGGTGCATAGGAGCATCGTTGAACCTAGGGCGGGGCGGCCGAAAACCTACCCGCTCGCCGCCGTCAACACGCGCATGAAAACTATTCAAATGCCTGATTGTTTGATAAAGTGAAAGATGAAATCGGGACGCAGTGCGCCCAAAAACCATTAGCGGGGCTGTGAAACGCAGTATGGTTACATCACGCACCGGCACATCCAAGTGGAAGCGCGTCGCAGCGCAAGCCAAACGACAAGCCCAAGCAGCAGGAATCACACACTGCCCACGCTGCCACGCGGTCCTCGACTATGCTCACGGTCGCACACCAGTGAGCGCCGAGGCTGATCATATTGTTCCTCACGCGCTGGGCGGCAAAGACACGATCGAGAACGTTCAAGTGCTTTGTCGTCGTTGTAATCAATCGAAAGGCGCTGGGCGTGTTGCGAAGTCGAGCCGGGCGCGCAGGGTTCGAGCGAAGAGAATTCGCATTGAAAGTTCTGTTCGCAGTTCGCAGTGGTGAAAGGCCGCTCGCGGCGCGGTGGCGAGTGTTAACGTAGGGGTTGTTTGTGGTTGAGACCGGGGGGATGCCCCCTGGGGTGCGCCCGGCGCTCCCCAAGGCGTATAGCGAAATATCTCCCCGACGTTTTTCCACCTTCCCGCGGAATATCCCCGTGAGCGTGTCTGGCGGGCTGTGTGAGCGCCTTTCAGGCTGGTTGGGTTGTTTTCTTGGTTTCCGCATGGTCGTCGTGTTTGTGGTGTCCGGCTTTTTGAGTTTCCGGACAAACTGCAGGTGAACGGGTGTTTCGTGGTAGAATAGTGGCATGGAACGCAGGTGTGAGTGGTGCGGGAAACCGCTCAAAGTGAAGGCGACTGGCAGGCCGAAGCGGTTCTGTTGGGACAGGTGCCGTAAGGCGGCATCTCGCGCCACTTTTCCTGCGCTTATGACGTCACGCACGTCGTGGGTGCGGTGCGATGGTAAAAGGCCGATCATGCCTGGTGGGTGTCCGGCTTCGTCAACCCGTCCGGACACGTGGAGCACGTATGCGGATGTTCAGTGTGGCGCGGGTGATGGGTTTGGCATCATGCTGGGCGGCGGGTTGGCGTGTTTTGATTTAGATCATGTGACGGACGAGCAGGCACGCAGCTTTATCGAGTCGGTGAGTTTACCGGTTGTGTTTGTTGAGCGTTCCGTGTCGGGAAATGGTGTTCATGTGTTCGTGGAGGCTGGTGAGCAGGCTGGCAGTCGGCGTGTGGTTGATGGTGTCAGTGTTGAGTTTTATTCGCGGCAGCGGTTTATTCGCGTGACAGGCAGACGATTCACATAAGCAACAAGGGTGGTGGTGTTTGTGTCTGGCATGAAAGTAGTAGGCGGCATGGACATTGAGCCGCCCAAGCGTAAACGCCGATCTAAGCGGAAACTGTCGGTGACTCAGGCCGCGTCGGATGGTTCCACGCGTGAACTGCTGGTCGCGATGCGTGACCGTGTTGCTAGGGCGGTTGAAAATCCCGATACGCCAGCAAGGGACTTGGCGGCATTGACGAAGCGGCTGATGGATATTGCTCGGGAGATTAAGGCGATCGACACTCAAGACAACGCGGAGGCTGGGGGTCGTATTGACACACGTGACGAGGAGTTCGACCCCTCTACTATCTGAAGCGGCTAAAGAACTGCATGTGCCCAGTGGGATTAAGTCCACTGGGTTTTCTGCTGTCAGGGCGCAGTGCGAACGGCTGGGTGTCACGTTTGATACGTGGCAGGACGGTTTGGGCAGTTTGATTTTGGCGAAGCGTCGGGGCGGCTTGTATGCGGCTGGCGTGGGCGGCGTGGTCATGAGCATCCCACGCCAGACGGGCAAAACCTACACGGTTGGGTGGATAGCGTTCGCCTTGTGCATGTTGCAGGCTGGTTTGACGGTGATTTGGACGGCGCACAGGACGAGGACGGCGAATGAGACGTTCCAGTCGATGCGGTCAATGAGCCGCAAACCTAAAGTGGCCGCATATGTGAGTGCGGTGCGTGCGGCGAACGGCGAGCAGGCCGTCCTGTTCAAGAACGGATCACGAATCCTGTTTGGCGCGCGCGAATCCGGGTTCGGTCGAGGCTTCGCGAAGGTCGACATGCTGGTGCTTGACGAGGCGCAAATCCTGACCGAGAACGCCATGAGCGACATGGTTCCTGCGACGAACGCGGCACCAAACGGGCTCGTACTGCTGATGGGAACCCCGCCCAGGCCGAAGGATCCGGGTGAAGTGTTCGAGGCCAGGCGCGCCGACGCGCTAGGCGGTGACAAGGACACGCTGTATGTGGAGTTCGGCGCGGACGATGGGACTGACCCAGCGTTGTGGCAGGGCAGCAAGCTGGACTGGGGTCAGATAGCGAAAGCCAACCCGTCTTTTCCGCACCGCACGAGCAAAACAGCTGTGTTGCGTATGAAGAAGCTGCTCGGGTCGGTGGATAATTTCCGGCGCGAAGCCCTCGGACTGTGGGACGGTAAAAACGTCCAGACTGCGATCAACGCAGGCCGGTGGGGTGAACTGGAAATCCCTGCGGCCGCTGTCCCAGCCGGGTTGAAGTGGTGCGCGGCCGTCAGGTTCAGTATTGACGGCGCAACGGTGGGTGTGGCCAGGGCTGGCAGGGAGCGCGGCAGGTCGCAGCAGGTTCACGTCGAGCTTGCTACCCGTCAGGGTGTGCGCACCATGGGCGACGGCGTGCAGTGGATCGTGGACTACCTGTTGGAGTACCAGGACAGGTGGGCGCAGATCGTTGTCGATGGGAAGAGCGGCGCGGCAGACCTCATCGACCGGCTCAGAGCTAACGGTGTCCCGTCCCGCGTGATCTGGACGCCCACAGTGAACGACGTGATCAGTGCGCATTCGATGATGGACGCGGCAATCAAAGACGGCACGGTTTCGCACTTGAAAGATGATGAGCTGGCGAGCGAGGTGGGTGTGATCGTGCGCAGGAAGATCGGCAACGCGGGCGGCTTCGGGTGGGCAGCGCCCGAAGGAGCGACGGCAGCCGGGATGGACGCGGTCACACTGGCGCACTGGGCAGCCAGAACCACCAGACGCAGACCGAAAGCAGTGACAGGCGGGAAAGGAGTGATCATCCTATGAGCGCACCGGTGTTTGAGGAACTGACAGGCAGCGAGCAGGCCATGCTCACCGCCATGTGGAACCAGATCCAGTCCAAGGCATTCAAGAATGATCTCCTCGACGCGTACTACGACGGACACAGGGCTTTTCAGGATTTGGGGATCAGTATTCCTCCGCAGATGCGGCAGGTGCGCGTCGCCCTGGGCTGGCCACAAAAAGCCGTCAGCATGCTCGCACGCAAACACAAATTCGAAGGCTTCACACTCGACGGCTCCCTCGACCCATTCGACCTAGGCGAAACACTAGAACGCTCAGCGTTCACATCCGAACTCGCAATGGGAATCAGCGCAGCCTACAAACAAGCCTGCTCCTTCCTCACCATCCTGCCCGGCGACACGCAGGCCGGCGAGCCCGAAGTAATGGTGCAGGCACGCTCAGCCAGATGGACAACCGGCATTTTCGACACCAGGACGCGCGTGCTGCGCGCGGCGCTCGCAGTGACCAGCACGCGCAGCGAGCCAACAGACGTGAAGTATGTTTTCACTTCGGTTCCGACTGGGTTTGTCCTGTATTTTCCTGATTCGATTGTGCAGGCGTCGCGTGAGAGTGGCGTGTGGCGCATGGCGCGGATGGCGAACAGGACGGGGCGCGTACTGGTGGAGCCTTTGGTGTATGACCCGCAGCTTGGCAGGCGTTTTGGCCGGTCGCGTATCACTCGTGAAGTACGCTACCTGACCGACGCTGCGATCCGTACGCTGGTTCGCACGGAAACGTCGGCGGAGTTCTTCTCCAGCCCGCAGCGGTGGGCGGTTGGCACTGACCCTGACGCGTTCGAGGGCGTGGACAGGTGGACAGCCACAATGGGACGCATCCTGAACCTCACACTGAACGAGGAAGGCTCGGCTCCGACTGTGGGGCAGTTCCCGCAGATGAGCATGGACCCGCACCTGTCAATGTACCGGCAGTTGGCGCAGAACATGTGCGCGGCTGTGAACCTGCCGATGAGTAGCGTGGGTATTTTCGGGGACAACCCAGCGTCGGCTGAAGCCATGCAAGCCGCCGAATACTCCCTGAGTGATGAGGCTGAGTATCAGTGGGGCATTTTCCGCCCCGCGTTGCGCAGAGTCGCTGAGGACATCGTGATGGTGCGTGACAACCTGGACGTTCCGCCTGCGGATTCGTGGAAGCTTGACGTGAACTGGACTCCCGCACGGTACGTGTCCCCGCAGGCCGCATCCGATTTCATTGTGAAGATTGCGCAGGCTATTCCCGACGCTGCTGGCACGACCGTTGGAATGCGCAGGGCAGGGTTCACGAATACAGAGATCAAGCAGATGAAAACCGAGCTGACACGCAGCGCGGCCGGAGGCGTGCTCGACCGTCTCGCCAAGCTGCCAGACGAGGCAGACCCTGAAGCATCCGAGGGGTGACGAGCAGTGGCGACACGCGAAAACTTGTCCGGCTACTCGAAGCAGACACGCAAGATCGTTCGCCTGGCACAACGCGACCTGCGCAAGTTTTTCGCACTGCTCGACCTGACACAGCCCACTGTAGTGCGTGACGCGCTGCTCGACTTCCTGCCCCAGCTGGCAGCAACCTATGGGGATATTGCGGCTGTTGCTGCTGCTGAGTGGTACGAGAACCTGCGTGGCAAAGTCGCAGGCCTGCCACCTTACGAGACCGTGCTCAGTAGTGGCGTGAAGCGTGAGGCCATTGTGGAGACCGTGCGGTGGGCTGCAGGCGGGCTGTGGGGTGATGACCCTGTGCAGGTGCGGCGCGTACTGGAGGGGTGCGTGCAAGCCTGGGTTAAGTATTCTGGCCGCGACACTGTGGCCAGGAACGTTGAGCTCGATCCGGCCAAACCGCGCTACGCCAGGGTTCCTCGCGGCTCCCGCACGTGCGCGTGGTGCGCCATGCTCGCATCCAGAGGCTTCGTGTACCGCACGAAAGAGACAGCCGGCTTCGTCGAAGGCACCTTCCACAATGACTGCGACTGCGAGATCGTCCCATCGTTTGAAGCCACAAGCGCTCACATCACCGGCTACGACCCGGACACGCTGTATGCGCAGTACAAGGCGGCGCGGATAATTGCTGAGGATGAGGGACTTGATCCCAATAACGCAAACCATGTTGTTATGGTTATGAGGCATAAATTCCAGAATACTTTTAAAGACAGCATTGAAACGCGTCGCTCTGGCAAAGAGCGTCCGGCTAAAGCAATTAAGGGTGCATCGAAAGATGGCACCATGCAAGTTTCTCAGATGGTCGAGCTTCGACGCAGGGCTCGATCGCGACTTGATGACATGGCGATTCCTGAAACCCCTCGTCACAGGCTCCCTCCCGCAGTACCTACAGAGCCGCCTGACGATTGGCCCGAAGATCTCCCATTGCTGCGGGCTAAAGAATGGAATCATATCCTCTACGGTGACCTTAATAATCAGGGCGGACACGAGTACGGGTATGGATGGCTCAACGATAAAACGGAATTTCCGGAGGATTGGACTGAAAACGAAATAGCTCAAGCAATCCGAGCCGTTTTACGTAAAGGACAATTAAGCGAGGGAAAACGAAATCTGTATGTAGGCACTTGGAACGGGGAAACTATATATGTTGCATTTTCTGTAAAGAAAGGCATCACGCGCGTAACTACCGCCTACAGAGGGTTGGAATAATGGTAGATTAGCGTTATGGACGATTTTGCCAAACTTGCGTCAGGGCTTTTTGCTCTGGTTGACTCTGTCAGAGGCCAAAATGACCCTGATTCAAGAGAGCTTCAGGCATTGTATGAGGTTGATGGCTCAGCAGCATGTCAGGCAGCTTCAGATGTCCTGTGCAACCATGATACGAAGTTGTCAGATGAGCTGTATGAACTATTTAAGAAGTTTGGCGGCCCACGTGACTACTTGGAAGAAGAGTTTCTGGAGCTTCAAGAGATTTACTTCCGCAAGTAGGTAAGAAGCGAACCTTTCGCCCATTTTGCCCCGCATTGGTCTTTGCCATGCGGGGTTTTGTTATGCCCACTTGTGGCGCTCCGTAAACAGCCCGGAGAACATTGGCTGGATCAAACAAGGCTGACGAGCCATAAACGGGAAGAAAGGAACAGACCATGTCTGATTCAACCGCAAGCATCAACACTGGTGCCAACGGGGCAGAAAACACAGGCGGATTCAAGCCGGTCACCAGTCAGGAAGACCTCGACCGGATCATTGAAAACCGCCTGGTGAGAGAGCGCAGGAAGTTCGCTGACTACGACCAGCTCAAAGAGCAGGCAGGCAAGCTGAGCGGCCTGCAGGCCAAGCTTGAAGAGGCTGAAGCTAAGGTCAGTGAGTTCAAGGAGCGTGACCAGATCGAACAGTGGAAACATGACGTCGCGAAAGAAACCGGGGTCCCGGTAAGCGTTTTGCGTGGTTCCACGCTCGACGACATTAAGGCTCACGCACAGTCTCTCAAAGAAGTCATCTCTAGTCGCCCTGTCGCGCCAGTCGTGCGAGGCCAAGGCGACCAACCATCATCTTCAGTTTCTAATGGTCAGCGGCTCGTGCGCGAATTGTTTGGCCGCGACTAAAAATCAGGAAGGAGCCAGTCATGGCTGTTTTTTCTACAACCGACGCTAAGGTTCTTATGCCGCGCGAAATCGCTGACGGCATGGTGAAGGAGGCTCGCTCGACCAGCCTCGTCGCACAACTGTCCACCCGCTCCCCCATGCGTTTCGGCTCGCAGGACGTCATTGTGTTCAATGATTTCCCGAAGGCCGAGTTCGTGGAAGAGGGCGCGGAGAAGAATTCGACTGGTGGCGGGTTCACTTCTGTGAGCGTGGCACCGCACAAGGCGCAGGTCACCCTGCGATTCAACGAGGAGGTCCAGTGGGCTGATGAGGACTATCAGCTGGGCGTAATCAGCGAGCTGGCTGACGCTGGTCAGGTCGCACTGTCCAGGGCGCTCGACCTCGGTATTTTCCACCGCATCAACCCCTTGACCGGTAACGCTGTCTCCTCGTGGAGCAACTACATCACGGCGACCACGAAAAAGGTTCAAGGCGATAAGGCTGATGCGGATGATGATTTCCGTGCGGCAGCGGGCCTCCTCATCAATGCTGCTCCCTCGTGGGGCGTGAATGGCGTGGCAATGGACCCCAAGTTCGCGTGGAAGCTCGCCAGCCTCAAGGTCAAGGATGGTGCTGGTGAGACCTCTCAGTTGCGTTACCCGCAGCTCGGATTCGGAACCAACGTCACAAGCTTCATGGGCGTGAATGTCGCCCAGGGCAACACGGTTTCCGGTGTGCCTGAAGCTAAGGACACTAAGGTTCGCGCGATTCTCGGTGATTTCCAGAACGGCATTCGTTGGGGTGTGCAGCGTGAGCTGCCGATCGAGCTGATCCGCTTCGGTGACCCTGATGGTCAGGGTGACCTGAAGCGCAGGAACCAGATCGCTCTGCGCTTGGAGATTGTGTACGGCTGGTACGCGTTCACCGAGCGTTTCGCAATCGTGACCGAGAAGGCCGGTTCCGGTGAGGCTGCGTGATCGCGTGACCGGCGTGCTGGTGGACGTGGACGAGGAGACGGCAAAAACTCTGGGCAGTGATTTCGTGCCGGAGAAACCGGTTCCCGCCCGCAAAACGGCGGCGCGTCGAGCTAAGAAAGAGGGATAAGCATGGAGGAGCAGGGCGAAGAAGCGTTTGCAACGGTTGCTGATCTGGAGGCGCGGTGGCGTGGCCTGTCCGAACAGGAGCAGGCACGAGCCAAGGTCCTGCTCCTCGATGCTGCCGACCTGATCCGCACCACCACCAGACGGTGGCGTGAGCTGCCTGAGTCCACGCTGAAACGCGTTTCCTGCCAGGTTGTGCGCCGAGCAATGGGCAGCGACAGCATTCCCGGAGGAGACGTGTCCAGCATGATGACCACCGCAGGACCATACTCGCAGCAGTTCTCCTACTCCAACCCCCAAGGCGACCTGTACCTGACGAAAGCCGAGCGCAAGAGCCTCGGTGTTGGTGTCGGCAGGGCGTTCGAGGTGGACCTGCTGGCAGGTGATTCTCATGATCACAGGTGAAACAGTCACGGTCCTTTCCCGGGAATCTGCTGGCGTGGACGAGCTGGGAATGCCGGTCAACCAGTGGGGAGCGGAACAGGCAGTTGAAGACGTTCTGGTTGCACCGGGACGGCTGGAAGATGCGGACGGACACTTGCGTGGTGAGGGCGACCTCGTCACGTATGTCTTGCATTTTCCGAAGTCTTTCACTGGGAGCTTGCGCAATAAACGCGTCAGGGTGCGCGGTGAGGAATTCACTGTTGTTGGTGACCCGAAGCCGTACACGCTGGCGAACACTCCCGGCAGGTGGAATATGCCTGTTCGTGTTCAGACAGTGGAGGGGTGAGCCGTGGGGAAAGTCAAACTGTTCATTAAGTTCGATAACCTCGCTGCCACCACTCAGCCGCTTGTGGAGGACACGACCAGCAGGATCGCGAGTGCGGCTGGTGACGGCTATGTGGGGTCAGTGATCTGGACAGACCGGCCCCACGGTGCTGTCAGGGCCACGACGTATAAGTCCAGGCGCGACAACTACCTGAATAACACGCTGTTGAAAGCTGCGGGTGAGTGTCGTGTCTCCTGAAGTGTTCGTTATCAGTTTCCTCAACCGTAAGACCGTTACCGGCCAGACCAAGGCGCGTGCTTACGGGGACGTGCCGGAGAAGCGTCCTGACCGGTTCATCACGGTGGAGCGGGTGGGCGGTGTGCGTGGCCTGCACATGGATCACCCACTGTTGGCGGTTCAGGCGTGGGCGGGGAGCCGGGCGCAAGCCATGATCCTTGCCGACCAGCTAGCCGCACTATTCACGTCTGTTCTCCCTCTCGAAAAAAGTGTCGCGTCGAGCACGGTTTCCAGTTTGTACAACTTTCCGGACCCGCTTTCGCGCGCGGCACGCTACCAACTCACTCTCAATCTCATTCTCATGAACTCCTGAAAGGAATACGAAAAATGGCGGGAAATAATACGCAGCTGGTTTCTGCTGGCAAGCCGCTGGTGAGCGGTGCTCTCAACGCGGCACCGATCGGCACGACGGCACCCACCGGCACGACAAGCGAGCTGGACGCGAAGTTCGTCAAGCTTGGCTACGTGTCCGAGGAGGGGCTGACCAACGCGGTCGAGGCTGACTCTGAGGGCGTGAAAGCGTGGGGCGGGGCGACTGTCCTGACTATTCGCACCTCGCGCGATGAGACTTTCGCATGGACGTTCATTCAGGCGATGGATCCTGATGTGCTCAAAGAGGTCTATGGGGAAGCGAATGTCACTGCCGCTTCGGGTGGCGAGATTTCGGTTAAGCATAATGATCTGGAACTCTCACCGCGCGTGTGGGTCTTCGAGATTCTCCTGACTGGTGGCCGCATGAAGCGAATCGTCGTGCCGTCCGGCACGATCACCGAGGTGGGCGACGTTGTGTACAAGGACGGTGACCCGATCGGATACGAGGTCACCATGCACGCTGCTCCCGACGCGGAAGGCAACACGGCGTACGAGTACATTTCGTCCGCTAAGTAGGTAGGACTTGGGTGGGAGCGTTTCTGGCCCCTGCACGTTCCCACCCAACCATCGGAAAAAACCGGTGAGGCACAGGGAAGTTACCAGCAGGGGCCGCCAAAACAACCAAAAGGGGCTTATTGTGGCGAAAAAGAAAATCACAGCAGCAGGAATCCAAGTCACCATCGACACGGACGTTTTCGACGATTACGAGCTGCTGGCAGACATGGCGGACGTGCAGGACGGCAACCCTCTGAAAGCGGTGAGCCTGATCCGTCGCGTCCTGGGCGACAAGCACGACGAAGTGATCGAGAAGCTGCGTGACGCTAAGGGCCGCGTGCCGATCGACACGGTCGTAAGCCTTTTGACCGATGTGATGACTGCGGCAGCCCCAAACTCCTCACGCTCGCAGGAATCAGCCAAGTAGCACCCTGCGAGCTTTCCGCAGACTTCAAACGATTCTTCAACGTGGACGATTGGTGCTCGCTTCCGATGCGGAGGGCTGCCGACTGGGCTGTGGTGATGATCCGCCAGCCTGAATCCTGGACACACCGCAGGCTCGCTACGGATTGGCAGTGGGGTCTTTTGGGGAATCAGTTGTTGGCCGCTGGGGTAGATCAGTTGGCGGTTGCGAACTGGCAGCGCTCACAAGACGGGCAGAAGAACAGGAACAAGCCTCGCCCGATTCCGCGCCCAGGTGTCGACGAGTACGACAAGAAGCGTGAAACCGTGTCGGTGAGCATGGACCGTTTCGATATGGAATTACAGAAAGTAAAGGAGGCCGCGAACGATGGCTAGTGGCGTTGAACTAGGGACCGCTTGGATTAACGTTGCGCCGTCGTTTCGCGGCTTCCGCCAGGCGCTCAATAAAGAGCTGAGTGGCCTGAAGGTTACTCCCCATGCTGACGCGTGGGCGAGCACGATTGACAGTAAGATCGGCGGGGCGTTCCGCGCTGTGGGTAAGACTGCTGCGGTGGCTTTCGCCGCTGTGGGTGGGACGCTTGCTGCTGGTTTGAATGCTGGCATTAAGCGCGCTGACATCCTGTCGCAGTTCCCTAAGCAGATGAAGAACATGGGGTACTCGGCAGCGGAGGCGCGCGCGGCGATTGAGAAGATGAGTGACAAACTCATCGGCCTACCCACCAGTGTTGACGCTTTGGCGGGTGTGACCCAGAAGTTCGCACCGCTCACGCGTAGCTTGTCGGAGGCCACGGACTTGTCGCTCGCGTTGAATAACGCTGTGTTGGCGGGCGGCAAGAGCATGGATATCCAGACGAACGCGCTGGAGCAGTATTCGCAGATGCTTGCGGTCGGCAAGGTCGACATGCAAGCGTGGCGAAGTATGGTCACGGCGATGCCTGGACAGATGGATCAGCTCTCGCAGTCTATTCTCGGTGTCGGTCACAATTCGATGGACTTGTATGAGGCCATGAAGTCCGGTGAGGTCACTTTTGATGACTTCAACAAGGCGCTTCTTGACCTGAATGAGAACGGGCTGGCGGGGTATGCGTCTTTCTCGCAGCAGGCGATTGACGCGACCGCTGGCATCTCGACCGCGCTACAGAACGTCAAAACAGCGCTTGCTCGTGGTAAAGCCAAAATCATTGACGCCATCGGGTACGAGGACATCGTCAAGGTTATTAACGGTTTCGGTAGGGAAATCGGTAAGGCTCACGATAAGGTCGCCACTTTCATCAGCGCGGTGAAAGACGCGGACACCACTGGCAAGAGCTTGCAGGATCGTCTGGGTGAAATGGCCGCTGGGTTCGGCCTGCTGGCTGGTGCTATCGCCGTGGGCTCCAAGTGGGAGTTTATTTCGGGCCTGATCAGTCAGGTTGATGGTCTTAAAGGCAGTTTCAGTGTTTTTGATAGCTTACCGAAGCGTGTGGGAGCCTCTTTCAGTGCGGTCAAAAAGCACGCGTCCACGCTGAAAAATGCTTTGCCGTCCATTGGTAGCGCCCTGTCTTCCCTACGCGTGCCTAAAGGCTTTGACACGTCCGCGTTGAGCGGGCTTGGCAGTGGGATTAATAAAGAGCTCGGCAGCATCAACCTGTCGAGTGGTGTGAGCACTGCGAAGAGTCGGATCAGTCAGGCTATCGGCGGGCTCGCACAGCACACTGGAGGATTATCGTCCAAGCTGGCTGACGCGTGGGTGCCGGTCAAGAACGCGGTGATGCGTGGCGGTGCGACCCTCTCCATCGGTTTCGAGGCCGCGACAACCTCGCTGAGCTCGAAGGTCGATAGTGTTGTGTCTTCGCTGCGTGGGCCGCTTGGCCGCGTGAGCGGGGCGTTCAGGCAGGTTGCTCCTCAAGTGTCCTCTGCTCTGGCTCCTTTGGCTCCTGCCGTGCAGTCAGGAATGGGGAAAGTGGGCGGAGCATTGCAGGGCGCTACCAGCGGCCTGTTTTCGTCGATGGCTTCGTTTTTCAGCCCCGGCCGCTTCCTGAAGCTTTTCGCTTTCGGCGCTATTTTCGCTGGTTTGATTGCTGGTATCGGCGCGTTCGCCTCGCAGGCGGGTGGGGAACTCACCACGGTTATTGCGGATATTACTGGGAAGATTCCCGGCATGCTCGCACAGGCCACCACGGCTATGACTACGACGATCCCGCAGTTCTTCAATGCCGGTGTGGAGCTGGTGCTGGCGGTCGGTCAGGCAATAGTGGCAGCGCTTCCCGGCCTCGTGCAGGCGGCCGGGCAGATGATCACCACGCTGGTGAGCGGGCTGGCAGGCGCTGCCCCGCAGCTGCTAAGCATGGCGGCGCAGATGATCGCCACTCTGGTGAGCGGTATTGGCGCGGAACTGCCCGGAATGGTGGCTGCTGGCGTGGAACTGTTGGCCTCGCTCGCGGATGGCTTGGCGTCGAATATTGGGCTGCTGGTGGGCGCTGCTGGTGACCTGATCGGCGGCCTGGTCAACGCTCTCACCTCGAACATGGGGGATTTTGTCACGGCTGGCATGTCGATCTTGCAGGGGTTGGCGGATGGTTTGCTTTCCGCGCTACCACAACTAGCCACTGCAGTGCCGCAGATTATCACGCAGATCGCCATGGCTCTGACAACCGCGTTGCCACAATTGTGGAATACCGGCGTGCAGATCCTGACTGGTCTGATTGACGGTATTGTGCAGGCTTTGCCTCAGCTTGCCGCCATGCTGCCGCAAGTGATCACGACGATCATGACAACGATCACGACGCTGCTGCCGCAGCTGCTGCAGGCAGGGATCACGCTGCTGCAATCACTCATTCAGGGGATTGTGCAGGCGATTCCGATCATTATCCCGGCTATCTTGCAGGTCATCACGGGGATCATTAGTTCGATCGTGTCCATGCTGCCGATGATCATTGAAAGCGGCCTGCAAATATTGATGAGTCTGATTGACGGGTTGGTGCAGGCGATACCGCAATTAGCGGCGATGATCCCGCAGATCATCACTACCATCGTCATGGTTCTGGCTCAGAACCTGCCAGCGATCATTGACGCGGCAATACAAATCATTGTCGGCCTGATTACCGGTTTGACGAACGCGTTGCCGCAGTTGATTGCAATGGTCCCGCAGATCATTATCTCGATCGTCACGGCACTCATTCAGAACCTGCCGCAGATTCTCTCAGCAGGCGTGCAGATTATCACGTCTCTGATCAGGGGTATTGTCTCCATGTTCGGGTCGATTATTTCTACGGCGGCTGGCATTCCCGGCAAAGTGCTACAAGGGTTGGGCAATGTTGGCTCCATGCTGTGGAATAGTGGCGCGTCGATCGTGAGCGGCTTCCTAGGCGGTATTAAATCCGCGTGGGGAAATGTGACCAGCTGGGTGAGCGGCGCGCTGTCCAAGGTGCGTAACCTGTTCCCGTTCTCCCCCGCTAAGGAAGGCCCCTTCTCCGGTAAGGGCTGGGTGTTGTATTCCGGTCAGTCCATCGGTAAAGCCTTCGCCCAAGGCATTCAAGACAATGCGTGGATGGCGAAGCGTGCTGCTTTCGGAGTGCTGGAGGACGCGCGCAAGCAGTTGGAGTCTCCGATTAATCCGGGTTTGTCGGTCAGTGCTGCAGCGTTTGGAGCCGGGCAGCCTGCACTGGCTGCTGGCGGTGATTCGTATGTGGTGAATGTGTCGTTCCGTGCTGATGATTTGCGGCGGTATGCGGATGTGGCTGAGTTTTTTGATCGTGGGTTGCGGCCTGCGGTCAGGGATGCGATTGGGGTGGCATAAGTGGCTGTTGTGTGGGGTGGCACGTCCGGGTATTTGCAGCTGGGTATTGACGTGCTCAGTTCGCCAGGGTCGGTGGGTCCTCGTACTCAGAGTGTGACGCTGACGGTCGTGTATTACATTCGGGCTGCCGGGTACGGGCACAATTTCAGTGACACGCTGCGCATGGGCGGCAGGATTTCTGGGTCGCAGGGGTATTCGTTTTCGTCGCCTGTTGATGGGTGGACGAGTAAGGAGATCGCGCGTCGTGAGGTGACGATCCCGACGAGTACGCGCCAGCAGACGGTGACTTTTAGTGCGTCGACGGGCCCGGTGTGGAATGGTGGCACCCCGAGTGTGTCGCGGTCTCACGTGGTGGGCGCTCGCGGGTACGAGCCGCCCCGCCCGCCTCGTGATCCTTTGGCTGCGTGGCAGCGTGACGGGCTCACGAGAGTGTCGTGGTCGACTGACTATACGGGTAGGGACGGGCTGTACCCGTGGGATGGTGTGTCGATCCGCCGGTGGAAGCTCAGTGAGAAGCGCTGGGAGTACGTGGCGCGCGTCCCGTGGCACGTGAAAACGTGGGATGACGTGAACGCGCCGGTTGGCGAGCACACGGAATATGACGTGCAGGCGTATAACGATGCGGGCTGGTCGCCGATTGTGTGGGCTGGTCCGGTGAACACTCGCCCGTTGCCGCCAACGGGTGTGCGGGCGGTGAAGACCGGCAGTGATATTACCGTGTCGTGGAGCGTGCCGGATTATGCGGGCTATTTCACGGGTTTCACTGTCTACGATAACGGCGTCAAGGTGGGTGACGCTGCGGGTGATGTGCGTGAGTGGACGCACGTGTCGCCGTCTGCGACTGGCGCGCACGTGTACACGGTGTCTGCGTGGACTGCGAACGCGCCGCGTAATACTGTGACCGCCGGGCTGAAATTGGAGTCCTCGCGGTCCGCGCCGTCGAACACTGTGGCTATCTTGGCGAGGCCGTACGCACCGCAGGATTTGTCCCCGTCGGGTGTGACTGTGCCACTGGAGGACGAGGCGGCGCGATTGTCGTGGCGTCATAATCCTGCTGACGCGTCCACGCAGTCCTACTACCAGATCAGGTATAGGCAGGCTGGGGGGTCGTGGAATACCACGAGCATTACGAAGAGCAGCGGCCAGTCGTATCGGCTGGCGTTGTCTGGTGCTGGCCGTGTGGAGTGGCAGGCCCGGTCGTGGGGATCGTACAAGCCGGGCATGGAGGCCGGCGCGTCCCCGTGGAGCGCGGTCAGCGGGTTCACGGTGGAGAATCGTCCTGCTGTGAGTGTCACTGCGCCGGGGGCTGGGGTTTTTGACCGGTCCAAGCTGAGCGTGGAGTGGTCGTATTTGCAGGAGCAGGGCTCCGGGCAGGCTGGTGCGCGCATCACCGTGACCGACACGGCTGACGGGAGCGTGCTGGATACTGCTGTGGTGCAGGGTTCTGTGTCGCGCTACGCGGTGCGTCGCACCGTGCTGGACGGCCACTCATACCGTGTCACCGTGCAGGCCAGGTCTGAGAGCGGCTTGTGGTCTGACACTGCGACTGTGACTGTGCAGGTGAAATACGCTCAACCACCAGTGCCGGTGGTGTCCACGTCGTGGGATGAGCAGTCGGGGATGATGAGTGTGCAGATCATGAACCCGGCAGGCGAGCCCGAGACGGTGAGCAACACGGTGGAACGCTCGGTGGACGGCGGGAGCACGTGGGAGCTAGTTGCGGACGGCCTGCCAGTACAGGCAACTGTGACGGATAGTGAGTGCCTGAGCACCGGGACCACCCGGTACCGTGTGACGGCTACCAGCGCGCTCCCATCCTCCAGCACCGTCGTGGTGGACGCTGAGGCGGACAGTGGGGCCATGTGGATCGGTGCGGGAGCGGGCTACGCGGACGCGATCCGCCTCCCGTACAACCCGGAAGTCAGCTTCACGCCCTCCCTGCCGGGCAGGGAGACGTACCGGTTCGCGGGTAGGACGATGCGCGTAATGGTCGACGGGACGGGCGTGGACCGGTCGTGGCAGCTTGCGGCGCGCCTGATCCCCGGTGATGACACGAACTGTTCGCCTCGTGACGTGGACAGGGTCGCATTGACGCCGGGCCCGGTGTGCTACCGGAATCCTGACGGCGTGCGCATCTACGCGGCAATGGGGTCACCGACTTTGAAACGGGGTACGGGCGGCGTGTGCTGGGACATCTCGTGTGAGCTGGTGGAGGTCGAACAATGAGCGCGTGGACCACTCACCGGCAAGCCAGCATTCACGCTGACCTGCTCACGCGGCGTGACCGCCTGGTCGGCACGCTGGACGGCGTGACGGGCGGCAGCATCGAGTTCACGAGTACGACGCGGCTCAGGGGATCTGGCCAGCTCGCCCTGCGTGACACGGGGCAGAAAATAGACTGGCTGTCCGATCGCGTCAGGCTGTCATACACGCTGTCTACCGGCGAGACGCTGCCTTTGGGCGTGTGGCTCTTGTCCGCGCCGACAGTCACCGTGTCGGGTAGTGGGAGGTCGTGGAACGTGGACCTCCTGTCCAAGCTGACGGTGTTGGACGAGGACTGCGTGGACAGGCCGTACAGTCTGCGTGAGGGTGCGCTCGTCACCGACGCGGTGCAGCAGCTCATCACCGGTGCCGGTGAGGACCGTGTGAGTATCACGCACAGCGCGGACAGGACGACGGGCATGATGGTGTGGGACGCAGGCACGCCTGTCCTGACGATCATCAACGATCTACTCGATTCGATTAATTACTGGTCGTTGTGGGTGGACGGTAGCGGGGTTTTCCGCGTGGAGCCGTACGTGAAACCAGCGCAAAGACCAGTCACGTGGACGTTCAGTGAGGGCAGCGCGAGTATTCACCTGCCGTCGTGGAGCAGGGATCAGGATTTGACAGGCGTGCCCAACCGCGTGGTCATGGTGGGTCAGGCTGAGGGCGACAAGCCCGCGCGCACAGCTACAGCCACGAACACCAGTCCTGATTCGCCTTTCAGCTACGCTCGCAGGGGCCGGTGGGTCACGTACGTGGAGACAGGCGTGGAAGCAGCCACGCAGCAGGTCTTGGATGATTTGGCGAACCGCCGCCTCATCGACCGTTCCACGCCGTCAGCGTCGATCGAGTTTCAGCATTTGCCGGTCCCGATCGAACCCAACAGCGCGGTTGAATTCAGTTCGCAGGGCGTGAGAGCGCGCGCCGTGGTGCAGAAATGGGGCATGAGCTTGGAGCCGACAGCGCTGGCGAAGACGACGATTAGGGAGGTTGTGGACCTGTGATCGGCTTGGATTATTTGGTATCGACGATCGCGCGCCTGTCCGCGCGCGTGGATCTCACGCCCTCGTTTCAGTGGGCAACAGTCACGGCAACGAACCCGCTGCAAGTACGCCTGGACGGCATGACGGAGCCTCTGGCCGGGGCTGTGGACGCGCTGGTCATGCCGCCAGCCGGTAGGCGTGTGATGGTCATGGTGTGGAACCGGCGGGCGATCATTATGGGCGCGCTTCGTGGTCCTGATCTGCCGGAGATCCCGAAAATGCCTGACGAGATTGTGAGTACGGATTGGCGGCCGCTCACCGTGTCATCAGGGTGGAGCGCTGTGTCGGGGCACACGCCGAGGTACCGCAGGTGGGGTGACCTCGTCATCATCAGCGGAGCCGTCGAACGGCGTGTCGGTGGGTATTTGAGCAGCCTCGTGACCCTGCCGGACGCCGCATTACGCCCGGTGGGCACGCAGTTTATCGGCAGTAGTGTCACGAGCCGTGGGCAGGCGTCCGAGCTGTACATGAGCGGTGCGGGTGTGATCGCCGTGCAAGGATTCACCGCAATTGACAGCAGCCCCGGGATGTTCGTGCCCCTGTCGTGCGTGTACATGCCAGTCAAGAAATAGAGGGGGCTGTGATGGCTGATTTGACGCTGAACACGGTGAGTGAGGAAGTCCTCGCCGGGCTGCAGGAGTCCGTCCGCATGGAGCAAGAGCGCCGTGAAGCGGTTGCCCGCTCCGAGCGTGAGGCCGCGCGCCTCGCAGTGGAATACGTGCAGGCCGGGGGTATTTTCGACGCGCTGATCGCGGCCATGTGCGACGCGGTGGAAACCGCTGCCGTGGAGCGGCAGGAGAGGGAAGCCAGAGAACAGCTCGTATTGGCGAACATCCCATAAACACACGCATTACTGAGCCCGGCACAGTAACGTGACCGGGCTTTCATCATGCCCAAAAAGCAGAGAGGGGAAAACGGTGCAGCCAGACGAAAAAGAATACGACGCGCTGATGCAGCACGGTGACACGGCGACCAGCACGCCGGACGACACGGCCGAAATCGTGGAGGTGGAATACTGATGGCAACCGCACTACAGGTTCTCGCCACCGCGTCCGGCGAGGTCGGATACTGGCGTTTTGGTGACCCTCTGGAGGGCACGAAGTACGGGCGGGCATTCGCTGCCAGCCACGGCGACTACTACGGGACGAGCGGTGTCCCCTACTGCGCAATGTTCATAACATACTGCCTGCGCGCAAACGGGATTACGGACTTCGACTACGCGTACGTGCCGTACATGATCGTTGAGGCGCGCCGACGCGGCTGGCTGGTTGGTGTCACTCAGGCGCGGGCTGGGGACATTGTCTGCTTCGACTGGGATTCCGATGGCGTGGCTGACCACGTGGGCTTTTGCGAGATCCCCTACTCCTACAAGATGCAGACCATTGAGGGCAATACTGATGGCGGGCGCGTCAAGCGTCGTGTACGCGATCACTCCGTGATTATTGCCGTGATCCGTCCCAATTATTCGGGTGCGGCGCGTCCGGTGGTGCCGGCTGGGATTTTGGCTGTTGACGGCTGGTGGGGCGAGAGTACGACGCGCGCCTTGCAGCGTATTAATGGCACGCCGATCGACGGGATTATCTCCAGTCAGTATGCGCCGAACATGCAGTATTTCCCGGCCTGCGCGTGGGCTGGCAGTGGCTGGCAGTGGGAGGGAGAGAGCGCCCAGGGCAGCCAGCTGATTATCAAGCTACAGCGCGCATTCGGCGTCACACCTGACGGGATCGCGGGACCGGCTTTCGCCCGTGGGCTGCAGCAGTACTACAAGGTGAGCGTGGACGGGTATATCGGTGCCGACTCTGTGCGCGCCATGCAGCGTGCAATCAATCGTCAGCTAGGGAGGAAATGAACATGCTCGGGTTGAATCTGGATCCGTTAATATCGTGTGGCTTGGTCGGTTTTCTTTGGCCGCTGGTGCAGGCGGTTTTCGACCGCCCTGAGTGGACGGCAAACAGGCGTCGTCTGATTGTGCTGGTGGCGGGGATTCTGCTCGGGGTGCTCGTGTGGGCTGCGGGCGCTTACCCCGCGTCATGGCGCATCTTCTGCACGCAAGCCGGTGTCGTGATCGGCGCGGCTAGTGCAGCGTTCACGATCCTCAAACAGATTGGTGTGATCGACTGGGTAGGCAGGGTCACACCCGGCGGCGAAAACGCAGACAGCGCACCATACCGGCCCAAACACCTCGCCCAGGACGACAGGCCAGGTGGTCGCGTATGAGCATGACAGCCATGCCGGACACGGTCGCTGTCGCCCTGTCAGCCCCAGAAGTCGGAGCCGGACTGATCGCCCTCATCGTCGCCCTACTCGGTGGTATCACAGCCATCGTCAAGGTCATCACACGCAAATTCGAGGACCGCCTCACCGGCATCGCACACACGGCAGACGCTACGCACGAGCAGGTGGCGAATAATCACGACATGAACCTCAGAGACGATTTAGACCGCTTGTCCGGTGAGTTTCACGAGTTCTCAGGCCAAGTTATACAGCAGCTCAGCGAGATCAAAGCCTCGCTGTCGGATCAGGACAGGCAAGCGCGGGAAGCCCAGCACGAGCAGCACCAGCGCGACCAGCAAAGCGAAGAACGCGTACTGGGCATCCGTCAGGACCTGCGGTCTGCGACCGAGAACGCGACGCGCGACCGGGAGCTGCTGCACTCGAGGGTGAATGAGACGAAGCAGGAAGTCAGGGACCTCGCCAGTGAAACTAAAAAGCGGTTTACCGAGGTTGATGAGACGGTGCGGAAACTACACCCCGACATGAACAAGTAACACACGGCACGCACGTAGAGTAGCGCCACCCACGGGATGACATTTCCCGGCGGGTGGCGCTGTTCTTTTTTTGTGTGTCCTAGCGGAGGTCGGTTCATGCTCCGCGTCTTGGCTGGGGCACTGACGAGGCCAGCACGGTCATTGAACGGCCTTTTTGGCTTTCGATTCGATTCCTTTGATGGTTTCGAGATAGTCGCTCTCGACTGCTGACTGTGTCTGGACTTGATATTTACGGTATTCAGCGGTTGCCTTGTCAATCGCGTTCTGGTGACTGACTCTTCCGGCTCCTTGAAGCTGCTGCTGTCCAGTTGCCATTAGAACTTTGTCAAGATGCTCGACATAGTCGCTCATATGCATCGGACGGTGATTCATAGCCTGGACTTCGGCAAAATCGAAATAACCGGATACGAGGCGATTGAGCACCTTTAGTTCATCTTCTGTCAGGTAGTTCTTGGCAACCTTCGTTTCTGCAAGTGTGGGTTGGCTGCCTTTGAAAGTCGTCAATCCCATGAATGGTTTGGAGGCATCGGCGCGCTCGTGAACGATTTCCGCCGCTGTGTGCCCATGCGCGGCGTAATGTAACTTGTTCTGAACCATCTTGAAAAAAGCGATCGATTCCGAGCTCTTAGGATCGTAGTCGACACTCGTAGCGTACAGGTCTAGTACTTGCCGGTACATGACTTTCTCAGACGAGCGGATATCGCGGATCCGTTCGAGAAGCTCACGCCAGTATGATCCGCCACCAAGACCCTTGAGTCGCTCATCATCCAGGGTGAAACCCTTGACGAGGTATTCTTTCAGCTTCTCGGTCGCCCACCGCCTAAACTGCGTAGCAGTCTTTGATTTGACCCGGTAGCCCAAGGAAATAATCATGTCGAGGTTGTAGTGAGGTAGTGACCTTTCTACGCTACGGCTTCCCTCACGGCGAACCTGTCGGAAATCCCGACAGGTTGTCTCCTCATCGAGTTCGCCCTCGGCATAGATGTTCCCGATGTGCTCAACGATGTTAGACCTTGAGCTTTGGAAAAGGTCTGCCATCTGCTGTTGCGTGAGCCAAACTGTCTCGCCTTCGAGTCTGACCGTGATACTTTTGGTACCCTCGGAACTCTGATAAATAAGCATCTGTCCGTTTGGCTCATCGGCGCGGCTATTGTCCTTTGCGGTCATGATGCTCCCTCCTCATGAGTACTGAACGGATAATGAGTGGCTTATAGTCACCCAACAACAAACGCCTCATACTACGTCGACTACTAATCATAATTAAAGAGTCAGAGTGCTCCCTCCCGAAACGAAACAGGCCACCCCCTCAAAGAGGCCTGTGCCCCGGTGGGCAGCGTCTTGTTCTTCTATTTGGTTCTGGTGCGGTTGCCTCGGCCTGGCCGGTTCCGGTTCCATTGGTCGATTGTTTCGGGTAGCCATCCGAAGGTTGGGCGTGGCCCTGATCCGATGATGACATCGGGTTCAGGGATTTTGTAGCGCGCTAGGGTGCCTGTTTTGACGCCGATACGTTGAGCGAACTCCGAGCGTGATAGGTAGCGTTTAGGCACTGTTTTTCCTTGCGCGCACAACAAGAGCTATCGCGGCGATCAGCGCGCCGATGGTTGCGAGCACAGCGCCTGCAATTGCTAGGGCTTGGTGTCCGCCGATGAATGCGAGTGCTGCCAGTATGTAAGCCAGCAGGACGTATGGGTATGTTTTGTTTTTCATTCCTCGTGTGGTGAAATGGAGCTGGATGGCTCTCGAAGGTACGTCGTTTACTTTCGGGAGCCGATCCTTTTACCGTTTCCTCCGTTTGTCTCGGGCTTTAATGGCTCGGATGAGGGATGCTGTAGCGTTGATGATCGCTGCGATCCCGAAGAGGATTCCGGCAATTCCGGCTAGCTCCATTTCTTTTTCCTCCTTCCATACCCCTATTATACATAGCTACATATGTATGTGTCAAGCGGGATCCGCCCACTCATCCAACTTTTCAACCATCCTTTCCTCACGCAGGCACGCGATTCTCTTATGCGCGCGGTTTCACACGATGATCTGGCTATTCATCATGGTGGTAAGTGCTTGGTCGCGTTCTGCGGTCGCGTGCTGATACCTCAAAGCCACCTCCACATCACTATGGCCGCCACGGTGCAGGAGTTCAGCGAGCGTTGCGCCTTGTTGCGCGTAAATGGTCAGTCCAGTGTGGCGCAGGTCGTGGAACTTGAACCACGGTATCCCTGCTGACGCGCGCGCCCGGTTCCACGCTCCTCTGAGCGTATTCGGATGCACAGGCATACTCAGGTCGCCCTCCCTGTGGAACACCAGCCCGCCCGCGCTTGGTGCTGCCCACTCGTCCAGGTGCGCCTGTATGACCGGCACGAGTGACGCTGGGATGCTGATTGCGCGTCTGCCTGTCTCACTCTTCGGAGGCACCACCACAGGGCCACGACCCGCAAGGTACTGTATTTGCCGCTCCACACGCACCACAGGCGAGCTGGTCAGCATGAAGTCTTTGCGCCTGAGCCCAATGATCTCACCCTCCCTGAGCGCGCACCACGCAGCCAACAGGACAGTCAACCTCAGGCTTGGTGGCATCGCGTCGGCGCACGCCAGCACCTCTGCTGGTGTTGCCACTTGACGCTGTGGGTCTGCGACTGGCTTGTGCTGCTGCCCTCCCTGCACGCGGCACGGCGATTGTGTGAGCTTCCCAGCCTTGACTGCTGCTCCCAGGCACGACGAGAGCGTCATGTACAAGGGCCGCGTCACGCCTTGGCCGCGCACTCGCATCGACTGGTCGTACCAGTCCTGCACACTGTCAGGCGTGATGAGCACTATGGGAGTGCTCCCGAACACCTCCCTGAGCTGCCTGACCCTGTACGTGTATGTCTGGATAGTCTTTTCAGCCCTGCCAATACTCTCCAACGACGCGAGCCAGCGCTCCGACCAGTCGGTGAACGTCAACGCTGCGGCCTGCTCAGCCTCCAGCCGTGACACGCGTTCCTGCTTCTGCTCTTCCTCGCTCTGCCACGTGCCGGTAGCGATACTGGCCTGCACTGTGGCGAGCCACTGCTCAGCCTGACGCTTGCGCTCAAAAGTGATCGGCGCGTTGTGCCGCTCACCATCGGGGCCACGGTAGGACGCTTGGAACCTGCCGGACGGCAGTTTGCGAATGTTTCCAAATCCTCGACGCTTGCCCACGACCCTCTCCTCACTGTTGCACGAAGTCTGGCGTGCAACTTGTCGTGCAACCCACGTGCAACACGAAACCAACAAACACCACTATAAACCACAAACAACCACACAACTACGGATAGGGAGTATTCCGCACTATTGCAACGAAAAACCCCGCCACCTCAACGAGGCAGCGGGGCAAAAGTGGAGATGGGGGGAATCGAACCCCCGTCCGACAGCCGCCCCCGAGGTCTTCTCCGGGTGCAGTTTGCCAAAAGATTTTCGACCCGCCTCTACTGACAAACCAGATGAGGCAAGCTTAGTCAGCTAAGTGTTGACGACCGCCCACTGACAAGGCGCCCATCCAGTGGCTCCCGAAACGACGCCAGGATCCGGGCTGGGAGCATCACCCGGGCTGACGGACTAAAGGCTCTCAAGCCGCAATATCAGGCGGCGAGAACGTAGTCGGTGCGATTCTGTTCGGCACCTATTGGTTTGCACGCATCGTTGACGAGATGAGCATGCGTCCTCGACCCGCTTCCCCTCGATTGACGACCACCGTCGAAACCGATCATCCCCTATGTAATTCACAAACCCGTCGCTGTGCCACTTTCGCAGCGTCACCAGCGCCGGACATCAAAGTATAGCGAGCAGTCGGTACACTTTCAATATCCAGTTGAAACCAGCAAGGCCGGCCACCCTCGTCAGTGACGAGCCTGCTTCACGTAGCGCCGCATCGCACGCTCCGCCTCACGCTTATCCTGAGCCTCGCGCAACGCCTGACGCTTGTCCCACTCCTGCTTGCCCTGGGCAAGCGCAATCTCAACCTTGACGCGCCCGCGCACAAAATACAGTTCCAACGGCACAATCGTCATACCTTTGGCCTGGCTGCGCTGTTCCAGACGTGCAATCTCATCACGATGCAGCAGGAGCTTGCGCTTACGGGTCGGCGTGTGATTGTTCCAGGAACCCTGCGAATACATGGGAATATTCGCCTGATAGAGCCACGCTTCCCCATCGCGCGCTTCCACCCACGCATCAACCAGCGACGCGCGTCCCATCCGCAGCGCCTTGACCTCGGTCCCGGACAGGACAAGACCGGCCTCAAACGACTCATCTATCGAATAGTCATGCAGCGCCTTCTTGTTGCGTGCAATCATCTTCTTCGCGTCAGAATCTTCCTTGCGCTTCTGCGCCTCGCTCAGTTTCGGTTTCTTCCAGTCCTTCGGCATGTCCCCTCCTCCCAGGATTGACGAGGGTACCCTCCAGCACCGCTCACTCAGCAGCCACCCATTCTACAGGAAATCGGTCGGATCAACGTCCACACCGTCCTGCATCAACGACAGGTGCAGGTGACATCCGGTCGCATACCCCGTCGCACCGGTATATCCCACAACGGTCGAACGGTCCACGTGAGCACCCACCGGCACAGCGAAACTCGACAGGTGCACGTGCGCAGAAACCCACGAATGACCGTTAATCATGCCGTGGTTGATGTACAGCACGTTGCCGCCGGCCGTCTCCTGCTGAGCAGCCACCACCGTCCCCGGAGCAATCGGATACTGGGGAGAACCACACGGAGCAGCAAAGTCAGTTCCGTTGTGATACCTGTCCACACCCAGAATCGGGTGGTGACGCCACCCAAAGGGAGAAGTGATCTGCAGCGGAATATGCAGCGGAGAGGTGAACATGGATCCAGCAGGCGCGAAGTTGCCTGACGTGGCTGCCTGCTGAGCTGCTGCGGCGCGGTTAGCGGCATCGATCTCAGCAAGTTTGGCACTCATCGCGTCAAATTCTTCCTGCCACTTGGTCAACTGGCTCTGAGCCGTCTTCTTCTGGCTCTCCCATTCTTTCTTCTTCTGATCGCGATCCGACTTCATCGCCGTCAATTCGCTCAGATGTTTATCGGCTTCTTCCTTGGAGGTGCGCGCCTGCTCGGATGCCTGGCGTGCTGTCTGTTCAAGGTTTGCGATCCGCTCCGTGACAGCTTCCTGACGCTGCGCCTGGTTTTCCTGGCGAGCCTTCAACGCCAGAGCCTCATTGAGCGCACGGGTGTGCGAACGCGTCAACGTGTCAGCCGCAGCTGCACGATCCCCGATTTCTCCCGTCCCCTGCGAGGTCAGAGCCAGCAGTTCTGGGCTGGACATGTCGCCGCGATACATTTCACGGGCGAGGGCACCGATCGCCTGGTTGGCTTCGTCTTGCTGCTTTTCAGCTTCATCAATTTCCCGAGCGATACGGCTCTGCTCAGCTTCAGCACTGTCGAGCTGGTCAAGCGCCAACTGGTGCTGGCGGTCAGCCGCCTCGAACGCCTGCTGCGCTGACTTCAACTGAGCTTCAGCCCCCGGGATCTGACCGTTGAGACGTTCCAGATCCACATACACCTGCGCCAGTGACGAATCAATTCCCTCAAGCTGACTGGTCAGCTCATCAATATGCTGAGCCGAGTCCGCCTGCTTGCGAGCCACCGAGTCGCGATCATCATCACCGTCAGCTGCGGGCATCAGCACTGCAGGTGATGGCGCGGCCTGCGCTGGGGCTGCCAACGCGTCGCCATCAGCGCGGCCGGCGATGCCTAGAGCACTGATAAACGCAACCGTTGTTCCCACAGCGAGGGCGGCACGGCGGCGGCGCCCTCGAACCTGACGAACCTGACTCATCGCACCCTCGCTTTAAACCTTCGTATACTTTGCCAGCGAGAACGCCGACGCGACTACCGCCAGCAGCAGCGCTGCCACAACCAGCACCGGAGTCATAATCCACACTTCGCGCATGCCGACAAAGCTTGTCCACTTGAACGCCGGAGCGATCCACCCGCCGATCACGAACTTCACACCCAGGAAGAGCGACCCAACAGCGAGCAGCGCGCCAGTCAGAGCGGCCAGAGCACCCTCGATCATGAAGGGAGCCTGAATGAACAGCGAGGACGCACCGACAAGTCGCATAATCGACGTCTCACGTTCCCTGCTCATCGCGGACAGGCGGATCGTCGTTGTGATCAGCAAGATGGCCGCCACAATCATGACGCCGGCCAGCCCCAGTGACATCAGCTTGGCTTTGTCGATCACGGAGAAGAGCGGCTCCACAATTTCGCGCTGATCCTTGACCTGCGCCACGCCGGGAGTGCCGGAGAATTCTTCCTTGATGATCGAATACTGCTGAGGGTCAACCAGGCGCACGCGGAACGAAATCGGCATCATGTCCACCGTGGTCCACTGCGTAATCGGGTTCTCCCCCATGATTTTCTGGAAGTTCTCGAACGCTTCTTCCTTCGATTCTTCGTACACGTCCTTGATCAGTGGGGCCAGCTCACCGGACGTCAGCTTGGTACGCACCGCGTCAATCTGGTCGCCGGTGGCTTCCTCGGCGTTACACGAGGGGATCTCATCGCCCTGTGCGCACATGTAGATCGACACTTCGATCTTGTCGTACCAGTCGGACTTCATGCGGTTGACCTGCATCTGCGCCAGGCCGGCCACGCCGACGAACAGCAGTGACACGAAGGTGACGATGATGACGGCCACCGACATCGCGCGATTACGGGTCAGGCCTTTGCCGACCTCGGAAAAGATAAAGCGTAGTTTCATCCCTCGATCACCTTGCTGCTCCGTAGACACCACGGGACTGATCGCGCACCACTGTGCCGTCCTGAAGCTCGATGACGCGTTTACGCATCTGGTTGACGATGTCGGCGTCGTGCGTGGCCATCACAACAGTGGTGCCGTTGCGGTTAATGCGGTCAAGCAGGCGCATGATGCCCAGCGACGTATCCGGGTCAAGGTTGCCGGTCGGCTCGTCAGCCAGCAACAGGGACGGCCGATTCACCATTGCGCGCGCGATCGCCACGCGCTGTTCCTCACCGCCGGACAGTTCGTGAGGCAGGCGTTTTTCCTTACCGGACAGTCCCACCAGTTCCAGCACGTCCGGTACAGCCGTCTGGATCGCGTGCTTGGGTTTTCCGATGACCTGCATGGCCAGGGCGACGTTCTCATACACGGTCTTGGATTCGAGCAGCCGGAAGTCCTGGAAGACCGTTCCAATCTGGCGGCGCAGTTTCGGCACGGCCCAGCGTGTCAGTTCACCAACATCGTGCCCCAAAACCCACACATGCCCCGAAGTGGCGATATTTTCTCGCATCACCAGCTGCAGGAACGTCGATTTGCCGGAACCTGATTTGCCCACCAGGAAGACAAATTCTTCGCGCTCAACCTCAAGGGACACATCGTCGAGGGCGGGGCGCGCACCCGGCTTGTACACCATGGTGACGTGGTCAAATCGAATCATGAACAGAACGCCGTTTTCATCAGACAACAGATCATTGTCAGACTATGGGCATTCGCCCTCATGGCCGGCGTGCGACACGCGGACGCGCGCATTCTGCGCGCGTCACCACCTCGCATCAGGCCGATTCAGCTTCGTTCTGCTGGTTCTTGCGCCAGCGGATCCCTGCGTTAATGAAATCGTCAATACCGCCGTCGAACACGTCCTGCGGGTTCCCTGATTCGAACTCGGTGCGCAGATCCTTGACCATCTGATAGGGCTGCAGGACATAGGAGCGCATCTGGTCACCCCACGAGGCTTTCACGTCGCCAGCCAGTTCCTTCTTCTTGGCCTGCTCTTCCTCGTGACGCAACACCAGCAGACGTGACTGCAACACACGCAGGGCTGCCGCGCGGTTCTGGATCTGAGACTTCTCATCCTGCATCGACACAACAATGCCGGTCGGCACGTGGGTCATACGGACAGCCGAATCCGTCGTGTTCACGGACTGGCCACCAGGCCCCGACGAGCGGAAGACGTCAACTTTCAGATCCGACTCAGGAATATCAATGTGGTCCGTTGACTCAATCAGCGGGATCACCTCGACGGCGGCAAAAGATGTCTGGCGTCGGCCCTGATTGTCGAACGGGCTGATGCGCACGAGACGGTGCGTACCGGCCTCCACTGACAAGGTGCCATACGCGTAGGGTGCCTGCACCTCGAAGGTAGCGGACTTAATTCCGGCTTCTTCCGCGTACGAGGTATCCATCACTTTAGTGGGATAGCCGTGGCGCTCCGCCCAGCGCAGGTACATCCGCATGAGGATTTCGGCAAAGTCGGCGGCATCCACACCGCCGGCACCTGAACGAATGGTGACCACGGCGTTGCGCTCGTCGTATTCACCATCCAGCAATGTGCGGATTTCCAACGATGACAGGTCATCACGGATTGCCTGCAGATCATTTTCCGCTTCATCCAGCAGATCGCCCGACTCATCGGAATCTTCACCTGCCAGCTCCACCATCGCTTCGAGGTCGTCAATACGCTCTTCCATGGTGGTGAGGCGTTCGAGTTCATTTTGCGCATGCGACAGTGCAGTGGTCACTTCCTGCGCATGTTCCACGTCATCCCACAGGTCAGGTGCGGCCGCCTGCCTGGACAAGTCAGCAATCGTGGATCGCAGCTTATCCGGCTGGGAGACAGCCAGAATATTCTCCATAGTGGTGCGCAGTGCTGGTATTTCTTCAGAAAACTCGATGGTCACCCTCCCACTGTAAACGATCGAGGGCAGCGATCAGGACTCCCCTGCTGTTATACATCTGACCCACCGCCAATAAGCGGCCGACCGTGCGATGCCTCAACGTTTCATGTCACACTAACGTTTATTTGACCACTTCTTTACTTTGCGGCGCGTGGCAGGAGGCCGCTCGATTTTTCAATGGCGACTGGAAAACCGCATGTTGGCGCGCGACTCCCTCGTTCATCGCATAAGAAAACCCCTACCCACACGCACGGCACCTCAGGGGTAAAAGACGTCCTTATTGTGCACCCTCGGCACCGATATGGGAATACCTTGAAGTAAAAATAACCAAATAATGGAAAGGTAGTCGGCAAAGTCTTCCGCGTCTGCCACAATTTTTCCATGACCGATTTAGATCTTTCTCGCTTAAGCGATTCCCTGCAGTCACAGTTCCACGCGCTCCAGGAGCGCAACCCGTCAGAACCGGAGTTCCTGCAAGCCGTCTACGAAGTGTTCCTGTCACTGGGACGCCTCGAAGGCAGCCGTCCTGACGATGACCGTTACTCCATCATCACGCGCCTGTGCGAACCTGAACGCCAGATCATGTTCCGCGTTCCGTGGGTAGATGATGACAACAACGTGCGCGTCAATCGCGGCTACCGCGTTGAGTTCAACTCGGCGCTTGGCCCCTACAAGGGTGGCCTGCGTTTCCACCCCTCCGTCAACCTGTCGATCATCAAGTTCCTCGGCTTCGAACAGATCTTCAAGAACTCCCTGACCGGCCTGGGAATCGGCGGCGGCAAGGGCGGTTCCGACTTCGACCCCAAGGGCAAGTCAGACGGCGAGATCATGCGTTTCTGCCAGTCCTTCATGACTGAGCTGTACCGCCACATCGGTGAAAACACCGACGTCCCCGCGGGCGACATCGGTGTGGGCGGGCGCGAAATCGGCTACCTGTTCGGACAGTACAAGCGCATCACGAACCGTTACGACGCGGGTGTGCTGACCGGCAAGGGCATCACCTGGGGAGGCTCCGAGGTGCGCACCGAGGCAACGGGTTACGGCCTGGTGTACTTCACCGACGAGATGCTCAAGGCGCAGGGCGAATCCCTCGACTCCAAGTGCGTGACTGTGTCCGGTTCCGGAAACGTCGCACTGTACGCCATCCAGAAGGCACAACAGCTCGGCGCTCACGTGGTAACCGCTTCCGATTCGTCCGGTTACGTGCTGGACGAGGACGGCATCGACTTCGAACTGCTCCAACAGATCAAAGAGGTCGAGCGCGGCCGCATCAAGGAGTACGCCGATCGGCGTCCTTCCGCAAAGTTCGTTGAAGGTGCAAAGCCGTGGGAGGTTGCCTGTGATGTGGCACTTCCGTGCGCGACGCAAAATGAACTGGACGAGGCGAACGCACGCCAGCTCATTGACAACGGTGTGCATCTTGTTGCTGAGGGTGCGAACATGCCGACCACTCCGGAGGCGACCGACCTGTTCCACGATAACCGTGTCCTGTTTGCTCCTGGAAAGGCATCGAACGCTGGTGGCGTGGCGACCTCAGCTCTGGAGATGGAGCAGAACGCTGCTCGTCATCCATGGACCTTTGAGCATGCCGACAACCGTCTCCACGAGATCATGGCGACCATTCATGACAACTGCTTGAGTGCTGCCAATGAGTACGGCGCGGAAGCTGATTACCAGACTGGCGCGAACCTGGCTGGCTACCTGAAGGTGGCTGACGCCATGCTGGCGATGGGTGTCATCTGATTGACTCATCACGAGTAATCTGACAGGCGCCGCAGCGGATCTCACACTGCTGCGGCGCCTGAATGTTCAGACGGTGCGCGCCGATGAGGACTGCGTCATGGTGGGCGCGGCAACGCCTTGCAGAACGGGCGGCAGCAACGGCAATGTGGCCTGAGTGCGCACAGTGACCTGAATGACGTTTTCTCCGACCGTCAGATCCGTTATGTCTACGCCCTGCCCCACTGCGCACGTGGTCGTTAACAGGCGCTCCAGGGTTCTGAAGGCTTCCTGCCTCGCCCCGCTTTCAGATGGCGCTGCGAGTTCGGCGCCACCTTCGCCGTAGTAGTTCTCCGCAGACAGTACTGCTGCGCCTGCTGCAGAGATTCGATCAGCGCAGCTCAGGAGCGCACGTTGTTGAAGGTGAACGGACGTGACAACCACGCCGACTGCTACGGCCAGCAACGCCACTGTGACCAGCCCGATGAGCAAAACAGTGATCCGGCCGTCCTCACTGTGCGGCTGATGCGCAGCACTCCGGTATCGGTTCCTATTCAATGCGCACCCCCTCGATGACTGCCTGCGTCGTCGAGGAGACGGGGAAAACTCCGCGAGCGCCGATCCACGATGGGATCAAGGGCAGCGGAACAGTTGTGGAGACCGTGACCGTCAGAAGGGCGCCGCTGGTGGAACATGACGGGTCGCAGCGCGTCGTGACTGATTCTGGAGCGGGCAGCCCAAAATCTGCGAAGATGATGTGCGCCTGCTGTGATGCAAATTCAGTGCGCTGCGGATCCGCCGACAGAAGCCGTGCGGCTTCACGGGAGGATGATTCACTTGCGAACGCCGCCGCCTGCACTGATGCAAGGGTGACAACGATGTACAGCGCGGGGATGACCAGCACGACCATCATCATGATGAATTCGACGATGGCGTTCCCGTCTTCACGTATGTCTCGCGCGGCCCTGGTGTCCCTCACGGTTCGGTTCCTTCTGCCTGGGCGGTCGGCTCACCGTCTTCCACCAGTGAGCGTCCGTGCACGGTGAGCCAGTTGGGTGGGCCCCACGTGAGGAACACAGGCATCGTTGTACGTACTGTCACGACGAGGGCGTCCTGCCCCTGCCACTGGTGGTGGGATGTCGAAATGTCACGGGGGCGTCCCTGCCCCAAAGAATCATCGAGCAGGTCGCCGGTTCGCTGGATGGCATCTGCGTCGACCGCGCCGACCAGGGCTCCTCGGCGTGCTCCCTCACTGGCGGCAGAGATCGCCAGGTTACGGGTGTGCAGGGCGAACGCGGTTTGCAGGAGGATCAGGAAGACGATGACGACCAGTGCCTGCATCATGGCGTGTGCAACCACCTCTGAGCCTTCTTCGCTCCAATGCGTCCGCTCCTGCGTTGTCATGGTGGCCTTACCCGAAGTTGACGGAAGACAATGCCTGTTCCAGCATGTTTTGCAGTTGCGGACCGGCGATCGCCCATATTCCGATGACGAGGGCGACGGTCATGAGCGTGATGAGGACCCATCCGGGTACGTCGCCGCGGTCTCCCTCGTCAGGCTGTGTCGGCAGGTGGATGAACCTGTCTGTCAGTGTTGCGATCCATAGGAAGAAGGTGTGCATCGGGTTTCTCTCTTTTCTGTCGGTGCGGTGGTGGTGTGGTATTGGGATATGCATGTCACGGTCCGATCTGGAGGGCAAGCAGCCCGGGGTACAGTGCGAACAGGACAGTGATGGGCAGGATCAGGAAGACGATCGGGAACAGCATGGCGATCTCTTTCCTGCCACCTTGTTCCATGAGTCGTTGCCGAGTTACTTCGCGAATGTCGCGCGCCTGGTCGTGCAGGGTCTGAGCCAGTGGCGCTCCGCGTTCGATGGCGGTAACAAGGGTCTGACACAGTCGTGACAAGTTGGGTGAATCATTGCGGGCGGCAAGGTCGGTCAGTGCCCGCGTGGTGGCACGGCCCATCCGTATCTGAGTGACCGTGTGGTTCAGTTCGCGGGCCAAGTGCGACTGGGAGATTCCCGCCACACGCGACAAGGCTGCCGGCACCGATTCACCGGCACCGATTGCCAGTGCGAGCAGCTCAGAGGCGTCAGGGACACTACTGTCCAGTTGACGCTGTCGACGCCTGGCCTGCACACTCAGGAGCTGGTCCCACAGTGCGGCCCCCGTCAATGCACCCACCGCCAGAGCACATATGAGTGACATGATTCCTGCGGGGGTGCGGTGAATCAGCGGGATGATCGCAACTGCGGCCAGGAGCATCAAGCAGGTTGCCGCAATGAACTGGTGCAGGCGAAAAGTGGCGAGCTCCCTGCCCGAGCCGAGCAGTTCCAGGCGGCGAACAACGCTGGTGGATGTGGAGCCAATTGCGTCCATTACGCGTGCGAGCCACTGCGCCGCCAGTGAACGTACCCGACTGCCCGGCATATCGGAAGGCCACGTGGTGTCCGAGCGCTGGCTCCACACGCGCACGGCGAGCAGATTGTTGCGGGCACGGATGGCAATCGCCAGCTGCCATATTCCAATACCCAGAGTCATCCCTATCGCGACAGCCGCCCACGTCATCCCATTCATCGCAGGGTCCGCCGTTCCGTTTCCAGTTTGCCGATCTGCTTCATCACGAAGTACGCGACGACCGAGACCAGTGCCCCCACACTGAGGATCACCACGCCTTGTGGAGTGGAAAACGCGCTGGCGGCCTGGGCCTGTGCGGAGATCAACACCAGCACGATCCACGGGGCTGCCACTCCCAGCCTGGCTGCGTTAACTGTCCATGACTGGCGCGCTTCGAGTTCTCCGCGGATGCGTGCATCTTCACGCAGCATGACTCCCAGGTCTCGCAGCAGGACCGCCAGGTCTGATCCGCCGACATCGCGTGCCAGGCGTAACGCTTCGATAATGCGGTCTGCCACCGGATCGGCGAGCCGGTTTTTCAGTCCCGTCAGCGCATGGTCGAATCTGCCGTCAGCGCGGTACTCCGTACTGAACGTGAGGAAATAGGGACGCAAGATTCGCGGTCCGCGCTCACCGCAGTCGATGAGCAGTTCGGGCAGGGAAGCACCCGATCGGATACCTGCCACCAGTTGATCCACCACATCGGGCCACGCCGCTCGAGTCTGCCTGGTCACGCGCGCAGCGCGACCCACGATCACCATGGTGGGAACGGGTGCGATCATCAGTGCGACCACGATGGCCACGGTCCATGTGCGTGTGTAGGCCAGCACGCCCAGGAAGACACCACTCATGATCGCCAGCGTGACCAGGACGTGCGTGCTGCGGGTCAGGGAGGAAATTCCGGACCTGATCAGGATGTCGTTCCACGCCTGCCACCAGTTCGGTGACCACCTCGGCAATTGAGGTGTGCCGACGAAGGCCAGGAGGATGCAGTCCACACCGATCCCCAGGACGATTCCGATCAATGTGGCGCTCATGACGGCCCACCCGTCAGCAGGGCACTCAGATCATGGTGGGCCAGAGCGAAGCGTTCATGCGCGTCAAGTGCGCCTCGGCCTCGCACCCACGTGGCACCGTCATAGCACCACAGATCTGCTGATTCGATGCGCATCTCCTCGACTCGTCCGGGCACGGCGAGCACCTCGGACACAACGCGTGTGCCGTCGTGGTTGCGTTCAACGTGGCACACGATGTCAACGCTGTGCGCAAGCGTGGGGACAACGAACTGAGGGGTGACGTTTTCGCCGGCGAGCAAGGGGAGCATGGACAGTTTCGACAGTGCTTCGCGGGCCGAGTTGGCATGCACGGTCGCCATTCCTGGAACACCCGCGTTGAGTGCGAGCAGCAGGTCGAGCGCTTCTGGACCGCGCACCTCTCCGACGATGAGCGTTTCGGGGCGCATTCGCAGTGATTCACGCACCAGGTCACGCAGCGTGATTTCGCCTGTGCCTTCCATCGAGCTGGGGCGTGTCTGCATCGCAATGCAGTCGCGAGCCGGCAATGCGAGTTCGAAAACTTCTTCACAACTGATGACGCGGCGCGCGCCCGGGATTTCTCCGCATAGTGCGCGCAGGAGTGTTGTCTTTCCTGCCTGGGTGGCGCCCGACACGACGATGGATAAGCCACTGTCCACGGCGGCGGAAAGGAATTCAGCAACATACTCGGGCAGCATGGCCACATTGACGAGGTCGCGCAGCGAGCGGGCACGTTGAATGTGTTTGCGAATGTTGACTGACCAGTGCTGGCCGGTCACGGGAGGGATCACGACGTGCAGGCGTTCCCCGCCGGCCAGCATTGCATCCACGAAGGGTGCTGACAGGTCAAGGCGCCGGCCCGAATGGTGCAGCATTCGTTCCACGAGGTCTCGCACCTGCTGGTCGGACAGGATCAATGTGGTCAGCTCGGGTTGGCCGTTTCGCGCGATGAAGATGCGCGAGGGGTCGTTGATCCACACTTCTTCAACCTCTGGATCGTCCAGATACCGCTGGAGGGGGCCAAAGCCGATAACCTCGGCCAGCAGGTTTTCTGTGTGCTCGTGGATTTCGTCGGGGGTGAGCGGCCCGAGCATCTGCGTGACGGTTTCCTCGGCCAGCTGCCGGGCGCGTTGGGTGTGCGCGAAAGGGTCGATGCCGCGGGATGCGAGTGCGCTGCGCAGCTGTGTGGCTGTATCGGGCGTGCTCGCCATCGTGCCGTTCCTTTCGCGTTGCAGTGGGCTGTCCTTGTGATTACTGTCACCGAACGTAGCAAAGTAGCATCCTGATGGGAACCCTTTCTACTGAACTGTGGATAACTTCGGGTGGGGGTTTGGGTACCGGTGAGCGTTCGGTGCGCCAGTGACCTGCAGTTTTTCCCAAACGGGGCGTGAAACACCATTAATGAAGCGGCTCGAAGTGTGGACAGGCCATGTACCGTAAGAGGGTGAGTACACCACGAACACCTCTTGAATTGGCTGCGTTGGCGACCGCGGCGGTACCCGGCCTTTCTGTTGCGGCTTTACGTGAGCCTCAATTCAGTGACGAGGTTGTCTCCATGACCGGCATTGTCGATGATCAGGGGAACCGCTGGACCGTGGTGTGTCCGCATGAAGATGTGGGCGGTGTGGATTTGAGGGCACAGTGGGCGGTCCTTGCCCGTCTGGCGTCTGCTCACGATACGGGTGAGGTCGGTTTTGATGTGCCGCGTCCTGCTGGTATTGCCCGCACCCGCGAGGGCGTGTCGGTGATGGTGCATCAGGATCTTGCGGGCCGTTTCATGGGTGATGAGGACTTCGATCAGTCGGGTATTTTGCCGGCCTCGCTGGCCCGATCAATCGCCAGCTTGCATAACCTGCCTGTCTCAACGTATTCGGATGTGAATGTTCCGCAGTATTCGGCCTCTGAGTGCCGTGACCGCCACCGTGCTGTCCTCCAGGAAGTATTGGCAGCTGTGACGGTTCCTGCGAATCTTGTGCGCCGCTGGCGAGCTGCCTTAGATGATGACGCTTTGTGGCGTTTCCGCCCGTGCCCTGTTCACGGCGATCTGCATGTGCAGTCGGTGAAGGTCGCAGATGGGATCGTGCTGTCCATCAGTGGTTTTTCCTCTGCGCACGTGGGTGATCCGGCGATCGACGTGGCGTGGATTTTGTCTCAGGCGTCTGATGGTTTCCTTGAAACGTTCCAGTCGTCGTATTCGATGACGAGGATGGCGACGGACTTGCACCTGGTGACGCGCGCTCAGTTGCTGTCTGAATTGGCAATCGTGCGCTGGCTGTCTCACGGGCTTCATGCCGAGGACAAGGAGATCGTTCGCGACGCGTCGCAGATGTTGACGGATGTGTCGCTCGACGTGGGCGATGACCTGCTGACGGAGCATGAGCTCGCGCCTGAACCCAAGGATGAGAATGCCCCCGCGGATGAACCTGAGCCTGCCGCAGAGCCCGTCGCGCCAACCTGGACTGCTTCGCCTGAGAACGTGACGGAGCCGGTGTCGATGGACGAGGTGGAGTCCGTCATTGACCGGCATGCCGATGGTGATCCGACTCGCACTCCCCCACAGTTTTCCTGAAGCGACGCGCAGGCGCGCTCTATGCTGGCGACTGCGTGAACACTGCCTGCAACGCGGTTTCCAGGTCGTTGATCGGTGAGTCATATTCGCGCACGATTGCGTCCAGAGCTTCCCTGGAATACATGCGCTGATCTGCTGGAACGGAAGGATTACCACCCAGGTAGACGATGCGGGCATGAATGTCGTCCGGGTCTGTTCCGCTTCGCTGCGCCCATGCGGCGGTGTAGAGGCGCAACTGAGTCAGATGCGCCTGCGCGGTGAGCGCTCCGCTTGGATTGCGCGTCGGGGCGCGACCTGTTTTCCAGTCGATGATCACTGTCCGGCCGTCGGCATCTTCGAACACAGCGTCGAAGCGGCCGGGAATACTCAAGGAGCCGATCCGCACCGAAAAGGGTTCTTCTACCGCGATCGGCTTTCCTGTATTGACAATGGGGAGGGTGTTGAAAATGCCTTTCATTGCGTCAAAGCGCCTGTGTTGCGCCGAGCTAAGCGTCTCTTCGCCGGGAATGTGCTCATCCCACAGTTCACCTGAGACCATGCGCAGCTGGCGTTCGACCCATGAGTGGAACAGTGTCCCCAGGGTCGCGGCGTCGCTGGGTTCGCGCGGTATGGGCCGACGCAAGTCGCGCGCATACTCATCTGGACTGCTCAGCAGTCGTGTCACCGAGGTTGCCGGAATGCGGCTCAGTGGCACAACAAGCGCATCGTCGTGTTTGCGCAGCAGATGCTCGTCGAGAAGGACGCGCGTATCGGCGGCCAGCGGGTGCGGGGTGCGCGCCAGATGCGTGTCACCATCGGTCGCCTCACCGCTATGCCGTGTCATCGCATCCTGCACTGCGTGAGCCACCTGCGTCATGCGTTGGCGCGATACGTCAGGAGGTGCCGGAAAGAGCGGTGAGTCTTGCGCGGCCAGGAGCTGTGCGACTTCTTCAGGTTCAGGTTGAGGCGCGATCGCACGTTCAGGGTCAGCAGCCGTCAGCCCAGCTTCAAGTGGTTCCATCAGATAGCGCGAGGGAAAGTGCAATTTCGCTGACGATGCCACCCATGCACCGGTCAGCAGCATGTGATGGCGTGCCCTGGTCAATGCGACGTATGCGAGACGGCGCTCTTCGCGCTCCGTCTGGCAGCCCATTTCAGGCCGATAGGTCTGCGAAATCCAGTTGTTGAACGCTGACTGAGGTGTTCGCCCCTCCCCTTCACCGATCGTCAAGGCCGGTAGGTAGTCGGCATCGCCTCGCAACGGGTAGGGAATCTCGCTGCTTCGCTCCAACCATCCGCTCGCTCCGGGCGGGTCATCGCGCCACGTCACTGAGTTCGAGCGGTGAGAAGGGAAAATCCCATCCCCCAGTCCGTAGACAACCACACTGTCCCATTCCAGACCTTTCGCCCCGTGGATGGTGAGAATCTGCACCGCATCGGGATCCGGGTCGGTGTGCGGCCCGGCAAGGCCACGTTCTTCCTGTTCGGCCACATCCAGCCACGCAAGGAATGCGCGCATCGACGGATCAGGGGCATCTTTCTCAAAGTTTCGGGCCACATCCACGAACGTATCCAGCGCTTCGCGTCCGTCGTTGGGCATGGGGTCGGCAATAGCATCGGTTGCCACTCCCAGTATCGAGATGGCACGTTCCACCTGATCTGTCACCGGATGCCCGGACCATTCACGGATGGCACGCAGTTTGCTGGACAGGACCTCGACGCGCGCCACTGCTGCTGCAGAGATCGCAGGAGAAGCATCATCGCCGCGCCAGTGCACGGGCGGAGGCGTATCGAGAGCGTCGAGAAGGTAGGTCAGGGGATGGTCTCCCGGCGTACGCGTATTTCGTGCCCTGGCCCACTTGCCGAGCACCTGCAGATCCGAGGCTCCCAGGTCGAGGTTCGTCACCAGCCGCAGTGCTGCAGGCGAATCGCTCACGTCAACACTCAATCGCAATGCTGCCCGCACATCTGCGACCGCAGGTTGTTGAAGCAGTCCTCCTAAACCAATTACCTGGGTAGGAATGTCATGTGCTCGAAGTGTTTTTTCCACTGCAATAAAATCGGAGGTTCGCCTGCACAGCACCGCCGCGCTTGACCATCTGGAGCCTCGGCGCTGGCGGTGCTTCACGAGGAAGCGGGCCGCTGTTTCGGCCTGGTCTTGGGTGCTGGTCTCGAAGGCGACGTCCACAACTCCGTCATGGGCGCGCTCGCGCGCAGCCTGAACCGCCTGTTCGAGGCGCTGCTGTTCAGCAACGGGAGCCGCTTCGCGTCGCGCGCGCTCCAAGTCAGCAGTCAGTGTTTGTTCGAGCGTTTTGAGCTGCGGTATGTCGGAATCCTCACGCAGCGGCCTGGACACGTGGTTGGCGACATCGAGAATCATGCGGTCGTTTCGGAACGCTGTCGAGAGGTACTGTGTTTGCTCGACGTGAGGCGTATCCGAACAGAAGCGGTCCAGGAATGATTTCAGCGATCCGGCTGAGGCACCACGCCACGAGTAGATGGACTGGTTGGGATCCCCTACCGCTGTCACTGGGTGATCGTGGAACAGTGCCGCCAGAAACTTCATCTGGATGACGGAGGTGTCCTGAAATTCGTCCAGAAACACGGCGTGATAGTCGGCTCTCAATTGGTCGCGCACAGCGGGCGCGCTGTGGGCGAGCCGGTTGGCCAAGATCAGCAGGTCGGAAAAGTCGACGACTCGTTCACTGCGTTTGCGTTCAGAGAAGGCGTCGATCAGGTCAAGGAGGCGCAGCCGCAGGTCGTTGGTGTCCACCATGCTCTTGAGTACGCCGGTCGGCTTGCCAATTTCCCGCAGCGCCGTTCCGAATTCGTCGAGGAATACGCGCATCTCATCAATGCTCATTGCGTGTTCAGCGATTTGGCCGGCAAGACCCAGTGCGCTGTCCACAAGGCTGGATACGCTCTTGTCGCTTCCCAGATCGTGTGGCCACATCTCAACGATGTCGGTCATCATCTGGACTGCGCCTGCCTGTCCGATCAGACGCTGGTTCGGGTCGATACCCAGACGCATCCCGTGGTCGTGGACGATTTGCTGTGCGAAGGAGTGGTATGTCATACATACCGGATCCTCAGTGGTGATGATGCCGTCGCAGTGCTGGCTCAGTGTGCTCAGGCGCGCTCGAAGCCGCTGACCGAGTTCAGCGGCTGCTTTGCGTGAGAAGGTCAATCCGAGGATCTGGTCGGGGGATAGTCCTCGCGCGGCGACCATGTGCAGCACTCGCATCGACATGGTCTCGGTCTTGCCTGACCCAGCGCCGGCAACAACGAGGAGCGGCTCCATGTCAGCTTCAATGACGCGTTGTTGTTCGGCGGTGGGAACCGGCAGGCCCGTCAGTTCCGCGATTCGTCGGGCTGTCATCTCAGGATGGGTCAGCGTCTGCGTTGTCATGGCAGTGTCCTCCGTCCTCCATCTTTGGCAGGGCAACTCTGAGCGAAACGGCAAAAACGGCATGCATCTTCTGACGGTGTTGCCGGATAGTGTGGGCCGCGCGCCATCTGTCCCCACTGCTTCATCTGGTCGCACCATTGAGTGAACTGTTCGGAGTCCATTGCTGACTGTTCGCGCGTCGCGACGTTTTTCTTTCCGAGGTACACCAGGCGGGCTCCAGTCATTTCATATCCTGCGACTGTCAGCGCCACCTGGTAGGACGCGAGCTGAGGATGTTCCTGAGCCGCGGTCTTTGATACGGCACTCTTGCCTGTTTTCAGGTCCGCCACGCGTATCTTCCCGTCCACATGCTCAATCCGGTCAATGCGCCCGCTCACGATGACATCACCGATAGTGGCGTGAATGGATTGTTCGACCTCTACCGGACCGGGCACTCCCTCCATATATGCGGCAAGGTTCTCGATGATGTGTTCAGCCTGCGCGATCTGCTGGCGTCCTGCCAGTGTGTTCGCATCGAAGTCCAGCAGGTCATATGCGGCGCGCAACTCGCTCATCATGACATCGAGTGGTCCATGCGGGTGACGCTGAGCAATGGCATGGATGAGGGAGCCCAATTCCTGGGCGGCACCCGGCGCCTGGTCAGCGCCGATCGACGTGAAGAACCATTTGAGCGGGCAATCGCGGATGTCCTGGATTTTCGAGGGTGACAGGCGCACCGTTTTCGAGCCGGTAACCTCAGAGGTCGTCACCCCGCCTGTCCCCATCCAGTAGCGCGGGTTCGCATAGCTGACACCGCTGCGTGCCAGCACCGCAAGCAGTTCAATGGCCTGTTCGCTTTCTTTTCCACCCTGAGCTGCAAGATGGCGCAGGTGCGCGACGTGACCAGCCATGTTCAGGGGCGCAGGTACGCGTTCAACGATCCAGTCTCCATCTTCGGTGCGCGGTGCGTGACTGTATCGCGCAATCAGGTCCACGAACGACGAGGGAGCTTCGTCCTCATTCAGCACGGCATAAACCTGCACGCGTCGCGTAGCTCTGGACAAAGCGGCGGCGAACAGACGGCGTTCATCTTCCATGATCTGGTGGCGCGCCAACCGCGTGGAGGGATCAGGGTCAGCCTGCCCGATCAGGTCGGAACGCAGCACTCGGTCACGCACCGTCATGTTGGGCCACTGACCGTCCTGCACGCCCACGATGTGCACGAGCTTCCATTCGCGCCCCATCGCGGCTGCCGGTGTCAGTACTTCGATTCCCCGAGGACGAATCCCTGCCTGCGCGATCGTATCGGTTGGTACGTCATCACCGAGCAGCTGCTGCGCGAAAGCTCCTGCCCGTGCGCCTGGCTCACGCTGCTCGTAGACATCGGCAACTTTGAACAGTGCCAGGACCGCGTCGAGCTGATCGTCGTACCATGCGGCATCCGTGCCTCCAGCAATGGCGCCATTGCGCCATCGGGTCGCCACTGAGTGCTCCTCACCCAGTTCGCTGCTGCTGTTCCACAGGCGCCACAGTGCCACGCCGGGTGTCAGTTGTGCGGCATCTTGGGCCGCTTTCCACATCAGGTGAGCTGTGAGCAGTTCACCCCTGATGCGCGACACGGCCTCCTGCGCTGCGTCGTCGTCATCACTGAGCGTGTTGAGGATCTGCGGCGAAGCGATGAGATCAGCGATGCTCACCTCCTGGACGCGGGCATCAGTGTCGTCGCCATCATCTGCACTGCCTGCACCTTCGTCCCGGCACTGCCGGTTCAGCGCTCGCAGAACTCGCGACACGTCAAGAGGATCGACCTGGATGTAGGGCGAGTCGATCAGGTGCGTGAGCAAATCCTCCGGATCTTCCGGATCGGCACAGATCAGCTCAAGCAGAATCCGGGTTGCTGGCTCTGCGGAGAATGTGAAGGCGCGCTGACCACCAGCAACGGGGACTGAGCCTTGCATCAGCTGACGCCTGACCTGTTCAACGATGCTGCTGGAGCGCGCGATGATGACCTGGTCCGTCCAGTCCATCCCCTCATGCAGAAAAGCATGGCGCACGGCCCGCGCGCACTGCGCCCCCATCTGAGCATCGGTTGCGACGACGTGCAGATGCACATCACCTGTCGCCGGCGTATCGTCTGCCTGCCCATCCGACACGCCCAATGCCTGAGCTTCTGCCAATCGGTGCGCAGCCGAGGCCTGCACGCCGATTCGTTCAACTGCGTCGTAGACCATGTGACGCAGTACGGGTGTGCCGCGGCGGTTGGCACCCAGCTGCATCAGGGGAACGCCCAGGCGGCGCGACAGGCGCGCATCCAGGTGGGGTTCGCCTCCACGGTAGGACGCCACGGCAACATCGGGAGCGGCAAATGCCACGATCCTGGTGCCACTGCGCGCACACGCGCTGAGCAGTTCGACGGTTGAGGGAGTGCAGTCCTGCAGATCATCCACCACGATCACATCAGGTATGGGCGCATCTGCGCTCACCCCCACGCGCGCGGCATCACGATCCCACCCATCGATCACCTGAGCCGCCACACGCTGTATGCGCGACATGTCAGCCAGCATTGTGCCGCGCGTTTCCACAGCGAAGTCGGGGCCCCCCTCGTACACCTGCAGAAGCTGCCCGCACGCCACCCACTCGTCTGCACCGCGCTCACGTCCAATTCGTTCCAGTTCCTCACCGCTGATACCTGCTTCACCGGCGCGAGCGAAAAGGTTGCGTACTTCCATGCGGAAGGCCGCCATGTCACGCATCTGTTCAGGCAGGAATTCCGGCCAGTTAATGCCGGGACGCGTCATCAGGTCCGCTATGAGTTGATCTTCTGCCGCTCCGGTGACCAGTTGAACGGGACCGAGTGGATCCGCGCGCACGGTGCGCCACGTGGAGACAACCTGATAGGCGCAGCCGGCCGGCGTTCGCACGGGGCGAACAGTGTGCGGTGCGAGCGCTTCCACACGGGGTTGAAGCCAGTCCGCCCGGTTGCGATCCGGCACGAGCATCATCACGTTGTCTGACCTGTTCACAGCCTGTTGGACAACAGCCAGTGCGCACGTCGTCCGCCCCGATCCAGGCATGGAGCGCACCACAGCATGCTGCCCGGCGGCAACCGCATCGCATACTGCGCGTTGATACTGATCCAGCTGAGGAACAGCAACGTGAACTGGCTGTTCACGCGCGATAATCGGAGTCGTGGTGATGTCCATGTCCTAATAGTGACATCCTGCACGTGCATTTGCGTTCGATCCGGTACGTGAGGTGCAGCGTTGCTAGGGTGAGAACCAGGATATGGCCGGCTCGAAAGGGAGTTTCACATGAAAATAGCAATCGGAGTGCAAGGCGCTGCCCGCGAACTTCAACTTGACGTGGACATGGACGAGGAAGACCTGGTCGCCCTCGTCAAGCAGACAGCCGCAGACTCGACCGCCCTCGACCTGTCTGACCGTCGGGGACAGCGCATCATCGTACCGGCAGCATCCCTGGCATACGTGTCGATCGCCTCAGAACAGCCTCGCCGAGTGGGCTTCGCCGTCAGCTAGAGATGAACCACCTCAGGGCTTGAGGTTAATGCGCTCCATGCGCTCACCGTGACGCCGGGTGACCTCGGCGGAAATGGCATCAGCCGTGTCGCCGTCTTTCGCCAGATTCGGATGCGTGAACAGCGTGGCACGAGCCAGACCGAGCACCTCGCCCGCCACGCGCCTGGCCCACAAGGACAACCGTGCGGCCAGCTGCCCGTCCTGCGCAGTCAGCGGCGCGAGGTGTTCTTCCACCCACGCGCCCTGACCCAGATCCCACGACTCCGACACGTCATCAAACAGCTTGTGGCACACGGCGACTTCGCGCATCAGATCACTCAGGATACCCAGCGTGACGTATGTTTTGACGGAGCGTTCCCACCACTGACTGGGCCGGGTGCGCATGTCAATGTCGTCAAACATGCCTGAATACTCGTCGGCAAGCTCGGCCAGATCCAGCCCGCGGTGACGCGCCCAGACTCCCATCTGTGTGAAGAACTGGAACGCGCGATCCGCCATTTCCATGTGAGCGATATGGGCGTCGATGGTGGGCGCCTGGTCACCGTCCTTGGCCAGACGGGTCATGGCCGCCAGCGCGCCGTACGCGAAAAAACCGAGCGCTTCACTGGTGGCGTGTGAAGGAGTTTCGTAGACACGTTGCATGGCTCCAGCCTAGCGCGATCACAGCCGTGGGACGTGATAACCCTCACCGCCTGCACATTCATACGGCCGACACGGATATCATGGAGACGAACATACGGTTGACCGGTCGCTTTGACTCAACACGACACCGTCAGATACCGACTGAACCGCGGAGCTTTCACCTTGGTGAAATCTTTGCCGCGTCCGTGCACATTCAACGGCGCCCGACATGAGGCGTGTATGTGCCCAGTGATAATGCGCGATCGGCTTCCCCTCGTGTGTGAGTGCATCGCATTCACACCTGACCTCGGGCAACGTCCCGAAGATGGAGATAGCAGGATCGTGACTGATTCCTTGACAGATAACGAAGCGCAGCCTCAGGACGAGTCACCCTCGTCAGTGACCTACTCAGCCGGGGTGGTGCGCCTGGGTGACATTGCCGACGGAACATTCGACGCTCACGCCGGCGAAGCAGTCCCGGACATCACTGACGAGGACGGCTCCACGTCGCACCTCGATGAACGCTCATTCGCAGATTTCGGCGTGTGCGAGCCGATCGTGCAGGCGTTGGAGGAGCGTTCCATTACCCACCCGTTCCCGATTCAGGCACTCACCTTGCCGGTGGCGCTGGACGGGCATGACATCATCGGCCAGGCGAAAACCGGTACCGGCAAGACGCTGGGTTTTGGGATCCCACTGCTTCAGGAGCTGGTGGCGCCCGCGAGCCCGGCGTATGCGGATCTGCTTAATCCTGACTGCCCGCAGGCACTGGTTGTGCTCCCCACGCGCGAGCTGTCCAAGCAGGTGGCGGGTGATCTGCGCGTCGCCGGATCGAAACTGGGTGTGCGCATCACGGAGATTTATGGTGGCGTAGCGTTCGAGCCGCAGATCGATTCGCTGGAACGCGGCACTGACGTCGTTGTGGGAACTCCCGGTCGTCTGATCGACCTGCTCAAGCGGCGCGTGCTCAAGCTCAACGGCGTGAAGACAGTGGTCCTTGACGAAGCCGACGAGATGCTGGATCTGGGCTTTTTGCCCGATGTGGAAACTTTGCTGGCACGCGTTCCGGCTACGCGCCACACGATGCTGTTCTCAGCGACGATGCCTGGCCCGGTAGTGGCGCTGGCTCGCCGCTTCATGTCCCAGCCGACCCACATCCGTGCGCAGGATCCGGAGGATCAGGGCGCCACGGTGCGCACAGTCAAGCAGGTCATTTACCGCGTGCACGCGATGAACAAGGTGGAAGTCATCAGCCGTATTCTGCAGGCACGAGGGCGAGGCCGCACCATTATTTTCTGCCGCACCAAGAGGACGGCAGCGCGCCTGGGCGAGGATCTGACGCATCGCGGTTTTGCTGTTGGTTCGCTGCACGGTGACCTGGGTCAGGGTGCGCGCGAGCGGGCAATGCGGGCATTCCGTAACGGCAAGATCGACGTGCTGGTGGCCACCGACGTGGCGGCACGCGGCATCGACGTTGACGACGTGACACATGTGGTCAACTACCAGTGCCCTGAAGACGAGAAAATCTACCTGCATCGCATTGGACGCACCGGCCGTGCAGGCGCATCCGGCACCGCTGTCACGTTCGTGGACTGGGATGATGTGCCGCGCTGGTCACTGATCTCGAAAGCGTTGGGGCTGGGCGTGCCAGACCCCCTTGAGACGTACCACACGTCGGATCACTTGTACACGGATTTGGATATCCCGACCGATGTCACCGACCGTTTGCCGCGTTCACAGCGCACGCGCGCGGGTCTGCAAGCCGAAAAGGTGGAGGATTTGGGAGAAACCGGTCGCGGGCATCACGGTCCGAGACGCGGATCAGGGCGTGGTTCGGGTCGAGGATCCGGGCGTCGAGGTGGTGGGCGTCGCTCCTCTGGCCGCCGTAAGGGCGCAGCGTCGCAGGACGGTGGATCTGAGGAGACACCGCGTCGTCAACGTACGCGTGTGCGTCGCCGCAAGAGCGACTCTGGATCTGCCAAGGGTGAGGGCACTCAGGGCACTCGCCGCCGTGTACGCCGCCGTTCCAGTGGTTCCGAGGCTGCTGAGTAAGTCGGCACCACCTGAAGTTTCACGCATACAGATGCCCAAGGCTGACGAATCGGCCTTGGGCATCTGTGTCAGAGTTGTCTTAGCGGGACTGGCTGGACCATCCCTTTCTCAGGCATGGCGAGGGCGCGCATCCACCCTCGAACGCCTATATCCTGCGCTGCGGGAACCTGGCTGCAAACCAGCGCGCCGTGGGTGGAACCAGCGTCAGCACTACGATGACAATCACGATTCCAAGCTGGCCCAGTTTGATCGCCCATCGACCAAGGTGATACTCCTGCAGCAAAACGGCGTAGCTGAAAACGGACAGCAGCTCCCATCCGATCGTCATGATCCCTGCAACCAGCATCAGGATCCGGGCCATTCGCATGGTGACGAGGAGTGCACCGAGCAGCAGCAGGACACTCAGGCCGATAATGACAAGGTCGATAACCACTGCAACCATCGTGAGATCCTCACCATTGTCTGTCATCTGCGGCCACGCTGTGAGGGCGTCCTTGATAGCTCTGACAGTGCTGAAGATGCAATAGATCAACGTGAGGATGAGCAGCGCCCACACCGTCCCTGGCCGACGATTCGGCTCCACCTGGCCACCAACAGGTCGCACCGGGTCCGACATTGGTACCTCCACATCCACGCTACACTGACCTTCATACTTTCTCACAGGCCCGCCTCCCTCGACAAGCAGACGAGGGAGGCGGGCTGCCTGGCAATCCACTACCGAACGGATGTGCGCCGATCCGCGTGACGCCGCGCGAGGACAAGCAGCACCACTGCCAGAACAACCGCCCACAGGACGTATCCAAGCCCCAACACCTCAGGCGATGCTACGTCATACTGCACCAGTTTGACGAAGCTGGGCCACATTCCTTCCATGACGATGTCACCTGCCCCGGGATCTTCCATACGCACTCCGATCGGAATGAACAGCATGAACAGCGCGGCTCCGACTTCATAAACAACGTATGTGCAGAACAGGCCGAGGACCGGTGCGCCCCATCTGAGCGACCAGAGCTTTTCGTCAGAACTGATTGTGATCACCGACCATACGATCACCAGTGAGCAGACTAACTGGAGGAGCACGCTTGCGATTACCAGTATGACCGCATTGGTCCACGCCTGCTGAAGAATCTGGTCAATGACGTAGCGCGCAGGTTCGGCGCCGACGTAATACAGGACGGCAAGCAGCGTGAACACGGCGGTCACGATCAGTGACAGCACGCCGACGATAAGTGCGTACAGGAGTTTTCCACTCAAAAGTGTTGATGTGCGCACCGGAATGGTCTGCGTGAATGAGCCCTGTCGCCCATACATTGATGTCCAGTAGTTGAGGATGCATATCAGCGCCTGCACTGCAAGCAGCCCGCCGATTGCCACCACTGCGAGTACCAGGGAAGTTTGCTTCAACACTGGAATTTTCAGCGCATCTGCGCCGATTGCTGTGCCCAGCAGCAATGCTGCCACGACAGGCATGACGCACAGCTGGCGCCACGTTGCTTTCGCGTCATAGCGGATAATTGTCCAGATCATCGTGCATACACCTTTCTAAACAGAGTGTCGAGGTCCGTGCCGTGTTCTTCTCGCAGATCATCAACGTGTCCCGCCAGCAGGATCTTCCCCTGGCGCATGAAGATTGCGTAGTCAATGATCGGCTCGATGTCGCGGATCAGGTGTGTGGACAGGATCATGAGGGCGTCGGGGTCAAAACCTGTGAGCACGCCGCGCATAATAATGTCGCGCGCCGCCGGGTCAACCCCTGATATCGGCTCATCGAGCAGGTGGACTTTTGCCCGTCTGGACATGGTGAGTGCCACTTGCGCCTTTTCGCGCATACCTTTTGACATCTCTCGGAAGCGTTTGTTGTGTGGCAGTTCGAAGAAATCGATCATCTCAGAAGCCTGAGCGCGGTCGAAGTCGTCGAAGAAGTCGGCGTACATGCTGATCGCCTCATCGGCTGTCAGGCTGGTTGGCAGCGCCGATTCGTCCGGCAGGTAGGAGGTGATGGCTTTGGACTGCGGGCCGGGCGCATGGCCGTGGATGGCGACGTTCCCCTCGTAACCGGACAGTATTCCTGCCAGGATTTTCAGAAGTGTCGTTTTCCCAGACCCGTTGTCCCCCATCAGGCCAACGATCTGCCCGGGCTCAATGGCGAAAGATATATCGTTGAGCGCCGGCCATTGTCCGTATTTTTTCGTCAGGTGCGCAACCTCAATTGCGTGCGTTGTCATGAGGATCCTTTGCGTGTTTCTGTTCATTGCCGAGGGCGACTGTGTCAGGTCCATACGTATTCCACTGGGAATTGATCAGCTCAGTGATCGTGTTCTTGTCACATCCAAGTGCTTTCATCTGTGCGATGAATTCAGCTGTTATCTGGTGTGCAAGGTAGTCGCGATGCTGCTTGATCACGTCCTGGTCGTCTGTCACAAAGCGTCCGGCAGTGCGATTCGATTGTGTCAGGCCGTCCTCGTCAGCACGGGTGAGTGCTCGTTGGACGGTGTTCGGATTGACGGTGAATTCTGCGGCCAGTTCTCTGACGCTCGGTACTTTTTCTCCGGGCTTCCACTGGCCGGAAACAATACGCTGCGTAAACTCTTCGACCAGTTGGATCCAGATTGGCCGAGAATCTCCGCTCATTTGCATGTCTCCCTCCCTCCATCTGTATCACTGTATTAATACAGTAACACAGTTTGGATGGGGGTGGCAATAGTCGATCTCTGAAATCCGACAGGCTCCAGATGCACACGGGTGCTGTCATACTTCGGTTATGGATGAGTTCCCCTTCAGCGTTGAGGATATTCGGGCCCGCGCAGGCGATAAGGTTTTCGACCGTGCACGCCCCTATATGCCTTTCGTGATGGATGTACATATAGAAGAGCACGGGGCCAACGCCTCTGTACGAGGCACCTCACTGTACGACGTTGATCTGCTGTGGGAAGATGACGGACCCCTGGATGGGGCGTGCAGCTGCCCGCATGGCAAGGCCGGACACTTCTGCAAACATCAATGCGCGCTTGCTCTGGTTCTACTCGAACACGGCCAACCAGTAGATTCTGGAACGCCTTCACTGCCTCGAGAACTCCTTGACACGTCAGAGCTGGCCGAAAAGCTTATCCAATCAGTCGACCAGCAACTCCTCCAGCATTACTCCAAAATGGCGGCCGCACTTCCTCCTGTCGGCCAGCTCTTCGCCACAGCGTGGAGTTTCAATTTTGGGTCCCCCGAGCAGTCTGCGGCGCTCGTACAGCAGACGTATAGCCGGATCTTTCTCTGCTACGGGAAACCCTCCTGGGTCGACCTCGCTGCAAACAGACACGAGATAGTGTCACTCGGTCTGCAGATGAAGATGCTGATCACCGTTGGATTAACCGACGGGCTGGAACAGATCTGCCACAACGCACTTGCCGATTTCAAACGACTGGTCTTCGACGATCCACACGACGACGCTCGTGAATGGGCCGATCACCTGCAGACGATTTTCGAAGTGATGCTGGTCTGGATATGGATGGCCACGATGCTCGAAAAGGAAGCCGGCCGTAAAACAGCCCACTATTTCGTCGAGAATTACGAATGGCGGGAAGCCTCAGCTAGAGACATCATCCCTATCCTGGGCGAGGAAGCGACGGCTGCCTATCGCGACTACCTGATCGAATGCAGACATGAGAAAATCCAGGTCGAAAGCGCCGAGAACTCTCTCTTACGCGACTTGGCACTGTGCCAGGATGACATTCCCCTGCTGCGCATGTGCGCGACGCAGGGCGATCGCTTCGCTTACAGCATGTTCTTTAACGATCTACAGGCCATCGACCGGCCGGATCTGGCCGCTGACGTCGTGGCGCGCGCCCATCAGGCACACGCCATCAGCACCGACGCGACCCAAGGTTACTCGCCGTTCCTCATTCCCCTTCGCGAGGCGGTGCTGTGCTGCCTGGCAGCCAAACGCATACGCACCGCACTTGCCATCGCACGAACCGCTTTCACCTCGACGCCAAGTGTCGGGTTCCAGAATCTTTTGCTTACATGCGGCGAACAAGCGCATAAGCGCTCCCGTGTCCTCCAACAAGTCATCGAGTGGATTGCGCAGCAGCCCTGGACGGACGCAGACATACCCATTGACCTTGCGCTGGCTGAAGGTGACAGGGAACGGGCGTGGGACTATGCGAATCGCTGGGGCGTCAACGAGCGGTGGATGATGCTGGCTCTAAGCAAGGACCAGCCGCGTCCTTGCGAGGCAATCCGTCTGGCAGTTGAGCGCATTGAACGGGACAAGTGGAGCTTGGAGGATGACTCGCCTCAGCCGGTATTGAAACTACTGTGTACGTACGCCCGCCAGTGGCAGCACGACCACCCCGATCAGCCAGTCATGCAGATGCTCTCCCAGCAGTTGCAGTATTACTACGGCACCGACGAGATGCTGCAATCAGTTTGCGCTGAAGACGACGAGGACGAAGATGACGACTGATCGGTGCTCAAACAGAGCGTTGCTACAACCCCGCATGACGCACAAAAGTGAAGATCGCTGTCATCACCATCTGTGTGGCAATCGCCGCCAGCAGCAAACCGGCGATCTTCGTCAGGATCATGATGCCACCCTGGCCCAGGAATTTGGCCAGCTCAACGGAAAAACGCATCGTCAGCCAAATCACCACGTGCATCAGCACGACAGCCAGGGCAACTGCCACCCACCCGGAGATCGTCTTACCGGAATTCGTCACCGCCACCATGACGGCAACGATTGCGCCCGGACCGGCCAGGAGGGGCGTGCCCAGCGGAACCAGCGCGACGTTGACATTGTGATCCCCGGTGTCAGGTTCGTCTTGGTCTTTTTCCGTCAGCAACTCCATCGCCACCAGGAACAACAGGAAACCGCCCGACAGTTGCAGCGATTCAGTGGAAATCTCCAGGAACTGCAAAATGTACTGTCCGATCGCAGCGAACAGCAGGATCACACCCAGCGAGGTGACCGTGGCCTGCACTGCGGCGCGCCTCTTGTCGGCCACCGAATAGCGCCCCGTGAGCGACAAAAACACCGGGACCGTCCCAATCGGGTCCATGATGACAAACAGCTTCGTAAACGTCGTGGCGAGCAAACCGATATTGAGGATCTCAGCGACGTTCACGGGCGTACGACCTCCAGGCTGGCTTGTTCTTCCACTGCCCGATAAACATACTCTGATGTCAGATTTTCTCCAAGCTGGTTCGGCTTTCCGTGGCCGTGATAGTCCGACGATCCTGTCACATGCAGTCCCAGCCGATCCGCGATGCGCTCCACTTCCTCACGAGCAGCAGCGTCGTGGTCGCGGTGGTCACGTTCCAGACCGAATAAACCGGCTTCTGCCATGTCAGCAATGACGTCTTCGCTCAGGATTCGCTGCCTCGCCCTCGCCCTCGGATGTGCCAGAACGGGGACACCGCCCGCGCGACGAATCAGACGAACGGTATCAACCGGGTCAGGAGCCCAGTAGTGCACGTAGTACTTCAACGAGGGATGCAGGGCTCCGTCAAATGCAGCCCCGCGATCAGGGAACACACCTGCCTCGACCAATGCGTCAGCAATGTGAGGGCGCCCCACCGGCACGTTCTCGCCCCGCGTCTGCGCAACGACAGCGTCCCACGTGATCGGAAAGTCTGCCGACAGGTTCTGCACAATCTTGCGTGCCCGTTCCTCGCGCGATTCCCGCGAGCGCCGCATCGTCTCAACCAGCTCAGGGAACGAGGGGTCAGGCATGTACGCCAGCACGTGAGCACTGATCCCGTTCGACGCTGTGGACATTTCAATGCCACGCATGAGCGCCACCCCGGTGCGCTCCACCATCGCCGCCGCGTCCTCCCACCCGGCGGTCGTGTCGTGATCAGTCAGCCCCACCACGTCCAGGCCCACGCGGGATGCAGCCATCATGAGTTGAGCGGGAGTGTCCGTCCCATCCGAGCAGGCCGAGTGAGTATGCGGGTCAATGCGGATCATGTATGTACCGTATCGGCACACGCGCGCTAAGGAAAACTGGAGGGCTCAGCGCAGCATTGATCGCTGAAAGTGAGAACATAGAAGCATGAGTGAGAACGAAACCGAAACTGAACAATCAACTGATCAAACGATGGCTGACCGCGGCAATACGCGCTCGCGCCGTCCCACCTCAGAGGCGTTCCGCGCTTTCATCGGCTCGAACTGGGGTCCTCGTCCCAGTGACCTGCCCGAACAAGGCGGAGCAGCGGACTACCTGGCAGCCCGGCACCAACTTGCCGGGGCACCCTTTGCCGGACAGCGCCTGGTTATTCCAGCCGGCACCTACAAGGTACGTTCCAATGACTGCGACTACCGTTTCCGTGCACATTCAGCGTTCGCGCACCTGTCCGGCCTGGGTGGGGAAAAAGAGCCTGACACCGTCCTCGTCCTCGACCCCATTGACGAGGGTGACGCGTCGGGCGCTACCCATGAAGCTGTCCTGTACTTCAAGCCGCGCGCCTCACGATCCTCAGAGGAGTTCTACGCTGATTCACGCTACGGCGAATTCTGGGTGGGAGCACGCCCGTCGATCGCTGAGATGGAAGCAATGACCGGCCTCAGGTGCGCGCATATCGACACGCTGCGCGACGCGCTGGCTAAAGATGCCGGCCAGGTTCAGCTGCGCATCGTGCCCGGCGTTGACGCGAACGTGGAAGCAATGGTTAACGAGGTGCGCCAGCAGGCGGGGCTACCCGTCGGCGGGGACGCACTGCCCGATGATGAGAAGCTCCAGGAGCATCTGTCTGAGATCCGCCTCAAGAAGGATGAATACGAGCTGTCGGAACTGCGCCACGCGGTTGAGGTCACCAAACAGGGTTTTGATGACATTATCCGCAGCCTGCCTCGCGCCGTCGGACACCGCCGTGGGGAGCGCGTCATTGAAGGTGCATTCGGTGCTGTCGCCCGCGAGGAGGGCAACGGCCTGGGCTATGAAACAATCGCCGCTTCCGGTAATCACGCAAACACTCTGCACTGGATTGACAATGACGGTCCCGTTCGCGAGGGCGACCTGGTTCTGGTCGACGCCGGCATCGAAGTCGACTCCCTCTACACCGCCGACATCACCCGGACACTGCCTGTCAACGGCATCTTCACCGAACCGCAGAAGAAGGTCTACCAGGCTGTGCTCGATGCGTGTGAAGCAGCCTTGAAGCGTGCAGGGCAACCGAACACCCGTTTCCGCGATATTCATGACGCGGCGATGGAGGTACTGGCGGATCGCCTCGAGCAGTGGGGCATTCTGCCGGTCAGCGCGAAGGAGTCACTGTCCAGTGAAGGCCAGCAGCACCGCCGGTGGATGCCGCACGGCACGTCTCACCACCTGGGTCTCGACGTGCATGACTGCGCGCAGGCTCGTCGCGAGCTGTATCAGGATGCGCTGCTGGAGCCAGGTATGACCTTCACCATTGAGCCGGGACTGTACTTCCGTGCCGACGACCTCGCTGTTCCCGAGGAGCTGCGCGGAATCGGCGTGCGTATTGAAGATGACGTGCAGGTCAACGCTGATGGTTCAGTGACCCGCATTTCCGAGGACATTCCCCGCACCATCGACGATGTCGAAGCGTGGATTGCCGAGGTGCAGGCCAGCGGCAAGTAACCGCTGACCGTTCGCACGAAGGCGGGGGCTACTGCTGAGCGGTGTCCCCGCCTTCTTTGCTGGGCGCCGCCCACGGGTCGACCGATTCATTCCGTGGAGCCTCGTCCGCCTGTTCCTGGTCTTGCTCGCGCTGTCCTTCTTCCAGGCGTACACCGAAACGTGGCTGTTCATCAGCACGTGAGCCGTACTCAGTCGGACCAGTCGGTTCCGGGCGCTGCCTGCGCTGACGGATCGGCTGGATCAGGTTGCCACGCGTATTTTGCAGCAACTTGTAGGCCTCTTCAATCTGCGCCGCTGCCAGCACCGCGTAGCGTGAGGCTACGGTCTGTGAATGCGACGTGAAATCTCGACGCGACCCTGTCAGCGCGTAGAACAGCACCGACATGATGACACCGATCAGTGCGCCACCACCCAGCGACAGCAGCATGAACGGCAACATGTTGCTTTGGAGTGAAAAGGACATCAGCAGTCCAATGAACGCGCCCCACAATGCGCCCGACGCAGCGCCCGACGCAGCGACCTTCCCGGTCGTCAGCTTGCCGGTCACACGCTCCACCATGTGCAGGTCCGTGCCGACAATCGTGATGAACTGAACATCGAATCCCTGATCACTCAGATAGTCAACCGCATCTGACGCTTCCATATAGGTCTTGTATGAGCCAACCTCTGTACCGGATGGCATTGTTGGCGCAAGGAGCGCCGAACCGTGGCGGCGTGCCATTTTTAATCCTCTTTCACATCACACCATAAAGTTTTCCTGCGCCTCGTGAAACCTCACATCACCTGACGCGTATGAATTCAGCCTAGACTGATTGTGTGAATACTGCTGCTCCAACCACCGTGACGCCCGGACGTCGCCGCATCTTCGTCGCCAAGCTTGCCGGCACAGGCGTTTTTGACCCGTTGGGTGAAAAAGTTGGCACCATCCATGACGTCGTCGTGGCCATGCGACTCAAGACCCCGGCGAACGTCATCGGCTTCGTCATCGAGGTCGGACCGCGTCGCAGGATCTTCCTGCCTTTCACTCGCGTCACCTCCATCGAATCCGGAGCTGTTATCATCACGGGCCTGCTGAATCTGCGCCGCTTCAATCAGCGGCCAGCTGAAGCACTCGTCATTTCCCAGCTCTTCGATCGCATCATCACAATGAACGATGGCAGCGGCGAAGCTAAAATCCTCGACGTGGCGATGGAGCAGCGTCGCCCTCGTGACTGGGTGCTCACCAAACTGCACGTCCAGCGTCAGCGCCTCAACACGTTGGGATTCCGCCGCGGAGGCGAAACCCTGACCGTCGATATTCCACAAACCACCGGACTCTTCATTGCCGACTCCGACCAGACCGCCACCGCACTCATCCAATACACCGAGGACATGAAGGCAGCTGACCTGGCGGACTTCCTGCATGACCTGCCCGCTGACCGCCAGCTCGCGGTCGCTCAGGAACTGCCTGAACACCGACTGGCCGACGTGCTCGAAGAACTCGGTGATGATGACCGCGTGCAAATCGTGTCCGCATTGGAGACTGGACGCGCCGCCGACATCCTCGACGAAATGCAGCCTGACGACGCGGCCGACCTGATCTCTGAGCTGCCTGATCCGATTGCGCAATCCCTGCTGGCTCGGATGGGTCCCGAAGAAGCACAGGACGTGCGAAGGCTGCTGACCTATGCCGAATCAACGGCCGGCTCGCTGATGACCACCGAGCCCGTCATCCTCGGCCCTGACGCAACCGTGGCGCAGATGCTGGCCGCTGTGCGGCGCACTGACCTGCCCGCATCGCTGGCATCCATCGTGTGTGTCACGCGCCCACCCCAGGAAACACCGACCGGCTCGTTCCTGGGGGTTGTGCACATCCAGCGCGCGCTGCGTGAACCACCCCAAACACTGCTGGGAACGATCCTCGATGATGACATTGAGGCCGTCTCCCCCACCGTTCACATCGCGACAGTCACTCGTCTGATGGCAACGTACAACCTGTCTCTGGTGCCCGTCACCGACGAGGACGACGTTCTTCTGGGCGCTGTCTCCGTTGATGACGTCCTGGACGCGTTGCTGCCGACCGACTGGCGTGACTTTGATGATGACGTGACCGACAAGTTGATGGCAAGGAGCATCGATGGCTGACCGTTTGGACACACCCGCTGACCGCCGCCGCAGGCTCCCGCGCATCAACCTCGAATCGGAAGGAATGGGGCGCGCAGCCGAACGCCTCGCGCGTTTTTCCGGCACCCCGCAGTTCATCGTCTATCTGACGGTGTTCGTCGCCCTGTGGATCGGCTGGAACACTCTGGCGCCCGACAGGCTCCAATTCGACAAGGCAGAACTTGGTTTCACCGCACTGACGCTGATGCTGTCACTGCAGGCATCGTACTCGGCACCTCTGATCCTGCTGGCGCAGAACCGTCAGGACGATCGTGACCGCGTACAGGCCGAGCAGGACCGGCAGCGCGCCGAACGCAACCTGACGGACACGGAATACCTCACGCGCGAGATCGCCGGTTTGCGTTTGAGCCTGCAGGATATGGCCACCCGCGACTTCGTACGCTCCGAACTTCGTGACATGCTCGACGAACTCCAGGAAGGCAACGGAACCGACGAGGCGTCCCTACGCGCCCGGATCCGCGCCGAACTGGAGGACGAAGTCCGCCAGGAAGTGACCCAACAGGTCCGCGCCGAACTGGCTGGGCAGAAGGACGCCTAGCATTATCCGTCCCCGTGTGGCGTGACCCACCTGGCGAGTTTGTGTCGGCCAAGTACGATGGATTACATGTCTGAAACGTCCATTGAACACGCTGTCCACTCCGCTCTTGAAACGGTGATGGATCCGGAACTGCACCGCCCGGTCACCGACCTCAACATGATTGACGAGGTCCGTATCGACGGGACCACCGCTCATATCGGTGTCCTGCTGACCACTGCGGGCTGTCCCCTCCACGAGACGATCACGCGCGACATCAAGGCTGCGGTGGGTGCCGTTGACGGTATCGAAACCGTCGAGGTCACGATGGGCGTCATGAATGACGAGCAAAAGAAAGCTTTACGTGAAAAGCTCAACGGCGGGAAGGCCGAACGCGAGATCCTCTTCAACAAGCCCGATTCACTCACCCGCATCATTGCGGTCACATCCGGCAAGGGCGGGGTTGGCAAGTCGTCCATGACGGCGAACCTGGCCGGAGCAATGGCGTCCGCCGGCCTGAAAGTTGGCGTCCTCGACGCTGACATTTATGGCTTCTCCATTCCGCGCATGATGGGCGTGGTTCATGAGCCGCAGGTTCTGGACGGCATGATCATTCCGCCGATCGGTGCCGGCGGCGTCAAGGTTGTCTCAATCGGCATGTTTGTTCCGGACGGCCAGGCTGTCGTGTGGCGCGGACCGATGCTACACCGCGCACTCCAGCAGTTCCTCGCGGACGTATTCTGGGGTGACCTGGACGTTCTGCTCATCGATATGCCTCCCGGCACCGGTGATGTGGCAATCTCCATCGCACAACTGCTGCCAACCTCTGAAATCCTGGTCGTCACCACTCCGCAGGTTGCGGCGGCAGAGGTTGCGGAACGTGCCGGCTCCATCGCAGCGCAGACCCAGCAGCACGTCCTCGGCGTCATCGAGAACATGTCCTACCTGGTCCAGCCGGACGGGTCGCGCCTCGAAGTGTTCGGCACCGGCGGCGGCGAATCCGTATCGGCACGCCTGAGTGCACAACTCGGATACGACGTGCCGCTCCTGGCCCAGATTCCGCTCGACATTCACTTGCGCGAGGGCGGCGACTCCGGCTCCCCCATCGTCCTGAGTGGCGAAGGTGACGCAGCAACCGTCTTGAAAACGGTGGGCGCGCTGCTGGGACAGCGCAAGCGCGGACTGGCCGGAATGCACCTGAACGTGACACCTGCACAGGGAGGGCGCCTCGGATAGCGCGGCACGTGAAATCACCAGCCGCCGTTCAATCAAGGTAGGCTTGAGGACAACGTGAATGATTCATGTGGGTGTGGGAGGACGTCGTGACATCAGATAAAGCGCAAACCTGGGTTTTTTCAGAAGAATACGTCAGCGAATCTGAGACCATTCGGCGCGCGCGCGACGTTGCCATCGAGCTGGGAGCTGAGCCTATTTCAACAGGTGTCGGCGCAACGCTGCGGATGCTTGCCTCGTGCACCGGAGCGAAAGCTGTCCTGGAAATCGGCACGGGTGCAGGTGTGTCAGGCCTGTGGATGCTTGAGGGGATTCCGACCAACGGTGTGCTCACCACAATTGACGTGGAACCTGAATTCCATCGTCATGCCCGCCGCGCATTTGAATCGGCCGGCCGGGGTTCCGGCCACACACGCCTGATCTCTGGCAGGGCGCTTGATGTACTGCCCCGCATGGCAGCCGGTGCCTACGACATGATCGTCATTGACGCTGACGTGAAGGAAACGCCCGAATACCTCGACCATGCGCTGCGCATCCTCCGCCCAGGCGGCACAGCGGCGGTGGTACACGCATTGTGGCATGACCGAGTCGCAGATCCGGCCCGCCGTGACGAGGAAACCGTTGTCATGCGTGAAGTGATTCGCGTGATGGGTGAAACGGAGGATTTCGTCACCTCGCTGCTTCCGGTCGGTGACGGCGTCCTGGTTGCTGTCAAAGCCTGACCGGACATAAACGAAGGGTCTCACCATGCGTCTGCCGCACGATGAGACCCCTTGGTCCAGCTACACGTCACACAGCCTGTGACAGTGCCTCGGAGAGGTCTTTCGCCTCCTCAGGCGTGAGCTCGATGACCAGCCGCCCGCCACCTTCACTGGGAATACGCATCACAATGCCGCGCCCTTCTTTGGTGGCCTCGAGGGGACCGTCACCAGTCCGAGGTTTCATGGCTGCCATGTCTCACGCTCCTTGGTATGGTTTTCACTGCTGCCGACACGCAATCTGCGCTTGGCAGTGGACACATCCATTCTACCGTGACTGCCGCAAAATGGGATGCGCACAGGCGAAATTACGCTGAAAAATCACTCTTTCGTGCGTTCACGAATGATGGCGACAGCTTCACGCGGATCGTCAACGAGCGTGAACAGGTCCGGGTCACCGGGCGAAATCGCACCGTGAGTCACCATTGTGGAACGTACCCACTCGACCAGCCCACCCCAGTAGTCTGACCCGATCAAGACCAACGGAAATGCCTGGACCTTGCCGGTCTGCACCAGCGTGACCGCTTCGAACAGTTCATCCATCGTGCCAAAACCACCGGGCATGACGATGAATCCACACGAATACTTCACGAACATGGTCTTACGGGCGAAGAAGTAGCGGAAGTTGATCCCCATGTTCACCCACTGGTTCATTGCCTGCTCCATCGGCAGCTCAATGCCCAGGCCGACGGAAGCCCCGCCCGCTTCAAAAGCACCTTTGTTCGCCGCCGCCATCGCCCCCGGACCACCGCCGGTGATGACGGCATATCCCGATTCGACCAGCAGTCGGCCAATCATCTGCGCGTATTCCCAATACGGATCGTCTTCCTGCGTGCGTGCCGAACCGAAGACCGACACAGCCGGCCCCAGCTCGCTCAGCGCTCCGAACCCTTCAACGAACTCCGCCTGGATCCTCAGCACGCGCCACGGGTCTTCATGCACCCAGTCAGTGTCTTTCTGTGGCCGCAGCAAGCGCGTTTCCGAGGTTTCCTTCGGTATCTGGTTTCCTCGCAGCATAACGGGGCCGCGCATATAGGTGCGTTTGTGGGGATGGTTTTCCTGACTTTCCATCAACCTCTCCTTGGTGTGATCGGCATGTCAGCGACGTTGCCCGATTGTTTACAGAAAAATAATAGGTCCTCGTTGTAGCGTTATCCTCATGACCCGATCTGACGTTCACACTCACGGCACCTGCGACGACTCTGCCGACCCCACACCTGGTGAACTTGCGCGGCACGCAGCGGACACCATTGCGCGCCGCTCCGGCATCGACCACCACGACATTGCGCTCGTGCTGGGATCAGGATGGGGCGGAGCAGCCGACCTGATCGGTGAAACAATCAGCGAAATCCCTGCAGCAGAAGTGCCGGGCTTCTTTGCTCCCGCAGTGGCTGGCCACGTTCCCGTCATGCGCTCAATTCGGGTGCACGGATCTGACACAGTCGCCCTCGTCCTGGGTTCACGAACGCACTACTACGAAGGCAAAGGAGTGCGAGCGGTTGCCCACGGGATGAGGACGGCAGCGGCCGCAGGAGCTCGCACCGTCGTCCTGACCAACGGGTGTGGAGGGCTGAACCCACAGTGGAGCCCCGGCCAGGCGGTTCTGATCCGCGACCATATCAATCTCACCGGCGCTTCCCCGCTGGAGGGCGCTACATTTGTCGACCTGACCGACCTGTATTCGCAGCGTCTGCGCACTGTCGCTCACACGATTGACCCGACCTTGCCTGAAGGCGTGTATGTCCAGTTCCCCGGCCCACACTATGAAACCCCCGCCGAAGTGAAGATGGCAGGGATCCTGGGCGGCGACCTGGTGGGCATGTCCACCACGCTCGAGGCGATAGCGGCGCGCGAAGCCGGCATGGAGATCCTCGGCATCTCACTCATGACGAATCTGGCAGCAGGAATCTCACCTGAACCCCTCTCGCATGCCGAGGTGATCGCAGCCGGTCAGGAGGCCGCTCCCAGAATTGCGCGCCTCTTGGCTGATATCGTTCAGGCAATCGCAACTGATGCTGAGTGATAGCGGAAGGACTGACAGTGACACACATGGATATCGACGTTGAAGCTGTTCGCCGGTGGATTGACGACGATCCTGACGAGGCGACCGCACGCGAGCTGACGGATCTGCTTGAGCAGTCCGCCACTAGCGAGGATGCGCGCATTGAACTGGCCGACCGTTTCAAGGGCCTCCTCGAATTCGGAACAGCCGGGCTGCGCGGCCATCTCGGAGGCGGGCCGAACAGAATGAACCGCGCTGTCGTCATTCGCGCTGCAGCCGGCCTCATGGAGGTTCTCAAGCGCCATGCGGGCCCTGACTTTTCGATCGTCATCGGCTGCGATGCCCGATATGGGTCGCGCCAGTTCGCCCTCGATACGGCGGGGGTTGCTACCGCAGCCGGCGGCACTGCCTACGTCCTGCCGCTCGCCATGCCCACGCCCCTGACAGCGTTCGCATTGCGCCACCTGGAAGCCGATGCGGCAGTGATGGTGACGGCCTCGCACAACCCGGCCGAAGATAACGGCTACAAGGTCTACCTGGGTGGGCGCGTGGTCACAGATTCTGGTCAGGGCTCTCAGATCGTCCCGCCTTTCGATGCGGAAATTTTCGAGGCGATCCAGGCCGTCACCTCTGTTCGTGACGTTCCGCGCGCCCAGTCAGGCTGGCATGAACTCGACGACTCAATCGTGGAAGCCTATCTGGATCGAGTCACCTCACTGGTGACGGGCGGGCCAGAAAATGCGCAGCTACGCATCGTCGTGACCTCCATGCACGGTGTGGGCGGAGCAACGATGAGTGAAGCACTGCGCCGGCGCGGCTTTTCCGATGTTCACGTCGTTGCCCAGCAGCAGGATCCTGATCCGGATTTCCCGACCGTGCGTTTCCCCAATCCTGAAGAGCCGGGGGCACTGGACCTGGCGATGCAGCTGGCGCGCGACGTTAATGCCGACATCATCCTGGCGAACGATCCAGATGCTGACCGCTGCAGCGCCGCGCTTCCCGATCCCTCCATCGAGGGTGGCTGGAGGCAGTTGACCGGAGATCAGGTAGGCGCACTGCTGGGACTGCGGGCAGTCACGCAGGCACGTGGCGGCGAGGGCAACCCGACCGTTGCCAACTCGATTGTGTCCTCACGTCTGCTGTCGCGCATCGCGCAGACGCACGGCGTGACACACCGTGTCACACTGACCGGTTTCAAGTGGATTTCCCGCGTACCGAACCTGGTCTTCGGCTATGAAGAAGCTTTGGGATACTGCGTCGATCCGGGGTATGTGCGCGACAAGGACGGCATTTCAGCGTGCCTGCAGTTGGCGCGCTTTGCAGCAGAACGCAAGGCTGACGGCTCTTCTCTTCGGGCAGTTCTCGATGAGCTGGCCTGCGAGTTCGGCCTGTATGCGACCTCTCCCCTGACTATCCGTGTCGATGACCTGGCCACAATTACGACCGGTATGGCGAATCTGCGCGAGCGCGGTGTGGATTCGCTGGCCGGCTCCCCCGTCATCGAGACAACAGACCTGACGAACGGCTCTGAGCAGCTCGATCTGCCCGGTACGGATGCGCTTATTTTCCGCACCGAATCCGATGACCGCGTGGTGGCTCGCCCCTCGGGCACTGAGCCGAAGTTGAAGTGCTACTGCGAGGTTGTGATCCCTGTTTCGGATGGGAATGTGGACGCGGCCCGAACACAAGCCGCCGAGCGCCTCGAGCGGGTCAAAACTGACCTGCGCGCAGCGCTCGGCGTGTAGCGCAACCTAGTCGTCCAGGCCGTCCAGCACGGCCGCCGAGGAGGACAGGCCAAGCCGGGATGCGCCTGCTTCGATCATGGCAAGCGCGCTCTGAGCGTCGCGAATTCCGCCCGATGCCTTGACTCCCAGGCGGTCCCCCACGGTCTGACGCATGAGTTCAACGGCGTGGACCGAGGCACCACCTGAGGGGTGGAAACCGGTGGACGTCTTGACGAAGTCCGCTCCGGCAGCTTCTGCCTGCTTGCAGGTCTCCACGATTTCCTCATCGGTCAGGACGGCTGATTCGATGATGACTTTCAAAACCGAGTCGGGGCATGCTGCACGCACGGCCGCAATGTCGGCGCGCACACCATCCCAGTCTGCCTGCTTAACCAGCGCAAGGTTCACAACCATGTCAATCTCGTCAGCACCGTCACGAACGGCTTGAGCAGCTTCAGCGGCTTTCACCTCGGCCTTGTGCGCGCCGGAAGGGAATCCGCACACGCACGCCACGTGGAGTCCTTCAGGGGCGTCGATGGGCAGCATCGACGGTGACACGCACACGGAGTAGGTGCCCAGTTCCTGAGCCTGTGCAATCAGCGCGCGCACGTCCTGGTCCGTTGATTCCGGTTTGAGCAATGTGTGGTCGATCATCTGTGCGACGTCGGATCGAGTGGTCATGGTGTCTCCTTTTCAGTAGGTCAGGGCGCTACCACAAGGCTGGGCAGCGTCCAGTTTCCAAATTCTTGCCGAGGGTGCCCAGCGCGAGCCTGTGTGAACACGCTGGGAGAAGTAGTGATGACTTTCCCGCTGGATGGCTCGAAAACCACCCACTGCGAGTCAGTGGATTCCGCTGCGAGCACGGCGATGACGTGCCGAGGGATGAGGCGGTGCGCCCCCACGTAGACGAACGCATCGATTCCGCTGTTGACTGCCCGTTGAACCCGGTCAACACCCCCGCATTCCCATGGCGTCCAGCCGTAATGCACTCCTACCGCGCTTGATGCCAGTGAAGCCAGTGCCCACGGCGAGGTGCCTAAGGCCTGCGGCCACGGGATCCCCACCCGCGCGGCCTGAGCGTGCAGCGCAACCTGGATCCGGTCAACAGCATCGCGCCGAGCATTCAGATAGGCGTGCTGCGGTCCGCCCGCCCGCGCGGCAACCGCTGCAAGCGCGGCGATCCCGCACGTTGTGCCGTCAACCTGATGCGGCATGACTGCGGGAAGTGGCCGAGGGCGCGCGGTGTTCACTGAGGATCCACTCGACCCAGCACGACGGAGTCAGCACCGCCGCGGCGATCAGGGCCAATCGCGATGGCTCCCGACAGGGCTTCACGCGCCCGCTCGATTCGCTCAGGTGTCTGCGTGTGCAGCGTCAACAGCGGCTGCCCCTTCGTGACGGCCTCACCCGGTTTGGCGTGGATTTCGATGCCTGCTTCCGCCTGCACGGCATCTTCCTTGCGTGCGCGGCCAGCCCCCAGGCGCCACGAGGCCACACCGATCGAGAGTGCATCCATCGCGGTGACATATCCGGAAGCTTCGGCAGCAATGACTTCCGTGTGCTGGGCAGCCGGCAGCGCAGCGTCAGGATCCCCGCCCTGGCCTGCGACCATTTCACGCCACTTGTCCATCGCGCGGCCATCAGCGAGCGCTTCAGCCGGGTCAACGTCTCCTCGTCCAGCCTGACGCAGCATTTCGCGTGCCAGAGCAACGGTCAGTTCCACCACGTCAGAGGGTCCGCCACCGGCCAGGACCTCCACAGCTTCACGCACTTCCAGCGCGTTGCCGACAGTACGTCCCAGCGGCGTGGACATGTCGGTGAGCAGCGCACAGATCGACAGACCTGCATCTGAACCAAGGTCCACCATCGTGCGTGCCAGTTCGCGCGCATGGTCAATGTCTTTCATGAAGGCACCGGAGCCGACCTTCACGTCCAGCACCAGTGAGCTGGTGCCTTCAGCAATCTTCTTCGACATAATCGACGATGCGATCAGCGGAATACAGTCAACGGTTCCGGTCGTGTCACGCAGCGCGTACAGCTTGCGGTCAGCGGGAGCCAACCCGGACCCTGCCGCGCAGATCACTGCCCCAACCGTATCCAGCATGTGCATGATTTCGTCATTGCTCAGGTTCGCGCGCCACCCGGGGATCGATTCCATCTTGTCCAGGGTTCCGCCGGTGTGCCCCAGGCCGCGCCCGGACAGCTGCGGCACGGCCACGTCATACACCGCGACGAGAGGTGCCAGCGGCAGCGTGATCTTGTCACCGACACCGCCGGTGGAGTGCTTGTCACTGGTGGGGCGCCTCAGGCTGGAAAAGTCCATCCGTTCCCCGGAGCTCATCATGGCCTGCATCCAGCGCTCAATTTCACGGCGCTGCATCCCGTTGATGAAAATCGCCATCGCCAGTGCCGACATTTGCTCATCGGCAACGACGCCTCGCGTGTAGGCATCGATCACCCAGTCGATCTGCTGGTTGTCCAGCTCACCTCCGTCACGCTTGGCTGAGATGATGTCGACAACGTCAAACTGTTCAACGCTCATTTCTTCCTCCGTTCTCAGGGCCTTCCCCTGTCACTTCACGCACATTCCACGGGCCAAAGCCGCGCGGCAGTACCTCGTCCATCCGCATCAGGCCGCCAGGCATGGCGAGCATCAGGTCAGGGCCGCCATGTTCGAACAGGATCTGTCGGCACCGTCCGCATGGAGCGGTCGCCTCCTGGTGGGCATTGACGCACGCGAACGCGACCAGGTGCCCTCCACCTGTGTTGATCAGTTCAGATATCACGCCACATTCAGCGCACAGTGTCACACCGTACCCGGCGTTCTCAACGTTGCATCCCGACACGATTCGACCATCGTCGACGAGGGCGGCCGCGCCCACCGGATAGTGCGAATACGGGCAATAGGCTCGCTGCATGGCACTAACGGCTGCCTGGTGAAGGTCAACCCACGTCTGGTTTGTGATCTCCATAGTTCTCCCTTGCCGTTCCATTTCTAGTTTACGGGTAGGGAACGCCTTCTGCGGCTGGCGCGCGCACACGACCTACGAAGCCTGCAATCGCCAGAATCGTCACCACATAGGGGATCATCAGCATGATCTGTGACGGCATGGGTGATCCGATAATGGACAGCGTGTAGCCCAGGTTCATGGCGAAACCGAACAGCAGTGCTGCGGCCACTCCGCCGATCGGGGTCCAGCCGCCCAGAATCATGGCGGCCAGGGCGATGTAGCCGTTGCCCGATGCCATGTCCTTGGCGAATGCCAGGCCGTGCCCGATGGTGAAGAACGCACCGCCCAGGCCGGCCAGAGCGCCACCCAGGATCGCATTGTTGATGCGTGTCCTCATCACGTTGATGCCCACTGTGTCGGCCGCCTGCGGGTGCTCGCCGCACGCCCGCATACGCAGGCCCCATCGTGAGTGGAACAGCATGAACTGCAGCACTCCAACCACAACGTACATCGTGTACACCAAGATGGTCTGCTGGAACAGCACCGGGCCGATCAGGGGGATCCTGGACAGGATCGGAATCGAAATGACAGGCAGTGATACACCGGAGTTAAAGGCTTCGCGCGACTCCGCTGACACATTCAGCACCGTGGAGTAGAAGAAGCTGGTCAATCCCAATACCAGCACGTTCAGCACAACACCGACAATGATCTGGTCGACGCGGTATTTCAGTCCGAACAGCACCAGGAGCAGTGACACCAGCATGCCGGCGATCGGCGCGGCAATCAGGCCCACCCATGCGTTCCTGGCCAGCGAGGCGACGACCGCGCCGAGGAACGCTCCGAAAAGCAGCTGACCTTCAATGGCGATGTTGATGGTTCCGGAGCGCTCCCCCACCGTTCCGGCCATTGCGCCGAAAATCAATGGGACTGACAGGGTCAGTGCGCCCGCCAGCAATGTGACGATCGGGATGACGGTGTCGCGCCCCGCTCCAGCCCAGGTCAGGAACACGAGAATGAACAGTACGCCGACGATTGCATGCATCCACAGCGGAGTGCTCACGCGGCGCTGCCGCTGCATGAATGCGACGGCTGTCAGGGCTGCCAGAATCAGCGTGGCCACGATGGCGAAAGGCCGTGCAGGAACAGAGAAGTCCGGGATCGCCACGAAGTCCGAGGACCGTCCCAGCGCAAAGCGCGTGGAACTGTGGCAATAGAACGCCAACAGTGCGCTCAGTACCGCCGCCAGCGCGTAGGAAACAACAACTTTCACCGGCAGTGCGGGCTGCACAGACTGTGTAGTCGCTGTGGTGCTCATGCTGCCATCTCTTTCTTCGCGATACGGGAATGCGGCAGCGGTTCAGGCAAACGGAAAATCGCGCGAACCAGTGGCGGCGCGGCAATGAACAACACGATCGTGGACTGGATGACCAGGACAATGTCGATCGGAGTCTGCGTCGCAGTCTGCATAATCGCACCGCCCGCTTTCAGCGCGCCGAACAGCAATCCGGCCAGCACCGTACCCAGTGGGCGTGACTTGCCCAGCAGCGCCACGGTGATCGCATCAAAACCGATTGATGCGGCAATGCCGGTGGTCAGATAGCGTTCGGTGCCCAGAGCCGGGGCGGAACCAGCCAGACCGCACAGCGCACCAGAAACAATCATGACCAGCGTCGTCACTTTTTCAACGGAGATACCCGCTGTGCGTGCCGCCGCAGGATTCAGGCCCGTCGCGCGGAATTCGAACCCGATCGTTGAACGCTCCAGCAGCCACCACACGAACAGTGCAGCCGCCAGAGCAGCAATGAATCCGAAGTGCACACGGAAGGAATCTCCCAGCAGCCTGGGGTACATCGCTGTTTCGAGGACCGGCATGGATTTCGGGTTCGTGTTCCCCTCGCCAATGAACGAGGGCCGGGTCAGGACGTACCCGATCAGCAAACCGGCGATCGAGTTGAGCATGATCGTCGTGATGACTTCGTTCGCGCCGGTCTTCGCTTTCAGGATGCCGGCAATTCCGGACCACAGTGCACCGCCGAGGGCGGCTCCGCACATGGCTGCCAGCAAGTGAATCACGGGTGGCAGGTGCCAGGCGAATCCCACGTAGCTGCCGAAGATTGCACCGAGCACGACCTGCCCCTGCGCACCGATGTTGAACAGGCCTGCCCGAAATCCCACTGCCACACCCAGGCCCGCAAAGATCAGGGGAACCGAGTTGGTGAGGGTTTCGGTGATCGGCCGCCACATGCGTGCTGTGCTGGACGCTTTCCAGTCAAAGACTGCGCCGCGCAGCATCGCCTCGTAGGCGTCGCCCACTGCGGACCACAATGCGGCGAACGTGTCGACGGGGCGTGCGAAGAAATACCCGGCCGCTGTCTGAACGTTTGGGTTTGAAATGGCGATCAGCACTGATCCGACGACGAGTGCCACGACAACGGCCAGAACCGATACGAGCCAGGAGCCCGACATGACGCGTCGGATGAGGGAAGCCTGCGCACCGGAGCGGTCGGACACGTCTGGTGTTTCCTGTGCCTCTTTCACTGCTCCTCCTTTTCAGCCTGCTCGTCGGCAGCGCCCAGAATTGTTTCATGGTGAGCGGCCTGGCTGCGAGCTTCGTCGGCGGGCACACCCGCCATCATCAGTCCCAGCACGTCGCGCGGTGTATCGGCGGGGACGATGCCGACGATTCGTCCGCGATACATCACGGCGATCCGGTCAGCCAGCGCGACAACCTCGTCCAGTTCACTGGAGATGATCAGCACCGCGGTTCCTTCGTCACGCTCAGCAACAATGCGGCGGTGGACGAACTCGATCGATCCGACGTCCAGGCCGCGGGTCGGCTGCGAGGCCACCAGAAGGTCCAGGTCGCGCGAAATTTCACGTGCCAGCACGACTTTTTGCTGATTGCCGCCCGACAGAGTGGAGATCGGGTCAGAAACGTCGGTGACACGAATGTCGTACTCGTCAACTTTTTCGAGCGCGTTGGCGCGCACTTTCTTCGGATTTAACGACGGACCTGCGCCAAACTGCGCACTGTTCGAAATATCCAGGATGAGATTTTCGGCAATCGAGAAGCCTGCGATCATGCCGTCGGTCGAGCGATCCTCGGGCACGAACCCCATGCCGTGATGGATGCGCTGGCGCACACTCATCGGGGAGAGCTGCGCTCCTGACATTGTCATCGTCCCGGACGTCGGTGTTTCCAGTCCGAGCAGGCATTCAGCCAGTTCGGTCTGACCATTGCCCTGCACGCCGGCCACCGCCAGAATCTCTCCGCTGCGAATACTCAACGTCACATCATCGAGTGCAACTGCGCCCGCCGCATCAACCAGCGACAGTCCGTCCACATCCAGCACAACCTCGCCAGGTGAGGCCGGGCCTTTTTCCACCGTCAGATTCACGTCGCGGCCCACCATCATCGAGGCCAGCTCGTTCTCGCTTGAATCCGGAGCAGCTTCACCAACCACTTTTCCGCGCCGGATCACCGTGATGCGGTCCGCGATTGCGCGCACTTCGCGCAGCTTATGCGTGATGAAAACGATGGATGTGCCGTCCTCTTTCAGTCCGCGCATAATCTCAATAAGTTCATCGGTTTCCTGCGGGGTGAGCACGGCAGTCGGCTCATCGAGGATCAGCACTTTAGCTTCACGCGAGAGTGCCTTGATGATCTCCACGCGCTGCTGAGCTCCCACAGGCAGGTCTTCGATTCGTGCTTTCGGATTCACGTCGAATCCGAATCGGGCTGAGATTTCAGTCACCTTACGGGCGGCGGCGACCTCGTCGATCACTCCAAACGTGCCGGTGGGTTCGTAACCCAGGGCCACGGATTCGGCAACGGTGAATACGGGGACGAGCATAAAGTGCTGGTGCACCATGCCGATTCCGGCTGCCACAGCGTCGCCGGGACCTTTAAAGCGGACGGGTTCCCCGTCGATGAGGATTTCACCGGCATCTGGTTGGTACAGGCCGTACAGCACATTCATCAACGTTGATTTACCTGCGCCGTTTTCACCCAGCAGGGCGTGAATCTGACCAGGTTCAACGGTCAGATCAATATGGTCATTGGCGACGAGGGGCCCGAAAACCTTAGTGATGCCTCGTAGTTCGAGTTTCACTCGCTGACTCTTTTCTGAAAGAACGAAGATGCCGTCGCCACCTCATATTCGGTTGCGACGGCATCTTCATCATTCGGTCGGTGTTACACGCTCACAGAGAGCGCATCACTTTGCCGGGTCGTACTGCGTGGACACATCCAGTGATCCGTCCACAATCTGCTGCTTCAGCTCTTCGACCTTGTCCTTGAGTTCCTGAGAAACCTGGGAGTCCATGTCGTAGAACGGAGCCATCGCCACGCCCTTGTTCTTCAGGTTGCCAATGTATGGCGTGGAGGAGAAGTTGCCGTCCTTCGCGTCCTTGACAGTGTCGAACACGGCATTTCCGATTTCCTTGACGACGGACGTGAAGATGGCTGGATCGCCCACTGATTCGTGACCGTCAGCGTCAACCCACACTGCCTTCAGTTCGCTCTTGTTCGGTGCTGCGTTGATGGCTGACAGGGTGCCTGAGCCGATTGGGCCGGCAACCGGCATGATGATGTCGGCGCCCTGAGAGATGAATCCTTCAGTCAGAGTCTGTCCCTTATCGATTGAGGAGAAGTCGCCCACGAATGAACCGGTCTTCTTCTCGGTGTCCCACCCCAGAACCTGAATGGCACTGCCGTTGTCTTCGTTGTACTTCTCAACGCCCTTGGCGAAGCCTTCCATGAAGATCTGGACGGTCGGAATTTCCATGCCGCCGTAGGTTGCGACTGTGCCGCTCGTGGTGGTGCCGGCTGCAACATATCCGGCGAGGAACGCTGCCTCAGCCGTGTTGAAGATGAGCGGGCGGCCGTTTTCCAGTTCGATCGGGTTCTGCTGTGCGTCCTGGAACTGCGAGTCAACGAGTGCGAACTGGATATCCGGGTTGGCCTGTGCTGCCTCAGCCATGGTGATAGCCAGCTTGTATCCAACGCCGACGATCAGCGTGCATCCGTCCTGGATCATGGCGTCAACGTTGGTCTGGTAGTCACCGTCTGACGTTGATTCCGCGAACTTGACTTCCACGCCCAGTTCCTGGCCAGCGCGATCCATGCCTTCCTTACCGGATTCGTTGAAGGAGCGGTCGTCGAAGCCGCCTTCGTCAGAGACCATACAGGCCTTGACTTCACTGGAACCCGCTGCCTGACCGGACTGGCCGCCGGCTCCTGATGCCGGTTCGGTTGATCCGCTTGATGCTTCGGGTGCTGCGCCGCATCCTGCGAGCGCGAGCGCTGCGATCGCTGCAACAGCGCCTAGTTTGAAGCTCTTCGTCATAGTCTTCCTCTCACGAATATGGCATGCCCTCGGTGGACATGTCGTCGCTGCAGAATCCTCATAACGATAGCGCAAATCGTAAGGGCGTTTGGGCAAAATTACGGATTCTTGATCTAGATCATGTCCAGACGTCCGTTTTCACGCGCCAGCTCCACAACATGAGATACGTCCTGAGCGCGGTCATTGCTGACCACCAGAATCGCATCGTCCTGAACGACGACGGTCATGTTGTCCACCCCGACCAGCGCAATCATCTGATCGGTCGACGAGTGCACGCTGGTGCCCGGCGCATCAACGCGTACGACCGATCGCTCCGATTGGCCGAACGTGTTGAGCGAGGGATAGTCCCCCACGTCAGTCCACCCCAGATCCTGCGAAGGCACCACCGCGACGCGTCCGCGCGCGGCGAGCGGCTCGGCCAGGGCGTAGTCAATGGCGATCGATTCAATGGACTCCCATAGTTCTTCGCGCTCGTTCGGGTCGGTGTCAGGGTCCACGATCGCGTTCAAGGCGCGGTCCATCTGTGGATTCTCATGGGCGAGGGCGTCCCTGAGTGTGCCCGCCCGCACGATGAATATTCCAGCGTTCCACAGGTAGCCGTCCGTCACGTATCGCCGGGCGGTTGACTCGTTGGGCTTTTCCACGAATTCGCTGACTGTATAGGCGCCGCTGGCTCCCCCAAGTGCAGGCCCGGGATGGATATATCCGTACGCGGTCGATGGCGAGGTGGGCGCAATGCCAATCGTTGTCAGGTAACCGCTGCGGGCTGCCTGAACTGCCCGCCCGATCGCCTGGTGCAGCTGATCGGGGTGCGCGATGGCATGGTCAGCTGCAAATGAGCCGACAATCGCGTCCTGCCCAAAACGCCTGAGAATGGAGTAGGCTGCCCACCCGATCGCTGCCATCGAATTGCGTGGAGCCGGTTCCGCAAGGATTGTGCACTCGTCGTGCAGCTGGGCGGCGACAGCGTCACGATGCCTGGCGCCGGTGACGACCGTGATGGACCGGGAGACAGGCGTCAGCCTCGTCACTGTCTCCTGCAGCATGGAGCAGCCGCTGCCCGTCAGGTCGAGCAGGAATTTCGGGCGGTTTCGGCGCGACAGTGGCCACAGGCGTGTACCTGAGCCTCCAGCCGGAATAATCGCGTGAATGGTCGGGGCGATATGGGTCGTCATGGCTCCAGAATATGCATAAACCTCTGGCCGCTCCACGGCGACCGGAGGTTTATGACCGGAGAGTCGGGTCTTACTCTTCTTCAGATGCTTCCTCAGCGGCTTCAGCGGCTTCTGCGCCTTCAGCTTCGCCTTCTGCAGCTGCTTCAGGTTCAGGAATTTCGTTTTCCTGAATCTCGGCGACCGACAGAATGTCAACCTCTTCGTCGGTGACCAGATCAACGTTCTCAGGCAACTTCAGGTCGCCTGCGTGGATCACCAGGCCGTCCTCGGCGCCCTCGATGTCGACCTCGATGAACTCGGGGATCGAGGTAGCAGGCGCAGCCACCATGACCTGGAAGGTTTCGACGGTGTGCGTCAGGCCGGCCTGCGGCTCGCCCACGACGGAGATCGGAACCTCAACATCAACCTTTTCGCCGGCCTTCACGGCCAGCAGGTCGACGTGCAGGATGTTGCGTGACACGGGGTGACGCTGGACGTCCTTCACTAATGTCAGGTAGGTTTCACCATCGACCGACAGTTCAACGACTGCGTTCGGGTTAGAACGCACAATCAAAAACGTTTCGTGCGAGGGCAGTCCCAGATGCATCGTGTCGGAACCGTGTCCGTACATGACTGCGGGGATCACGCCGTCACGACGTGCGCGGCGTGCTGCACCCTTACCAAAGTCATTGCGCAGCTGCGCATCAAGATGATTTTCACTCATTGAAGCCTCCATTTTTCAGTCGTTTCTTCGCCGACGACACCAACAAGGCTTCTCTCTGCGCGCGGGCGCACCGCAGGTAAAAGCTTCGTCGATCACGGCACCGCAGATATGCGACGCCCTCGCCGGAGCAACGACACATAGCCTAACCCGAAAGGGGCGCTCTATGCGACCCCGTCGAACAGTGATGTGACCGATCCGTCTTCGAAGACCTCTTTAATGGCGCGAGCCAGCAGAGGCGCAATCGACAGGATCGTCAGCTTGTCAAAACGCTTCTCCCCAGTGATGGGCAACGTGTCAGTGACGACCACTTCAGTTGCTCCACACTCAGAGAGGCGCTGGGTTGCCGGGTGGGACAGGACGCCGTGCGTTGCCGCCACGAGCACTGACTTCGCACCGGCCTTGTACAGTACCTTGACCGCTTCAGCAATCGTGCCGCCCGTGTCGATCAGGTCATCAACCAGCACGCAGTCACGCCCGTCGACTTCACCCACCACGCGGTTGGCGACCGCGACGTTGGGGCGAGTGGTGTCACGGGTCTTGTGAATGAATGCCAGCGGGCAGTTCCCCATCTTCGCAGCCCACTTCTCAGCCACGCGAATGCGGCCGGCGTCCGGCGACACGACAGTGGCGTGCGACAGGTTCACGCGTCCGCGCACGTAGTCGACCAGCACGGGCATGGCCCACAGGTGATCAACAGGACCGTCGAAGAAGCCCTGTTCCTGCGAGGCGTGCAGATCCACGCTCATCACGCGGTCAGCTCCGGCTGTCTTGTACAGATCGGCCACGAGGCGAGCGGAGATCGGTTCACGACCCTGATGTTTCTTATCCTGACGTGCATAGGGGTAAAACGGTGAAACAGCGGTGATGCGCTTGGCTGACGCGCGCTTGGCGGCATCAATCATGATGAGCTGTTCCATCAGCCACTTGTTAATAGGGGTGGTGTGCGACTGCAGCACGAAGACGTCGGCTCCACGCACAGATTCGTTGAATCGAACGTAGATCTCTCCGTTGGCAAAATCGTAGGCAGTGGTCGCAGAGACACCGCAGCCCAGATGCTCACCTACCTGATTTGCAAGATCGACGTGTGCCCGTCCTGATACAAGCACGAGTCGTTTTTCACCACTGGCGACCAAGCCACTCATACGGTTGTCCTCCCCTTCAACCTGCCGCTACACGGATGCGGCGTCTCTTATGCTATAGGTTCATCCCCCTGATCCGTGAGTTGATGTGGCGTGCTTTACTCGATACAGGCCCCTCAAGGCTATTTCAGGATCGATTAGCGCAGTTGTTCCGGTGTCGTGCAGGCACGAGATTATTTCGGGGAACGCGACCCCCAGAGAGGATGACGTAAAACCGTTTTTCGTTGCTATAGTGCAACTTTGCTCAGTACATTGAGCTCCGCCCCCAGGATTCGAACCTAGACTAAGGGCACCAAAAACCCCTGTGCTGCCGTTACACCAAGGCGGATAGACCACCCGATTATGTCACAGTCGCGCGAAGAATCAGAAGCTTAAAGTGTGGAGCTCAACACGTTCTAGAGTACTGCTATGGCAGAAAAACGAGTCCGGATGAGCGGTGTGGCGCGACGTGAGCAACTCATTGAAGTCGGTCGCGCCCTCTTTGCAAAGAAAGGTTTCGACGGTACGTCCATGGAGGAGGCAGCCGCGCAGGCAGGCGTCTCCAAACCGGTCGTCTACGAGCACTTTGGCGGAAAAGAAGGTCTGTATGCGGTGATCGTGGACCGTGAGGTGCAGTCCCTTGTCTCCGCGATCCAGACGTCGCTGGAATCGTCCACGCATCCGCGTGAGATCCTCGAGGCGGCCGCACTGACACTGCTGGATTACATTGAATCGAATACGGATGGCTTCCGCGTCCTCGTGCGCGATACACCCAACGACCGTACATCCAGTTCTTTCTCATCGGTGCTCGGCGATGTTGCGATGCGGGTGGAATACCTTGTGGCCGAACAGTTCGAACGCTCGAATATGGAACCGGGGTGGGCACCGCTGTATGCGCAGATGCTTGTCGGTTTGATCGCGCAGGTCGGGCAGTGGTGGCTCGAAGATCGCTCCATGCCGAAGGAAGTTGTGGCAGCACACGCCGTCAACCTGGTGTGGTACGGGCTGCGCAACCTCAAGACTGATCCGTCATTGCGTATGCATTCTGCGTGAGCCCCCCTCGCGAAAGTATCTCGAAAACAAGTATCTTGGTGTCATGAGAAAAACGCAGCGAGACGAGGTCGATGCGATCGTTCAGGGGTGGGCACGTCAACGCCCGGACACTGACCCCTCCCCCATGCTTGTGCTCTCGCGCGTAGCCAGACTGGCGCGCCATCTGGATCTCAAGCGGCGCGAGGCATTCGCCCAACACGATCTTGACCCGTGGGAATTCGACGTGCTCTCCTCCCTGCGCCGCGCCGGAAAGCCGTATTCGATGACGCCCGGGCACCTCATGGACGAACTGCTCGTCACCTCCGGGACAATGACGAACCGTATTGACCGCCTCGAACGTCGCCACCTTGTAACGCGTTCACCGGCTCCGGATGACCGGCGCGCCGTCCTCGTCACCCTGACCCCCACCGGCAAGAAGCACGTTGATGCGGCGCTGATCTCCCTGCTCGAATGCGAAAAGCAGATTCTGGCGCCGCTTTCCCGAGGCGATCAGGACGATCTTGCTGACCTGCTCAGAATTATCCTCGCATCTTACGAAACGAAGTACTAGCCTAAAAGTAGCGTCCGACCACTACCGCGAGGGGACTTATGACTGACCAACCACCGGCACTCGCATTCGATCACCTGGTCAAGGTGTACGGCAATCTCGTCGCAGTAGGCGACCTGAGCCTGAATATTCCCGCCGGCTCGTTCTATGGAATCGTCGGCCCCAACGGTGCAGGCAAAACCACAACCCTGACGATGGCGACCGGCCTGTTGCGTCCAGATGAAGGAACAGCCTACGTCCACGGCGTTGACATGTGGGCCAATCCAACCGAGGCTAAGAAACTTCTCGGAGTAATGCCTGACGGCATGCATTTGCTGGACCGCCTCTCCGGCCCGGATTTCCTGACCTACGTGGCCTTGCTGCGCGGGATGGACACTGACACCGCGCGCTCGCGTACCCAGGACCTGCTCGAAGCCCTGGATCTGACTGAAACGTCTGACAAAATGATCGGCGATTATTCGGCCGGCATGACCAAGAAGATCGCGTTGGGCGCATCCTTGATCCACTCCCCCAGCGTCCTGGTTCTGGACGAGCCGTTCGAATCGGTCGACCCGGTGTCGGCCGCCAATATCCGTGAGATTCTCAAATCGTTCGTGCGCCAGGGCGGCACAGTTGTGCTGTCCAGTCACGTAATGTCAACCGTGCAGAAACTGTGCAGCCACGTTGCGATCATCCATCACGGTCAGGTCGTAATTTCCGGCACGACTGACGAGGTAGCTGCAGGCGGTGACCTCGAAGAGCGCTTCACTCAGATCGTCGGAGGCCGCATCACTCACGAAGGGCTGTCATGGTTGCACTCCTAATGCGGATGAAAGCGAAGCTGACGTGGAACTCGATGAAGCGTCAGACAGCCTTCCTCGTCCTGTCAATCCTGGGGGCCCTGGGCATCGCCGGCTACGTCGGAATGATTGCCGTCGGAGCCGTGTTTTCCATCTTCGAGGGCTACGCCGACCTGGCCAGCGTCATGTTCACTTTGATCAGTGCCTTAGCTGTGCTGGCATGGGTGATAGCTCCTGCGCTTATGGCATCGGCTGACAACACGTTGGATCCGGTTCGCCTCGCACCGTTTGCCGCACCTTCACGGCGTTTCGCGATCGGCATGATTGCCGCAGCTTTCGTGGGATTCGCCGGCATTGGCACTGCGTTATTTCTTCTGATTCCCTTCGTCGCCTGGATTGTCTCCGGCCATGTGGTGGTGGCGCTCGTCAGTGTGATCAGCGCCTGCCTGGCACTTGCCATATCGATGGTGTGGTCACGTGCCGTGACGACGTGGATGAGCGTTCAGATGACGGCTTCCACCCGTAGGCGCGATCTACAGGGCGTCATCGCAACGGTCGCGCTGTTTCTCTTCGTCACGCCTCTGGGTCTGTACGTCAATGCCGGAATCGACAACTTCAACGCCGCTTTCGTCACCCGACTCGGTACGATCGTCGGCTGGACACCGATGGGCGCCCCGTTCGCGATCAGTCAATCCGTCTATGAAGGCAACTACCTTGTTGCCCTCGCGCGGCTGGCCATTTCACTGGTCACTTTGTGGGCAGGATGGAAGCTGTGGCAGTACGTACTCCCCTTCGCCATGAATGGCAAGGCACGGCCAGTCAGTGCTGAGGCCCGTCAGGCGATTACAGAGGGACGCCACTTGATCGATCCCACGCAGGCTGCTCCCTCGGCGCGCGCGGACCAGCGCTCCTTCAAGCATGTCGATCCGTGGTTGCGCCTGGGCTTGCCACGGGCAGCGGCCGCGCTGGCGGCCCGCACCAGTCACGAGTTTATCCGCGATCCGCGTCTGCTCTCACAGCTGATCGCGGTCGGCGTCCTGCCCGTGCTGGGTATCGCGATTTCGTTTATGGGGTCGAATTCGGACTTCAGCTTTGGCAACACGTTCGCCATTTTCTTCACGCTCTTTGGTGCAATGCTCTTCGGCGGTGTCGTCGCGACCCTGATGGCATGGGATTCAACGGCGAACTGGCTGAGCATCACTGCTGGAATACGCGGACGCGACGAGCGTCTGGGGCGTCTTGTGGGCGCGTTACCCTCAGCGATCAGCCTCTTCGCCGTTGTCATGGCACTGCTGGCTTTCGCCGCGGGGATTCAAGGGCGTTCGCTCATCTACCTCGCAGTCACCACGGTGCTCCTGTTCTGCGCGACTGCCGGCGCAGGCCAGATCCTGCATGCACGCTGGCTCTACCCTGTTCCTCCGCCCGGCACGAACCCGATATCGACAAAATCCACCGGCAGCTTCACTGCCACGATGCTGGTGCAGTTCGCCCAGTGGCTCGCGGCTCTTGTGGCGTCTTTGCCGGCCTCAGTCGTTCTGCTACTCGGCTTCTTCGGCATCCTGCCAGATTGGATCGGCTACATCGTTGCCCCAGTCTGGTCGCTGGTATGTCTGGTCGTCGGCGTCATCGTGGGCGGTCGCATGTGGGATCGCCACGCAGTGACGCTTCTGCAGCAGATCAAGGCCTGGCCAGGCCACGCGAAGACGGCCTGATCGGAATCCACGCGCACGATCCCACCATTTACGCAGGTAAGCGGCCATTTAGCCTGCTCTTCGAACCCCGCACTCACATCATCTCGATTGATATGAGGATTCTGAGGTCTCCTCACCAGCGCATTTTGACGTACCATATGTGCCGATATGGCACATCTTCTCGGCGCAGACAACCTGCATATGGAATACCCCACGACCGTCGTCCTTGATCAGGTCACCGTCGGAGTTGACGAGGGCGACCGAATCGGCGTGGTGGGTCGCAACGGAGACGGCAAATCCACACTCTTGCGGCTACTGACCCGCCAGATCACACCTGACAGCGGTCGCGTCACTCATCGTCGCGACCTGCGCCTGGGATACCTCAGCCAGTCTGATCGTCTGAATCCGTCTCACACCGTCAAAGAAGCACTAGTGGGAGATCGCCCGGAGTATGAGTGGGCGTCCGACGCGAATATCCGATCCATTATTTCTGGACTGGCTTCGGATATCGCATGGGATTCCCTCGTCGGTGATCTTTCAGGTGGACAGCGCCGACGCGTCGATCTTGCGCGCCTGCTTGTGGGCGAGTGGGATGTGCTGATTCTGGATGAACCAACGAACCACCTGGACATCGAGGCGGTCGCGTGGCTGGCTGACCATCTCAAGTACCGGTGGAGTCCGCGCGACGGTGCGCTCATCGTTGTGACGCACGATCGGTGGTTCCTTGATGAGGTGTGCACCCGCATGTGGGAGGTGCATGACACAACGGTTGAACCGTTCGAAGGCGGATACGCAGCGTACGTCCTGCAGCGTGTGGAACGTGACCGGATCGCGGCTGCGACCGAAGCGAAGCGCCATAACCTGATGCGCAAGGAACTTGCCTGGTTGCGTCGCGGAGCGCCGGCGCGCACGTCCAAGCCGAAGTTCCGTATCGAAGCGGCGAATGAGCTGATCGCTGACGTACCGCAGATGCGCAACCCGATTGAACTGCAGCGGCTATCTGTGGCACGCCTGGGCAAACAGGTGGTGGATCTGCTGGACGTGTCGGTTTCGTTTGAAACGAACGAGGTTCTGCGCGACGTGACGTGGAGGATCGCACCCGGAGAGCGCAGCGCTATCCTCGGCCCGAACGGTGCGGGCAAATCAACCCTGCTCAACGTCATCAGCGGTGCGCTGAAGCCGACGTCGGGGCGAGTGCGTCAGGGTAAGACTGTTCGTATCGGAGTGCTCGACCAGCAGTTTTCGCAGCTGGATGAGATCTCGGGTGACCGCGTGCGCGAAGTGCTTGGCCGCACCAGAACAACGTTCGTCGTGGACGGTAAGGACACCACTCCAGCGCAGATGCTGGAGCGCCTCGGATTTCGCCACGAGCATCTGTCAGCGCGCGTCGGAGAACTGTCGGGCGGGCAGAAACGCAGGCTGCAGATTCTGCTCGTCCTGCTTGACCAACCCAATGTCATGATTCTGGACGAGCCGACCAACGACGTCGATGCCGATATGCTGACCGCCCTGGAGGACGTCCTCGACACGTGGCCGGGCACGCTGCTGGTTGTGTCGCACGATCGGTACCTGATTGAGCGCGTCACCGACCAGCAATACGCCATCATTGACGGCACGTTCTGCCATCTGCCCGGTGGGGTCGAGCAGTACCTGAAGATCCAAAGTCAGGCCGAGCTCACTGAACCGTCACCGGCTGAGGAGGAAACCGAGAATTCCGGCGCCCGCGCCTACGCTGCACAAAAAGAGCTGTCAGCGCTGGAGCGAAAGATGGACCGCCTGACACGCCAGGGCGAGGATCTGAAAGCGCAGATGGCAGGCCATGATCCGACTGACTACGTGGGGTTACAGGACCTTGCGGATCAGGTTCGCGCAGTTGAGGACGAGGTTGGCCAGCTCGAAGCACAGTGGCTGGAGCTGTCCGAAGAGCTCGAAGGCTAGGCGTAACTATTCGTTATCTTCCATGATCCGCACACCTTGCACGTTAGGCAGATCCGCGAGGGTGGCGAGCGTGGAAGCCTGGTCGACCACGACCCGCGAATGCATTCTGATGTAAGCGGTCAGTGTCTCGGAGGAGCGACTGGTGGAGGTGCTGACGTTTTCCACGCTCCACCCTTCGCGTGCCAGCTCGGACAGGATGCTTCGGAGGACGCCCTCACCTTGCGGGTACGAGACACACAGGATGTTTTCGTCTTCGCTGCCCTTGCGTCGGAACAGCCGTGCGAAGGGTGAGAGCACCCAGATGACCACGAAGTGGAATACGGTTCCTGCCAGTGCAAGCCACCACAGGCCCGCTCCGCATGCCATACCGATCGCCGCAGTTTCCCAGATCGTTGCTGCGGTCGTAAGTCCGCGGATTGCCCCATGGCGTGTCAGGATGATTCCGGCTCCTAGGAAGCCGATTCCGGAAACAACCTGGGCAGCGACCCGTGATGGATCCACCCGCACGATTCCCTCGCTCAGCACATCACTGAATCCATACTTGGAAATCAGCATCATGAGCGCCGCTGTCATACCGACGATCGCTTGCGTACGTATGCCCGCGCTTTTCCCGAGGATCTGGCGTTCCAGACCGATGATCGCAGACAGCACCAACGCTGCTAGCAGAAGAAGTATCTGAGTTAATTCACCTGATAAATGCATTTCCATCACTTTAAATAAAAAACTGCTAGTGGCTCGAAAGTATACGTACCTTCTTGGTGGTTTTGATGGACCGTCACAACTGCAGCATGGTCGAGAGCCATGGTATAGAAAAGCGATTGGGACGAGCGGTGACGATATTCCACAGTATTGATCTTGTCGATCTGATCGACAAGATCGCGGGAATCAGCATCAGCGATCCCGTATGCCAAAGTCAGGTGAGCCCGTGGTACACCCGAAAAGTGAGCGGCCTCATCACCAAGGACATCAATTGCGCATTGACGCACACCCTCGACGAAGTGATTCCACGCCGTGGTGGGGCGCGAATAGCACAATACTGAATCTTCAGTGACCTCAGGTAACTGGAACTCCAGATTTGGGCATCGCCACTGCGCGAAGTGCCGTCTGATCGCTTGACCGAGCAAAGGAATTTTCCTTCTTATTTCCCCATCATCGGCAAAATACGGCAGTCGCTGGACCGTAGCATGCAGAGAGTCCCGTGGCTGCACTGCACAGATGCTGCTTTCTGTCAGTACCTGAAGGTATGGCGCAACCAGATGGGTAAAATTCCGCTCCGGCAAGACGTAGATATGAAGTTGTCCAGAGGGATTGTCCCAGTTTTCTGGTGCTTTTGCGAAAAAATCGCGCATCTTTTCCTACTTATCTGTCAATGATTGTGTCGCCACACCTGCGACGGAGTCCAGCGAATCGGAGGATGGTGTTGCCCAGGATGCCAACAGCGCCCTGTCTCGGGTGCCAGCGTGGCGACACCCACACGATTCACCAAAAACAATGTCGAAGCCACTGGCGAAGGATCGTGGCTGGCGGTTCAACGACGTATCCGAAAGGATGTGGAATGCAAGCTCAGCCATCTCTCCCCAGGGCTGTCGAACAGCAGTCAACGACGGCACGGAATAGCCCGTATCCGATGACCCATTGAGAGCAACCAAAGCGAGATCCGTCGGAATGCGTATATGCAGATCCGAGCACGCGGCCATCACTCCTAGAGCCTGCCGTTCATTGCCTGCCACAACTGCTTGGGGAACGTGCCCCTGTGCGTACTTATCAGTGAGCCATTGATATCCGGCTATTCTCGAGTAGGCGCACCATGAGATGTGCGGTGATGACAGATCGCTTCCAACCGCATTGCACCACCCCTGGGCCCGAACGAATGAATTCTCCATTCCCTCGGGCCCGGTCATCATATCGATGTGATCGTACCCATGTCGGAGCAGATGAGTGGTCAGCTCGAAAACTGCCCGAGTTTCATCAATTCTGACTGACGGGCATTTCGAATCCGAATCTGCATATGTGAGAACCACTGCGGGAATGCCGGTTCCGTCAAACACGTCGAGGGCAAGTTTCTCAACCGTTCCCATATAGATCACGCCATCCACTTGCTGTCCAATCAGGGACTGCAGGAGTCGACGTTCCCTCTCAGGGTCATCAGCGGAGTCACCGATGATGATCAATTTTCCCTGCTCGAGCGCCTTCGCCTGAAATGCGTGCGCAATTTCTGCAATGAACGGGTTCGTGATATTAGGAAGAACAAGCCCATAGTTGCCGCTCTTTCCAGAGGCCAGAATACGCGCCGCATGATTAGGCGAATATCCCAGCTTGTCGATCGCGGCAAGCACTCGCTTGCGGGTTTCTTCAGCAACGGGCCGAGGGCCATTGTTCACTGTGTATGTCACAACAGCTACTGATGTCCCTGCCTCGCGGGCAACATCCTCGCGAGTCGGCCTCTTGCTTTTCATCTGCCTCTCCACGCCGTGTGGCAACGCGTCTTACACGTTACGGGTCTTCCACCCATTATTGGCCAATTCCTCGAGTTCTTCGAGAGACTTGCCTTTGGTTTCAGGAGCTAGGAAGTAAGACACAATCAACCCCACTACCGCTACCCCCGCGAAGAGCCACGTTGAGCGCGACATTCCCCAGTTTTCCACCATCACGGGGAACACTGTGACGCCCAAGATCGCGCCGATACGGCTGATAGATCCCGCAAAACCAGTACCGGATGCACGCAGACGGGTCGGGAACAGCTCGTTTGGATAGACCATGTCCAGCACGCCGGGACCTAGGTTCGCCAGAAGGATAGCTCCTGACAGCAGGAAGATAAGCAGGCCAATTGATGGGTTATCAGTCAGCGCCAGTGCCACGAGGACGACGATCATACCAGCGAAGCACCATAGAATCTGCGGACGGCGACCGATCTTTTCGACCGTGTACATGCCAATGCCGGCGCCGGCAACACCCAGCAATGCGATGATCGACGAACCAATGTAAGCCAAGATGGTGTTCCCCTGAGTGAACGGTTCCAGAATTGACGGAGTGTACATCTGAATGCCATAGAAGGACACGGCAAAGGCAAACCAGAATGTGCAGCAGAAAATGGTTGAACGAATCATATTGGGGCTGAAGAGCTCCCACCACGTCCCATACACGCGCGACTTAGACTGCATCGACTCCTGTGCGGACTCTGCTAACGTGTCATTTTCGTCGAAGTAGGCACCCTGAATGGCTGTGATCTCACGCATCACACTGTTAGCTTCCTCGATCCGCCCGTGTTCACGCAGCCAGCGAGGCGATTCAGGAACTTTGTGACGCAGAACCAACGTAATTCCCGCCAGAACGGCACCCAATCCCAGCATCCATCGCCATGCGGATTCCCCTAGCGGATGCATGGCAATGCCTGTCATGTACGCGCAGAAAGCTCCCACCTGCCAGAACAATGACATGAGGATGATGAAGCGTCCACGACGCTTGGGAGCAGTGAATTCAGCGGTAATGGACGATGAGATTGGGTAATCCGCACCAATGAACAGACCCAACAGGAAACGTGTTGCGATTAGCTGCCACGCATTTTGCGTCAACGCTGCCAGCAGGGCGAAAATCACGAATCCGCTCAGGTCAATCATGTACATCTTGCGCCGACCCAAGGAGTCAGCCAGTTTTCCGCCGAACATCATGCCAAGGAACATGCCGACGATCGCAGAAGCAGCGACGATGCCTTCAATTCCTCCGGAAATTTCCCACTGTCGTTTCAAACCTGGCAGGGCCACTGCAATGACGGATACATCGAATCCATCAAGGAACATTCCTGCACCTGAAAGTACCGCAACCTGACGTTGGAACTTCGATCCTGACGCAGCCGGTGCGGCGTCTGCTCGAGTACTCATTTACATCTCCTCATTGAGCGAAGAAGCAGAACTATTGACGCGCATTGTCTACGCGCGTAGCTAAAGAGTATAACTCGTTCTCAGCAGGGTCAAATCTCCCCAGTTCGCGCCCGTTAGACACAAAACCGGCGCCGGGGAGTTCCTCGGCGCCGGCCTCGTACAAGCCCTCTTACTTCTTGTTGGAGAAGTCGTTCAGCTCGTACTGTTCGGCAGCGTTTTCAGGTGTGATCGGGGTGGTTTCAAGGACCTGCTGGGCCTCGACCGGCTCGCCCTTGATCATCGCCAAAATGGTGTCGACTGTTTCCCTGGCACCTGTCGGATAGATGAAGGTACCTGCCAGCTGGCCTTCCTGAACGGCTCGTATGCCACCGTCAGGAATTGCGAGGCCGTCAATACCGATGAACTTGATGTCCTCGGCTTTGCCGGCACCTGCCGCAGCCAGGTAGGCGCCCAGCGCCATTGGGTCATTGTGCGCGTAGACCAGGTCAATGTCTTCACCGGACTGCAGCCACTGCTGCATGATCTTGGTGCCCTCTTCCTTGATCCACTTTGCGTCCTGATCCTTGACGATCTCGATCTTCGGGTTCGCAGCGATTGCGTCACGGAAGCCCTGGTCGCGGTCGATCTGAGGCTGGTTCGAGGTAATGCCTCGCAGCTCGACGACCTTACCGCCATCAGGCAGAAGCTGGAGTGCCAGTTCACCTGCGGCCTTACCGATTGCCACGTTGTCACCGCCAATGAAGGAGGTGATGCAGTCCGTGTTCACAGCGCGGTCCAGCACGATCACCGGGATACCTGCTTCACATGCCTGCTCAACTGGCGGGGTCAACGGGTCAGACTCGTTAGGCGAGACGATCAGAATGTCAACGCCCTGCTGAATGAACTGCTGGACCTGACTCACCTGACGTGAGGAATCCTGCTGAGCGTCAGCAATCGGCAGCAACTCAAGGTTCGATTCCTGCCCGATGTAATACTCCAGCTGTGCGTTGATCTGCGCACGATATGGCTCAGCGTTGTTGGCCTGTGAGTACCCGATGACGTACTTGTCCTTTTCGGGCAGCAGACGTCCGTCGCTTGCGCCAGCCGCGCTGCTCTGATCAGTTGTGGCACTCGATGCGCCTTCATCTGCCTGTGAGCCGGATGTCGGCTGATCGTTGGTTGCGCACGCGCCGAGCGATGCTGCGGCGACCAGGGCACCCGCCAGGAGTACCGGTAGTTTGCGTCGCGTGATTGTCATGAGAGCTCCTTCGCTTTCTTAGTGTTGTGTTTACCTTGGTGTGGACTTCCCCCTCGGCCTACTCCTTCGCGTGTCGCGTCGAGGATGCCTTAACGGGATGCGCGGTTCGTCGTTTCAGGCGAGCCGCAGCGTTGGGAATGAGGTCGGGATGTTGGATCACAACGGCGACCACGAGGATGATGCCTTTAATGATCATCTGCCAGTTGGCACTGAAGTTGTTCAGGCCCAGCACGTTGTCGAGCAGGGTCAGGATCAATGCGCCGATCGACGTTCCGATCACTGTGCCTCGGCCGCCAGCCAGGCTCGCACCACCGATGACGACGGCTGCAATCGCGTCCATCTCATAGGTCATGCCGGCTTGAGGATCTGCTGATGCGTTATAAGCCGCGTTAATCGGACCGGCCAGGCCGCACAGCAAACCAGAGATCATGAAGACAATGACGAGCACTGCTTTGACGTTCACACCCGACAGGCGCGCCGCGGTGGGATTGCCGCCCACCGCGTACACGTGCCGCCCGAACGTCGTGCGTGACAGCAGCAGATGGACGAGGATAATGACCACGATCAGCGCCAGCACAGGGAAATACCCTATTAACGGTATAGGGAACAGCGTTTCGCCTGGCGTCCCCAGCATTCGGAACTGTTGAGATCCCGGAGCCACCTCCCCGTCCGGTCCGATCACATTCGTTCCGATCGACACGTTATGGGAGAACTCGCGGGTAAAGCCTCGTGCGATCGTCATGATGGCCAGCGTCATGACAAACGACTGGATCTTTAAGTACGCGGTGCCGATACCGCTGATGATGCCGAAGAGGGCGCCCACAGCCATTGACGTGGGAACAATCGCGATCACCGGCCAGTTCATTTCCGTCAGCAGCCATGCTGACGTGGTTGAACCGACTGCCATGACTGCGCCCACCGACAGATCGATGCCGCCGGTGATAATGACCAGAGTCATTCCCACCGCCAGGATGCCTCGCGGAGCGAAGTACCCAATGGCGTTCGTCAGGTTTCCTATGTCCGCGAAGCGCCCTCCCTGGCTCCACAGTCCAATCAGGACGATCAGGAGAAGGCCGATATAGCCTTGGGACTGGCTCAACATCAGGAGCCATTTCTTGCGCTGCACGACCGCACCCGATCCGCGCTGCGACTGTGTGCTCATGGGGTTGTTCTCCTTCACTATTTAGCAGTTTCGATGGCATCGACGGCGGGCGCATCCTCTCTGACTGCCTGCCCTTGAATCGGCATTGCCGCGGTGAGTAGGTCTTCCTGAGTGGCTGTGCCGGCGTCAAATTCAGCGGTGATTTTTCCTTCGCACAACACCACGATTCGGTCGCACATTCCCAGTAATTCGGGAAGCTCTGACGAGACAACGATGAACGACACTCCCTGCGATGCCAGCTGCGCAACAAGTTCGTAGATTTCTGCTTTCGCACCGACATCGATACCGCGTGTCGGCTCATCGAGCAAGATCACTTCCGGGTTGGTCAGCAGCCATTTTCCGAGGACGACTTTCTGCTGGTTTCCACCCGACAAGGTGCTCATGAACGCATCCATCGACGGGGTCTTCACCCCAAGAGTCTGAACCTGCTCCTCGCTCGCCTTCTTTTCTCGAGTTTTCTTCACCCATCCGCCTATGCCGGCAAAATCCGACAGGGCGGGGAGCGTCATATTGAAGCGCACGGAGTTTTCCAGGATCAGGCTCTGCAGTTTTCGATCTTCACATACCAGGGCAATCCCGGCGTCGATACTGCGTGCGGGCGTCCGCTTGGTCAGCGCCTTGCCGTTCAGGGTGACCTGACCGATCATGTCCGAGGATGGGGGTGTTCCAAAAATGGATTCGAGTACTTCTGAGCGACCAGCTCCCATCAGGCCGGCGATTCCCAGCACTTCGCCGGGCTCAACCGACAGCGAGATGTCGTGCAGTGCTGCCCGCGACTCGCGCGCATTGGGCATGAGGGAGAGGTGCTCCACCGTCAGTCTGGCTTCGCCGCCCTCGGCGCGGGCACCGGTTTCCTCGGGACGCTGGTGCAGTTCCGAGATCGGACGACCCACCATCATGTGGATCAGTTCTGATCGACTGACGTCCCTCATCTCGCGTTCACCGATGAACTGTCCATCTCGCAGCACTTCGACCCGGTCAGCAATCTCTTCGAGTTCTTCCAGACGGTGAGAGATGTAGATGATGCCGACTCCCTCGGATGCAAGTGACCTGACAACCTCGAACAGGCGTTCAACTTCAGCATCTGCCAGCGCCGACGTCGGTTCGTCCATGATCAGGATTCGGGTGTTCAGGCTCATCGCCTTTGCCACTTCAATGAGCTGCTGTTCTGCCAGTCGGTATTGACGCACGAACTTTCTAGGATCTAGATCCAGCCCGACTCGCGCCAGCAGATCCCGGGCCGTCGAAATCGTGCGCTGTTTCTTGACCCACCCTCCGGTCGCCTGTTCTCGTCCGAGCCAGATATTGTCTGCCACTGACATGTCGGGGACGAGGTTCAGTTCCTGGTGGATGGTGGAAATCCCCAGCTGTTGTGCGGTGCTGGGGCTATGCAGCGTGACCGGCTCTCCGTCGACCTTGATGTGACCGTCGTAGTCGTTGAAGACTCCAGAGAGCACGTTGATCAGCGTGGACTTGCCTGCTCCGTTTTCTCCCAGCAGTGCCACAACTTCACCGGCGCCCAGGCGCAACGACACATTATCGAGTGCTCGCACTCCTGAAAACGATTTCCCGATATGGTGCATTTCGAGCAACGGTACAGTCACGACGCGCCTCCGATTCGCCATTGATGTCAAGCGCCTAGATTGATCTCCACACCGTATACCAGCTGTTTAGACGACTCAACGATTTCACAGGTAACGGTTTAGCGACATTAGTATTACTATAACCTATATATCACATAGCATTTACTATGCACAATCGCTTGACACTCATTTTTGCTCCATTTAAGCTGATTTTGCCCGAAAACGAAGTGGCGATGCCGCCACTCGACCCAAGGATCAATGATGAATCACCTCTCTCGACCGGGAAAGATCGCACTGGCCGCGTCAACAGCCCTGCTGCTCAGCATCGGCGGACTCGCCCAGGCAGCGCCACCCGACGAAAATCCCGCAACAGGTTGGCAAACCTACACTGACATCACTCGCCTTCCGGAACTGAGCACCGGCACGCAGAGCCGCCAGTTCTCAAGTTTTGATCGCGAAGGTGGCAACGACCACGACGGATTCAGCGGAAAGTACTCCTGCCTGCGCACCACCGATGAAGGATGCGTGCTGGCAGAAGCCACAGGCGCCGGCGAAATCCAATCCATCTGGTCAACGTGGGATCGTGGCGACGTCACCAAGGCCGGCAACATCATCATCGAACTCGACGGCACAGTCGTTCTCAATGCACAGTTCCAGGACGTGGTTGAAGGTAAAGCCGGCGCACCGTTCATCTATCCGTTCGTTGCCGACAAGATGCAAACCTCCGGTGGCGTGTACATCAAGATCCCCATGCCCTACCGCGAATCCATGCGCGTCACGGTGCAGAACAATCCGTTCTTTTACCATGTGTCGTACCGCTCGTTCGCCACCGCTGACGGCATTTCGACCTTCGATCCCTCCAACGTGCCCACCGACCTGCTCGAACAGACTAAGACTTGGGGTACGCAGCCGCCGGCCTCCCTCGTCAATGAGCCGAACCTGCACGCAGACTTCAGTCTTGCTCCGGGCGAATCCACAACAATCGCGACACTGGATGAGCCCGGAATGCTCCAGGCTTTCACCCTTGGCCTGCCAGGTCTCAAGGGCGCGCCGGCACCTGAGCGCATGAACGATGACGGTCGCGCAACGAAGGATTCGACCAGCTTCACCGTGGCGATTGATCCCGCGAACGAGGGTGTCACGCTCACGCGCCGTTATGACCCGATTTCACCTGATCAGAAGGCACGTATCCTGGTTGACGGCACGCAGGCCGGCCAGTGGGATGGCACTGAAGGCAAATCAGGGGTGTGGCGCGAAGAATCGGTTGAACTGCCCGCCGACGCCACCGCAGGCAAGTCATCGATCCGCATCACCAACGAGTTCATCTCTGCGGGCAACGACTTCAACGAATTCCGCTACTTCGTCGACTCCAAGGTGGGCGGCGACATGATCCGGACCGATGAAGTCGACGTTGGCGAGGGAACCGACGAATCGCGCGCCTCTGAACAAGCTCACGACTATTCGATCGTGAACGAACGTTGGCACGGAGACCGGACCTATGCGCGCGAAAATACAAACCCCGCTGACGCCGAGCAAATCGCGGCGTCCGACGATTTCCTGACGAATACACATATCCAGATTCACGCCGACGGCCAGTTGACCGTCGACGCGCCGATCGGAGAGTTCTTCGGTACCGGTCTGGGTCAGGCGCCCGTTACCTCGCTGATGTTCGGTGTCGATCCCGAAACAGGGACATATTCGTCGTGGTGGCCGATGCCGTTCGGCAAGACGATGACGATCTCACTGGTCAACAACTCTCAGTACACGCTGAACAACGGTACGTGCGATGTCACATTCAACGCGGATGCGAGTGTGGCCGAGCGTTTGAGCGGACCGGTCCCCTCCCTCGGATATTTCTACGCCACGCACCACGCGGGTCCGACCGAAGACGGGCGCGACTGGGTGTTCCTCTCAACTGAAGGCCAGGGCCGCTTCATGGGAGTCAGCCACACCATGTCCTCGTCACAGGGCGACGGCAACGTTCGCGGCTACCTGGAAGGCGATGAGCGCATCTACGTTGACGGGCTGCGCACCCCACAGTGGCACGGCACCGGCAGTGAAGATTTCTACGAGGGTGGCTGGTATTTCGATTACGGACCGTTCTCCGCATTTACCAACGGTGCGCCACTGGAGAAGATCGCTGGAACGTACGGCTGTGACTATCAGTGCGACTCGGCCTACCGACTGCTGATCGGTGATGCGATCGATTTCCAGAGCTCGATCAGCGCCGGATTGGAGCACGGGCCGGATAATCGCCATCCGGCTGAATACTCTTCGACCGCTTTCTGGTACGGCCACGCGGCTGCGCCTGTACTGACCTTTACTGATTCACTCAACATCACCGACGTGGACAGCGAGGCGGCTCACGCGTACTCAGGTGGCGGCGAACCGCGCTCGCTGACCAGCACATTCGAAGGCAACGATGACACGGTCAGCGTGACCGATTCTCTGCGCGACTCGACTGATCCGATCACTTTCACCGCGGCAGTCAAGAAGTCGAATCAGGGTGTACGCCTGCATCGCATGTCGGACCAGTCGAGTGGCTATCAAAGCGTCGATGTGGCCGTGAACGGCATGCATGTCGGCACGTGGCTGCAGCCCCTGGCCAATCAGACTCATCAGTGGCTGGAGGACACGTTCGAAATCCCCCGCGCCATCACTGAGAACGTCGATAGCATCACGGTTGAGCTGACTCCGCGCGATGGTTCGGCACCGTGGAGTGCTGCGCGCTACGAGGTGTACACGATTGGCGGCGAAGAGGCGGCGACGCCAGTCGAACCGCCGGAACCGGCTGAACCGCCCGCACCGCCTACATCGCCCACGACTGGCGAGCGTCCTCAGGCCGACAAGCCGCCTCGCCTCAGCGCGACCGGCTCGTCTGCACCGATCCTCGCACTCACAGCACTTGGAGCGCTGGGCGTAGGAGCGTGCGCACTGTCAGTTCGCAGACGCCACTGAGCCGTGGGCGGGGCCGCGCGTGGTGATGACCCGATCAACCTGATCAGCCTCACGCCATGCTGCGGCCACGCTGTCAGCGGCGCGTTCGTCGGCAACGAGGGCTGCAACTGTTGGCCCCGATCCGGACAGGATCACCGCGAGCGCGCCGCTTTCGCGTCCGATCTCAATCGTGTCGGCCAGTTCGGGTCGCAACGTGAACGCGGCCGCTGCCAGGTCGTTATGTAAGTACGGTGCCGCCTCGCGCGCACTGGCGGTGAGTGCGGCGAGCGTCTGTTCGTCTGGCCGGGTGAGTTCGGCCCATTCACCCATCTCATCGCGCCGCCTGAAAACCTCCGGCGTCGATAAACCTTCGTGGGCGGTTGCGCATACCCACAGGTGTTCATGTTCGCTGTCCAAGACCTGCATATGGTCGCCGTGCCCGGTTCCCAGCGCGATTCCGCCGACCAGGCAGGCCGGCACATCCGCGCCCAGCGTGCGGCCGACCGCCTGGAGCTGATCTGCGTCCAGTCCTAATTCCCACAGTTCGTTGCAGGCGACGAGGGTGGCTGCCGCATCCGCTGACCCACCGGCCATTCCACCGGCAATCGGCACGCGCTTATCAACGTGGATCCTCACGCCTGCCGCGGTCGACGCCCACGGGCCGCTTTGTGCGAGGCGCTGCAAGGTGCGTGCGGCTCGTGCCGCCAAGTGCCGGTGCGGGTCGAGCTCGTTCATCATGGCGCTTGCCTGACCGTCTACCTCGCCCTCTGGCGTGTACACGGTTGTCGATACCGCGATTCCGGGGGTGCGAGCCGTTGTCACTGTGACGGTTTCACGCAGGTCGAGCGCCTCGAACACGCTGATCAGCGGATGATATCCGTCTTTTTCCGGCGCGCCGACGCGCAGCAGCATGTTGACTTTGCCCGGGGCGCTGGCCTGAGCTTCACGCATGTGCCTCTCCGTTTCGTGTGGAGGCGTAGGCTCCCTCGGGCGTGGAGGGATCGCATCTGGCGGCGACGATAAGCCTGCCGAGGTCGACGAACTGGCCGATGGACAGCGTTTCGCCACGAGCCTGCGGGTCGATGCCGGCACGGGTGAGAAGGTCGGCGGCCGCTTCCCCGGATCCCGCCCAGTCACGCAGGGCCGCGCGCAGAGTCTTGCGTCGTTGCCCGAATGCGCGGTCGATCGCATCGAATGTGGCGTCGCGCAGGACGGCGTCACCCAACGGCTCATCGCGCCTGGTGAGCCGCACCAGCGCGGAATCGACGTTCGGAACCGGCCAGAACACAGCGCGCCCGATGCTTCCGGCTCGTTCAGCGTTGCCGTACCACGCGGCTTTCAGGGAGGGAACACCATAGGTTCGTGAGCGGGGCCCTGCGACGAGGCGGTCGGCAACCTCTGCCTGCACCATAACCAGGACATCGCGCAGCGTCTCGAAGCGTTCGAGCAGTCGCAACAGTACCGGCACAGCCACGTTGTATGGCAGATTGGCGACAAGTTTGGTGGGCGCAGCGTCGCCCAACTCGTCCGGCGTCACTTTCATCGCATCCATACAGGTGACGGTGAGGCGCTCTGCTGCCTCGGGCATGCGGGCCCGAACGGTTTCCGGCAGCGCACGAGCCAGGCGTGGATCAATTTCGACCGCATCGACATGTGCGCCGGTTTCCAGGAGCGCCAGTGTGAGCGACCCCAGTCCCGGCCCGACCTCAAGCACGTGGTCATCTCTCCCTACGCCACCTGCTCGCACGATGCGTCGAACGGTTCCGCCGTCGTGCACGAAGTTCTGCCCCAGCACTTTGGTCGGGCGAATGTCGAGGGCAGCCGCGATTGCGTGGATCTCGGCAGGTCCCAGCAGCGCGGATCGTTCGTCTGTTTCGTTCACGTCACGAGGGTATCGCGTGAGCGCGGATCAGTACCAACCGACAGAATTGGAATGCCCGAGCGCGCCGCATGGGGTTCCGTAGCGGCCGGCGACGTATCCCAGGCCCCACGTGATCTGCGTGGCCGGATTCGTCTGCCAGTCAGCACCGGCAGATGCCATTTTCGATCCGGGGAGAGCCTGCGGAATACCGTAGGCGCCTGACCAGGCGTTAGCGGCATAGGGGTTCCAGTGCGATTCGCGATCCCACAATGTCAGCAGGCACTGGAATTCACTGTCTGACCAGCCGCGCTGACTCACCATTTGCTGCGCGATGCCGCGCGGATCTTCGCCCGAGTATGTTCCGGTCGGTGTCGAGCTGATCGTCAGCCCTTCGGCTTCAGCGATGCCGCGAATCTCATCGAGTTCGGCCTGGCTTGAGATGTCACCGGGTTTGGCTCGGAATCGTACGGACGTGCGGCCATCTGATTCAGTGCCTTCTTCCAACTGGGCTTTCGGATCGATGCCGGCGGCCAGGAGAGCTTCGGGCGTGACTTTCCTGGTGCCGACGGTGACGATTTCCGGTCGCGGTTCCGCTTTCTTGTCGGCCGACAGCACGGCTGAGTAGGTCACTTCGCCGTCGACTGTTTCCTGCCACACCACAGAGCTGTTGGCACCGTGTGTGCCTTCCTGTTCAACGATGCGTTCGCCTTCGAACAGTGCGTCGGACTTGCGTTCTTCTTTCGAGAAGTTCACCGGGGTGTCTGTGCTGACGCGTCCGCGGGTGACGGGCTGGACGCGCACGGACAGTTCGCCGTTTGCCGATTCGAGGGTGACCCGGTCCAGCGGCGACAGCTTGATTCCGTTGTTTTCAATGACGTGTCGTATGTCCTGGCCTGCCCGGACGGCAACATTCTGGATCACGTTGCCGTTTGTTTCAATGACTGGCAGTGTGCGTGCGCGTGACACGAGCGGTTGAAGTTCGGCTCGCATCGAGGAGCGGCTCGCGCCTATCGCCACGGTGGATCCGTAGGTGTCGGCATCTGCCAGGATCGTGTCAATTGAGCTGGACGTCGACCATACGGTGCGTTCTTCGCCGTCGATCGTCAGGTCGTAGGGTTTGGCCGTGCGCACAACGACATGGTCAACTGACGCGATGTTTTCGCTGGGTGTGGGCGAGATCAGGTCGTGTTCACCGACCTGTACGTCGATGCTGGCGAGCGCGTCGGAGACTGTGCCGCCCCACACGGTGACAGGCTGACTGACTCCGTCGACTTCGAGCATCACTGTGTGACGAGCCTGAGCAATACCACCAACCGCGATGCCGGCTACTGCAAGTGACGCTGCACTTGCTGTGGCAATGATGCGTCGCGGGGTCACGGCAGGCTCCTTCCAATCGGCTGTTCCTACCGTAACCGTTTTGTGACTATTTGTGGAGTCGGACCGGAAAATTGTGGTGAGTTGCGCGCTCAGTACAGTCCGAGGCTTGCCGCGCATGCTGGCCACTGGCCCCATCCAGCTGCCGCCTGCAGTGCCTGAGCGCGGGCAGTTTGCTCAGCTGCCGATGCGTCCGAGGGCAGGCCGGTGCCGCCCATCGATTGCCACGTGGGCAAAGTGAACTGGTACATGCCGTAGAATCCGTTGCCCGTGTTGGTCGCCGGATTTCCGCCGGATTCACACTGAGCCAACGCGGCCCACACGTCCGAACCAGCAGTGGTTGCGGGAGCTGCAGTCGGCGTGGAAGCTGTCGTCCTCTGTTGGGCGGCCGCTTTCTTCGTTCCCACCGCGACGATCTTGCTTTGCGGGTCGGTCTTGCTGGTCGATACGGCTGCCGACACGGCGATTTCTCCGCCGACTTTTTCCTCAAAGTACTTGGTCGTCACCGAGCCGTCTTTGCCTTCCTGAATAACCGACGTCGTTCCTTCAGTCAGGGTGTCGTCTTTTCGCTCTTCAGTTTGGAACGGCACTGCGTCGGTCTGCGTGCGGTAGCCGCGCTCAACTCGTGTCACGACGATCGTGATGGTGCCGCCGCGGTTTTCCAGCTTCACGCGATCCAACGGGCTTGTTGTGACGCCCAAGCGAGCCAGGATTGAAGCCGTGTCGTCACCGGTTTCGGCAGCTGTGTCAAGGGTCTGGCCGTCTACCTCAACCTTGATGCGTTCGCCGGGCGCTGCCAGCGGCAATGTGGCACGGGCAAAGGATCGGTCAGCGGCGATGATCGCCGTGCCGTGCTGGGAGAATTCGTCCAGTAAATCGGCCATTGATCCTGCTGTGGACCACAGTTCCACCTGGTTCCCGTCCAGATCCACCGTGTACGGCGATGCAGTCCGTACAACGACGGTGTCACCGTTGGACACTCCCTCGCCCATCGCCGGTGCGACCAGATCGTGAGGGCTGACTTCAACGCCTGCAGCATTGATGACGTCTGAGACGGTGCGGGAGAATCCGCTGACGGGCTGCGAGACTCCGTCGACCTCGAGAGTCACGGTGTTGTGTGCTGCTGCTGCGCCCACTCCGGCCACGCCCACAACTGCGAGCGATGCGGCGGATGCGGCTGCGATAACGGTTCGTCGGCTCGGTGAGAATTCCAAATTCACAAGTGTCCTGAGGTCGTTCGGCTCCGTCGGGCAGACGGACTGACTGGTGCCACACTAATAGGTTTTACCCAAACGTGACATCCGACGTCGCACATCTCACATGCGTCGCGTTTGCTTTTCGCCGTCGCACGTGGTTGCGTCCACCCCTTACGCCCACGCGCCGTATACGTGCGTCGTGCTGCGCCACAACCGGTCACACGCAGCAGCTTCGTCGACGTTCCATAGCTCGGCAATTGCCCGCACAGTGTGGACAATTGAGTAAGTCGCGTTCGGATGACCACGCCACGGCACTGCTGTGAGATAGGGCGCATCCGTTTCGACCAGCACGAGTTCAGGCGGAAGTTCGACCAGCGCTTGACGAAGGTGGGCGTTAGCCGGATACGTCATATTGCCGGAAAATGACGCATACCACCCGTTCTTCGCCAGTTCGCGCGCCATTGCCGCGTCGCCGGAGTAACAGTGAAAGACGATGAGCTGGTCGGCCGTGGCGGTTTCGTTCAGGATCGCGAGTGTGTCTTCATGCGCATCACGATCATGAATCTGCAGCGGCAGGCCCGCTGCGGCTGCGAGTCGAATGTGCGCGCGAAATGATTCCGCCTGCGCTTGTTTGCCGGCATCGGCTGTACGGAAGTAGTCGAGTCCGGTTTCACCGACGGCAACGACGACCGGGTCATTCAGACGCCGTTCAACCTCCGTGAGTGCTTCGTCCAGCGGAACGTGGTGCTGTTCAACGTGCGGGACGAGGCCATCTGGCGACGGTTCAGCAATCCCGGCATGCAATGCTGCTTCGTTGGGATGAATCGCAAGCGCCACTCGTATCGCGAGGCCGGGCGCGCCCTCACGCGCAAGCTGCATCGATCCGTGGAAGTCAGGGATTTCGCAGGCAGAGGTGATGAGTCCGCGCACACCGACCTGCTGAGCGCGCTCGAGCTGTTCGTCAAGCGCCAGCCTGATTCCCTCAGCGCGAGGAATCTGTTCCTCATACAGCGGCAGATGAGTGTGGTTGTCGATCACATGACCTTCGAGCGGTTGCGCAGCTGGTGGCCATTCGCGCTTCTTTTTCTTCGACACCGGACCGGTCACTTCCTTCACTGTGGTGACGTGCTTATTCCTCTGAACCGATCCTAACGAACCCGCCGCGTTTGCGGCTCATTCCCCTTGAGGCGGCATATGTCCGCGATAGCGGGTAATTCCGTTGACGACGTCGTACCGGAAGCCGAGTGGAGTTGTCCACTGGTACACACCAGGCTCTGGCTGGTCGAGGTCCCAACCTGCATGCGTTTTTGCACGGTGAACACTTCGCGACAGTGGACCCAGATTCGCCAGATTTGTTTGCCCAGCCGAGCCACCTTCCTCATATGGGACCGTATGGTCCAGGTCGCACGAGGTTGAGGGCGTGTTCGAGTAGGGGAATACCTCGAACGGTTCACGCTGAAGCAGTGCCCTGCGCATCGTCGATGTCGGATCGTGCCGGTCACCGGCAGGCAGCGATGAGTAGTCAAGGACGGGGCGAATCGTGACCCGAGTATGCGCAAGCATGGATGCGAGTTGCGCGACGGGAACAGAACCGCCGTCGTCGATACTCGCGCAGTGCGGCGAATCCGGGTAGATATGAGCAACGATCTCAGCTCTGCGCTCAGTTTTCGCTTCACGTCCATTTAACAGTGCCCCCGCCTGCTCGGGGTTCGCCAGCAAGCCGAGTGCACGCGAGCGCCGCTCATCAACCGACTCATCTGGATGCGAGGCGGCCAGCGCAGATGCCAGACTTGCGACGGTGCGGTCAAGATGGAGGGCATCTGTAACGGCGAGTTGCGCATGCATATAGGCGCTGCCAGCTCCCTCGTCCATGTCGAACACGACGCGTCTGGCACGCTCGGCAAGTTCTGCACGCACTTCGATCATCTGCGGGGCAACGCGGGCGATCAGAAGGTTCACGTGACGGGTGATGCGCCCCTGGTTCCATGAGCCGATCTGTCCGAGCAGTTCATCGAGCGTCGCGCATTGAGATTCGCCGAGTGTGGACGTCAGCGAGTGAACATGGCAGGCCTTCCAGACGGGGATTTCAGCATCCATGACTCGGTCCCACAGTCTCGGGAGGCGGAAGCGAACACCAAGTAGCGAGTAGAGTTCCTGCAATGTTTGAGAGGGTGAGCATCCTAAAGCGGCAGCAAGTTCGAGATGGGCGAACTCGGCAATGAGCGGGGTGCCGCTGCTTGAGCGCGGCACAAGAGCCTGCTCTCCTTTGAGCGCGGCAGTGACCGTCAGAATCGTGTCGATGATCATGCGGGCGCGCTCAGCTTCAGCTTTCCGCCAGCGGGCATCCGCCTCGCGCAGTGCGTTCACCTGCTCGATGGCAGCATCAAGCTCACTGGCGGAACCGCCGCCGTCGGGTGCACCTGCACACACACAAGTATCGAACATGTGTTCTATTGTGAGGGATGGCATGTGCATCTGCGTCCCACGAACACCACTTAACGGGACACAATTTAAGTGATGTGTGTCACATTTGAGCCAGCAGGGCGGCTTCCTATTTTCCGTTCAGCTGCGCGTAGTCAATGCGGCGATCTTTGAAGTGGAACTCCTTGTCGCGGTCATTGATTCCAGGCAGGATATTGACACCCGCACCGATCCAGCAGCCTGAGCCGATGCGAACCGGCATGTTGTACTGGTAGCCCTTTCGGCGAAGCTCCGGGATAATCGGGTGTCCCGCCGCTGAGATGGTGACGTTCGGGCCGAACATCGTGTAGACACCGACGTAAATGTGTGTGTCGTCTACGCAGGTGAAGTTGAAGTTGACGTAGATGTTGCTACCGAAGTTCGCGTAGAACGGAGGCTCGATGTAGCAGTTCTCCCCTATTTCAGCGAACATTTCCTTCATCATCGCCTGGCGTTTGACCTGTTCGGATGGGCGCAGCTGATTAAATTCGTGGAGCCGCTCGAGGCATTTCGTTCTTGCATGACGCTCATCGCGCAGTCTTACTTGTCGTGTCAAAGGCGGCTGGTCTGCGAAACATTCTAGAAAAGTCACTGCCTCTTCGCACAGCTCAATGCCACTAAGACGCCGCCGTGCGGTACAGTGCCTCAAAGAACTGTTCGGCGAAAGGCGCCCGCTCTCATGACTATGAACGCATCGGCTCGTTCGCTCATCGGGCTTGTGACAAGCCAGAACTTACGTTTCGTCATCCCTGTCTATCAACGCCCCTACTCGTGGGACGAGGAGCAATGCGAACAATTGTGGGAAGACGTGTTGTCGGTTGGAAAGCGCCCAGATGATAAGCACTTCACCGGTTCTATTGTGTGGATCCAAGATGGTGTGATGTCGGAGGTGACGCCGCTTCTCTTAATCGACGGTCAGCAGCGAGTCACAACTGTCGTACTCCTCATGATTGCGCTGGCTCGATACGCTAAGAACAACCCTGACGAAAAGCTCAACTTTTCCTACTCTCGGCTGGTCAACAAGGGGTACCTGATAGATGACGACAGGCATGGTGACGAGCGTTACAAGCTGCTTTTGTCTCAGGGCGATCGAGCTACCCTTATCTCGTTGCTCGAGCATTTAGTGGACGAGGACTATCGAGTCGTCAACAACTCATCACGTTTAATTGCCAACTTGGAGTTTTTCGAGCGAAAGCTGGCCGCCCTCGACAATCCGAATACAATATGGGATGGTCTGCAGCGTCTTGAAGTTGTATCGATTTCTCTGGATGCAACTCGCGACAATCCTCAGCTCATTTTCGAATCGATGAACTCGACAGGTAAAGATCTTTCGTCAGCCGACCTGATCCGAAACTTTGTCCTCATGGGATTACCCCGAGGCGAACAAGAAAAGCTCTATCAGAACCACTGGCGGCGTATTGAGCAGACCCTTGGCGAAGACACATACGACAGAGTTTTCGATGAATTCATCAGAAACTATCTGACCATTCTGTATGCGCCTGAACCGCTCACGCGTAAAGATGTGTACCCCATTTTCAAGCGCCACGTCACCGAAAACGGGTTTGCCAAGAAAGGGCGGATGGTCAACCTTCTCAGTGAAATGGAAGACGTTGCTCGCTACTACGCGGCAATCACCTCTGGGACCGAGGAGGACCCCCAGCTCAAAGAGCACTTCGACACAATAGCAACACTGGATATGAGCGTCCTCAATCCGCTCCTCCTGTCGTTTTATCAAGATTACGAGGCAGGAGCCTTCGAAAAAGAAGATTTTATCCGCCTGCTTCGTCTGACCGAAAGTTACGTCTTGAGGCGAGCAATTTGCGATGCTCCCACAAATTCGCTGAATAAGTTCTTTCCCAGCATTATCGGAAATCTCAATAAAGTGCAGGAAGAGGGCGGTGATTACGTCGAAGCCTTCCAATCGTTGCTATACATGGCAGCGGGGACCACGCGGCGTTTTCCAACAGATGACGAGTTTTCGCATGCACTACTCACGCGTGACTCTTACCTCTTCAGAAAGTCTTTCTTCCTGCTGACAAATCTTGAGAATTTCCACCACCCTAAAGATCCTCACGATTTCGCATCCGGCTCATACACAATTGAGCACATCATGCCGCAAAATGCGCTTGCTCATTCTGAATGGCGCCAGGCGCTGGGCGAGGCCCCTGAGGAAGGCTTTGAAGCCCTCGTCAACAACATCGGCAACTTGACTGTCACTGCCTACAATTCCGAACTTTCCGACGGTACCTTTACTGAAAAGAAGGAACGCTGCATCGGCGGTTACGCCAACGAATACATGGCGATCTCAGCAGAACTGAAAGATGCAGAGTCATGGGGTGAAGAGGAGATACGAAACAGAGCAGAAAACCTGACTGCAATTGCGCTCAAGCGCTGGCCAGGCCTTGATGTTTCGCCCGATACAGCCGAGCGATACGTCGCGCGCAAGCAGCCAGACAGACGCGCATGGCGAGTCACGATTCATGACCTCGTATCGGCAGGACTTCTTCATGTCGGCGACGTGCTGGAACCCGGTTCTGATCGTTTCACGCAAACAGTGACACTCACCGATAGGGGCGATTTAATCTTGCGCAACGGTGAGAAGTTCTCGAGCCCATCCTCGGCAGCTAGTCGCGTCATCGCCCTCGAAGGAGGTTCTGGAGGACGAAACGGATGGGACTTTTGGCGTCTGAATGACGGTGGTCCCAAGTTGAGCGAAATTCGCCGACGCTATGACGAGGCAGCGACCACGAGCCACCGCGACGCATCCATGGTGGAATTTTGGAACGGTTTCTATGAATACTGTGCGAATCGTCCTGGCTTTACCGAAGCTTTCCGCGACCCGTCGACACGTGAGCCTAATCGCGATAACTGGGCCTCATTTGGCATTGGTCTGCGAAAGTGCGATTTAACAGCATTAGTACGGTTGAGCGGGCAAGAAGTGGCCGTCCAGCTCCACTTTTCTGACGAAGAAAGCTACAAACCCGTCCTCGCACGGCGATCCGACATCGAGAAAGAACTGGAATTCCTCGAGGGTACGTTTGAGTGGGACGAGGGCGACCTCGACAAGACGACCCGCGTTGTGAACGTTGCACGCCCAGCCGATTTGACTGGTGATTCAGTCAATGAGGTGTACGAATGGCTGGCCACAGGTATGCACGCATTGCGGAAGGTAGCGCATCAATTCATAAAGCGGAATCTAGCCTCGATCTAACCCGCTACTCCCACTCTTTCACGCTCGTTTACTGTTGCGTCATTCCAGTTGACTCCAGTTGGCTCGTCGATTTTGACCGTCATACCACCGAATCCCGCTGCGTGACCTCGCGTAGGCGTTTGGGACAAATCCTGGGACAAAAGCGCGAACTATTTCGAAACCGCGAGCCCGCAGTTTCATTTTTGACCCGGGGACAAGAATGGGCTGGTTTTGAGGCTCAGAAACACCCGAAATGGATGCCAAAAGCAACAATCATCCTCATCGACGCCCGTTTAACGAAGTGAATCGTAGCCAGCGGCTTTATCGTCATGCGTTCCCGCAGGTCAGAAGGGATACACAAGAGCGATGACTGAAAGAATCGTCGCAGGTGGCTTCGTGCATGCCCCTAATCACGCTTCGGAACTGCTCAATAAGGCTGATCGCTTCACTTAGTGAACAAAGGAGCCCTCAGTTGATCGGAGCTCGAAAATCAACGATTCCCCAAGTCAGGTACTCCCATTCCCCTTTTTCCTTATCGAGCTCAGGATACTCGCTCAAAAACCTTTCAACGCCCCTTTCCATGCGCGCAAGCAGGGCAGTTAAGTTGATGTTGATCTTTATGCGGCAATCGCCTTCAATTCCATTCGCCTCTGGTGAGCTGGTGGCTCCATATCCAATGACCAGCTGGCTGTCGTCGTTGAAGACCTGTATATCGATCGAATGGAACGGCGAGTATTTTGCCCCCGCGCCGTCAACAACCGAAGATCCGGTATGGAGCACAGCGTTTCGCAGCTGGCAGAAATCGGATGCGGTGAAGTTGTCTTCCCGCATGAGCGCATTCATCGTTCGCTCGATATGGTCTCGACTTTGCTCGCGAGATCGGTCGATGTCGTCAGCCACAGGGGTGCTAGGAAACCCGAGATACCTCGTACACCAATCTCGCTGACCATCTTTATTGCTAGAGTCGATCAAATTCGAACAGACATCTGGAATGGTGACCAGAACCGTCAGGCATGAGATTAGCAGCCCGGCATCGAACGCCAAGCGAGCCTCCCCGATGAGATTTCTCGGCGAGCGCTCAATAATCCGCGGGGCGCCCTGGGGCGCACCCGCTTCGTTTTCGGAAACAGGAAGCAACAGGTCAAGCTCCAAGCACATCGGTTAACCCTCAATCTCTATGCTCTCGCCGCCACCTTTCGGAACCAGCTTCACAGAGTAATCGAGCTGCGCTGCCGTTTGACACAAGGTCTCCACCTTCATAGTCTTCGACTTTAGGCGCTGGTCTAGCGCCTGCGGGGTGAGACCGAGATCGATAGCAAGGGAGCGTTGGGAGCGGCCTTGCTCCTCGAGTATCGACTTGATGGCTTCTGCGGACCTCATAGCTGCAACATCCCCTGGTAGAAGGTCGACGGGAACATGAATTCGCGTTCTTTTTTCTTTTTGTCGTTGTCGAAACGCACGGCGATTCTGTCACTGCCAATCGAAACGACCTCACCATAGCCAAAGCTCTTGTGGAAGATCTGGGTTCCTTCCTCAATCCTGGAAAGGTCGGCTTCAGTGATAACCGGCTCTTCGGGCTCCAATGCCTTGGGCTCGGACTTTTTCGGATAGCCGGAAAGCCACCAGCCGGCCTTGAAGCTCGTTGCCTTACCGCCTTCCAACTTGTAGGTGAACTGCGCGCCGTTCGCGGCAAGCTCGTTCATGACGACGTCGAGCTCACCGCCGCCGATGGCCCAAAGGCTTCCGCCCTTGGGACGGCGATCGGCGATGCGGACGTTGTGGGACTCGAGGACGTCGATGACCCAGTCCTTCTTGACGGGCGCCTCTCCGAGCGTCGTTGCTTTCGCAGTCGACCTCGAAACGCCCGATGCCGACGGTTTGATCGCGGGACTTACCGCAACAGCAGGCGACGGAGCCTCCACCCCAGCGCCGTTGCCCAGAGTGGAACCGTCGGGGGCCACCATCGACTCCTGCTGCTTCGCGTAGAGGTAGTCGTAATTGGACAGAGACGTGTCGTAGAGGCCGACCTTCTCGCCCTCGTGCTTGTTGATGCCAGTGTAGACAAGGCTCGCATCCTCGTAGCGACGGAACTTGTAGACAGCGTCGTTCATGAGGGCGGAATTGAACACGCCAAGCGAGACGAGCAGGTTGAAGTCCGAGACGTCGAGGCCGGTGACCTTCTTGAACAGCCCCGGCTCCAACTGGGTGATGACGTCGTAGAGCGTCTCCTCGCGGTAGTCGGTGAGGTACATGAAGACCGGGATACGCGTGACGAACTTGATCAGCTTCTTCTGTATCTCCTTGCGCTTGGACTTGAACTCCTTCTCCTTCTTGACTTCCTTTACCGCTTCCGACTTGTTGATAATGGTCTTGATGTCGTCGTTGAGGCTTCGGAAGCCCTCGATGCTCATGAGGGCGTTGATTGCCTCGTCGTTGGCGAGCAGGCGTCGTAGCGTGTCGTTATCGACGTTGACGAGCAGCGCCGACTCCCAGCGCTTGGCGAGAAGCGTCGCGGAGGTCCCCGCCATGGCGATGTCGAGGATCTCGGAGGCGTTGATCTCCTTCATACGGCTGCCGTCGTAGGCGAGCACGGGCAGGAAGCGGATGAAGTCGCCGACCTTCTGCTCGGGGCCCTTCTTCTCTGGGGAGAGCTGCGTGGAGTAGTCGGACACCATGGTGAGGGCGCGGTCGAGCGCGAAGTCGAACACGTAGCACTCGTTCTTGACGATCTGCATGTTCCCGTCGTCGTCCTTGACCGTCCAGGGCGACTGCACGCGAAACGCCGTCTGGAAGTAGGTCTCGGCGCTCTTTACGTTGGAGAGCATGAAGACGCCGGTCCATGGCTTCACCGTGACGCCGGTGGTGAGTTTGCCGCAGGACAGCGTGATGGACTTCGATTCGAGCGGGTCGCGCATCGACTTCTGCACGGGCGGCAGGGCAGCAAGGCCGATGCCCGCGCCCGAGCCTGCGCACACGTTGACGCGCAGATAATGACCGGTGGTTAAATCGCTGATAGAGGCCAAATCCATTGGTGGGATAATGGCCTTAGATTGCATATGGAGAAAGGCAGGGGCGATGGGCTTCTTTGATAAAGGCTTCGACCCAATAAAAGAGGCGCAGAAGACTGCGGCTGCTGCAGGAAAAGGAATCGCAAGCGTTGCCGAACAGGCATCGAATGCCGCTCAAAGCGCCGTCGAGCAGACGGGGCAGGCTATCGGGGACATTGCAGGCAAGGCAAAGGGCGCTGTTCAGAGCATTGGGGATGCGATCAAAGACGTCCCGGAGCCGAAGAGCTTCAAATACAACACTGAGTTTGCCGATGAGCGAAACGTTGACGGATCGCCCCAATCTCAAAGGCTAGCTCCGGAACATATGGCGAAAATGCTTGGAGATGTGGCTGAAGGAGCCGCAAACGCTGCAAGCGTGGCAGCGGCCGGTGCCCAAGGCGCTGTCGCCGCCATCGCAGGTAAAGCGGGGGAAATCGCCGATGGGGTCAGGCAAGGCGTCGAGAATGCAAGGGCGAAAGAACCGGATGAGTACGAGCTCACCGTCATCGAATACAACCAAACCTATACCGATCTGGAATCGGGAGGGATCGAGCTCTACCAGTCTAGGCTGAGGAGCATCGACCTGCTGGACCTCGTTACCGACCTGGTGAACTCGATTGCGAACACGCCGAAGTCGTTCGTGGAAGATATCGAAGAGGTGTCACACAAAAAGCGAAGCTTCAAAGAGTCGGCGTCCTTCGCCCGCGAAGAGCTGGACTCGGCACGGAAATCGGCAGCCAGCGCTGGCGCCGGCGTCGCGGCAGGTATGGCCGTTGCCAGCATCGCCCCATCCGCCGCCATGTGGGTTGCCACAACTTTCGGTACCGCCTCCACGGGCACCGCGATCTCTACGCTATCGGGCGCTGCCGCGACAAATGCGGCGATGGCCTGGCTCGGCGGAGGCGCATTGGCCGCCGGAGGCGGCGGAATGGCCGGTGGCACCGCTTTCCTGACAATGGCGGGCCCCATCGGATGGGGCGTCGCAGGCGCCACGTTGCTGACCTCCATCGCTCTCTTTGTGAAAAAGCAGCACGAGATTGCCAGGGAAAAGCACGAAGAGCTCCTGTCGGTGAAGCGGAACACCGAGGCTCTCAGGGAGACGTCCGCAGCAATCGGGGCACTTAAGATAAAGACCAATACCCTTCGCGAAGAGCTGTCCGGGTCCTTTATGCCCTCATGCCGCATGTACGGCGCCGACTACCTTTCCATCTCCGACGACGAGAAACTGGCCCTGGGTGCCTTGGTAAACAACGCGAAGTCCCTGGGCAGCCTCATCGTCGAGAGGGTGGCCGCCCGGGACGGTGAATAGCCATGAATGCAGAGAAGGTACTCAAGAGCTCCCAGGAGCAGGCCGTCGCCGCATGGATCGGCTTGATCAACCAGATGAGAATCGACGACCTCATCGAGAATCTCAACCGCCAAGACCAGAACCTCGATTCCACAATGGAGTCCATGAACTGGGCGCTCGGGAAGATCGAGGACCTCGTCGTTGCGAACAGGGGCGGCAGCAAGGGCATCCATGGGTTCATCGCCGAGGTGGCCGAATGCGGGTTGGAGAATGCGCAGAGCCTCGTCCATGGCGATAAACCGGTAATGGAATGGGTGAACGACAACGGCCCCGCCGACCTTTTGCGCAACGGCGTCGAGATACAGGTCAAGTTCGTGAACGCCGGCGGCAAGTTCTCCTTGGACGCTGTGGCCGCCCATTTGCAGAAGTACCCTGATTTCCTCGACAAAGACGGCATCTATCAGATCCCGAAGGACCATCTCGACGCGGTGCGCTCCCTGTATGAGATGCCAAAGGAGGATGCAGCCAAACTGGCGTCCTCGACCGGCGGCCCATCCTACTCAACCTGGAAGAGCATCCATGAGTTCTTCGACTCAAGCGGGTTCAGTATCGATGACCTTGAAGCCTCCAAATTCGAGTACTCGGAGGTCCAGAAGAACGCTATCGCCGACAAGATGGCCGAGGAGAAGAGCAGGCTCGCAGACGAGAGCGAGCGGATAAAGAAAGACATCTACGAGGAGCACAAGCCCACGCCCCAAGAGGGCGCGAAAGCCGCAGCGGCTGGCGCCGTTCTGGAAGCGGGAACGGCATTCGTCATTTCAATGAAGCGCCATCTCGGGAACGGAAAGCGTATCGACGACTTGACCCAGGATGACTGGGAGGAAATCGCCAAAGATTCCGGCATGGGACTCGTCAAGGGCGGGGTTCGCGGTGGAGCTGTTTATTGGCTGAACAACTACACGGCCACGCCCTCATCTGTCGCAAGCGCGCTGGTCACTGCGTCATTCGGCGTCGCAGAATGCGCTTACAGGTTCCGCAGCGGCGAGCTGACGGAGATCGAGTTTATAGAACGTTCCGAAATCGCGTGCCTCGATGCGTCCGTGAGCGCATTCTCGAGCTTCGTGGGCCAGGTTATCATTCCGATCCCGATTCTGGGCGCCCTCGTCGGCAACGCCGTAGGGGCGACCGTGTACGAATTGGGAAAGGATTTCTATAACAAACGAGAGGCGGAGCTGCTCGCGCACTATGCCCAGGAGCTGAAGGCCCTCGATACAGAGCTCGAAAGCGAATACGCCGCATGCATCAGCGACCTTCGTGAGAATATGATCAAATACATCAGTCTTCTAGAAAAGGCATTCTCCTCGAATTCCGCCATGGCTTTTTCCGGCTCCATTGAGCTGGCGGCAAGCCTTAACGTTCCAGATAGCGAAATCCTGCACATGCGTGAAGAAGTCGATGATTTCTTTCTAAATTAGAATCAGTCAGGTTAAAGAAACAACGGCCGAGCGAAACCCAATCGCTCGGCCGTTTGCCGTCTAGAACGGATGAATCTCCTTGCACTACTATCATGCTCATAACAGCGAATGCTTGCCTAGGCAGGCAAACGGTCATCGTCTACATCACCCACTTGAACACAGCGCGGAACAGCCAGACGAAAAAGCCCAGCGTGACCTTAAGCGCCGCCTTGAGGAACTTACCAAGCCTCTTCATCGACGTCACCCCAATCTTCCTTGACCTTGCGGGCGCCATCCTCGGCGCTCTCTTCCTTCTCTTGCGCGAGCAGCCTCGCCAGCTCGTCCGGCACGCCCGGGACCTCCGCCCTCCCCAGCGCGCGCTGCAGGTCCCTTATCTGCGACTTCAGCGGTTTTGAGGGAGGCCCCACGTGCTCGCGGTAGCAGGCGCCGATCGCAGCCGCGTCACACAGGAAGCCCCGCACCCGGGCGAACGCCTCATCGCCGTCGAGCAGGACGCGACGGGCTTGCCCGAGCTCGGCCTCCGAGGCCAGCATGAAGCGCCACCCGCGGGACCTGCGCGCAGCCGGCATGTCGTCCGCAGGCGCGTCGGCGCGCCAGTCGTCGCGCACCTGGTGCCAGTTCGCCGTGAGCCAGAGCCCCCTCTCGGGCTCCTCGCGCATCTCGAGCTCGAACGCGGCGAAATAGACGAGGCCGCTTACGCCGACTGGAAGACCTCTTTCTGATATCTCCCCAGTTAAATTGACGTTTCCTTGCGAACAGCCTCCGGTTCTCCGGAGGCTGTTCCGTTATTCCCGCATGAAATCGGCACCCCGGAAGCTCTGTTAAGGGAATAATTACGTGCCCGAACACAGCAAGATACGCGGCGTTATTCGGCGGCATTCGGGGTCACTGAAACTGCGGAAACCGATTTTCGCGTTTTATTATTCCCGTTTGTTGACCTGGGCAAATGCAATTGACGAGGGCTTGAATCCACCTCGCAGTTTCAACTTAGTTTCGGCCGCGCGAAATCGCCCCTCGGGGGACCCGAATTGTGAATTATTCCCGCAGGGCCCCATTATTCCCGTACCGCCGAGTGCTCCGCCGTACCGCCCAGTAGGGGCATGCGGGAATAATTGAACCGTTTTCCCAGGTAGGAATGCAAAAAGAAAGCCCTCGAACCAGAGGGGTCGAGGGCTTTTATTCCCACTATTTCGCTGGCGGCTTTGTTCTGAGGCGATGCCGAAACAGCATCAGGTGGTACTCGGCAGCACCAAAACGCGAGTTCAGAAGCCAGTTTCCGCTATTCCCACTCAATCGTTGCCGGCGGCTTGCTGGTCACGTCCAGGACAACGCGGTTGACTTCCGGCACCGCGTTGGTGATGCGGTTGGAGATGCGGGCCAGGACATCGAACGGCAGGCGCGACCAGTCGGCGGTCATAGCATCCTCGCTCGAAACCGGACGAAGGACGATCGGGGGACCGTAGGTGCGGCCATCGCCCTGAACACCAGCCGAGCGGACGTCCGCCAGCAGCACGACGGGCATCTGCCAGACCTCGCTTATTTTCGGATCTGTTCTTCTCAGTCATAGTCAACGCAGTGAACCGCGAATTCGAGGACACCCATCTGCAGTTGTTGCTTATGCTCGCTGATCGTGGGTGCGAGGACACTAAACTACGTCCCTTCCTATATGAGGGTCACGTCGATGGCGCAATCGTCACCTTGCATCACCAGGTGCCGCACCAAATCCAAACTCTCCAAAATGCTCCTATGGTTTTCATCGGCAGACCTACCCAAGCCCCAACCTTTAACTCATGGGTAGACGTAGACAATACTGAGTCTGGACACCTCGGGGCTCGGCGGCTCATCGAAAGGGGTTCTCGCCGTCTGGCAATCATCACCAGCCCGGTAATCCTGGGCAGCGAGTTAGTGGAACGAGTCTCTGGCTAGGCGTCGGCTAATCTCGAAAACCATCCTTATACGCACCTAGAGACAGCTGGAACGTTTCTAATCGGCAGCCCGGTATCAACGGAGCGTGAATGGCGTGACAAAACCAGGAATACGACAGACTCTGCGCCTCGGAACCCTCGACTAACGGGTGAACTTTTTTGATCTACCTAGATTAGTTAACCGAACAGACGGTATTATTCAGTGAGAATGTATTTATTTCTGGCCGACGAATGGCCATCCGCTCACGACCCTGGGGGGAAATAATGGGTGCGACTAGGGAAAGAAAATTGCAAAGCAACGCCGCAATGCCTAAGCGAATCGTTGCTGCATCGTTGTCGCTTATTTTTGCGCTGTTTATGACACCAGCAGCGGCTTTCGCTGAGGATCAAGCCGGGGCGGAGGATGCCACGCCAAGCGCTACCGCGAGGACAACCCTTAGCAGCGCACCAGGGGAAAATGTCGTGGCTGCTTCTCCTCAACCCACCGAGGCGTCAAGCACCCCGACACCAAGCGCCGGCGATTCTGCCGCGTCCCCAACAGCAGAAAACCAAACCCCAGTCTCGTCGACCGCATCTGAGACAACGCTGAAAGCCACTACCGCCAACCAACCGCAATTACGCTCCCCGCAAGGTGTTTCTGAGGTTTGGGTAGATAGCAAAGCGGGCTCAGACGACAATGATGGCAGTCAAACCGCCGCCGTCAAAACTCTTGAGAAAGCGCTTGGTCTAGTATCCGATGGCGGGACGATACATACCGTCGGCGCGTTCACGTCCGGCACTGACCTGGCTATCAACAAGAACGTCACATTCACAGGCTCTGGCAATTTTCTAACCATCACAAGTGGTGCGAAACTAAGCGCCCCAGGCAAGACGGTCACAATGACCGGCTACAACACCGCATTGACCATCCAGGCTGGCGCTGAGCTTAACGATGGCAACTACATCCTCGACCGCAACACCATCGGCTTCGACCTAAAAGGCAAAATTAACGGCACCTCACGCGAGGCTTTAACTATCTCGGCAAAGAACAGCTTGGGGCGAGGGTTTGTCTATAACTCAGACGCCAGGTTCATCAATTGCACGGTGGACGTCCAAGCCACACCCGGAAAAAGCGAACAGTACGCCGGCCTCTACATGACGAATTCCTCGCTTACCACCCGCGGCGTTTGGTATTACTTCGACCCGGACAAGGGCAAAGGCGGGGTACACCTCGACCACTCTGACTTTTATGCTTACAAAGCTACAGGAGTCAGAGCCTACAAAAATACCCTCGCCCTATTGGGCGCGTCTGAGCTAGTCAACGGCTCCACTCTCACTGCCGATGGCTCACGCATCACGGTCTCGGCGAAATTATCGGTGACCGACTCAAAGGTAGTCATCAAGAACAGCACGGACGGCGGCCTGAACGTCAACTACAAGCCTGGCGAGGCGACATTCACCAACTCTGTGCTGGAAACCACCAACATGAAGTATTACCCCTCCTATGGCGCTGGGCAGTCGTCAGGGCCGTGCTCGATCACCTTTACTGGCAATAGCGTGGTCAATACCGACGCCAGCAATAACACTGCTGACAATGGCGGGGCTAACCGTGGCACCGGAAGCTCTTACGTGGTTACCGGCGGGTCATATTTGATTGCCTATAGCCCCGATTTCAACCACGATGTCGTTACGCCAACCAACGGCGACCAAAACGGTAACGAATGGCTTTCGCTATTCACGCTGGCGGACAACACCATTAATACCGTGAACCCGATCAACGCCAACGGCGTCAGGTACAACTATTCGGTAGCGCAGGCCTCCAAAGACGGGCAAAAGCACATTTGGGCGCCAGCCGCCACAGCCACCTTCAAATTGCAAAACGCTAATGCGTCTTTCGCCGACGGCACCACCGCTGACAAGGCGAAATCAACCGTTCGCGGCTACAAACTCGACGATGTGACGGGTAACACTGACCCCGACACACCAACTGACGCTAACGGCGTAAAGTTCCTAGGCTGGTTCTATAAGGACGCGGCAGGCGCAGAGCATACTTTCGATTATGCGAATGCCCAGCTCGATACCAACATCGAGGTTTATGCGAAATGGGACGCAAAAACCGTCATTTACCACAATGGTGCAGGTGAAGAGTACATCCAAAATGTTGACCCCAACGACACCACGGCCACTGCCCTAGCTTTCGACGAAGTCGCCGCCAAGGTCAGCGCCTTTGTACCGGCAGGAAAGACATTCGTAAAGTGGACGACGGCGCCAGACGGCTCTGGTGACGAGGTCGCACCGGGCGCTGGGCTAACATTCGCTGCAGAGACCACCCAAATTGACTTGTACGCCCAATATAAAGACAACGAATACCGGGTCGCTTTCTCGGCTAACGGCGGGATTTTCTCTGAAACAAGCATATTCAAGACAAATCCTGAAGAGTTTACTGTTGAGACCGACGCCAGCGGCGGCGAGATTGCCGTTCTGAAACAGCCAGCTACATACGGGCAGAAGTTCCGCACACTGCTGACTAAGGTGACTTATGGCGACATCACCCCAGCCAAGGCGGACGCCAAGAAATTGGGGTATTTGCTAGCCAACCAGTCTTATTGGAGCAAGGCTGCCGGCGCAGGCGGTTCGGGCGTCCGGTTTGATGACTCCAGCTTCTTTGGCATCAAGATACCTGGCGCAAACCCAGATATTACGGCTGACACCACGTATTACTTGTCTTGGAAAACTGACCCAACAGTGCTCGAGACCAAAGCGGATCTGACGATTGACGCCGATATGTGGGCTGACTCGATTGACGCGACCACCAAGATAAAGCGGGTTTACACGGAGGGCTCGAAGAGCACCTTCGAGATTACCGGAGCCGTTGATCCCGCCGGTATAAAGAACCAAATGACGGGCATAGAAGGGGTCTTCCCAGAGAACGCTAAGACCCCGGACAAGATTGCATTGTCCAGCCTGAGCTCGACGTTCACCGCGTCCATCACTTTCCCGGATGGCGTAGCTATCCCAGCTAACCCCACCGTTGAGATGGCGGGGTTGGGCGATTGCTTCGAGCTTGCAGGCACTAGCGTAACCGGTCAAACAGTGGACGTAACTTTCAAGTTAAAGCCCGGCATCAAAAACTACAAGCAGCTAAAGGATGCCGTCTTTTCGACCGGAGCTGGAAATCGAAACCTGATTACGGCCACCGTCAAAGGTCTAACCTTGGACGCCGCACAGGTGACCAACGGCCAAGAAATCACTGTAACCGGAACTGTCAAAGGCAATTTCAACGCTGTCGCGCAAGGCTCGACAGCCAGTAAAGTGTCTGCTCGTAGCGCTAGGGCGCTCTTTAGGGCTCAGGCAGAAAACCCTGCACCCAGGTTGCATAGATTCACTTTCACCTGGACAGGTGACCAAACCGATACGGCCAAGGACGTTCGCGCCAAGGACGACTCCACAATCCAGCAAACCTTGCTGGTGGTTAAACCTTATGAAGCTGTACTGCCTGGCGACATTCTGGTCGGAAACGACACTGAGAACACTCACGTTTATGACGCTTTTCAAGGCGAGAATATTGATTTCACCGGCACCCTAGGCTCTGAGGTCGTCAAGAATCAGATGAACGCGATTGAGCTCCAATACCCTGGTGTCACAAACTTGTCGAGCATCAACCTTAGCGATGTGGCTTCGACATTTGCCGCCTCTTTCACGATTCCGGACGGCATGACCTTACCCGATAACCTAACCAAAGATACGGTGAAAGCCGAAGGTCTTGCCGACACATTCACTATCTCTGACGTTTCAGTGGAGGGTAAAACCGTCACAGTGACCATGACACTTAAGAGCGGGATTGTGAATTATCAGCAGCTCAAGGACGCCGTCAACAAGATTGACTCGACCATGAAGGTGACGATCCCGGGCGTAACCGTGAATAAGGACGTCTCAGGCGGCACACAGCTGACTGTAAGTGGCGAAGTGTCTGGCACATTCAACGCCCTGGCAACCTCAGCCGCTGGCACACAGCGGGAGTTCTTCTTCAAGTGGATTGGGGAACAAACACCCGAGGGCAAAGACGTGATGGCACCCGCCAACAGCAAGGCTATCCAGTTCACTGTGCAAGTCCCGTCGCCGATAGCTGGCGAGCTGCCCGGCGACATGCTGGTCGGCACCGACACCGAGCATGATGAAGTCATTACCCTGCCTCAAGGTTCCACATTCGACCTGACCGGTGCCCTGCAAGTGACGCCTATTCATGAACAGATGGGCGGAATTGAAGCCTTGTATCCTGAGGTTAATCACGATGAAATCGCTCTGGACGTGAAAGACTTCTCGTTCGTCGCCACGTTCACTATTCCGGATGGCATGAGCCTGCCGGCCAATCTCGACGCCACACAGGTTAGGGTTGCCGATTTCGGTGCTGGCTTCACAGTCAAAGATGTGACAGCTAACGCCCAGACCGTAACCGTCGTCTTCGCACTGACTGACCCCGCCGCCATCAAGACTTATTCCGATCTTGAACAGGTTGTGGACGCCGCCGGCGGTGCGGAAGGTTGGATGAAGATTACCGTCCCTGGAATCATGATTGACGAAGATGCGGACGTTGACGCGAACCTGACCATTGTCGGCACAGTAGAGGGTAGATTCAGCGCGATGGCCACCTCAAAATCTGGCACGCGAAAAGCATTCTCATTCACTTGGGACGCAATCCAGTGGCCGGACGGCAAGGACGCAGTAGCAACTGACGACGACACGATCCAGCTAACCGTCAAGGTCTCCAAAAGCTCTGTGGTACCAAACGAGCCAGGCGAAGAGGGCTCCACAGCGGTGAAGAGAGTGCGTCGCAAAATGCCTAAGACCGGCGCTAGCGGATTGTCAGCAATTCTTGCTTTGGGACTAGCCGCTGCCGCCGGTGCAGGTTTGGCATCCAGAAAAGTACGTGCGCTTAACTAACGCTGCCATTAGCAGAGATTCCACACTCCCGCGTATTCGACATTGCGTACAGTGGCACGTTGCGCACTCCAACGCTTCCGTCATCCCGGGCGGTAGCGCGAAAGGCGCATGCTTCGCGAAATCACGCTGGTACCCCTCTTACAATGCCGGTTTGAATCATACGCACCTCCGCGAGTCCCGCATTCTGCGCGAAGGCGTCAACCGCCGCCGGCATGCCCCCGACCACGTAGTATTGGCGTAACAGCGCCGTAAGTTTTGACACAAACGATTTCACGCTGTCGGTGTTCTCGGAATCCAGTAGCTTCCGCAGAGGGACGTTCCCGGTTGCATCGAAAAAACTCGCGGAAGCTCAACGGGTAAAGGTTCAGCGCATCGCGCCTTACCCACGGGGTAACCGGATCATTTATGAGCTGAGAGATTAAGGAGAGAGCCGGCCGCTGCCACCGCATAATCCGGCGCCTCCGGACTAAAGCGATTAGACCATTTCCGCATATTATTCTTGATGTCTCGCCGGTTACCCCGAATTTGCCAAGATGCCTTTTCAAATGACCGGGATCTATTCCCACTCAACTGTCACAAGGCTAGTTTCCACACGCTAACAGTTTGTCGTCTCGTGCTCGCCCGTGCCGCTGCGTGCTCGCTCGTGGCGTTTCGTTATTGGGGAGTATTTTCACGAAGCGGCTCCAAGGGTGTACTCACCTGTACTCACCACTGAGTACACTTTCTGTACTCAGCCCTCGGGGAGTGATCACGAGACCCTCGGGGAGTAGTCACAGCCGCAGGTCAGTGATGGGGAGTATTACTCATTTTTAAAAGGTGAGTACAAATCAGCAGAATCGTGTACTCGTTTTAGGCTTGGGCGCTCTTAACAAGCGGACGGATCCAACGAAAGGACGAACCCCGCTCGGCTCTTCGCGATACGATGTGTAGCACCTTCGTGCAACGTTCAGGCGAAATGCCCTGCCTGCGACTAGTGGGTAGAGAAGATGTTCACGACGAGGACCCCTGCGACGCACATGACAATGCCCGCGATCATCGGGGCATTGAGCGGCTCCTTGAATGCGAACACCGATATCCCCGTGGCCATGATGATGCCGAGTGCGCCCCACGACGCGTAGGCGACGCTCAGCGGAATGCCCTGCAGCGCCTTCGAGAAGAACCCGAAGCAGAGGCCGTAGAGCGCCAGGCAGCCGATGGACGGACCGAGCTGGCTGAAGCCGTCCGACAGCTTCATGTAGAACGTAGCACCGCATTCAAAGACGACGGCGACCGCCAAAAAGAGGTAGTACATGGGACCCCCAATCCTTTCGATGTTCCATAGCAAAAGCTATGCTAAACTCTCGGGTAACCATAGAGTCAAGGGGCGAAAATGAGATTCCTAAAATCCGGCGAGTTCGCCGAGCTGTGCGGCACGACGAAGAACACGCTCATCCACTACGACCAGATGGGGCTCCTGAAGCCTGCTCGTGTTGCGGAGAGCGGTTACAGGTTGTACCTGGCATCGCAGCGCTACCGGTTCCTGTCGGTGAGGGCTCTGGCGGATTCCGGCATGCCGTTGCAGGAGGTGAAGCGTGTGCTCGAGACCGACGACGCGCGCGCTCTTGCCACGTCGCTCGATGCCACACGCGGCAAGATTGAAGCTCGCATTGCGAGCTTGCGAAAATCCCTCGAGCGTATAGACGAGGTCGCCCGGCAGGCCCGAGCAGCATGCGAGATAGATGCCAGGTCCATCGGGGTCATCAGGCGCCCTGCGCGAAGGATCGCCATGCTCGGCGTCGCCGCAGTCGGCCTCGGCGCCTATCCTGACGACCTGGTCGTGAGACGTGACCTGGAAGTCGCAGCGCTTCTCGCCGAGGCTGGTCTGATGGCAGAGCTCGCACCCTATGGCGGCGTGTGCAGGGAAGCGCCCACTCCTGATCGAGACGTTGCTTACGACGACCTGTTCTACGTGCTGCCGGACGATTCCGCCTATAGCGGCGCGACCGTCGAGCTCGAGGCCGGCGAGTACGTGGTCGCGAGCTACGACGGCCCCTGCTCGGGACTCGGTCGCGCCCACGCTTCGCTCGTCGCCTTCGCGCGCGGTCAGGGACTTCGCGGCGACCTGCCGCGCTACGAGATATCGGCCTTCAAGCTGCTGGACCAGGAGGACAGGTACCGCTGCTCGATAGAGATGAGGGCGCTTGGGATTTAGCGCGACGGTTGCCGAAATGGCCCCAAGAGGCTTCCAAAGGCTTAAAGAACCCCTCTGCCAAGCGCAAGTCGACAGAGGGGTTTAGCATGCTTAGCTGGAGAAATATGCCCTTCCGTTACTCCCACTCAATCGTTGCCGGCGGCTTGCTGGTCACGTCCAGGACAACACGGTTGACCTCGGGCACCGCGTTGGTGATGCGGTTAGAGATGCGGGCCAGGACATCGAACGGTACGCGCGACCAGTCGGCCGTCATGGCATCCTCGGACGACACGGGGCGCAGCACAATCGGATGGCCATAGGTGCGGCCATCGCCCTGAACACCAACCGAATGCACATTCGCCAGCAACACCACCGGACACTGCCAGATCTCACGATCCAGCCCGGCAGCGGTCAGCTCCTCGCGGGCAATCAGATCCGCGGCGCGCAGAATCTCCAGGCGTTCGCGCGTCACGTCACCAATGATGCGAATTCCCAGGCCAGGACCGGGGAACGGCTGACGCCACACAATGTTCTCCGGCACGCCCAGTTCCAGGCCAATGGCGCGCACCTCATCCTTGAACAGCGTGCGCAGCGGCTCCACCAGCTCAAAGTTCAAGTCCTCCGGCAGTCCACCGACATTGTGGTGCGACTTGATGTTCGCAGCACCCTCGCCGCCACCGGATTCAACAACGTCGGGGTACAGCGTGCCCTGTACGAGGAACTTGATCTCCGCGCCCGCTTCACCGGCCTCACGCACCAGTTTCAATTGCGCAGCCTCGAAAGAACGAATGAACTCGCGGCCAATGATCTTGCGTTTTTGCTCCGGGTCGCTCACGCCAGCCAGAGCATTCAGGAAACGCTCCGACTCGTCCACCGTCACCACGCGGATCCCCATCGTGCCCGCGTAATCATGCTCGACCTGCTCACGCTCACCCGCACGCAGCAACCCGTGATCAACAAAAATACACGTCAGCTGATCGCCCACCGCTTTGTGCACCAGCGCGGCAGCAACCGAGGAATCCACGCCGCCGGACAGACCGCAGATCACGCGCGCATCGCCCACCTGCTCACGAATACGCGCCACCTGATCATCAATAATCGACCCGGGAGTCCAATCAGTGCCAATACCCGCACACTCGTGAATGAAGTTCTCAATGAGCTTCTGGCCAAACTCGCTGTGATGCACCTCAGGGTGCCACTGCACACCATAGAGCCGGCGCGACTGATCCTCGAACGCGGCAACAGGTGTTTCCTGCGTGCTGGCCGTCACAGTGAAACCATCCGGCGCCTGCTGCACCGCATCACCGTGACTCATCCACACGGACTGTTCTGCCGGAGTACCAGCAAGCAGCGCGCTGGAGGCGCCCTCGTCAATCGTGAGCGACGTATGGCCGTATTCGCGCGTTCCCGTCTTGCCGACGGTGCCGCCCAAAGCCTTCGCCATGACCTGGAACCCATAGCAAATGCCGAGCACTGGGACGCCTGACGTGAACAGCTCAGTGTCAAACGTTGGCGCGTTGTCCGCGTACACAGATGACGGGCCGCCGGACAGGATCACCGCAGCCGGATCCTTCGCAAGCATCTCAACGGCCGGCATCGTATGCGGCACGATCTCCGAGTACGCAGAGGTCTCACGGACACGACGCGCAATCAGCTGCGCGTACTGGGCGCCAAAGTCAACAACAAGAACAGGACGATTTTCAGTGCTCACAGGCTCATCGTAGCCGTACGGACGGCCCATGCGCCACAATCACTGCGTCACCGTCAGCGAACCTGCCAAAGGCGCATTGGAATCACCACCCACATACAGTTCGATGCGCGTGGCGTCCTGGATCCAGTCCTTCGTGACCGCGCTCCAGTACCGCAGTTGATCGGGGCCGAGGGGGAACGTCACCGTCACGGTCTCACCGGCCGGGATGCTCACACGTGAGAATCCCTTAAGCTCACGCAAAGGCCTCGAGGACGTGCCGTAGCACTGGTGGATGTACAGCTGGGTAACCTCGTCGGCATCCACATCCCCGGTATTCGTGACGTCAACGCTGAGCGTGGCTGTCTCACCGACGCGGATCTGGTCACGATCCAAACGCGGATTCGAATACTCAAATGACGCGTAGCTCAAGCCGTATCCGAACGGGTAGAGCGGCGTGCTCGGCTCGTTGAAGTAACGCTCACCTGCGCCTTCGGGCTGGAACGTGCGGTAGTGGTTGTAGACCATCGGCACCTGCCCCACGTTGCGTGGCCATGTGATCGGCAGACGACCGGCAGGCGAGACATCACCAAACAGCGCGGCTGCCACGGCTGCACCTGCACGCGTCCCCGGATACCAGACCTGCATGATCGCACCGACGCCCTCATGACTATCAACACAAGTCAGGTCCAGCGGGCGGGCCGACATACACAGGACAACGAGGGGGGTTCCCGTCTCTGCCAGACGCTGGAGCTGCTCCAGTTGGCGCCCCTGGAGTTCCAAGGTGGACACGGAGGCCTTCTCACCGATCTGGTTCTGATGCTGGCCGATCACCACGACCGCAACATCACTGCGTGCAGCAAGTTTCACGGCGGCGTCAATGTGCGCGTCATCATCCCAGTCCTCGGGGGTGCGGTCCACGACCGGTTCATTATCGTCGAACATCGAGGGATAGAGGCGCTCCCCTACTCCCGCGCCAGGTTCAAACTCAACGCTCACATCCTGACCGGCGCGCTGGCGAATACCGTCCAGGATCGTCACTGTTTCATCGATGTCGTACTTGAAGCACCATGGGCCCAACGGGTCTCGCCGTGCGTTGGCCAGCTCACCGATCACTGCGATGGAAGACGTCTTGTCTGCCTTGAGCGGCAGCGTGGAGTGTTCGTTCTTCAACAGCACGAATGTGCGTTCAGCAGCGTGCTGTGCTGCGTCGCGATGCTCAGGTGTGGACAGGGTTGCGGCAGCGTCTCCTTCGTCAACATATGGATGTTCAAACAGGCCAAGGTCGAACTTGGCGCGCAGTACGCGACGGACAGCTTCATCCAGCACCTCCATCGAGACACGTCCGTCCTCTACCGCTTCGGGCAGGTGCTCGTATGCGGCCTCGAACATCGCCATTTCCATATCAAGACCGGCGTTGACGGCTCGCGCGCCCGCATCGGGCAGGTCCTTGGCGAAGTGCTGGACGGTGAGCGAGTGGACAGCGTTCGCGTCAGACACAACGAACCCCTTGAAGCCGAATTCGTCGCGAAGCGTGTCGGTCAGCAACCACTTGTTGCCCGAGGCAGGCACGCCGTTCAGATCCATGTACGCGCTCATGATGTTGCGTGCGCCAGCGGCAACAGCGTCACGGAACGGAGGCAGATACACGTTGTGAAGTTCCGAATCGGACAGGTCGACGTCTTCGTAGTCGCGGCCACCGCGAGCCGCACCGTAACCGGCAAAGTGCTTGGGACCAGCGAGGATGGCGTCACCTGGCACAGCGCCGTCCGCGCCCGCACCGCCCTGGAAGCCTGCCACCTGTCCGGCAGCCATCGCACTGCCCAGGTAGGGATCTTCACCTGCGCCTTCAATGATGCGTCCCCATCGCGGGTCTCGTGCAATGTCGACCATCGGTGCAAATGCCCAGTGGATGCCGACTGAACGCGCCTCGCGTGCTGCGATGCGCTGGGCGGCCGAGGCGCTGTCAGGATCCCAGCTTGCTGCCATTGCCAGTGGCACCGGGAAGATGGTACGCAAACCGTGGATGACGTCGTAGCCGAAGATCAATGGGATTCCGAAGCGATGGTGCTCAATCGCCAGTTTCTGCAGCCGGTTCGTCTCAGAGGCTTCGTTGACGAACAGGAGTGATCCTACCCGCCCCGCTTTAATCGCTTTTTCCACCATCGCGCGTTGGGCTGTGTTCGCATCTTCTCCGTCAGCGGGCGCGCCGTCCTGCTGGTTCAACGCCATAGCGAGGTAGAAGTACTGGGTCAGTTGTCCGGCTTTTTCTTCAACCGTCAGGCGTCCCAGCAGGTCGTCGACGCGTTCAGTGGTCGACAAAGCAGCATCTTGGAATGGGTAAGCAGCGTCAGTCATCATTGTCCTTTCACGGCAGTTAACACCCTAATATTACAGTCGGTAAATTAGAACATCAAGGACCCCGGCCAGATGCGCATGGACTGGTCCTGGATCATGCGTTTTGAGCCCGCCATTGCCGGACCTGAACGCATGGTCATCGACGTGAATACAGGCGAGTTCGCGACAGGGCAACGCTGAGCGATCTACTGACAACCCTGGTCGCGCGCCCATTGCGTTGCCGCGTTCACCGCTTGAGCAGGTTCCACCGTCACATCCGGTGCGATCGGATCTTCCGCGTGAGTCGTTCCCATGCGGTCTTTCGTCACGCCGACTGTGACCACAAGCTGCTTTCCTCCATACAGCGGGAACGGTGTATTGACCGTGGCATATCCTGCGGTCGGCTGGCCAAACACGCGCGTATTCGGTACGCCTTTAAAAGCGAGCAAAGCCTGCTCACCGGAGCTGCCGGTGTGTTCACCGGTGACAATCGCGACCGGCACCTCTGACTTTTCCGTGATGTCAACGGTCGTGGGCCTTCCGCCGCCGCTGACCTTCCCGCTCTCCAACATGACGGCGCTTTCGCCTCCGCCCGTAACAAAGTAGGACACGGGACCGTCAGGAATCAGTGGCGAGATACCGGCAATCATCGGTCCCATGTCGCCACCACCGTTTTCACTGAGGTCAATCACCGCCGCGCACACATTCGCTCCGGACACAGCTTGCGCAATAGTTTGCGCGTATTCGCTGCCCTGGTCGGGTGTGCCCATAAACGCGGGCATGTGAACAGTCACGACACCGTCGTTTTCTTCCACGCTCGGCGCCTCGTACTCGTCGACGGCTTCTTGCGCTTCGTCCGGCATCATCAAGAACGAGTGCTTCGTTCCCGCAATTTTGACGGCATCGGACAGGACAGCGTCGACCTCGTCAATGCTGGTGGCTTCGCTGATTGCCTGTTCGACTCGTGGACGCTCATCCTGCCAGGCTTCGGACGATGCGTTGATTCCCTGGTCAAGATGGCTGAGGGCGACTTCACCGTAGCGCTGTGGACTGGGCTCAGTCAGCCAAATACCGAAGTCGGGTCCCCACCTGACGACAGCGACTCCAAGCAGCGCAGCGGCGACAACAATCAGTGCCACCAAGGCGATGATGATTCGTTTGGCAACCGTGGACATGGACTAAGCTCCTCACGTTGACGTGTCGGTCTGCGTTCCATTATGAGGAAGCGGACTCATGCGTGCGAAGACAGCCCCATCTACATTGCGGGGTAGAGCTGACTCTACCCCGCATATGCAGATCGTTGAGCGCCTGTCAGTGCGCGAAGTGACGGGTTCCCGTCATGTACATCGTGATGCCAGCGGCCTGTGCCGCTTCGATCGACTCGTTGTCGCGGATCGATCCACCGGGCTGAACGACCGCTTTCACGCCGGCATCGATCAGCACCTGGAGGCCGTCAGCAAACGGGAAGAATGCGTCCGAGGCGGCAACGGCACCTTCGGAACGGCGCTCCGGCTCGTCAGCGACCACATCGGCTGTGCGTGCACCGCCCGCCGAATCCACCTTGTCAGCAGCGGCGTCACCTGTTGTGCGGCCACCCAGCGTGTTCGCGCGTTCGACCGCCAGACGGCAGGAGTCCACGCGGTTGACCTGACCCATGCCAACCCCGACGCTTGCACCGTCGTGAACCAGCAGGATTGAGTTCGACCGCACGGCTCGCACGGTGCGCCACGCGAACTCCAGGTCGCGCAGTGTTGCCTCGTCGGCCGGCTCGCCTGCCGCCAAAGTCCAGTTCGCCGGGTCGTCACCGTCAGCGTCAATGTCGTCGCGTTCCTGCACCAGCAGTCCCCCGGAAATCTGCTTGAACTCCAGGGCTCCGCGTACCGGTGGCACTACCTGCAGGATTCGCAGGTTCTTCTTCGTTTCCAGTACTTCCAGTGCGCCTTCGGCGTAGGAGGGCGCCAGGACGACCTCGGTAAAGATCGGTTTGATCTGCCTGGCCAGTTCGACGCTGACCTCACGGTTGACTGCGATCACTCCGCCGAATGCTGACACAGGATCGCATGCATGCGCCTTGCGGTGTGCTTCCGCCACATCTGCGCCAATGGCGATCCCACACGGGTTCGCGTGCTTGATGATGGCCACGCACGGCTCGTCATGGTCAAATGCTGCGCGCAGTGCTGCGTCACCATCGGTGTAGTTGTTGTAGCTCATCGCTTTGCCATGCAGTTGGCGCGCGTTCGCGATGCCAGGCAGCAGGTCCTGGGTCGTGTCGTCGCCGTCCTGTTCATCGCCTGGTTCGTCAAACTCAACGTCAACTTCACCCTCACCCATCAGCTCGACGATGTCGCCGTATACGGCGGCATCCTGATGCGGGTTTTCGCCATAACGCAAGGTGTGGAGGCGTTCGAAAGCAGAGACCAGCACCGGTGGCCACTGTGCGTCATCAACGTCATCGGCTTCAGCCGACTCGTCAACATCAAGATCAGCATCCAGTTCGTCTTCGAACCAGTCAGCGATGGCGGCGTCGTAATTTGCTGTGTGACGGAATGCGGCCGCTGCCAGTTCGCGACGCTCCTCCAGAGTGAATCCCTCAGAACGTGCAGCGTCGATCACCGCGTCGTATTGCTCCGGGTTGGTAGCAATGGCAACGGAGGGATGGTTCTTCGCAGCAGCGCGCACCATCGACGGGCCGCCGATGTCAATCTGCTCAACACATTCGTCGAATCCTGCGCCCGAGTCAACCGTGTCCTCAAATGGGTACAGATTGCATACCACCAGGTCGAATGCTGCGATCCCCAGGTCTTCGAGCTGCTGGCGGTGATCGGCTTTGCGCTGATCAGCGAGAATGCCGGCATGGATCTTCGGATGCAGCGTCTTGACGCGACCTTCCAGCACCTCGGGGAAACCAGTCACGTCTTCCACGGGCGTCACAGGAATCTTCGCGTCACGGATTTTTTGTGCAGTTGAACCGGTGGACACGATTTCGACGCCAGCATCAGCGAGTGCGCGAGCCAGGTCAACCAGGCCGGTCTTGTCGTAAACGGAGATCAGTGCTCTGCGGATCGGGCGGACATCAACGGGTTCGAGGTTATCCAAACGGACTGACAATTCTTCCTCCAAGGGGGTTCAAGGTCGGTCCTCAGCGCCCAGGCGGGCGGCGCCGTGCGAGGCTGCTTCAGCCGCTTCCCGGTGGTCCTCCACCCTCGCCAGTTGCGGCCTCTTTTAGTGTACGAGGGCGGCGCTGGATATGCGCCTAGCTGTGATCTTTCAGATCTTCGTCACTGTTGTCAGTATTGTCTGACACGGCGATGGGTTCCGTGGGCGCAGCGCTGGCTTTGAGTGCTTCCATGCGGGCATCCGGAGCACGCGGAGGAGCGGGCAGTTCTTCGGTCACCTCTTCTTCCAGCGCCGTTTCCTCTTCCTCCGGCGTCTCTTCGCCGGCTTCATTCAGGTCAGGAGCTGGAAGGGGCGTCTCCCTCGTCGATGACTGGGCGCGATTCTTCTTCCATGCGGCAATACGCGCCTTCGTCCACGCCGTCAAAGCTGCGGCCGCTCGGCGCACCCACGCGATCGTGGTCGGATGTGCTGCCAGGGACACCGCGAGTGCGACCATGCACACTTCCAGTACGACGAACAGCACGCTCCACCACACGCGCGGGCCAACGACGCTCAGACGGGTCGACCCCAACGACATGCGCGACGAGGCAAGCCACGCTGCGATGACGAGCGCAGTGATCACGGTGGCCACTCCCATCGCAGCCGCCTGTTTCCACAGGTGCGTCATACGATGCCGCCACGCCGCCCATGCGCCCAGCAGGATTCCCACTCCCACCAACGCCCAGGCCACCCAGTGGCCCGGAGCTGTCTGTGGGACGGCCGCAAGAATCGGGATCGCCGGAATCGGCGCAACAGGTGCGTTCGCCGCTGAATGGAGGGCGTCGGCACCCACGTAGAAACCAGGCCCCGCGATCCACGCCAGTGCGCATGCCATGATCGACGGAGCAAACAGGGCCTGGACAATGTTGATGATGACCGTGTCCTTGGTCGAAGCAAAGAGCAGTTCGTGGATACCGGAGATACGCTGGAGAGAAACAAGGATTGACACGGCGCTCATGATCAGGCTGAACAGCACTGTCAGTGCCACGGCAACGCGACCAAGGCGCAGCCCTGACCACAGCCATGTCAACGATTCGCGCCGTTCAGATGAAATCGTGGGCCATGTCCACGTGTGTCGAGCAGCAACTACCGCCCAGGTCGCTGCCAGAAGCGGAATGACGAGCGCACCGAGCAGTGCGCGCCACACGTTGATGTGAGCCGAGGACGCTCCAGCTGTAATGAGCGCCGTGACTGCAAACGTGGGGACAGCCATCCACTGCGCGGCGGCAGGAAAATCCCGTCCCGGCAGCAGAAGAACACGCAAAATGATGATCAGCAGCGCTCCGAGCAGTGTCGGAATGGCGAGGATGTCGCTCTGCCCCACCGTGATCGGCGCTCCCAGCGTCGCAGCCCAGAGGTCACCACCCACTGCCCGAGCATCGTCCCAGCTGGTCGACGCCAGCCAGGGGTTCTGCGAGACGAACCAGTACCCCACCAGCGTCACGACCATCATGAACGCCCATCCGATCAGGGCCGCCTCAATGCCGGCCAGGCCGGAGCGTGCCCACCCGTCAGGCAGTGCGATGCGGATCGTGCGTCGCCGCACGGCGGTGCGAGTGGTGTGAGGTTCCTCGTCGTGCACCTGAGGTGCCGGGGCCACTCGAATTGGCGAGGGCGCCTTGGCATCTGTCTCGTCGGCTCCGTCAAGGTCGAGGCGTTCAGTTTCTTTTTCCGAATTATCCAATTCGGGTTCATCATCACTGTCTGCCTCATCGTGAGCCGGCCCAAAAATCAGCGACGCACCTGCTTCACGGTCTTCCTCCTCAAGCCACGCGCCAACCACCTCGGTTGGGATCTCATCAGCGGACAGGTCCGCTTCTGCGCGCTGCCTGTCAGGGCGCTGCGATGGGGAAGAGTCAGGTGAGTGCGTCATCGTTCTTCATCGTCTCGCATCCGCGCCCACACATGGAGGTGCACCGCCGACCATGAGAAAGTTCATTCACGATCAGCGGTGCACGACCGGATGTTATTTCTGCAGAATCTCGCGAGCGATGATGGCAGTTTGGGAAGGTGTACGGCCCACCCGCACGCCGACGGCCTCGAGTGCTTCAGCCTTCGCCGCGGCCGTGCCGGAAGATCCAGACACGATCGCGCCGGCATGCCCCATCGTCTTGCCTTCCGGAGCCGTGAAACCGGCAACGTAGGCCACCACCGGTTTGGTCATGTGTTCGGAAATCCACTGAGCTGCGCGCTCTTCCGCGTCGCCACCGATTTCACCGATCATGACGACCAATTCGGTGTCGGGGTCATTTTCAAAGGCTTCGAGCGCGTCAATGTGCGTGGTGCCAATAACCGGATCACCACCGATTCCCAGGCAGGTGGTAAAGCCGATGTCACGCAGTTCGAACATCATCTGGTAGGTCAGTGTGCCGGACTTCGATACCAGTCCCAGCCGTCCTGGGCCGGTGATATCTGCCGGGGTGATGCCGACGTTCGACTGTCCGGGGCTGATAATGCCTGGGCAGTTCGGTCCGATCACGCGCACGCCCGCTTCACGTGCGCGGGCCACGAACTCCGTGGAGTCAGCGACCGGGATGCCTTCGGTGATGACCACGACCGTCTCCACGCGGGCATCGACAGCTTCGAGTACAGCGTCTTTCGCAAATGCCGGCGGCACGAAAATGGCCGATACTGTGGCACCCGTTTCCTTCACTGCTTCTGCAACCGTTCCAAACACAGGGATGTCGACAGGGCCGTCGGTGACCTGGTCAGCCATCGGCCCGTATCCCTGGACATCGAATGTCACGGACTGTCCGGCTTTGCGCGGGTTGACGCCGCCGACAATGGCGGTGCCCGAGTTGAGCATGCGCTGGGTGTGCTTGCGTCCCTCTGATCCGGTCATGCCCTGGACGATGACGCGTGAGTGTGAGTCAAGAAAAATCGACATGAGAAGTCTCCTTGTGCTTCCAGGTTTCAGGCCAGCGGGGCGGCCGGATCGGATGTGTCTTCAGGGTCGGGCTCGACGCCGGCAGCCAGCTGCGCCACCATGCGGGCTGCTCCGTCCATGGTGTGTGCCATGTGGACCAACGGGTGACTGGCTTGCTGGAGGATTTCGCGTCCCTCATCAACGCGGTTTCCGTCAAGGCGCACCACCAACGGCTTCGTGGCGTTGTCACCGAGGATCGACAGTGCTTCAACGATACCTTGCGCCACCTGGTCGCATGCAGTGATCCCACCGAACACGTTGACGAACACGGCGCGCACCTGTTCGTCTCCGAGGATGACATCCAGGCCCTTGGCCATCACGTCAGCGGACGCTCCGCCACCGATGTCCAGGAAGTTCGCGGGCTTGACACCGTATTCCTCACCTGCGAGCGCAACAACGTCGAGGGTGGACATCACCAAGCCGGCACCGTTACCGATGATGCCGACTTCGCCCTGCAGTCGCACATAATTCAAGCCTGCAGCTTTCGCCATTGCTTCGCGAGGGTCTTCAGCTGCAGTATCGATGAGCTGTTCATGCTCGGCATGACGGAAGCGCGCGTTGTCATCGAGCGTGACTTTGCCGTCCAGCGCGATGACGTCGCCTTCTGGTGTCAGGACGAGCGGGTTGACTTCCACCAGCGTGGCATCTTCGCCGTGATAGGTGTCCCAGAGCTTGACGAGGATCGGCACGATCTTTTCGAGCGTGTCGCCCTCGAATCCTGCTTGAGTCAGGATGTCGCGCGCAACGTCCTCGTCAATGCCGCGCTGCGCATCCAGGGGAACGCGGGCCAGTGCTTCGGGGCGCTCCTTGGCGAGGGTTTCAATGTCCATGCCGCCTTCACGTGAACACATCGCCAGGTGCTGACGGTTCGCACGATCGAGCAAGATGGAGAAGTAATATTCCTCGGCAATATCGCATCCGGCGGTGATCATCACTGTGTTAACTGTGTGTCCCTTAATGTCCATGCCGAGAATCTTGCTGGCATGTTCGCGGGCCTCGTCGCCGCTGCGAGCCAGTTTGACGCCACCGGCTTTCCCGCGGCCGCCCGTTTTCACCTGCGCTTTCACGACGAGAAGGTCAGCGTTCAACGTGTTCGCAGCGTCAACTGCCTGGTCAGCCTCGGTGATGACGATACCCGGCAGGATTGGCACGTCATGCGATTTGAACAGTTCCTTCGCCTGGTACTCGTATAGGTCCACGCCTGTCTCCTTTTCAGTATTCGCACGATCTTCTTCGACGCCACAAATTACCTTGACATCGAGACATCGCCTTCAGACTACCGTGAAGGAGGCCTTCAGTCCTACCCTTTGGACAAAATTCCTATGAAATCTTCGTCAGCGGAGCCATTCGGATCAGCAGATTCTTCGTCCGGCCGGCAAAGTCAATACGCGCCACGGCCCGCGCCCCACTGTTTTCCACGCTCAGCACGGTGCCACGTCCGAACGTCGCATGCTCGACCACGTCACCGGTCTTCAGTACCAGCGACGTCGTGTCCGAGGGAGGCTCCGCCTGTTGAGCCGGTGGAACTCCCATTCGGACAGCGCGCCGACCCGCAAGGCGAAAAGCAGCGCTCCTCAGATTTGAATGCCCTGACCCGAATGCCGGTGCCGCATCAGCGTCACCGTACCGGTCGGCGCGTTGTCGGTGCACCTGACGCAGGCGTTCTGTCGATGTCATGGAGGAGCGCTCATCGATCAGCTCGGGCGGAATGTCATCCAGGAAGCGTGAGGGCGGAAATTCCTGCGGTGTGCCCCAGGCGGAACGCTGCCCCGCCCTCGTCAGGTACAGGCGTGAGCGGGCTCGCGTGATCGCCACATACGCGAGGCGGCGTTCCTCTTCAAGTTCAGCTTCTTCGCCCAGGGAGCGCTGGTGCGGGAAGATGCCATCCTCCATACCGGTGACGAAAACAACGGGAAATTCCAGGCCCTTAGCGGTGTGAACGGTCATCAGCGTCAGAAAGCCGCCACGCTCCTCATCGGACGGCACCTGGTCGGAGTCAGCCACCAGTGAGACGCGTTCGAGGTAGTCGAGCAGCGTTCCTTCCGGTTCACTTTGACGGAACGTCGTGGCAGCAGTGTGCAGTTCAGCCAGGTTCTCCACGCGCGATGCATCCTGAGGGTCATCTGAGCGCTTGAGTTCGGCAAGGTAGCCGGAATGGTCAAGGATCTCGTCGAGAATATCGGCTGGCGGCGCGCCGGCCCTGTCCAGTGCGCGTGCGGCTTCAAGCAGCCCCCAGAAACCTGCGACAGATGCAGATGCCCGCGGGGTAAGCCCCTGAACGGACGGGACAGGGTCGCCGGCAGATTCCGCTGCTGACTTTTCTTCTGTTTCAGGGATCTCGATCCCTTCCCCTTCACCAGCGGGACTGCCTGCGTGGACCCAGACGTGTCGAATCGCTTCACCCAGCGACACGTTATACAGGTCTGCGTGCGCCAGCAATGCACCCTCGGCGCGCGCACCGATGCCGCGGCGCGGAGTGTTGAGGATCCGCCGCAGCGACACCGTGTCGTCGGGGTTGACCACGGCCTGCAGATAGGCGATCGCATCCTTGATTTCCTTGCGTTCGTAGAAGCGCGTGCCACCCACCAGCCGGTAGGCGATTCCCTGTTGGACCAGGAGTTCTTCCAAGGCACGTGATTGCGCGTTCGTGCGATAAAACACCGCGATGTCACCCTCGTCAATTCCCTGGTCGTGCAGGCGACGGATTTCTTTGATGAGGAAACGCGCTTCGTCATATTCGCTGTCCAGTGCGGCCACCACGATCGGCGCCCCGTCACCGTGAGCGGTCCACAAGTTCTTCGGGCGGCGGCCCTGATTGCGAGCAATGACGGCGTTGGCTGCGGACAAAATGTTCTGCGTGGATCGGTAGTTCTGTTCCAGCAAGATCGTGCGGGCACCGGGAAAATCGCGTTCGAATTCTTCGATGTTGCGGATCGTGGCGCCACGAAACGCGTAGATCGACTGGTCCGAATCACCCACAACTGTCAGCTCCGCGCTGTCGACACCGTCATCGCCACTGCCGGTGAGCAGTCGAACCAGCACGTACTGCGCGTGGTTCGTGTCCTGATATTCGTCGACCAGGATGTGACGGAAACGTCGGTGGTAGTGCTCAGCGACGGCGGGTTTGTCGCGAAGCAGGGCCACTGTGCGCGAAATCAGATCATCAAAATCGAGCGCATTGGCCTGGCGCAGTCGTTTGTCGTATTCGACATACGCTTCCGCCACAACCTGCGAGATCGGATCGTTGGGCGCATTCGCCTCGAACTGGACGGGAGCGACCAGCTCATTCTTCAGGTCAGAGATTCGTGCGGCCACCATTTTCGGCGTGAAGCGTTTGACATCGACGTTGGCGGCTTTGAGCACCATCTGTATCAGGCGCTGCGAATCTTGCGCATCGTAAATCGTGAACGTTGATGTCAAGTCTGCCGCAGCGTGTTCCTTGCGCAGGATCCGCACACACGCCGAGTGGAATGTGGACACCCACATGGATCTTGCCGCAGGCCCAATCAGGTTCGCTACGCGTTCACGCATCTCAGCTGCCGCTTTGTTCGTGAAGGTGATCGCCAGGATTTCACTGGGGCGTGCGCGCCCCGTTTCCAGCAGGCAGGCGATGCGATGGGTCAGCACACGCGTCTTACCTGACCCGGCACCAGCCAGAATCAAAAGCGGACTGCCCTCGTGGGTGACGGCGTCGCGTTGCTGATCGTTCAGCCCGTCCAGCAGCGCATCGACACCTGTGTCATTGACGAGGGCGGCGTCAGGCTCCGTTGCGGTCTGGGTGAAGCCCAGGTCCGGAAGGGCGATACGTGGCCGTCTGGTTGAAAAATAACGCTGATTCATCGACTCCACTGTAGGGCATCGCGCGGGCATTTCCGTACCCGCGCGATGCCCAGGGCGGATGTGACAGCGATCTTAGGCGCGGTGGCGACGCATCGTCAGCGCAGCTCCCACGCCGGCAAGGACCAGGGCAGCAATCGCAACTGAATCGGTGGCACCTGTCCGCGCGATCTTACCGGTCTGAGGGGCACCTGCTGGCGCCTTTCCCTCCTCGACGGGACGCTGGGCGGCCGGGCAGGAGACGCGCACAACCAGGCCATTGGTCGCTGTGACAACATCCCCGGCATCGGTCGACACGGTCAGTGGCAGCTCGACTACCTGTCCGGGGGTCGCCGAGCAGTCAGCCTGAGCAGTCAGTTCAACCTGAGCCTGACCTGCACCATCAGTGGTGATGATGCTGGCCTCCGTATTGGCCTGAGGTTCGACCAGTGAGTTATTCACCTTGGCGGTTGCCTTCTGGCTTCCTGCACTCACGGTGACCGTGTCGGTGATTCCCGGGCCTTCACTGAAGGACAGTCCACGCAGGTCGATCGAGATAACCGAGTTGTTCGGCACCGCCTCACCTGACAGTGACAGGCCGACTGATCCTTTAAGTGCTCGAGGGGCCAGTTCCCCCTCGTGAGCCTTGAGGTACTCATTGAAGTAATCCCTGTCGAGTCCCTGTGAAATGATCGGTTCACCGCCGTTGGTCAGGGCGTCGAAGCTGTCGCCGCCACTAAGCAGGAACGTCACCGACCCCACCGTGTAGGAGGCGTCCTCGTCGATCGGAGCTCCGTTGACGAGAACGGATGTGATGCGCTCACCGTACGGTTTGGCGGGATCATAGGTGTAGGAGACATTGGAGGAAAGGCCAAGCTTGAGCATCGGACGGGAGTTTTGCGAATTGAGGTTGGTCTTCCACTGTTGTTCAAGTGCCTGCTTAATGTCAGAGCCTTTGAGGGTCACGTATCCAATCTGGTTCGAAAATGGCATGACCGCGAATGTGGAGGCGTAGGTGATTTCGCCCTTGTCATTGGCCTGAAGATCGGCTCGCAGGCCACCGGCGTTGATCATTCCGATGTCCACGGGTTTGCCGTCAGGGGTGGTCACGGCGTGACGCATTGCGTCTGCAGCCAGACCTCCCAGTGTTGATTCGATGCCACGGTTGGATCCGGGGCCGGCCGACTCTCCCTCGGCCTTGTCGAAGACTCCGCGTGAGAACTTCGCGTTGGGAGCGATTGTGGCAACAACGCTCTGGCCTTTTTCTTTCGCCATCTTCTCAGCGTTGGTGACGACGTCCTTGATGTCAGGATCCTCGCCGCACTGCGCGATTTCGCTGGCGGGGATCAGGTCCGCGCTGGATTCAACAACTGTGTTCTTCGCAGTGTCGTACTGGATGTGCAGCACGCCGAGGTTGTCGGTGTACGAGCCGGAAGCCACCGCTGAGAGCTTGTTACCTTCGGCTCCGTCCACCATGTCGAAGTCGTATGGCACGTGCGTGTCACCACCCATGAGGCCGTCGACATTCTTCCCCATCTTCGGGAAGTTGTTCTTCACGTCGTCGTCAAGCATGGCGATCACAACGTCGGCCTGTCCGCTCGACTTGAGGGAACCTGCCAGGTCGTTGACAGCCGCAATGGGGTCGTCAAATGTCAGGCCCTCAGTGGTTTTGGGTGAGAGCTTGTAGGGAACGTCCTGCGCTATCGCACCGATGAAAGCGACCTTGACACCGGAGGGCGTGCTCACAATCTTCGTGTCACCCAGGTAGGGTACTTCTTCGCCCTGATCATTACGGTAGGTGCCCATCCCTTTGACATTGGCTGCCAGGTAGGGGAACTGAGCCTGGACGAACTGGTCGGCAGCTGAACCGTCAACCCGCTGCTTGAAGACCTCCTGGCCCATGTCGAGTTCGTGGTTGCCGATCGTCGAGGCATCCGGGCGCAAAAGGTTGAGAGCTTCAATTGTGGGATTATCGTTCAACGAGCCGCTGACGTAGGGACTGGCTCCGATGTTGTCGCCCAGCAGCGTAAACGTCGAGTTGTCGTTGGCTGCACGGGCCTGGTCGAGGTAACACCCAACAGCGGCAAGGCCAGCTTCGGTCACATTCCCGCCCTTCGACGCCTGGGAAATATGACCGTGAACGTCTGTAAGCTTGTACAGATCAAGAGTCACAATATTGTTCTGCCTGGCGGCTCGCTCTGACGTGCGCGGCGCCGGTGCTGGTGCTGGTGAGTCAGAAGAAGCCGACATGGGCTCAGCATCTGACTGCGCCGTGTCGGCCTGTGCGGCTACTCCGAAGCCTAAAGTTACAAACGTGCCGGCTGCAATTCCTGCAGCCACGCGACGACGATACGTGGTATTCACCATTGCTCCTTTACGCGGTCACTAGGTGCGTGCACATCGTAACAAGATGACCTACATCACTCCAAGGGGGCAATTGAAGTTGACATTCTCTGAAGTCCGTAGTTTAAGTCACACCATTGAAAGATCGAATACCCCGCTGTAGCCTCTAAGTATGAATCTGGTAGTAGATACCGCTGAGGCGCATAAGGCTGCCAGCGAGGCACATTCAACCGCCGCAAGTATCCGCAGCATCACGCTCAACGCACCACAGGGAACGGGGCGTTCGGACGCTGCCTGTTCATCCTTCACAACAGCGTTGCAGGAAAGCATCGCCGCAGCAGGCAAGCAGGTCGAGACATTCGCGTCGGGCATGGACACGGCGATCAAGACGTTTGTCCACGTTGATACCACACACCAAGGCCGATTTTCCTCAACCTACACGCAGCAGCCCTAAGGGAATGAGACTGAGATGGCAATTGACACCAGCGTCGAAGCTGATCCGTCGCAGATAGATTCATCTGTCGCATCGCTGAACGCAGCAAAAGACTCACTGGATGACTACGTCGATAACCTTTCGGACGTTCGTCGCTCCACCAGTGATGCTCTGGAGGGCGAAACACATGACGCGTCTGTCAACAAGATCAGCACAGCGATAGATTCTCTGCTCGAGTGCGCAAATTCTTTGGGCAGATTCACAACAGCACTGACAACGTTTTCTGGCACTATCAGAGGAATTCGCAACGATTTTGCTCAAGCACGAAGCACAGCATCCGGCAATGGTCTGATCGTCACGGGCGACGTGATCAACGAACCAACTCCGCCCGTTGGCGACCCCAGTCCTGCTGAAATTGCTGAGTACAACAGGAAGGTCACGGCGTACAACGCCGCGGGTGAAACTGCTTACCAACTGCGTCAAAGTGAGCAGGAAGCGCACGAGACAATGGATAGTGCGTGCGAAGACCAACTCAATTTCCTCGAAGAGCTCATTAAGAGCCTTTTCCCACCAGGTCTTGGGTTGGCTCTGGTACCTTGGGCTTTCTCGCGCGCCAAGAACCTTGGTAAAGCCGCACAGTGGCTGCCGATGGACTCAAGATTCCGTTTCGCGCCACGCGGGGCAGGTGGCAAGTTCGTCTCCCCCAAGAGCATGGGCACGTTCGAGCGGCTTTCATCCATGACCAAAGCGAAGAACTGGATGGCAAAGTCGGGTCAGGCAGGAAGTACCGCTGCGAAGATTTCGAAGGGCGCCTCGAAAATTCTTTCGCATCCTGCCACCAAGTGGGTCGGCAGGGGCATGAATGTCCTCAGTGCCGGACTGAAGGGGTACGAGCAATATCAAGCCGATGCCCATAATCCTCAGATGGGTGAAGGCGAGCGTATCGCGCGTGCCGGTACGCGCGCCGCTGTCAGTGGTGTCAGCAGCTGGGCTGGAGCTACGGCTGGCGCGAAGATCGGCGGTATGATCGGAACGTTTGGTGGACCCGTTGGAATTCTCGCGGGCAGCCTCATCGGCGGTGCAATCGGAGGATTTGCGGCATCGAAGTTTGGGGATGCGGTGGGAGACAGTGCACTGTCACTGGTCTCCAAACTATTCCACTGAACTCATGAGTGACGACGGGCTATTTGAAAGGAGGATCCTGGCTTGATTGCCTTGGGATGTATTTTTGGGATCCTGATGGCTGTGATGTGGGCTTTAGCTATGTTCACTGACACATGGCCAGGGCGTTTTTTCCGCAAGCAGGCGCAGTGGCTTGGTTCTAAGAACTCAATAGCCCTTGGCGAGCCTTCGATCGCTCTTTTCTTCTTCGCTGGTTCTATAGTTCTGGCACTCACAGGCAATCTGCCAGATAGTCAACTTTCCAAACCGCTATCCGCACTCATGCTGGCATTGATTTTTATTCCCATGATTGGCGTCATTCTCAGTTTCTTTAACTTCGATCTTCCCAAACAGATGTATCCCGAATGGCACGAAAAACAGCGCGCTCTGAAAGCCTCGCGCGTGGATCACAGCACTGAGTCCGGTACCGATGTTCAAAGGAGCGATGCACAATGAGTGGCATGACATCTGATAGCTCGACAACAGTTCACGGACATGTCGTCAGTGCCCTCCTTCCAGAGGGGTGGACGCAATTGAAGCCCGACAACCCGGCGGCTTCACAGTCTCAGGGAATTGGCTCGGCAATCGACTGCATCGCTGCGCAGACGCAGAACAGCCGCGATGGCGTATACGCACCGAACCTGGTCGTCACCGTCGCGTCGGTTCCCACCGACCTGGGCGACCTGGAGTGGCGAGACACCACCACGCACGCATTGGTCGACGAAATCCCAGGGTTCGTGCTCCTGGACCTGTCTGAAGTCGCCACGCAGAAATGGAAGGGTTTCGCGCGCCTGGGGTGCTACATCCTCGATGACGAATCCATCACGATACGTCAGTTCACGTGGCTCGATCCAGACCAGCCGCGCGGTTACACGGCAACACTGTCGTGCGCGACCCGCGACTACGGCGCACACTACGAACTTTTCGAAAACGTTGGTGCAAGCCTTGAGGCGATGCCGGCCGCGACAATCGACCACTCACGCGAAGGATAGTTTCATGGCAACTGTGCAGACTACTGCTGGAGGACCCGTCCTCGTCATATCGGAAGACGAATGGAATGAACTGACATCCTTCATCATCAATGGCGAGCCACTGTCAGATCCGGTTCATCGTTCACTGGTGGACGCTCATATCCTTGACGATTCGAGCGACCCGACCCCCACAGCTCTGGAGGCACTTAGCGCAGCATACTCGGTGCGCTCACGATTCCAGGCTCTCGACGTTCGCCCCCATTCAGCCCAGGTCGTTGAAGCGTGGATCAGTTCCAGATCAACAACGATCGCCAAGCACAGCAACGACGGCGTTCACCTCTACGCTCTGCCCCCGGAAGAGGTCCCATCCGTTTTCGGACAATTCCTCGACCTTATGCCTCGTCCCTCTGTTCACGAGGGGCCAATTCTGATGAGTGTGGAGCTGCTGGAAGGGCTGTACTCGGCAGACGGCGCCCGGTGCGACCAGGTGCTGCAAGCTGCTGCTCAGGCAGGAGGCGATGACAGTGCGCTGGCTCGCGAGCTCCAGTCTGGCCAGTGGACTCTGAACTTGCTGACAACTGACGCACTTGCCGCAATGAACGACAACGGGGAGGACCTCAGCGCCGCAGGAGTGCGCCAATGGGAAACAACAGACATGATCATCACGCTGGGTGTCCCCTCGTGTCTGTATGCCATTGTCGTCGTGCCTGAGGAGGCACAGGCCGAGCTTGGCCTGTCGGAGCCCGCACTTTTCGTGGACCCCACCACTGCCCCACCCGTGTGGGCAACCATCACGCAGTGGCTTTTCGCATAACCACTGGTCAGATCAGGTGACGCTGAGCCGCCCACCGGGTCAGTTCATTACGGTTCGACAACTGCAGTTTGCGCAACACCGCTGACACGTGTGTCTCGACAGTTTTCACCGAGATAAACAGCTCGGCTGCAACTTCCTTGTACGTGTAGCCACGCGCAATCAAGCGCATGACTTCCTGCTCGCGCGCTGAAAGCAGATCCAGTTCGTCCTCGTGGGCCGCCACCTCACGCGTGCCGAACGCGTCAAGCACGAAACCTGCCAGGCGGGGCGAAAATGCCGCGTCCCCGCTCGCAACGCGTTTAATGGCTTCCAGCAGGTCGCCAGGTGAAATCGACTTTGTGACATATCCGCGAGCGCCTGCTCTGATCACGCTCACCACATCCTCGGGCGAATCTGACACCGACAGCGCCAGGAAGCGCACCTGCGGGATATCTGCGCAACGCGCCACGACTTCCGCGCCACCACCACCCTGCCCGCCCGGCAAGTGGACATCCAGCAGTGCCACGTCAGGCTGCAGATCACGGCAGGCCGCAACAGCGCCGTCCACATCAGCGGCCTGGCCCACCACGGTCAGGTCAGCGCCCGATTCTTCCAGTTCGGAACGCACACCTGCTCTCACCAGAGGATGGTCATCGATGACGACGATGCGAATACTCACCAGTTCTTCCCTCTCAGTTTTCAGTGGTCTCCGAGGGCGCAGGGTCGCCCTCGTCGATGGGGACATTCATGTGGATCTCGGTACCAGATGACAGGCGACGGATCGTCACCGTGCCGCCGACCCGGTCGATTCTGCCGATAATGGAGTGTCGGATGCCGTGGCGATCGTCAGGGATTGTGTCCACGTCGAAGCCCTTGCCCTGATCTTTCACGTAGACATCAAGGCTGATTGAGCCGACTTCCGCGTAGATGGTGACCGGTGGGCGACCATGACGCACAGCGTTCGTGGCGGCCTCGGTGGTGGCGGCAACCAGGGCGAGGGCCTGAACGGTGGGCACGCAATCTCCCACGCTTACGACCTCGATCGGGACGCCGTAGCGGGATTCGACGTTCTCAACGGACTCGCGAAGAGCTGCGGCAAAGGAGTCGGACACTTCGTGGTGACCCGTGTACAGCCAGGATCGCAGTTCGCGTTCCTGACGCAGCGCCAATGCTGAAACGCGGGTCGGATCCTGGGCGTGAGCGCGTATCAGTGTCAGCGTCTGCAGGACTGAATCGTGCAGGTGAGCGGCAATATCTGCGCGTTCGGCGTCGCGCACCTGCTGTTCACGTGTCGCTGACAGGTTCGTTGAGGCTCTCAGCCACAGCGGAGCAATCGCGAAGATCAGTCCACCGATCAGCACCACGCCGACGAACAGGGAGCGAGTCACCAGGAAACGTGACGTGCTGCCGAAGAACAGGGCGAAAATGCCGAGCAGGAAGAATGCGACGCCGGCGGCGATCAGTACGATGTTCAGCGCGCTGAGTTTCTTGCGGCGCGAGGCGCTCTGGCTCCACACCAGTGCCAGTCCGACGATGGAGGCGAGTATGGCGGGGATGTCAACGGCCTGGGCGACGTTGAGTACCACGAGGATCGCCAGAACAGTGGCGAGGCCGATCGCGATCAGTCCGGCGGCAAGCAGCTGGGCGGATACGCCTTTGGATCGGGCTGAAAAGGTCGATCGCGTCAAAGGGGTGGCGAGCGCGCCATCTGATCGGCTTGTGCGCCTGCCGCGGTCCACCTGCATGGTGACGGCGAACCAGACGTACAGGAGAATGCCGATTCCCACCGTGCACAACAACAGGCAGATCGCGCGGACGATCCATACATGTAATCCGATATGGACGCTAATGCCGGAGCAGACGCCGGCCAGGATCGGACGCGGCATGGCCTGTGAGGAATGTGTGGCGCGGATCAGCGGTGGACGTGAGGAGTCATGGCGGGCAGGCGGAATCCACCCGTTGTCGCGCTCACGATTGGCTGCTGTCACTGTTCTATCTTGGCATCAAAACCGCTCCGAGCCGTGATTCTCAGCTTCTTTTCAGGGGGGAATCAGGGCTCTCCCCGATAGATGTAAACGACTCAGTCTGCCACAGTAGTTTCATGAGTTATTCAGCAGGCACACCCTTCACCGATCCCGGGTCCTCATCGTTTTTCGATTCCATCCGTCGGTCAGGCTGGTTTCGCGGTGAGGATCGCCTGGTCGGAGGCGTATGCGCCGGCATGTCTGCGCGCACTGGCTGGAATCTGGCATTCGTGCGGGCAATGGCGATTGTTCTGGGATTGCTGTGTTCCGTTTTCATCTTGCCTGCCTATGGACTGGCATGGGCTTTCCTGCCTGAGTACCGCGACGGCCGTATTCACTGTGAACAGCTGATCCGATTCGGCACATTCGATGTGGGGTTTGCGGGCGCACTGGTGACAACTCTGGTCGGACTGGCTTCCAGTGCTGCAGTGCCGTGGATCTACCCACTCGTCATTCTTGGCGCGATCATCCTGACCATTATGGCGATTGCCGGTGCGGTGCAGTACACGCGTAACCATCAGAAAGGCGCGCTACCACATGTGCCACCATCCAGCTATGTCCCCGCCAGCGCGCCTCGGCCTGTGAGTGCGCCAACACCATCTCCTGCCACCGGCACGCCGAACAATCCGTGGACGGTGCCACCTGCGCAGCGACCGGCCTCGCCCTCTGTGCCGATGCCGGCGAACCTGGCCATTACCGGCCTCATTGTCCTTGCTCTTGCAGCAGCGTGCGCGTTGGTCGTTCAGGAAGGTCTGGGCGGCGTGGATGCGGTACGCGTGTTCGTGGTTCTGACAGCGAGCGTTCTCGTGGGGCTCGGCATAGTCCTTGCGTTCACGGCTTTTCGAGGGCGTCGCGCGCCATGGCTGATCTGCCTGTCCGTTCTTGTGGCAGTATGCTCTCCACTTGTACTGGCTGTGGGCTACGCCGAATACGAGCAGGAGCAATACCTGCAGACCCTGGAGAGCGAAGAACCGGGTATGGCAGAGGCAGACACGGCCGTGACATACGACTGGACTGCGACGCAATTATCCGACACTGGTTCAATCACTCTGGATCTTTCGCAGGCGCCGGCAGATGCGCTCAAGACGATCCGTCTGGACGATATTGGTGGCGATGTGACGATCGTGATGCGTCAAAATCAGCCGGTGGGGTTTCATCTGTATAGCTCGGTCGGTCTGATCCGCTCGGACTACTGGCTGGATGCACAAGGAGGCCGGGTGTCCAGCCCATGGATTCCGGAAGTGCAGTTCGTGTCAGAGGAACTGGCATTCCGCAATGATTTTTGGTCTCCTGAGCACGGGATCAACCTGGAAATCACCAATGTGTACGGCAGCGTCACCATCATCGAGTCTGCGCCTGCAGATATCTCCGGTGACACGATCCAGAGCGGCGACCTGTCTCAAAGCGGCGCACAGTCAGGAGACACTGCTCAATCATCTTCACGCAGCAATGGATAAGGATGCAGCAATGAGCGACGAATCAACACCAGAGAAGACCGACACTGAGGCGCAGCCCGACAGCGCGGACTGGCGCTCTGCCGAGCAAGGCGAAAATCCTGCGGCACCCGCGTTGCCGCCCCCGCCACCTCCATCCGTCAACGTTGGGCAGCTCATCTGGGCGGCAATTATCATCATGGCAGGAGTCCTCGTGTTCATCGTGGGAATTCATTCCACGGTCAACATGTCAATCCTGCTCATCGGATCACTGATCCTGCTGGGCCTGGGACTGATCGTCGCGGCAGTAGTCACGGCACGTAAAGAGGGCCGCTAGCTACGCGGCACTGTCAGGCCTGAGCCCGCTCCAGCTCCTCGTCGACAATGGCGTCGTCAAGCTTACGGAAGACGGGCGCGGGTTTGGCGATCGGACGGCCAACCTCAATATCATGGCGCTTCCACTCAGGAACATGCGTGTAGTCGCCGGTCAGAATCGGGTAGCGTCGCGGTGAGCCATCCTCGTTCGTCACGTCCAGATCTTCAACCTCATCGATGCGCGGCATGGGGGCGATGGTGCCCTCGCCGCCCATCACGGTGTCCACGTCGTTGGCTGAGTGCGGCAGGAACGGGCTGAGCATAATGTTCAGGTCGCTCACCACCTGCGCCAGTGTCCACAAGATTGTTGCCAGACGAGGGCGCTCCTCCTCGGCCTTCAACTTGAACGGCGCCTGATCAGTCACGTACTTGTTCGCCAGGCCGACCAGGTGCATTGCCTGGCCCAGCGCGGCTTTCTGATGATGCGTGCGGATGAGCGAGCCGACCTCATCAAAGCCGGCTTCAACTGCGTCCAGCAATGCGCGGTCATCGTCGGTGAGTTCTCCGGGCTGCGGGATTTCACCAAAGCGCTTGTGGATCATCGATGCGGTGCGGTTGACCAGGTTGCCCCACCCTGCCACCAGCTCCGAATTGGTTCGGCGCACGAACTCCGTCCACGTGAAGTCCGCGTCGGATGTTTCCGGGCCGGCCGCGCTGATGAAATAACGCAGCGCGTCAGGCTGGTAGCGGCTGAGCATGTCTCGCACGTAGATGACAATGCCGCGTGAGGAGGCAAACTTCTTGCCTTCCATGGTGAGAAACTCAGACGAGACCACTTCTGTGGGCAGGTTCAAATGCCCGAGGTCACCCGGCTCGCCACCCTTCGCACCTTCACCGTTGTATCCGAGCAGTTCAGCCGGCCAGATCTGCGAGTGGAAGACAATGTTGTCCTTGCCCATGAAGTAGTAGGACAGCGCCTCCGGGTCGTTCCACCATTTGCGCCACGCGTCAGGATCGCCGCTTCGGCGCGCCCACTCGATCGATGCGGACAGGTAGCCGACGACCGCGTCAAACCAGACGTACAGGCGCTTGGAGGGCTGGTCTTCCCACCCTGGAACCGGGATTCCCCAGTCAATGTCGCGAGTCATGGCACGCGGCCGGATTTCCTTGAGGAAGTTCTGAGAGAACTTGATGACGTTCGGACGCCACGTGCCGGACTCTTCACGCTCATCCAGCCACTTCGACAACGCAGCGGCCAGGGAGGGCAAGTCGAGGAAGTAGTGGTCCGTGGAGACGAACTCGGGTGTCTCACCGTTAATGCGTGAATGCGGGTTGATCAGATCTGTCGGGTCAAGCTGGTTGCCGCAGTTGTCGCACTGGTCGCCGCGCGCTCCCTCGGCCCCACACAGTGGGCACGTGCCCTCGATGTAACGGTCCGGCAAGGTGCGTCCCGTCGAGGGAGAGATTGCGCCTCGCGTGGTTTCCACCAGCATGTAGCCGTTGTCTCGGACAACCTCAAACATGGCGCGCACAACGTTGTAGTGATTACCGGTGGTGGTGCGCGTAAACAGGTCGTAGGACAGGCCCAGTGCCTGCAGGTCTTCGACAATCAGGCGGTTATTGCGGTCGGCAAGTTCGCGGGCGGTGACGTGTTCCTGGTCAGCCGCCACCAGGATCGGTGTGCCGTGCTCGTCCGTTCCCGACACCATCAGGACGTCGTGCCCCGCCATTCGCATATAGCGGGAGAACACGTCAGAGGGAACACCGAAACCAGCAACATGACCAATGTGGCGCGGCCCGTTAGCGTAGGGCCACGCGACGGCAGACAGAATACGACTCATACCCTTAGCCTAGACTGATTTTCCGCCTGTGAGGAACGGGCCGGGGCCGGTCGTGACCTAAAGCCCATCCGACAGGCGCGTCAGTTCGTCAATCTCCTCCTGGCTCAACTCCACGGAGCTGGCCTGCATGATGCCTTCGAGCTGCCCGAGGTTACGTGCCGAGGCGAGCGGTGCAGCAATGGTGGGCTGCGCGATCAGCCAGGCGAGGGCGACAGCAGCCGGTGCCACATCCTTATCGCGGGCAATGCGCGTCACCGCGTCAACCACGTCGAACGCCTGAGCGGACACGTACGGAGCCACCATTCCGGCTCGGTCGCCTTCCAGCTTGTCGCCGCGGTGATACTTACCGGTCAGGAAACCGGAAGCCAGCGAGAAATAAGGGAAGACACCCAGGTTCCATTCGCGCGCAATGTCAAGGCGCTCTGATTCAAATTCGGCTCGGTGTACGACATTGAAGTGCGGCTGCAGGGCGATCGGCATGTGGTAGCCATGTTCGCGCGCGGCGTTGCACCATGCGCGCAGGCGATCCGGCTCCAGGTTGGACATTCCGATTTCACGGATGGTGCCTTGTTCAACCAGGTCATGAAACGCGCTGGCGACCTCATCAATGGGAACGTCGGGTTCGTCGAAGTGTGCGTAGTACAGGTCGATCGTGCCAATGCCCAGGCGTTCGCACGATTCTTCCACGGCAGCGTGAATGTTCTCCGGTCGCAATCCCTTGCGGGAGTCCTTGGATCCAACTTTGGTGGCAATCAGCAGGCGGTCGCGGTTGCCGGGGCGTGCAAGCCACGGCTTCATGGCCAGTTCGGATTCGCCTCCCTCGTGACCATCCACCCATGCAGAGTAGACGTCGGCGGTGTCGACGAGCGTTCCGCCCAGATCGGCGTACGCGTCCAAAATGTCGGCAGTCATCGCCTCATCGGCAGTCCACCCGAAGGTGTTGCCGCCCAACGCGACACCTGAAATATCCCAATGCCTGTCACCAAGTTTCATATCTTCAGCCTAAGCAAGAGGAGACATATTCGCACGCGCTTCGCGCCTGTCGGTTCGCACTTTCGCTGCCGTACATCTACAGTTAAGACCAACCCACAAAGGTGTGCATATGCACCGAATCATGAGGAGGAACCGTGTCCCGCGCGCTCATCATCGTCGATGTCCAACCGACATTCTGCGAAGGCGGTGAACTCGGAGTCGAGGGCGGCAACGCGGTTGCGCAGCGTATCGCCGTTTTTGTGAGCAGCCACCCGGATACGTACGACCTCATTGCGACCACCCAGGACTGGCACATTGACCCAGGTGCACATTTTTCCGACGAGCCGGATTTCGTCGACTCATGGCCGCCTCACGGTGTTGCCGGCACACCGAATGCGGAAGTCCACCAGGCACTCAGTGATGTTCCCGTCGACATTGCCGTCAAGAAGGGCCAGTACGAGGCTGCTTATTCAGGGTTCGAGGGTGTCGCAGACGATGGCACCACCCTGGCCGACGCACTTCACCACGCGGGGATCACTGACGTGGATGTGGTGGGACTGGCTGAGTCTCATTGCGTGTGCGATACGGCAATCGATGCGGTTCGTGAGCAGTTCACGGTTCGCGTGTTTTCAGATTTGACGGCGCCGGTGAGCGAAGAGCTTGGTGTCAAGGCTCGTGAACGCATGAACGAGGAGGGCGTGCAGCAGCTCGCATCCACTGCTGCGACGTTCTAGCCGCGCCGCCGCACAGCCTCCTACCGAGCTTTCAGCGCTTCCCGGTACAGGTCATTGCGGCGCGCACCCGTTGCTTGCGCGACCTGAGCGGCAGCGTCTTTCAGGCGCATACCTTCGTCAACAAGGGCAAGGACGGCCTGCACATGGTCCCGTGCGTTCACGCTCTGAGTGGCGCCTTGAACGACAATGGTGATCTCACCGAGCACGTCGCCCTGCGTAGCGTCGACCAGTTCCGCCAGGGTTCCGCGCATGATTTCTTCGTGCACTTTGGTCAGCTCTCGGCACACGACCGCGCGCCTGGCGCCACCGAAGTGCTCAGACATCAACGACAGCGTGGCATGAACCCGGCGCGGTGATTCGAAGAAAATCAGAGTATGCGGGTCGCGTGCCAGTTCCTTGAGTGTGCGCTCAGCTTCTCCCTGTTTGCGTGGCAGGAATCCTTCAAAGGCGAAGCGGTCTGATGGCAGACCCGACACAGCGAGGGCCGTTACTGGAGCGGAAGGGCCTGGCAGGGCGGTGACGCGTACTCCCTCGTCAATAGCTCCGTGAACGATGCGATAGCCCGGATCGGAGACTGTCGGCATGCCGGCATCGGAGACGACGAGGATGCGTGCACCTGATTTTGCCTGGCTGATGAGTGCGCCCGCGCGCTCGCCCTCGTTGTGGTCGTGGAGGGCGAGGATGGATCCTGCAATGTGGACACCGAGGCGCGAGGCCAATGCACGGACTCGGCGCGTGTCTTCGGCGGCAACGACATCTGCCTGCTGGAGGGCTGCGCACAGCCGAGGCGACGCGTCGTTGACATCGCCGATCGGTGTTGCGGCCACAATAATGCACGAAGCTGGTAGGGACTGGTTCTCATTCACGAGACCATTCTGCCCTACCAGCTCGAATTATGACATGAAGTTCTTACTTGGCTTCTGCCTGGGGATCCTCGGCGCCAGCTTCGTCTTTGTGACCGATCTTGCTGGAGATCGCGTCGCGCGCTGAGTCGATCTTATCGTCGTACTTGTGGTCGGTGGCGTTCTTGGCTGATTCCGACACGTTGTTCAGCACATCGTCTGCCTTGCCGGAGTTCTGCACCGCGTCGGTCGCCTTGTTCTTCAGATCGTCAAAGTTCATGTCTGTCTCCATTCGTTGTCGGTGGCCTTAATGCCGATCTCATAATAGCTATTCGCCGCGGCGTATGTGATGTGAAACATGAAATGCTGGTTGACTGGGTATCCGGTCGGTCAGCCCCGCTGGGTGTGCGGGCTTGCGTGTGCGCGTAAAAAAGGGGGGGTGGGGTACGTGCCTGTCTCCAGGCCTGTACCCCACCCCCAACTCACGGTTGATTGCGGCAGTGTCTTACTCTCCCACGACCCCCCGGTCGCAGTACCATCAGCGCAAAGGCGGCTTAGCTTCCGGGTTCGGAAAGGAGCCGGGCGTTTCCCGCCTGCCATGAGCCACCGCAAAAAATGTCACCCACCCACCGTATGTGGGTTGAGTGTGTACCGCACAGTGATTGCAAGCACCACACCCCAAACATAGGGTGCACGTGTTTTCTCGCTTCGCCCCACACACTAGTGTGGAGTGTTGGTTTAGAATCGGCCCATTAGTACCAGTCGGCTCACAACACCTCACAATGCTTCCACCTCTGGCCTATCAACCCAGTCATCTACTGGGGACCTCCCACCCCCCAAAAAGGGGGGCACGGAAACCTCATCTCGAAGAAAGCTTCCCGCTTAGATGCTTTCAGCGGTTATCCCAACCGAACGTAGCCAACCAGCAATGCACCTGGCAGTACAACTGGCACACCAGAGGTTCGTCCATCCCGGTCCTCTCGTACTAGGGACGGGCCTTCATCAAGTTTCCAACGCGCGCAGCGGATAGGGACCGAACTGTCTCACGACGTTCTAAACCCAGCTCGCGTACCGCTTTAATGGGCGAACAGCCCAACCCTTGGGACCAACTCCAGCCCCAGGATGCGACGAGCCGACATCGAGGTGCCAAACCATGCCGTCGATATGGACTCTTGGGCAAGATCAGCCTGTTATCCCCGGGGTACCTTTTATCCGTTGAGCGACCACGCTTCCACAAGCCATGGCCGGATCACTAGTTCCTACTTTCGTACCTGCTCCACCCGTCAGTGTCACAGTCAAGCCCTCTTGTGCACTTACACTCACCACCTGATCACCAACCAGGCTGAGAGAACCTTTGAGCGCCTCCGTTACCCTTTAGGAGGCAACCGCCCCAGTTAAACTACCCACCAGGCACTGTCCCCAAACCCGATCAGGGCTCCAAGTTAGATGCATACTTGAACCAGAATGGTATTTCACCAACGACTCCACCACACCTAGCGGCACGGCATCACAGTCTCCCACCTATCCTACACAAGCACAAACACACACCAATACCAAGCTATAGTAAAGGTCCCGGGGTCTTTCCGTCCTGCTGCGCGAAACGAGCATCTTTACTCGTACTGCAATTTCACCGAGATCACGGTCGAGACAGCGGAGAAGTCGTTACGCCATTCGTGCAGGTCGGAACTTACCCGACAAGGAATTTCGCTACCTTAGGATGGTTATAGTTACCACCGCCGTTTACTGGGGCTTAAATTCAAACCTTCACCACAAAAAAGCAGTTAAGTCGTCCTCTTAACCTTCCAGCACCGGGCAGGCGTCAGTGCGTATACAGCGCCTTACGGCTTAGCACACACCTATGTTTTTAATAAACAGTCGCTTCTCCCAATTCTCTGCGACCCCAATCAGCACCAAGCCGACGAACAGCAGGCACACCAGCAGGGCCCCCCTTATCCCAAAGTTACGGGGGCAATTTGCCGAATTCCTTAACCATGATTCACTCGCACGCCTCGGTATACTCTACCTGACCACCAGAGTCGGTTTAGGGTACGGGCGCTCATCTTCCTCACATCCAGGCTTTTCTCGGCAGTACAGGATCACCACTAGCCACCCCAACAGGCAGCCCCATCAGCCCTCACCCACGCGATCAAACGCAGCTTCCCGGATTTCACCCAAGAAACAGGCCACAACCTTAGACACACATAACCACCAGTGTGCAGCAACTACCTCCCTGCGTCACCCCAATGCTCACCACACACCCCACACCACACACAGCCACACTCAGCATCATCCCGAAAGACAACACCACGCACGGCAAGCACACGACGCGAAAGCATGCAGCGTTAGACGGAAAACAAACGGTACCAGAATATCAACTGGTCACCCATCGACTACGCCTGTCGGCCTCGCCTTAGGACCCGACTAACCCAGGGCGGACAAACCTGCCCCTGGAACCCTTAGTCAATCAGCGCGTAGGATTCTCACCCACGAAACGCTACTCATGCCTGCATTCTCACTCCCACCCCGTCCACCACCCATCACCAGGCAGCTTCACCCAGAGCAGGACGCTCCCCTACCCAAAAACAAAAAGTTATTGCCACGGCTTCGGCGGCACGCTTAAGCCCCGCTACATTATCGGCGCACAACCACTCGACCAGTGAGCTATTACGCACTCTTTCAAGGATGGCTGCTTCTAAGCCAACCTCCTGGCTGTCAACGCGACTCCACATCCTTTCCCACTCAGCGCACGCTTAGGGGCCTTAGCCGATGATCTGGGCTGTTTCCCTCTCGACCACGAAGCTTATCCCCCGCAGTCTCACTGCCACACCCACTTGAAATGGCATTCGGAGTTTAGCTGACGTCAGTAACCAACACGGCCCATCAACCAACCAGTAGCTCTACCTCCACCAAGCCCAGTGTGACGCTGCACCTAAATGCATTTCGGGGAGAACCAGCTATCACGGAGTTTGATTGGCCTTTCACCCCTACCCACAGTTCATCCCCCAGGTTTTCAACCCTGGTGGGTACGGGCCTCCACCACGTCTTACCATAGCTTCACCCTGACCATAGGTAGATCACCCCGCTTCGGGTCCACAACACGCGACACACGCCCAAAATTAAGACTCGCTTTCGCTACGCATCCCCCACACGGGTTAAGCACGCCACGCATCACTGACTCGCAGGCTCATTCTTCAAAAGGCACGCCATCACCCAACAAAAGCAGGCTCTGACGGCTTACAGGCACCCGGTTTCAGGCACTATTTCACTCCCCTCCCGGGGTACTTTTCACCATTCCCTCACGGTACTATGCACTATCGGTCACCAAAAAGTATTCAGGCTTACCAGGTGGTCCTGGCAGATTCACACGAGATTCCACGAGCCCCGCACTACTCGGGCACCCCTTTGGCACACACGCACACACACAGCTACACGACTATCACGCACTTCGGTCACCCATCCCAAGATGTTCACCACACGCACACGCACACACCCCCACCCCCGGCAGAAGATGAGAAAAAAGAGCCCCACAACCCCGCACACGCAACCCCCGCCGAGTCACACACGCACACGGTTTAGCCATCATCCGCTTTCGCTCACCACTACTGACGAAATATCTTCTCCTACGGGTACTAAGATGTTTCACTTCCCCGCGTTCCCCCTACCACCCTATGAATTCAGATGATAGTGACCAGGCACAACCCCAGCCAGGTTCCCCCATTCGGACACCCTCAGATCAACGCTCGCTCGCCAACTCCCCAAGGATTATCGCAGGCCGCCACGTCCTTCATCAGCTCTTGGTACCAAGGCATCCACCGAATGCCCACAAAAACTAAACACAACACAAACATGAAAACATGCAAAAACAACAAAACACAGAAAACACAATAAAGATGCTCACAACCACTATACAGTTCACAAACAACCCACCACACACCCAACCACCACAACAGCAGCCAGACGCAGGCAACACACACTTCCAAAACACACAGGAATTGAAAGAAAACCCGACAATGTGTCTGCTCCGCCAACACTTGCAACCCCACAACGCGCCCCACCCCAAAAAGAGCAGAAACAAACGCACAAACAGGGCTCCCTAGAAAGGAGGTGATCCAGCCGCACCTTCCGGTACGCCTACCTTGTTACGACTTCGTCCCAATCGCCAATCCCACCGTCACCTGCTCCCCCCAAAAAGGTTAAGCCACAAGCTTCGGGTGTTACCAACTTTCGTGACGTGACGGGCGGTGTGTACAAGGCCCGAGAACGTATTCACCGCAGCGTAGCTGATCTGCGATTACTAGCGACTCCACCTTCACGAGGTCGAATTGCAGACCCCGATCCGAACTGAGACAAGCTTTAAAGGATTCGCTCCACCTCACAGCATCGCAACCCTCTGTACCTGCCATTGTAGCATGCGTGAAGCCCAAGACATAAGGGGCATGATGATTTGACGTCATCCCCACCTTCCTCCGAGTTAACCCCGGCAGTCCCCCACGAGTCCCCACCATAACGCGCTGGCAACATAGGGCAAGGGTTGCGCTCGTTGCGGGACTTAACCCAACATCTCACGACACGAGCTGACGACAACCATGCACCACCTGCACACCCCCAACCAAATGCACACCTATCTCTAGGCGCTCAGGGCGCATGTCAAGCCTTGGTAAGGTTCTTCGCGTTGCATCGAATTAATCCGCATGCTCCGCCGCTTGTGCGGGCCCCCGTCAATTCCTTTGAGTTTTAGCCTTGCGGCCGTACTCCCCAGGCGGGGCACTTAAAGCGTTAGCTACGGCGCAGAAACCAAGGGCGGCCCCCACACCTAGTGCCCAACGTTTACAGCATGGACTACCAGGGTATCTAATCCTGTTCGCTCCCCACGCTTTCGCTCCTCAGCGTCAGTAACGGCCCAGAGACCCGCCTTCGCCACCGGTGTTCCTCCTGATATCTGCGCATTCCACCGCTACACCAGGAATTCCAATCTCCCCTACCGCACTCAAGCCTGCCCGTACCCACCGCACACCCCCAGTTAAGCCAGAGGATTACACGACAGGCGCGACAAACCGCCTACAAGCCCTTTACGCCCAATAAATCCGGACAACGCTCGCGCCCTACGTATTACCGCGGCTGCTGGCACGTAGTTAGCCGGCGCTTCTTTACCCGCTACACTCACCACTACCCAAATAGCGGCTTGCACACGAGCGAAAGAGGTTCACAACCCGAAGGCCTCCATCCCTCACGCGGCGTCGCTGCATCAAGGTTCCCCCCATTGTGCAAAATTCCCCACTGCTGCCTCCCGTAGGAGTCTGGGCCGTATCTCAGTCCCAATGTGACCGCCCACCCTCTCAGGCCGGCTACCCGTCAAAGCCTTGGTAAGCCATCACCCCACCAACAAGCTGATAAGCCGCGAGCCCATCTCCCTCCAGAAACCACAAAGGCCCCTTTCCCACACCCCCCATGCGGAAAGCGCAGAACATCCAGTACTAGCACCCATTTCTGAGCGTTATCCCAAAGAAAAAGGCAGGTTCCTCACGTGTTACTCACCCGTTCGCCACTCTCACCACACAACCACAAAGGCCACGCAGATCCCGTTCGACTTGCATGTGTTAAGCACGCCGCCAGCGTTCGTCCTGAGCCAGGATCAAACTCTCCAAACAAAAAACAAAAACCATAATCTGCTCAGAAAACAACCACCCCACAACAGGGCAGCCAATCCCAACCAAAACCC
>NZ_CZPX01000004.1:0-803507 GCF_001457875.1 Actinomyces ihuae
TTTTTTTGGTTGGGATTGGCTGCCCTGTTGTGGGGTGGTTGTTTTCTGAGCAGATTATGGTTTTTGTTTTTTGTTTGGAGAGTTTGATCCTGGCTCAGGACGAACGCTGGCGGCGTGCTTAACACATGCAAGTCGAACGGGATCTGCGTGGCCTTTGTGGTTGTGTGGTGAGAGTGGCGAACGGGTGAGTAACACGTGAGTAACCTGCCTTTTTCTTTGGGATAACGCTCAGAAATGGGTGCTAATACTGGATGTTCTGCGCTTTCCGCATGGGGGGTGTGGGAAAGGGGCCTTTGTGGTTTCTGGAGGGAGATGGGCTCGCGGCTTATCAGCTTGTTGGTGGGGTGATGGCTTACCAAGGCTTTGACGGGTAGCCGGCCTGAGAGGGTGGGCGGTCACATTGGGACTGAGATACGGCCCAGACTCCTACGGGAGGCAGCAGTGGGGAATTTTGCACAATGGGGGGAACCTTGATGCAGCGACGCCGCGTGAGGGATGGAGGCCTTCGGGTTGTGAACCTCTTTCGCTCGTGTGCAAGCCGCTATTTGGGTAGTGGTGAGTGTAGCGGGTAAAGAAGCGCCGGCTAACTACGTGCCAGCAGCCGCGGTAATACGTAGGGCGCGAGCGTTGTCCGGATTTATTGGGCGTAAAGGGCTTGTAGGCGGTTTGTCGCGCCTGTCGTGTAATCCTCTGGCTTAACTGGGGGTGTGCGGTGGGTACGGGCAGGCTTGAGTGCGGTAGGGGAGATTGGAATTCCTGGTGTAGCGGTGGAATGCGCAGATATCAGGAGGAACACCGGTGGCGAAGGCGGGTCTCTGGGCCGTTACTGACGCTGAGGAGCGAAAGCGTGGGGAGCGAACAGGATTAGATACCCTGGTAGTCCATGCTGTAAACGTTGGGCACTAGGTGTGGGGGCCGCCCTTGGTTTCTGCGCCGTAGCTAACGCTTTAAGTGCCCCGCCTGGGGAGTACGGCCGCAAGGCTAAAACTCAAAGGAATTGACGGGGGCCCGCACAAGCGGCGGAGCATGCGGATTAATTCGATGCAACGCGAAGAACCTTACCAAGGCTTGACATGCGCCCTGAGCGCCTAGAGATAGGTGTGCATTTGGTTGGGGGTGTGCAGGTGGTGCATGGTTGTCGTCAGCTCGTGTCGTGAGATGTTGGGTTAAGTCCCGCAACGAGCGCAACCCTTGCCCTATGTTGCCAGCGCGTTATGGTGGGGACTCGTGGGGGACTGCCGGGGTTAACTCGGAGGAAGGTGGGGATGACGTCAAATCATCATGCCCCTTATGTCTTGGGCTTCACGCATGCTACAATGGCAGGTACAGAGGGTTGCGATGCTGTGAGGTGGAGCGAATCCTTTAAAGCTTGTCTCAGTTCGGATCGGGGTCTGCAATTCGACCTCGTGAAGGTGGAGTCGCTAGTAATCGCAGATCAGCTACGCTGCGGTGAATACGTTCTCGGGCCTTGTACACACCGCCCGTCACGTCACGAAAGTTGGTAACACCCGAAGCTTGTGGCTTAACCTTTTTGGGGGGAGCAGGTGACGGTGGGATTGGCGATTGGGACGAAGTCGTAACAAGGTAGGCGTACCGGAAGGTGCGGCTGGATCACCTCCTTTCTAGGGAGCCCTGTTTGTGCGTTTGTTTCTGCTCTTTTTGGGGTGGGGCGCGTTGTGGGGTTGCAAGTGTTGGCGGAGCAGACACATTGTCGGGTTTTCTTTCAATTCCTGTGTGTTTTGGAAGTGTGTGTTGCCTGCGTCTGGCTGCTGTTGTGGTGGTTGGGTGTGTGGTGGGTTGTTTGCGAACTGTCTAGAGGCTGTGAGCATCTTTATTGTGTTTTCTGTGTTTTGTTGTTTTTGCATGTTTTCATGTTTGTGTTGTGTTTAGTTTTTGTGGGCATTCGGTGGATGCCTTGGTACCAAGAGCTGATGAAGGACGTGGCGGCCTGCGATAATCCTTGGGGAGTTGGCGAGCGAGCGTTGATCTGAGGGTGTCCGAATGGGGGAACCTGGCTGGGGTTGTGCCTGGTCACTATCATCTGAATTCATAGGGTGGTAGGGGGAACGCGGGGAAGTGAAACATCTTAGTACCCGTAGGAGAAGATATTTCGTCAGTAGTGGTGAGCGAAAGCGGATGATGGCTAAACCGTGTGCGTGTGTGACTCGGCGGGGGTTGCGTGTGCGGGGTTGTGGGGCTCTTTTTTCTCATCTTCTGCCGGGGGTGGGGGTGTGTGCGTGTGCGTGTGGTGAACATCTTGGGATGGGTGACCGAAGTGCGTGATAGTCGTGTAGCTGTGTGTGTGCGTGTGTGCCAAAGGGGTGCCCGAGTAGTGCGGGGCTCGTGGAATCTCGTGTGAATCTGCCAGGACCACCTGGTAAGCCTGAATACTTTTTGGTGACCGATAGTGCATAGTACCGTGAGGGAATGGTGAAAAGTACCCCGGGAGGGGAGTGAAATAGTGCCTGAAACCGGGTGCCTGTAAGCCGTCAGAGCCTGCTTTTGTTGGGTGATGGCGTGCCTTTTGAAGAATGAGCCTGCGAGTCAGTGATGCGTGGCGTGCTTAACCCGTGTGGGGGATGCGTAGCGAAAGCGAGTCTTAATTTTGGGCGTGTGTCGCGTGTTGTGGACCCGAAGCGGGGTGATCTACCTATGGTCAGGGTGAAGCTATGGTAAGACGTGGTGGAGGCCCGTACCCACCAGGGTTGAAAACCTGGGGGATGAACTGTGGGTAGGGGTGAAAGGCCAATCAAACTCCGTGATAGCTGGTTCTCCCCGAAATGCATTTAGGTGCAGCGTCACACTGGGCTTGGTGGAGGTAGAGCTACTGGTTGGTTGATGGGCCGTGTTGGTTACTGACGTCAGCTAAACTCCGAATGCCATTTCAAGTGGGTGTGGCAGTGAGACTGCGGGGGATAAGCTTCGTGGTCGAGAGGGAAACAGCCCAGATCATCGGCTAAGGCCCCTAAGCGTGCGCTGAGTGGGAAAGGATGTGGAGTCGCGTTGACAGCCAGGAGGTTGGCTTAGAAGCAGCCATCCTTGAAAGAGTGCGTAATAGCTCACTGGTCGAGTGGTTGTGCGCCGATAATGTAGCGGGGCTTAAGCGTGCCGCCGAAGCCGTGGCAATAACTTTTTGTTTTTGGGTAGGGGAGCGTCCTGCTCTGGGTGAAGCTGCCTGGTGATGGGTGGTGGACGGGGTGGGAGTGAGAATGCAGGCATGAGTAGCGTTTCGTGGGTGAGAATCCTACGCGCTGATTGACTAAGGGTTCCAGGGGCAGGTTTGTCCGCCCTGGGTTAGTCGGGTCCTAAGGCGAGGCCGACAGGCGTAGTCGATGGGTGACCAGTTGATATTCTGGTACCGTTTGTTTTCCGTCTAACGCTGCATGCTTTCGCGTCGTGTGCTTGCCGTGCGTGGTGTTGTCTTTCGGGATGATGCTGAGTGTGGCTGTGTGTGGTGTGGGGTGTGTGGTGAGCATTGGGGTGACGCAGGGAGGTAGTTGCTGCACACTGGTGGTTATGTGTGTCTAAGGTTGTGGCCTGTTTCTTGGGTGAAATCCGGGAAGCTGCGTTTGATCGCGTGGGTGAGGGCTGATGGGGCTGCCTGTTGGGGTGGCTAGTGGTGATCCTGTACTGCCGAGAAAAGCCTGGATGTGAGGAAGATGAGCGCCCGTACCCTAAACCGACTCTGGTGGTCAGGTAGAGTATACCGAGGCGTGCGAGTGAATCATGGTTAAGGAATTCGGCAAATTGCCCCCGTAACTTTGGGATAAGGGGGGCCCTGCTGGTGTGCCTGCTGTGCGTGGGTGGTGCTGGTTGGGGTCGCAGAGAATTGGGAGAAGCGACTGTTTATTAAAAACATAGGTGTGTGCTAAGCCGTAAGGCGCTGTATACGCACTGACGCCTGCCCGGTGCTGGAAGGTTAAGAGGACGACTTAACTGCTTTTTTGTGGTGAAGGTTTGAATTTAAGCCCCAGTAAACGGCGGTGGTAACTATAACCATCCTAAGGTAGCGAAATTCCTTGTCGGGTAAGTTCCGACCTGCACGAATGGCGTAACGACTTCTCCGCTGTCTCGACCGTGATCTCGGTGAAATTGCAGTACGAGTAAAGATGCTCGTTTCGCGCAGCAGGACGGAAAGACCCCGGGACCTTTACTATAGCTTGGTATTGGTGTGTGTTTGTGCTTGTGTAGGATAGGTGGGAGACTGTGATGCCGTGCCGCTAGGTGTGGTGGAGTCGTTGGTGAAATACCATTCTGGTTCAAGTATGCATCTAACTTGGAGCCCTGATCGGGTTTGGGGACAGTGCCTGGTGGGTAGTTTAACTGGGGCGGTTGCCTCCTAAAGGGTAACGGAGGCGCTCAAAGGTTCTCTCAGCCTGGTTGGTGATCAGGTGGTGAGTGTAAGTGCACAAGAGGGCTTGACTGTGACACTGACGGGTGGAGCAGGTACGAAAGTAGGAACTAGTGATCCGGCCATGGCTTGTGGAAGCGTGGTCGCTCAACGGATAAAAGGTACCCCGGGGATAACAGGCTGATCTTGCCCAAGAGTCCATATCGACGGCATGGTTTGGCACCTCGATGTCGGCTCGTCGCATCCTGGGGCTGGAGTTGGTCCCAAGGGTTGGGCTGTTCGCCCATTAAAGCGGTACGCGAGCTGGGTTTAGAACGTCGTGAGACAGTTCGGTCCCTATCCGCTGCGCGCGTTGGAAACTTGATGAAGGCCCGTCCCTAGTACGAGAGGACCGGGATGGACGAACCTCTGGTGTGCCAGTTGTACTGCCAGGTGCATTGCTGGTTGGCTACGTTCGGTTGGGATAACCGCTGAAAGCATCTAAGCGGGAAGCTTTCTTCGAGATGAGGTTTCCGTGCCCCCCTTTTTGGGGGGTGGGAGGTCCCCAGTAGATGACTGGGTTGATAGGCCAGAGGTGGAAGCATTGTGAGGTGTTGTGAGCCGACTGGTACTAATGGGCCGATTCTAAACCAACACTCCACACTAGTGTGTGGGGCGAAGCGAGAAAACACGTGCACCCTATGTTTGGGGTGTGGTGCTTGCAATCACTGTGCGGTACACACTCAACCCACATACGGTGGGTGGGTGACATTTTTTGCGGTGGCTCATGGCAGGCGGGAAACGCCCGGCTCCTTTCCGAACCCGGAAGCTAAGCCGCCTTTGCGCTGATGGTACTGCGACCGGGGGGTCGTGGGAGAGTAAGACACTGCCGCAATCAACCGTGAGTTGGGGGTGGGGTACAGGCCTGGAGACAGGCCAGTACCCCCCCTTTTTACGCGCACACACTACCCAAACGCACGCCAGCGGGGCCGACCGGCGAGCTGGGTGCGTCCCTCGCATTGGCTTTCAGCACCGAAGAAGTCTCCCCCCACGCACGGGGGGAGGCTCCCATAGACGGGAGGCGTCTTCAATGGCCAGGTGAGAGCCTACCTGCGGCGCGTCACCAAAACTGTTCCCATTAAGATTGCCGCCAGGCCCGCAATCACAAGACCAGAGTCCGAACCAGTCGCAGCCAGGCGCGAGGGACACTCCAAGACCACACCTTGCCCCTGTCCCTCCTCATCACCAGTAGTCTGAGCTGGATCAACCTCTGGCTTGCCAGATGGTCCAACAGGCGAGGACTTCGTCAGCAGTGGAGATTCCGTTTGAGCTTGTCCAAGAAGACAATGGCGCAGCTCGGAGACCTTGTACCAGGATGATCCTTCGGCAACCGCAGTACACGAGGAATTAAACGGTGTTTCCACCTCGTTGACAAGCATGCGGACAATCGGGGTCCACGACCTACCCGTTGCAGGATCGGTGCCGGCCTGACAGGCCGTGTCCCACTGGACGTTTGCCGCCATCGGCATGACGGTGGATCCGCGCCATTCGTTGGTGGCGTAGTTAAAGACGTCGTCGATGCTGACAGGCTGTGAGACAGCAGGTGCCTGCTGGGTTGAACCAGGCAAACGAAGCAGGGCGGAGAAAGGAGCAATCGTTTCTGCGTGAGCAAAGCGGAACGTTGCAACGTGGGATCCACCTGCGGTGCGCTCATCGATCTGGGCGAAGAAGTCATCGAGCAACGGTTGCGCAGGCGCGTATGACCCGTCAGTTCCCGTCACGCCCGGACCTTTTTCGTAAAAGTCCTCAGCGTCGAGCAGATAGGAGAACCACTTGGCGTCGTCCTGGTAGTTTGCGAAATACTGCTCGAAATCGAATGCGTGCTCCCCGGTGTTTTCCTCCTGCATATCAGCATCGATGATGTACAGGTTGTACAGATCCATCGCCGCATCAACAGCGCTGGTGATCTTCTTTTTGGCGGAGCCGCACGCATCAGCGTCAGTGCTTTCATCAGCGTTCGGTGCGCAGTTCTTGTCGCCATCCTTCGAGCCATCGGCAGTGTTGAACCATGTATGCGCATCATCTCCGATCGAGTCAATAAACTCGGGCGTGAAGATCTGCGAGAGAACCCGGCGTGCCGATTCCTGCGACTGAGGCAGCGACTCGATGTAGTCCATCGCTCCGGCGATCACTCCACCGTCACTGGTCTGCTCCCCAATGAATGCTTCGTAACGAGAGGCTACTTCGTAAGCCGGCGTCCCCTCCTGCTTCATTGAGCCATCAGGGTTCTCCAGCTTGTGGAAGTAAAGTGTTTCAGGATGCGCTTCGAGGGGTTCCACGATCGGCGTCACACTGTTGTGCGAGGCGGCTTCAAACCCTGTGAGGAAGCTTTCGCCGGATTCGGTGGCGCGAGCCTCACCTGAGGACTCAAAGCGGATCGCGTCACCCTCGGCAATGGCGCGCTCGAAGAGAGCAGAGTTGCGTTTGTAGGTGCGTTCACCAATTCCGCGGTGCTGCGTAGCGCCCTGACCGGTGAGCATTCCGTAGCCGTTGGCCACGTTGGCCGCTGTGATCGACTCGAGGTTCTTCATGAAGGCCTCGCCCACCTCCGGTGACACGAAACCATTTTCTTTCTGAGCCGTCTGAGCCATCAGCATTAACAGAGCATCGTACTTATAGGAGGATAATCCTCGCGAACCATGGCGGGCGACGAGCTGAGTATGTTCAATGTCGAAACCTGCTGGAGGTTGTGAATATCCTGCGATGGCACTTTCGCTGGGTGCGATGTACGGCTGCTTCGAGGAATAGAAAGGACCTTCCTCGGTGGCGTCAGCAAAAGCCAGTTGTTGAGCTGACACCACGGACAATGCGGCAATTGAACAAAGCGCAGTCAGTCCGACAATCCGGGCGCGCTGTGTAGTCATGTTCAGACTCCTAAGCACTATGAAAGCGAAACACATACAGCCCTCACGCTAAGTGGTCAAAATGGCAGGAAGGGCCATGAAAGCTAACGCGCACGTTACAGGCGCGTGAACATCTGCCGGAAGGTCGATGGCCTTGCTGTCGAGCTTCACAAGACCGACCGTGGTGCCGCACTGACATCCACTTACGGGGTTGCACTACAACCCTGTGACGGGCGGTAGTGAGCGCCCAGTTGTCATGTTCGTGAAAGAGCTGATTATGCGCCGGTTGACACCGAGATAATACCTTTGATCAGGACAGTTGTAGCGCCCACAACTGCTAGGACTAAAGCCAGTGCACGGGAATGAGACTTGCTGACTCGAGGAGCAATAAGCACTCCCGCAGCGATCCCCACGAGCATCGCGCCAATAGCTACCGCGATGAGCCACCACGAGGTATGAAGCTGCACAGAACCACTCAACCACTTGGTTGTCAGCGAAATCAACCCGCCGATGACGAACACAGGCTGCATCGTGGCCCGAAATGAGTGCTGCTCCCACCGATTAGCCTGAGCATAGATCGTCATGGCAGGGGCTGCGATCCCAGCAACCGTGTTCATGAAACCGCCGACGGCGCCGGCACATAGCGCAGCGCCCGTCCCCTCAACCGGGCGTAGCTTCGCCCCTCGAACCACAGCTGCGATCAGTGACACGGTGATGAGTGCGCCAACAATAACCTGCACCCAGGCAGGTGAAACACTACGCACCAGCAAAGCCCCAGGAATTGAGCCGACCACCATGATTGGCCCGAGCAGCACCCACCGTTTCCAGTCGATGTCGCGCCACACGGTCAGCGCGATGATGCTCGCATTGATGACAGCCAGAATATTCATCATGACGATGCCGTCCACACCGCCCATCAGCAGCGACAACACCGGGCCGGCAACCAGGCCCAGCCCCATGCCGGAAATGCGTTGCAAAGACGCTCCCAGCAGGACTGAGCAGGCAATACAACACGCTACTAGCATGGCCGTACCTCCTTGCTGGTGGCTATCACATCCACCTAGGCGATGCCTCCACCTCAATGAGAGGAGTGTCGGCCCTTGGCGGTGCTACCTACTATTCAGCCGGCGTGTCCTTCGAGCCGGACGGTATTTCCGGTGAGTCAGTCGGTGCCGCTTGGCAGTCGAGGAATTGCAGCAATCAGTGCGCGCGCATAGTCGCCCTCGGGAGCTGACAATACGCGACGAGTCGGGCCGCGATCTTCGACGTGCCCATCCTTGAGCACGACGATAGTGTCGCACGCTGAGGCCACGGTCGCCAGATCGTGAGAAACCAGCAGAAGCGACATGCCGCGCTCACGGGTGATCGAATCGATCATCTCCATGACGGAGGCGCGCGTCGCCATATCCAGTGCCGAAACAGGTTCATCAGCGATGATGACGCTCGGCTCAGACACCAGCGCCCGGGCAATGGCGATGCGTTGACGCTGCCCACCTGAAAAAGTTCGAGGATACTCGTCAGCACGCTGCGGATCGACACCGACCAGGCGCAATGCCTCGTGCACCATCTCCCGCGCCCGTGCGCCCGACGCCACCTTCAGCGCGTGCAGCGGCTCGGCAACGATCGCCCCGACACGCATACGCGGGTTGAGGGAAGAATACGGATCCTGGAACACCGCCTGAACGTGTGAACGGAAATTGCGCATGATACTGCGCGAACGCGAGCGCACCGGCATCCCGGCAAAGGTGACAGACCCCGACTGCGCGGGCAGCAGTCCCAGACCCAGCCGCGCAGCTGTGGTTTTCCCGCTTCCGGATTCACCGACGAGGGCGACGCGTGCGCCCGGCTCGAGGTGCACGCTGAAGTGGTCAATGCCGGCATCTGTTGACGGGTAGTGGAAGGTGACGTCGTCAAAAATCAGAGCAGAATCACTCATCGTTGTCCCTCCGATCGTCGCGGGACTGGATAGTGTCCATCATCGTGTCGAGGTGGCGCGCCGCCTCCACAATGCGGCGTGTGCCATCGCTCAGATCCGTTGCGTCTGCGGCCACGAGGTTCGAGGTTGACACGTCGTCGCTGATCCGTCCCTCCTCGATGACGACGATGCGATCAGCCATCTGTGCGACCACCGGAAGGTCATGAGAGATGAACAGTAACGCAGTGTCGTGCTGGCGCGTGGCCTGGGTGAGGACATCCAGAATATGCGCCTGCACTGTTACGTCCAGCGCCGTGGTGGGCTCATCTGCGATCAGGAGGTCTGGCTGACAGGCCAGCGCCAGCGCAATCGCCACGCGTTGGCGCTGGCCTCCGGACAGTTCATGCGCAAATGCGTGGGCAACGCGTTCAGGATCAGGTAGCTGCACTCCGCTCAGCGCTTCATTGATTGCAGCGCGCATGGCGCGTCGCCCTCGTACATGCTGATGGTGGGCCAGCGGCCATTCCAACTGCTTACCGATACGCATGAGCGGATCGAGGGCAGACAGGGGATCCTGGAAAACCATTGCGGCAGTGGCTCCGCGGAAACTGCGCAAGTCTTTTTCAGAGGCGCTGGCCACATCGAGGTCGCTCACCCGTAAAGATCCGCTCACCTGAACTGGCGAAGGCAGAAGCCCCATCACAGTCTTGGCGAACATTGATTTACCCGACCCGGACGCACCGATCATGCCCACGTGCTCGCCGCGATTCATGGTCAGATTGAGCGAGTCCAGAATCGTGCTGCCGCCGATGCGCACGGTCAGATCGTTGGCCTGGAGCAGTGGCGCGGTCATGCGGCCTCCTGCTGGGTAGGATCGACCACGGCGCGCAGGCCGTCCGACAGTAGATTTGCGCCGATCACGAGGACGACGATGGCGACGCCTGGTGCGATTGCGCCCAGAGGCTGTGTGGTGAACGTGGCCTGAGCATCCAGCAGCAGACGTCCCCATGACGCGTTCGGCGGGGGAGTGCCCAGCCCCAGGTAGGACAATCCTGCTTCAGCCAGAACCGCCGAACCGAACAGGACGGCCACGTTGACGATCAGGAAGGGCCAGATATTGGGCAGAACATGGCGCCAGACAATGCCAAGGGTCCCCACTCCGGACGTGCGTGCGGCAACCACGTACTGCTCGCGCAGCACACGTGATGTGAGGATGCGCGTCAGCCGCGCTATCACGGCAGATGCCGAAAGGCCAATCGCCACCGTGACGGTCAGCAGTGATGCGCCTCCAACTGCGACCATCAGCATGGCGAGCAGTAGTGTCGGAAAGGCGATGAGGACGTCCAGGATCGAGGAGGCCACATCGTCGAACCAGCCGCGCGAAAGTGCTGCAAGGAGTCCGAAGCTGATGCCGATGATGGATGCGATGAGCGCTGCGCCGGCGCCGACCGTCAGCGCGATACGCGCACCGATCAGTACGCGTGTAGCGATGTCATGGCCCAGGCGGTCGGTGCCGAGCCAGTGCTGCCACGATGCGCCTTCCAGTCGGCCGCCCGACGTGTCATCGACAGGGTAGGGCAGCCAGAACAGTGAGATGAGGGCGGCCAGGGCGACCGCGGAGAGAAGAACGACGCCGATGATCAGGCCGGCTCTGCCGGTTCGACTGGCCCGACGGCGCGGAGCGGATGGCGAAGGGGAGGGTGCGGGAGTCATTTACGCGCGACCTCCTGTCAGGGAAGTGCGCAGACGCGGATCAACGATACGTTGAAGCACGTCAGCAAGGAACCCGATGACCAGCACGAGGGCGGTGGAGACAAGCAGGACCCCTTGAATAGAGGGGAAATCATGCTGAGCGATCGCTCGGGTCAGCATGGAGCCCAGGCCGGGCAGAGCGAAAACCTGCTCAACAACGACTGCACCGATGAAGGTGGTCGCAAGCTCGATGCTGGCTACCGAGATCACCGGGATCGATGCGTTGCGCAAACCGTGACGGATCATTGCGCGCGTGCGCGACTGGCCCAGCGCCCGCGCGCACGCCATGTAGCCTGAGTCAATGACATCGAGGGCGGCTGAGCGGGTGTAGCGCGTCATCGACGCGCTGGAGACGAAAGCGATGGTGCTGACCGGCAGGACGAGTGCCGTCCACGCGAGGAACGGGGTACCCCATCCCTGGGGTGGAAAACCGCTCGCGGGCACCAGACGCAACCTGACGGCAAAAACGATCACCGCCATCATGGCGATCCAGAAAACAGGAACAGCGATGCCGATCTGCGAAAAGATCGACACGATCAGGCCGGCAGGCCCGTTGCGCCATCGAGCCGCCACGTATCCCAGAGGAATAGCAATGAGCAGGGCGAATGTGAAGGCGATCAGAGTCAGAGGAATGGTCACCGACAGGCGTGAGGCAATCTCAGCGCCCACCGACGTTCCTGATGTAAACGACGTGCCCAGGTCGCCATGCGCCAGGTCAGAAATCCAGCGGACGAACTGGGTCACAACCGGCTGGTCAGATCCGACCTGACGGCGCGCCGCCTCAATCTGTTCCGGCGTTGCGGTCGATGTCAAAAGCGCATTGGCTGGGTCGCCGGGCAGGAGCCTGAGCAGCACAAATATTGCAATGAGGCCCGCCACCCCAGTGGCAACCAGCAATGCGCTGCGACGAACCAGGTACCGGATCACTCGGACTCGCTAATCCCCGCCACGAAGAACTGCGAGTTCAGCCCGTTGACCCCGTATCCGTTCAGATGAGACCGTGCGATCACAACTTGAGGGTACAGGTAGAGCCAGGCGCTTGTGGCTTCCTCGGCAATGATCCTGTTGGCCTGGCGCAGCAGGTCGGCTTGTTCATCGGTGGAATGCGCGTGCTGAGAACGCTCGACAAGGTCGGACACTTCAGGATTGTCGTAGCCCCAGTAGAAATCCGGGTTGGCGTACCACACGACGTCGCGAGTGTTGACGTGCTCCTGCAACGTGGCTTCGTAATCCTTGTTTGTGAAGACCTTGGAATACCATTCGTCAGCGGTGATCGGATTGATCGTCACGGTTACACCGATCTTGGCCAGCTCGCTCTTGACGAACTCAGCGACCAGTGGATGCGGATCGTAGGTCGGAGTGTCCAGCGTGAAGGAGAAGCCGCCAGCCAGTCCAGCTTCGGCCAGCAGTGAGCGCGACAACTCCGGATCGTAAGGGTTCAGGCCAGTCAGGTCCTCATACCACGGGTCCGAAGGCGGCACCATCGAGCCGATGACCTGTCCCTTGTCCGCCCACACGGACTCCAGGAGCTTGTCGCGGTCAATGGCTGAGTAGACAGCTTTGCGCACGCGCGCATCATCGAACGGCTTGACTCGGTCATTGAAAGCGAGCAGTTCCTTCGTCGTGGACATGCCGTCAGAGACGGTGAAGTTCGCGTTCGAATCGAAAGTGGGGATCGCATCCGGTGACTGCACATTCGTCACAATGTCGATGTCACCGGCCTGCAGAGCGTTCGTCATGGACGTCGCATCGGTGAAGTAGTGGAAGATGGCACCGGCATTGGCAGGCTTGTCACCCCAGTAGTCCTCGCGAACCTTCAGCGTGAGGGTCGAACCTTTCGTCCATCCCTCCACCGTGTAGGGTCCGGTGCCGTCAGTTTGCGTCGTGGTGTCGAGCCCTTCGGGAACAACCCACATGCCGGACAGGTCATAGTCCAGTGAAACGGAAGGCTCTGACAGCGTCAGGACGACGGTCGTGCTGTCAGGTGCCTGCACGTCAGAGATAACGGATACTTCCTTCTTGCGCGCGGACTGCGATTCGTCAGACAGTAGGTGCTTGATGGAGGCGACAACGTCGTTGACGGTCATCTCCTTTCCCGAGGAGAACGTCACGCCCTCACGAATGGTGAGCGTATGGGTCAGTCCATCTTCGGAGACGACGTCTTCAGTGGCCAGCCATGGTTCCACGTCACCCGAATCAGTCAGGCGGAACAGTGTTTCATACACGTTGCCTGTCAGCGCTTCGGTCGCGCCCTGCCCACCGCTACCTGAGTTTGATAGGTTCGTCGGCTCGTACAGGGAGCCAATGTCGATGGTGGCCGCTGCGTTCGCCTGGCCGCCGGCGCTTTGACCGGACTGGCTCGAGTTGAAAGCATCCGGGCCCGCACACGCAGTCATTCCCATGACGAGGGTGGCCAACGCGGCGATGACTCGTGAACGTTTCACAAAAGCTCCTATCCCAGATGCGGTCAGTGCGCTGTGTGTCACTGCGGACGCATCGCGACTGTTTAATCGGTGTGTGGGCGGGCGGTCACCATATATGCAGCCCACACTAGTCACACGTTAATGCGAAATGAAGACCTGCGCGTTGTGATATTCACCGTGTGAGATGGGAAGCGGGTCACCTGTCCTAGGCAAGGAGGTGTCGATGGTGGCACCATTTATTACTGTGAAAAACTCTGCCTCAGATGATTCGACTGCCAGCTCTGCGTCGAACTTTTCGGCACCTGCGTCCAACGAGTTGCCCTCGTCGAGCACAGCCGCGTACGACGATCCCAGGCACGACGAACCCGGTCGCGACGGTTCCCGTCACGGCAGGCCAGGCCACAATGAGCCTGGTGGCGGCGATACCAGGCGGGGCGATGCCGGGCGAGGCGCTCCTGAGCGCACTGCTGCGGCGCGTGAGGATGCAGTCACGGGCACAGACCACAACCGGTACGCTCACACCGAGCGTGAACGCACCTCACTGACGCTGCACCGTATGGTGGCTCACGATCGCCTTGCTCACGCGTCGCGTATCGTGTTGCGTCTGGGACAGATGCTGTTGTCCAGCGGTGCGAGTGCATTTCGCGTCAAACACGGCATGGCTCGTCTGGCGCAGGCAGTCGGCATTGAGCAGCACCACGCGCAGGTGACATACACCGAGATTATCTCCACGGCGTACGCGTCGGGCACCTTCCGCACCGAGCTTGCCGAGCAGCGCGCGATGGGTGTCAACGCTGACCGCATCGACCGGCTTGCGAGTTTCGTCAATGGCCTGGGCGGGCCCGGATCGATCAGCATCGAGGAAGTCGACTCCACACTTGATGAGATCGAGCACGTGCCGCCGTTGTATTCGACGCTGCCGAACGCGTTGGCATCGGGTATCGCATGCGCGGCGTTCTCATTTCTCAATCACGGCGGCTGGGTGGAGTGCTCCGTTGTTGCCATCGCGGCCTTCTTCGGTCAGTATCTGCGCCGCCAGATGCTTCACCGTCGCATGAATCACTTCGGCGTGTGGATGGCGTGCGGTGCATTGGCCTCCACGATCTACATTTCACTGGTGGCAGCCGCGCAGCACTTCATGAACGTCGAACCAACCCACCAGGCCGGCTTCATTTCAGCAGTGCTCTTCCTGGTGCCAGGATTCCCGTTGGTCACCGGCATCATTGACCTGGTGCGTCACGATTTCCAGGCGGGGATTCCGCGTCTGGTCTATGTCACGATGCTGATGGTGTCGGCGGGTGTGGCCGTGTGGAGCGTGTCGTTGATTTTCCACTGGTCGGTCACCCCTCAGTATGACTATCACCTAATGCCGTGGGTGCTGTACCTGCTGCGGTTCCTGACCTCGTATATCGCGTCTTACGGGTTCGCTATGTTGTTTAATACGCCGCCCAAGGTCAGTGCCTACGCTGCGCTGATCGGTGCAATGATCAACACGGGTCGTCTGGCGATGGTGGATGAGTTGCATGTGCCCGTTCAGGCTGCTGTGGGGATTGCGGCACTGTGCGCGGGTCTGCTGGCGTCGCTGGTGGCGCGTTCGAGCCATCGTTACTCACGCGTGAGTCTGTCGGTGCCCGCCGTTGTCATCATGATCCCGGGTGTGCCGTTGTACCGTTCGCTGGCCTACCTGAACAACGGGAACATCAATGACGCGTCTGCCGCACTTTTCTCCGTGTTCTTCACGGTTATTTCAATCGGCGTGGGTCTGGCGGTTGCGCGCATGCTCACTGACCGCAACTGGCTGATGGAGCGTCCAGTGTCTGTGCCTTCGCTCGGCCTGGCTGGGGCAATCGACGAGGGTGACGTTGATGAGCTGGGTGACAGCCTGGGCGATGAGGTCGATCCTTTCCCTGAAGGAGCCGACGGGCGGTAGCCGGTGGTAACCGCTGCAGCGCCGGCACGGCGTGCGGCACCCCGCGAGAGGGCGCGCAGGAATCGCTGCGCATCAACGTCATGCGGGTACTGTCAACGGGTCAAGGTCAGAGTCGATCGACCAAGGTGACAGTCAACGGGTCAAGGTCTGTCAGTGCGCTGCTGGGCACCTCGCCACAGTGACGGTCAACTGTTCAAGGTATTAATCAGCCGGTCAAGGTAGCCGACGTTGCGAAGATCAACCGGTCAAGGTAGCACGCCGTCACCGCGCGATCTCACCATGTGAGAACCGCGGAATAGTGCGGAAAAGTCGCTGTTGCCGAAGCGTGCCGGCCAGTTTTTCAGCTCTCTTACCTTGACCGGTTGACTGCATCTGACGTGATTGCATCTGACGTGCTGGCCTTGGCACGCCCTTCACTCAAGCCCATAGTTCGCGCCGCATACCTTTTCCGTCAGACAGCTGCTGTGCGCGGCAGTTTGTCGCCGAACCTTGTTGAGCCGGCAGCACTCTGATACCCTCATTATTAGCAGGTGTGGAATAATGTGCCTGCGGTTGTGGGTGCTGTTGTTGCGGCACTTACTCTTGGCTATACGGTTGCTCGCGATGATGGTGTATCTCGAGCAGCTTCGGGGCAGATTACCTGGAGCCAATGGAAAGGCTCTATTGGCTGGGGGATTTACGCAGGTGCAGTTGCGCTCGGCCCGGTTGGCGTGGTGGCCTATGAAGGGTGGAAGAACGGCTTTACGCAGGAATGCATGAAACATGACTATTGCAAGAATGGGTAGGTGATTCACAATGACTGTGAAGGTGACCAGTGATGCTTTGTATGTTATTGCCACTGTGCTGTTGGGCGGCGGGTTGATTTATGCGCTTGTGACACGCGGAGCAGTTCCTGGGCCTGCTCTGGGGGTCGGGATGCTGATCCTGTTTATTGCTGCTGCATTGAACCTGATTGATGAGCGGCGCAAACGTCAGTCGCTCCATTCGGACAAGGTCCGCAGGGGCATCGACAAGGATCAGTAGCCAGCTCACACAAGAAGCAAGTCGCCCTCGTCCATAAAGGAGGAACGAGGACGACCCGCCAATTGCTGATTAGCTGCGTAGAGCAGGCGTGAAACCGAGCAGCTACATGGCGCCGAAGACCTGCGCCACCATGATCTTGCCGATCATGGCGACCGGGTAGACCAGTGCGTAGCCGAGCGCCACACGAGGATCCATGTTCGTGCGGCCATTCGCAAATGCCAATACCGCAGGCTGGGTCTGCGAACCTGCAAGTACACCGGCCAGGCGCGTGCCGCCCATCTTGAAGATCCAGCGCATCGAACAGTACATGCCGATCGCCATGATCAACGTGATAATGACGCCGAGCAGGAAGATCTTCCACCATGCGCCTGATGTGAACGCTTCGATGATCTGACCGCCTGCGACGGCTCCGGCCTGAGCGAGGAAGACCAGCAAACCGAACTCCGAGAGCACCTGGCATGCGGTGTAGGGGATCGCGGTGACGATCGGGCCGACGCGGCCGATCTTGCCAAAGATCAGGCCTATGATCAGCGTGCCGGCAGCGGAACCGATCGAGAAATACTCACCGGTGGGGGTGAAGAACTTCAGCTCGCCCAGCAAAATGCCCAGCGCCATGCCGATGCCCAGAGCGACCGGGTTCACGTCAGACAGGCCGCGTGCCGAGTCACCGAAGAACTCGGTAATCTTCTTCATCTTGGAGGTCGGAGCAACCACACGCACGCGGTCACCTTGCTGGAGCACCAGTCCTGGTTCTGCGACCATATCCACGTCACCGCGACGTACACGAGAAATCGTGGCGGAAAAACGAGTGGCGAAATCAAGGTCTCCCACTGTTCGCCCAGCGACCTTCGGGTCAGACACTGTCATGCGGCGGAAGTCCAGGTAGGAGCGGTCCTGCAACAGTGAGTGCGAGGAGGAGTGCCCAAGCTCGGTGGCAACACGCGCCACAAGTTCACGCGGGCCAACAACTGTCAGCAGGTCACCAGGATCGAGTGTGTCCGACATGGATGGGCGCGTGATCGGGCCAGCCTCACCGCGGCGCAGACGCGAGAACGTCACGCGGCTGCCGAGCTTTTCGTAGATGTCACCAATGAAGGGATGGTCTTCGCGCTCGACGCGGATGGTGCGGTTAGCCAGCGGGCTGGGCGCATCTTTGTCGTGCTTGCCGTATGACAGGGCAGCAGCCGCAGCACCGAGCATGCCGATGACACCAAAAATGTAGGAAATGGAGTAGCCAACAGTGGCAGCACCTGGGTCGCCGGACGCTTCTCCGGCGGCAGCCAGAGCGGGCGTGTTCGTCGTAGCACCGGCAAATGTGCCCGTGATCATCGCGGTGCTCATGCCGAATCCGCGTCCGACCAGCAGGCCGACCGAAGCGGCCACGATGTACAGCACGACCATGATAAGGATTGGTCCGATGGCCTTGCGCAGATTGTGGAAGAAGGATGCGCCGGAAGTAATACCGATAGCAAAGGCGAACAGGGCCAGGCCAAGCGTGCCGAGTTCACGGGTGACGCGCAGCTCAACACCGTATGTTTCCGCCCACGCAGCCAGGATGATCGCGAAGAACAACACCGCGGCGGCACCCAGTCCGATTCCACGAACTTTGACGCGGCCAAACGCCATCCCGATGCCGATCAGGATGAACAGGAACAGCACGGGCTGTTCAGCCAAAAATGAGAATACAGAGGCCACAGGCACACTCCCATTAAGTTCCAAAGGTCTACATGCTCTGGCATTATCTCAGGTATTTCTCAGGGTGCGACAGTCTATCGTCCCAATTGTCGTCACATTTGGCGAATGTGACGCGACTGGCTTTCTGGCCCGGCTCGCATGGGGCCTGCTGGCGTGGTGTGGGGATGACGAGGGCGTGCTGCAGGTTTGATACTGCACCGATGCCGGATGCTTGCCGAAAAGGCGCGAAGAAAGGGTGCGGAGGGCTGCCTGTGAAGCGCAGGCAATCTGGCTAATGACGCCGGGTTCTCACAATATGAGATTCCGGGACTCGTGGCTCGACGGAGCCGTAACGTATGAGACGTGCAGAACATTATCGCAGTGACGGACGTCCTCCTCCTCGTAGGTTGGCGTGCGTATCCTGCTGCGTAAATGTCAGGTGGAACGCACGCCTAATCCCCACGCTTGGAGCGAAGGGGATTTTTTTGTACCACCACACAAACCATTGAGAGGACACCATGAACATGGGCGATACTCCAACACAGACAATGACCGGGGCGCAGGCCATCGTCGCGAGCCTGGAAGCACTGGGCGTGACCGACATTTTCGGTATGCCAGGTGGCGCGATCTTGCCGACTTACGACCCGCTCATGGATTCATCCATGCGTCACATTCTGGTTCGACATGAACAAGGAGCAGGACACGCCGCCGAGGGGTACGCCTTGGCGACTGGAAAAGTGGGCGTTGCGATCGTGACGTCCGGGCCGGCAGCAACCAACACATTGACTGCACTGGCTGATGCCAACATGGACTCTGTTCCGATCGTCGTCATTACAGGCCAGGTCGGTGCCTCCATGATCGGCACTGACGCATTCCAGGAAGCAGACATCGTGGGCGCATCCATGCCGCTCACCAAGCACTCATTCCTGGTGACGGACGCGCAGGAAATCCCCTCGCTGATCGCTGAAGCATTCCACATCGCATCGACCGGGCGGCCAGGCCCCGTCCTCGTCGACGTGACAAAATCTGCCCAAAACGCACAGATGAAATTTTCGTGGCCACCGGCATTCGACCTGCCGGGCTACAGGCCTGCCGCTAAGCCGCACAAGAAGCAGGTGCGCGCAGCAGCGGCTGCCATTGCGACAGCTCAAGCTCCAGTTCTGTACGTCGGCGGTGGCGTGATCCGCTCGCGCAGTTCCGAGGCGCTGGCAGAACTGGTGGAAGCGACCAACGCGCCAGTGGTGACCACACTGACCGCGCGCGGCGCATTCCCCGACTCGGATCAGCACTGCCTGGGAATGCCGGGAATGCACGGAACGGTCGCAGCGGTGGGAGCCTTGCAGCGTGCCGACCTCGTTGTTTCTCTGGGTGCACGGTTCGATGACCGCGTGACAGGAAACCTCGACTCCTTCGCGCGTCGCGCACGTGTGATCCACGTAGACATCGATGCTGCGGAGATCTCCAAGAACCGAGTGGCAGACATTCCCATCGTGGGCGATCTGGCAGCGACCCTGCCTCGCCTGACGGCTGCCGTCAAGGCTGTACAGGACGCCAGTAAACCTGCCGACCTGGGCGGGTGGTGGCGCTACCTCAACAGGCTGCGCGACACTTACCCGATGGGGTGGACTGAACCGGAAGACGGGCGCCTTGCCCCGCAGGGCGTGATCTCGCGCCTGTCAGCTCACGCACCTGATGCCATCTTCACTACCGGCGTGGGGCAACACCAGATGTGGGCGGCGCAGTTCCTCACACTCGACAAGCCTCACCACTTCATTTCCTCCAGCGGACTGGGAACAATGGGCTACTGCATTCCAGCCGCAATGGGAGCGCAGGTCGGACAACCCGACACGGTGGTGTGGGCAATTGACGGCGACGGATCATTCCAGATGACCAACCAGGAGCTCGCCACCTGCGTGGTGAACCGGATCCCGATCAAGATTGCCCTGATCAACAACTCGGTGCTGGGCATGGTGCGGCAGTGGCAGTCGCTGTTCTATTCGAAACGCTATTCGAATACCGACCTCAACCCCGACGAGGGTGACCAGGTTCCGAACTTCGTGGCACTGGCGAAAGCCTACGGCCTCGAAGCACGGACCGTGCGAACCGAGGACGAGGTGGACGAAGCGATCGACTGGGCAATGTCAATCAATGATCGACCTGTCTTACTGGACTTCAGGGTGTCGCGAGATTCGATGGTGTGGCCGATGGTCGCAGCCGGAGTTTCAAACGACGACATCATGTACGCCAAGGACATGGCCCCGAACTGGGAAACGGAGGACTGACCGATGGGACACTTGCGAACCTTGTCAGTGCTGGTGGAAAACAAGCCGGGCGTCCTCACCCGAGTGGCAGCACTTTTTGCCCGCCGCGCATTCAACATTCAATCCCTGGCAGTGGGGGAAACCGAACACCCGAAGATTTCCCGCATGACGATCATCGTTGAAGCCGATGGTCTGCCGTTTGAACAGATCACCAAGCAGCTCAACAAGCTGATCAACGTCATCAAAGTCGTTGAACTTGAGCCAGATTCCAGCGTGGAGCGCCGACTCATGCTGATTAAGGTGCGCACGCATGGTGCACACCGCACCCCCGTGCTCGAAGTGGTCGATTTGTTCCGTGCTCACGTTGTTGACGTCCAGCCGGAATCGGTGGTGATCGAATCCATTGGATCTGGTCAGAAGCTCGACGCCCTCGTGCGCGCACTTGAGCCATTTGGCATCACAGAAATCGTTCAATCAGGCGCTGTCGCCATTGGCCGCGGTCAACGCTCAATCACAGATCAACTCAAGGAGATTTAGAACAATGGCTGAAATCATCTATGACGACGGAGCAGATTTGTCGCTGATCCAGTCCAGGAAGGTCGCCATCATCGGATACGGCTCTCAAGGACATGCTCACGCCCTGAACCTGAAAGATTCCGGCGTTGACGTGGTGGTGGGACTTCGCCCTGGCTCATCCTCGTGGGACAAGGCCGAAAAGGCAGGCCTGAAAGTAGAGGACGTTCCCGAAGCTGTCAAGGAAGCGGACGTCGTCATGATTCTGGTCCCCGACCAGGTCCAGCGCACCGTTTACGCAGAGCAGATCGAGCCGAACCTGAAGGAAGATGCGGCACTGTTCTTCGCACACGGCTTCAACATCCGCTTCGGCTACATCGACCCGGGCAAGAACCATGACGTGTGTATGGTTGCGCCCAAGGGCCCTGGCCACACTGTTCGCCGCCAGTTCGTTGACGGCAAGGGCGTTCCAGCTGTTGTCGCAGTGGAAAACGACGCGTCGGGCAACGCATGGGATCTGACTCTGGCATACGCCAAGGGCCTGGGTGCCACCCGCGCCGGCGTCATCAAGACGACCTTCACCGAAGAAACCGAAACCGACCTGTTCGGTGAGCAGAGCGTGCTGTGCGGTGGCGTCTCGCACCTGATCCAGGCCGGCTTCGAAACCCTCGTTGAGGCCGGCTACCAGCCTGAAATCGCCTACTTCGAGGTGTGCCATGAGATGAAGCTGATCGTCGACCTCATTAACGAGGGCGGCATCACAAAGCAGCGTTGGTCGTGCTCTGACACAGCTGAGTACGGTGACTACGTGTCCGGTCCGCGAGTGATCGGCCCGCAGGTCAAAGAAGCGATGAAAGAGGTGTTGGCGGACATTCAAAACGACTCCTTCGCGCACCGATTCATTGCTGACCAGGAAGCGGGCGGCCAGGAGTTCAAGGCACTGCGTGCCGAGGAAGAAAGCCACCCGATTGAAAAGACCGGTCAGGAACTGCGCCGCAAGTTCGGATGGGCGTCCGTTGACGAGGACTACACGGACGGCTCAGCAGCTCGCTGATCTTTCAGTTGATGACCGTGAGCCGGGGGTGGCACCGAACAGGTGCCACCCCCGGTCTATGCGTAGGCCTTCATGACCACCATGTGCGGAGCACAGTGTCCGCCATGTGGGCCGCTCATTCGCATGGTGGACGAGGAGCCGTGAGCGCAGATGGAAGCGACACAATGAAGCCATGACACGGTTGAAATTAGCTGTAATTCCCGGAGATGGCATCGGGCGCGAAGTTGTGCCGGAAGCACTGCGCGCACTGGAGGCCGCACTTGCTGGCTCAGGTACACACATTGACACCACCGACTTTGACCTGGGCGCCCATCGCTACCACTCCACTGGTGAGATTCTCACCGACGAGGACCTTGCCCGGATCGATGATTCCGATGCGATCGTTTTGGGCGCAGTGGGCGACCCGTCAGTGCCCTCAGGCGTGCTGGAACGCGGTTTACTGTTGAAGCTGCGCTTCAGCCTGGATCACTACGTCAACTTGCGTCCCTCGCTGTACTACCCAGGAGTTGCAACCCCCCTGGCCGATCCCGGCACCGTTGATTTCACTGTCGTGCGCGAGGGGACAGAAGGCCTGTACTGCGGAAATGGTGGCGCCATACGTACCGGCACCGACCAGGAAATTGCCACCGAGGTGTCCGTGAACACCGCCTTTGGCGTGCAACGCGTAGTGAAATACGCCTTCGAACAGGCGGCCGTCCGTCCAGCGCACCACCTGACGCTGGTGCACAAGCACAACGTCCTCGTCAATGCCGGGGGACTGTGGCAGCGCACGGTGGAAGAAATCGGCGCACACTACCCGAACGTCACTGTCGACTATGCCCACATCGATGCCGCCACGATCTACATGGTGAACGACCCGGGCCGATTCGATGTCATCGTCACCGACAATCTCTTCGGAGATATCCTGACCGACCTTGCCGGCGCGGTAACCGGTGGAATCGGCTTGGCAGCGTCGGGCAATATCAATCCCGAGGGTACTCACCCCTCCATGTTCGAACCGGTCCACGGATCTGGCCCCGACATCGCCGGGACAGGAAAGGCAGACCCGACAGCTGCGATCGCATCGGTCGGAATGCTGTTGGAACACTTGGGATATCGCGAGGAAGCAGGCGCAGTCCACGATGCCATCGAACGCGACATGCAGCGTCGCGCTGACGCGCAGGCAAGCGGTGAGCAGCTGGTGCGTTCAACAGAACAGATTGGCAGCGATATCGCAGCGCAACTGGCACGCGACTAGGAGGTGTGCCAGTTGCCGTGGGACTGAGGTGAGCGTAGCCCTCGCGCAGCCAGAGTGCGCGCGTTCACGCCGACCACGTGCAGTGGCTCGACCATGCGCAGCTGCGCATTGCGCGCCCGAGACGTCCGCTCGTGCGAAACAGGTCGACATATGGACTGTCATATTGTTCTGCGGTGCAGAGGGATAGGCTGCAGGTAGCGAATGCGAAAGTCAGTGACGATGAGGAGTAACGATGACTATTGAGCATCAGCCCACGCAATTGGAACAAGCAGGTAGCCAGCCGCTTCCGGACGCCGACCGTATTGCTGGGCGCTTCCCGCTCGAAAAGAACACGTCGCCCGCTGATCAGGCAACTTACGACGGCATCATGAAGGACCTCACCTTCGGTCACCGCTTCACTGACCACATGGCACACATGGCGTGGACACCGCAGCAGGGATGGCATGACCGCGAAATCATTCCATTCCGGGATCTGACCGTGTCGCCGGCTGCTGCCGTGTTCCACTACAGCCAGTCCGTCTTCGAAGGACTCAAGGCGTACCGCCATGAGGACGGCTCCGTGTGGACATTCCGCCCCGGATACAACGCTGCGCGCATCAACCATTCCGCTCACCGTCTTGCACTTCCACAGATGGACCGCGAAGACTTCGTGGGCTCGCTCGTAGACTATGTTCGCGCCGACGAAAAATGGGTGCCTGACGTGGAAGGGTCCAGCCTGTATTTGAGACCCTTCATGTTCGCATCTGAGGCGTTCTTAGGCGTCCACTCGGCTTCGCGCATTGACTACTACGTGATTGGATCCCCCTCGGGCCCGTATTTCGTGGGCGGATTCCAACCAGTGTCGATTTGGGTCTCCCGAGGTTTCCACCGCGCAGGCCCGGGCGGAACAGGAAGCGCCAAAGCAGGCGGCAACTACGCTGCTTCACTGCTCCCGCAGCAACTCGCAGGGGAAAAGGGCTTTTCGCAAGTCTGCTTCCTCGACAGTTACGAGGAACGCTATCTGGAAGAACTCGGCGGCATGAACATGTTCGTCGTGATGAGCGACGGACGAGTGTGCACACCTGAACTGACTGGCGTCATTCTGGAAGGCGGCACGCGCTCCGCGATCTGCCAGCTCCTGCGCTCACAGGGCGTGGATGTTGAAGAAAAGCCGATCGCCCTGGACGACCTGGTCAGCGGCATTCAGTCGGGCGCCGTCAGCGAGGTCTTCGCATGTGGAACTGCCGCTGTCGTCACACCCATCGGCCGCCTGGCCAATGATGATTTCGACGTGACGATCCCTGTTGGCCCGGTGACGGAAAAGATCTACCACCAGCTCACCGACATTCAGATGGGACGTGCAGACGACCCGTTCAACTGGACGTACAGGATCTGCTGAAACAGGTGTGATAGTCCATCGGCGGTGTTAATTTGCCGACCACGTAGGAACATCGTACTCTTACGTGGGTAAGCCGTTTTTATGTGAAACAGCGTCATATAAGCACGAGGTTTACCAACTGGCCAAACCGACTGCGACAGATGGAGTTTCAACAGTGAAAGCGGCTTCGTGGACACCAGCTGCATGCCTGAGCACACTCACGTGTGCCCTCGTCATGACGGTCACCGGGTGCGCCAACATTGCGACAGTACCCGAATCCGATGCCAGCGCATGCGACATGCCGCCAGCCTCCACCCAAGCCCGCGACTTTGACTTGTCGGAATCAGTTCAGGCCAATCTGCCCGACCCGCTACAGCTCAAGGGGCCAACAACCGCGTACACGCGAAGCGACCAGATCATCCCAATTTCCGACGATCCAACCAGCTCACAGACATTGCCTGCCACCGTGACCAGTGATGACGGTGCGCGCCAGACGGTTACGGACACCACGCGCATTCTTGCCCTGAACAATAACGGCGGACTCGCGTCCATCGTGTACGCGCTCGGATTTGGATGCCAGCTGGTCGGCAGGGACACGGCCACGGCGATCCCCGGCCTCGACAATCTGCCACAAGTCACGCGAAACGGGCACGAACTCAACGCCGAATCCATCCTGGCGCTGCACCCCTCGGTCATCATTACCGACGACAATATCGGACCGCGACAGGTCCACGAGCAGCTACGCGACACGGGCATCCCCGTCGTGTTCATACCTGACGTGCACGAGGGCGGCCTTGACGCTGTCGGTACTCAAATCAAAGCGGTGGCCGATGCTCTGGGTGTCCACGAGCTGGGTGCTCAGCTGGCTACGCGCACCGACCAGGAAATTGCGAACGCACGCCAGGCAGTTGCTTCCATTGCTCCTACTGATTCGTCGGCACGGCCACGCGCCGCATTCCTGTATATGCGCGGTCCCAAAATCTACGACTGGTTCGGCCAGAATTCAGGAGCCGACGCGCTGATTGAAGCACTGGGAGCGACCGACGTGGCAACGGAAGTGGGGTTCGAAGGATCCCAACCTACCAATGCTGAAGCGCTGGTGCAGGCGGCTCCAGACGTGATCGTGACGATGACACTGTCCATTGCGTCGGTTGGCGGGCTAGATGCGATGTTGAAATTGCCCGGCATTGCACAGACACCTGCCGGGCAGAATCGCCGCATCATCGACATGTCTGACTACGAGGTCATGACGTGGGGGCCGCGAACGGCTGATGTGATCGTGGCGTTAGGGCAGGCACTGTATGATCCGGAGCGCGCGTACCTTCCTGACCATAAGCCAGCCATTGTTCAAAAACGCCTCGATGAGATGGCGGCGCGCACAGGGCAACACGGCGGCGCTGGAACAGGGCGCGGTCACGGCGGACAAAGCGGTGCGCGTCAGTGACAACTGCCCGACCCCGCACCCTCATCGTCTTCACCGTGATGACCGCTCTACTGGTCATCACGGTGCTCGTGTCTGCGGCGCTCGGCCAACTCGTCATTCCCTTCGACCAAGTCCTCGGATCCGTTACTCATAAAATCGGCTTGCCGTGGTTTCCTGCACCCACCCACCCATTCGGTGATGAAGCCCTGTGGAACGTGCGCTTTCCTCGCATCGCGATGAGCATCCTGGTGGGAATCTCGCTGGCGGTCGCTGGCGCGTTGATGCAGGGCATATTTGGCAACCCGTTGGCCGAGCCTGGAACAGTGGGTGTCTCCTCTGGAGCAGCGGTTGGTGCCGCACTGTCGGTCATCGCCGGATGGACATTCCTGGGGCCTCTCACCACACCGACGCTGGCATTCGTCGGCGGGCTGATCACCACATTCATCGTCTATGTCATGTCTCGACACGAAGGACGCACCGAAGTCGTGACGTTGATTTTGATGGGCGTCGCCGTCAACGCGGTCGCCGGAGCGATCATCTCATTCATCGTTTTTCGCGCGCCCACATCCGCCCGTGAACAGATCGTGTTCTGGCAGATGGGGTCCATCGCCGGTGCGTGCTGGCAGCAAGTCACCCTCGTCGCACCCCTGTGCGTGATCGGCACGCTCATCGCATTCGCTTTGTCTCGTCAGCTCGACATTCTTTCACTGGGGGAGCGGGCGGCCCGGCATGTCGGTGTCAACGTCGAGCGTCTGCGCATGATCGCGATGACACTGGTAGCACTGCTGGTTTCGTGCGCCGTCGCATTCAACGGCATCATCGCCTTCGTCGGGCTGGTCGTGCCGCACTTCATCCGCATGCTTATCGGCCCCTCTCATGGGCTCCTGCTGCCCGCAAGCGCGCTGGGCGGCGCACTCCTGATGGTCAGCGCGGACTTTTGTGCCCGCACACTCATCGCCTACGCCGACCTGCCGATCGGCATGCTCACGTCACTGGTCGGAGGGCCCTTCTTTTTCTACCTGCTCAGGCGCTCACGTTCGCGATCAGGAGGCTGGGCATGAGAACCTGGCGATCCCTGCTTTCACGCGACTCTGACCTGCCCGATCAGCCAGATCCCCACACACCGCTCATCGACGCGCAGGACGTCACGGTGACAATCGATGAGCACACCATCCTCGATCACGTCAGTGTGCGCGTATTCCCCGGCGAGGTGGTCGCCCTCGTCGGTCCCAACGGAGCGGGAAAATCAACCCTGCTGTCTGTGCTGAGCGGAGATCGCGCTCCACAGTCAGGGACAATTCGCGTCGCGCAACGCCCCATCAGGGAATGGAACGCGGTGGAACTGGCACAGCGACGCTCAGTGCTCCTGCAACGTATCGACATCGCGTTCCCCTTTACTGTCGTGGACGTTGTGCGCATGGGGCGGGCATTGTGGGCCGGCACCTCCAAGGAAAACGAGGACGAGGCAACAGTCAGCGCAGTTCTGAGGAAAGTTGATATCGAGGCGCTGCGCGAGCGCACCTACCCTTCACTGTCAGGTGGTGAACGAGCCAGAGCAGCATTTGCCCGCATTATGGCGCAGGCCAGTCCTCTCATGCTGCTCGACGAGCCAACGGCGGCGATGGACATCCGACATCAGGAACTCGTCCTCAGGCTGGCACGCGACTATGCGCAGACGGGCTGCGGTGTTGTCATTGTGCTGCATGCATTGGATGCTGCAGCCGCATATGCGGACCGAGTGATCCTGCTGCACGACGGCACAGTGGACTGCTCAGGGCCGCCCGCTGACGTACTCACGTCTGAGCGTCTGACACGCGTGTACCAGCACCCCATCGACGTATTTGACCACCCTCACACGCACACTCCGGTGATCACGCCACGACGACACTATGCTGAATAAGGCATACCTCAGTTGTGAGGAGAGGTAGTAGAAGAGATGAACAGAAAACACGTAGTTATTGCGGTGTCGTGGATGTCGGCGCTTGCGCTCGCAGGCGTGTATATCTGCAGCGGGTACGCCATCGATGCTGTCATCGAGTCGGGGCCGCTGGGCTGGGGACTATGGGCCACTGCCGCTATCTGCGCTCTCATCACGGGCGTGAGCGCGTGGGCAGCATCGCGTCTTGCGGGGCACAGCGTCGGCGCTATTGAAAAGGAATACCGTCACCGCATCGTGGATCATGTCTTCGCGCGCGGTCCGGCTGAACGCTCACGCGAGCGCACAGGCCGAATCGTCAACTCAGCAACCGACGGCGTGGAACGCGTGGCTAACTATCGCGGCACGTTTATCGGTCCGATGATTGCTTCTCTTGCGACGCCGATTCTGATCGTCGTCGTCATCGCGATTGCCATCGACTGGGTGGCGGCGCTGATTTTGGCACTGGCCATCCCGATCGTGCCGCTTGCCATCGGCGCATTTCGAGCCGCATTCAAACCCGTCTCGTCTCGTTACCGTTCGGCAGCGCGTTCGCTCGCAGCAGCTGAACTCGATGCTATTCAAGGCCTGTCAGCGCTGACACTGATGAATGCCGGCGCGGCAATGGGCCGCCACCTGGCTGACCAATCAGAGAAAGTGCGCCGCAGGGTCATGCGATACCTGGCAGCAAATCAGCTGGTCCTGTTCGTAATGGACGCCGTCTTTTCGTTGGGGATCATCACGGGAGCAGCCTTGCTGGGAACGTGGCGGGCTGGCAGCGGAGCAATCAGCGTGGGCCAGGCTATAGCGCTGGTCCTGCTGTCCACCATCATGTTAGATCCGTTGGATCGGGTCGGTCAGTTCTTCTATGTCGGCATGGGCGGAATGGCCTCACAACGCGAGATCAAGCGCCTGACCAGTGAGCCTGTGGCGGTCAGCGACGCGGCAGATGCGATCGACCCGGATGCGCACGGCGTGGCGCAGCGAGGTGCGGGTGATGCGGTGCGGCGAGGTGCGGGTGACGTGACTCGCGGTTCGGATAGCGAAGAAATTTCCGGAAGCACGGGCGGCACGAGCGGCGCCACCATCGACATCGACCGCGTAAACTTCGCCTACCAGAAAGGTGTCAACGTCCTCACGGATGCTTCACTGCACATCGGAGCCGGTCAGCATGTCGTACTGACCGGGCCATCAGGAGCAGGAAAAACCACACTCGCCACCCTCATATGCGCCAACCGTCGGCCCGACAGCGGATCGATTCGCATCAACGGACACGACCTGACCGACGTGACACTGCAGTGGATTCGACGCCACATCACCACCGTCGAGCAGGAAACCTACCTGTTTACCGGCACGCTGCGCGACAACCTGCTGATCGCAAACCCACACGCCACCGACCAGGACCTCCGCCGCGCACTCGACGCGGCCCGCCTCACGCAGACACTGGAGCGCCTGCCCTACGGCCTAGACACGGAAGTGGGAGAGCGTGGCCTGGCCCTATCGGGTGGGGAAGCGCAACGCGTCGCGATTGCGCGCGCACTGCTCAAGGATGCTCCGATCCTGATCTTGGATGAGCCGACCGCTCACGTGGACCTGAACAGTGAGCACGAGATCCTGCAGGCGCTCGCCCACCTCACCCAGGGGCGCACAACGCTGACCATTTCGCACAGACGCAACACGATCGACCAGTCAGGACGACGCATCACGATGTGCGACGGACAGCTGACCGACGGGAAGGCGGCATCCCGATGAACGAATCACGCTGGAAGACCTCTGCCAGACTGATCAACGTGGCACGCCCTGTCATGGCACCGTTGGGCATCTCGATCACGGCGCGCGTGATCGGAATGGTGCTGCACGTGGCGCAGTACGCAACAGCAGGGTGGGTGATTGGCAAGATTGCCTCCGATATCTCCACGATGCCGCTGCTGACCGTGGCAGTGGTGCTCGTTGTCCTGTCGCTGAGCAAAGCGCTGATGCGCTACCTCGAGCAATTCAGCGGGCACTGGGTCGCATTCCGCTCCCTCGCATTGCTTCGAGGCTACTTTTACGATCGCCTCGAACCGCAAGCTCCTGCGCGCACCGAAAGCGAAGACTCAGGCGACCTTCTTTCACGAGTCACCAAGGACATTGACCGGATCGAAGTGTTCTTTGCGCACACCCTCGCTCCCGGCTTGAGCGCCATTATCTGCCCCGTGATCGTCCTGGCCTATCTGGGATGTGCGGTTTCATGGTGGGCAGTCTTGGCGCTCGCTCCGTTCCTGGTGGCCGTCAGCATAGTCGTCCCGCAGCTGGGGGTGCGTACCACCAGTGACGCTGCACGCACCATTCGAGCGACCCGAGGTGACCTGTCCCAGCACGTCACGGACACCGTCCAGGGCGTGCGCGAGATCCTGACCTTCGCGAACGAGGCCGAGCGGCACCGCACGATGCGACAGCTCGAAGATACGATCGATGAGGCTCAGCGGCGCACAACGTCGGTGGTGGCGCTGCGACGCGGGTTGAATCAGACTCTCGTCGCGCTCGCCTTGATCGTCCAACTGGCTGTCCTCGCGTCATTGGCGAGGGCGGGCGCAGTGAGCATGGCTCAGATGTGCATGGCGCTGGGCGTCACCTTGGCATCCTTTGCTCCGGCACTGGCAGTCGAAGACTTCATGGCTGATCTGGACCAGGCCTTCGCATCGGCGCGCCGCATCTTCGCTATCACCGAGCGTGCCCCGCTGGTGCGAGAACCTGACAGCAGCCAGGTGCGAGACGGTGACGTGAGCGGAAAAGACATGATCGCACTGGATGGTGTCTCATTTGCCTACCCGCCGCGCCCGAGCGCAGCAGGACCATCCCCGCAGGTTCTCCACAATGTCACGGTGTCGATTCCGGCCGGAAGAGTCACCGCAATCGTCGGGTCGAGCGGATCTGGGAAGTCAACGATCGCACGGCTCATTGACCGCATGTGGGACCCCGATCAGGGCGTAGTCAGCATTGGTGGGGCGGATGTGCGTACCGTGACGCGCCACCATCTACGTTCCATTGTCGTGTTCGCCCCGCAGACCCCGTATGTGTTCAATATGAGTGTGCGTGAGAACCTGCTGCTCGCCTGTCCCGATGCCAGTGATGAGGATCTGCAGCGTGTGTGCCGCCAGGTGGGCCTGGATCAGTGGCTGGCCAGCGAACCGGATGGTATGAACACCCGGATCGGAGAGATGGGCCAGCGCATTTCTGGTGGTCAGCGTCAACGCGTCGCCCTCGCCCGCGCACTTCTGGCTGGCGCACCGATTACTATCCTTGACGAGGCGACCTCACAACTCGACAGCGCTACCGAAGCCGTGGTGCTCGATGGCATTCGCGAAGCAACAGCTGGGCGCACACTGATCATCATTGCTCACCGGATCTCCACAATTCGCGGCGCCGACCGAATCATCGTGGTCGACGATGGGCATGTGGCGCAGATCGGCACATATGATGAGCTTGCAGTTCAGGACGGGCCATTTGCCCGCCTTCTGCAACGCGAACGCGAGGGCGAGTCGGCCACAGTGCGGGAAAGTGATTAAGATCGGTTAGAAGTACACGACTGAATCGTCGCGAGCGGGTCGTGCGGCATGCGCGACCAGGATTGTGGTGCGCACAGCGATGCGCACATGCGAGGAGCCACGTTTTATGGAGCGTCTTACAGGCTGGAAGAAAAACGACGCGTGGGGGTCAACCGACGCGATCCCGAATTTCCTGGGCTCGGAACGCTCTGAGTCGCCTGTGTCAGAAGTGTGGTTCGGTGATCATATCGACGGTCCGACGTCGCTGAATGAGAGCGGCATAATCCTTCGCGACCTCATCGATCAGGATCCCACTGCCATGCTGGGCGACGGGTTGCTGTACTCATTCGGACCGCGTCTGCCTTTCCTGATGAAACTCATCGCGCCGGCAGAAGCCCTGTCACTGCAGGTGCACCCAACGAAGGAGCTCGCACGCGAAGGGTATATTCGCGAAGATGTTCTAGGCATTGAGCGCACAGCCGCAGATCGCACCTACCGCGACATGAACCACAAGCCGGAAATGATTTATGCTCTCACCGACTTTGAGGCGCTTGTGGGCTTTCGAGTCCCACGTAAGGCGCGCCGGTTGCTGGATGGTCTGGAAGGCATGGTTGCCGATTCTCTGCGCAAGCGTCTCAGACTCGCTACCGTGCGATCTGGGCTCAAGATGCTGATCGGCTGGCTTTTTGATGAGGACTCTCCGGTGACGGCCGAGGGAGTGTCAGAATTTGCCGCATCATGCGCGCAGCGCCTGGAGCGCGGCACGTCTCCGTCCCGACGCACCGATGAGATGGTGACGCGGTTGGCCGCCAAGTACGTGGGTGACCCCGGTATCATCGTCGCATTCCTGATGAATCCAGTGTCGTTGCGTCCCGGTGAGGCCGTCTATATTCCACCTCGCCAGATCCACTCCTACCAGTCGGGATTGGGGATAGAGGTCATGGCGTCCTCTGACAATGTGGTGCGCGCGGGCCTGACCCGCAAGTATGTCGATAGCGCTCAACTGGTGGAAATTGCCGAGTTTTCTGCGTTGCCGCCCATTCGCGTTGCTGCCGAGCACCCCAGTGACACGACCGACACATTCCTGGCACCGGCCCAGGAATTCTCCCTGTCTGTCACCACTCTTCCCGGCACAACGCCCGGCACGCGCGACGCTGCAGGCGAGCCCGTACAGGCCACTGCGCCAGGTCCAGTTCTGATCCCAGGGGAGGGACCGCGCATCTTGATGTGCTTGGACGGCAGCGTTGATGTCATGACCACTGCTCCGCGCGCCCACTCAGCTGCTCACGTGACCATGACGTGTGGTCAAAGCGTCTTCGTCGGTGCATGCGAGAAGGACATTTACGCCAGCGGACACGGCCAGCTCATCCAGTGCGCCACGCCGTAAACATCTCCCGAAGAAAGTAGAGGGGGAGACGGCCGCTCGATGTAGGCAACGTTAGTTGTCAATTTCGCATTTTGGTGAGTATTTCAGCTGCCGGGCACAGCCATATCTACAATTTTCTGAGCTCCAAGTAAACGGGTTTCTGAAGGCTCTTAATTGGAAGCGAAGCGAACAAAGCCAAAGTGTGGTGTATAAGTCGTAGATTTTGGTCGCCAGTAAATCGGAAAATCAAGAGCGGGAGGTTTTGTTGTTGCGCTAGGGGTAGCTGTAGCACAGGAATTCGAGTAATTGTCGTTTACTTACTTTCGTAGTGTTTATTAGCTATTAGATGTAGTGAAGAACAGAATGAGCAACGACCTCCTCGTTATACTGGTGACATGGATCAGAAAGGTCGGCGCCGCCCCGTTTTGGCAGATGTCGCGCGCCGAGCTGGTGTTTCGCAGTCCACTGCGTCACGCGCGCTGAGCGCTAAGGCTTCATTAATCTCGACAGCCACGCAGCAGCGAGTGAAAAAAGCTGCGAAAGAGCTTGGATACCAGACGAATCCGATTGCTAGATCGTTACGCCTATCAAAGACTTCGGTGATTGGAATGATTGTTCCATCCATCTCAAATCCATTTTTCACAAGGTTAGTTGAGGAAGTTGAACACGTCTTATACGAGAATAACTACTACCTATATCTGTCGGATTCCCGTCGAAACTTGGATACAGAGGCGCGCCTATTAAGGGCTTTTGAGTCTGGATCAGTTGACGGTGTACTGATCGTTCCTTGTCATGAAGTAAAGTCTGCTCCATCAATTGCTGATTTCACATCCGGTATCCCTCTGATTCAGCTAGATCGTCCCACGACATGCACGAAGTTTTCGGGTGTTGGTATTGATGAACGCCAATCTATGTTCTCTGTCATCAAGCACCTCAAAGACTCAGGTGCTAAGACGATCGGCGTTGTCACCAGCAAGGAAACTGAGCTTACATCAATGCTGAGGCTGAAAGAGACTGAAGAAGCCTGTCGCTTTTATGACGTTTGTCTGCCTAGGAAACTTATTGTTGAGGGAGAACATTCAATTAGTGGCGGAGCGGAAGCTGTTGAGACTTTGCTTGCATCGAATTTGTTTCCAGATGCGTTGGTTTGTTTCAGCGATCTGCTGTCAGTAGGCGCAATAAAACAATTGAAGGATCAGGGAATTGGCGTTCCCGAGGACGTCCTTGTCACTGGTTTTGATGATACGCCTTTTGCTGAGTTATTCAGACCGTCCTTAACAACGGTTCGCCAGCCTGTTGAGCGGATGGCGCGCACGGCCGTATCGATGCTCCTAGAAGCTTCTAGCAGTGTGAGTCACTATCGATTGCCTGGACGGCTGATAAGACGTGAATCAACGCTGCTAGAAGCTTCGTATCAGGATTGATGCCAAGAAAATGTGAGCTAGTAGGCTAGACCTATCGGCTGGTCTCCCAACGTAGCTTCGAGTGGATCGACAACTTCGAAGTTGTTCGCTTTATAGGCTTCATAGTCGAAGTTCTCGCACTCGAGATACCCTATGTGGTGATATTCGTAGAATCCAGGCCAGTTTTCGTAGCCGGATCCCAGCTCGGCTTCAAGGAAGGCGTCGGCCATCGCCATACCCAGTGGGGCACCGATGTAAAAAGCGCCCATTGCAAGCAAGTTTGCATTGTTAGCTGCAGCCGCTCTCAAGGCAGCTGGAACGCTTTCGGCAACCGCGGCGTGGACATGCGGCACTTTTGATGCTGCGATATGGATGCCCATACCTGTTCCGCAAAACGCAAGGGCTTTGGCAAAGTTTCCCTCGGCGAGTTCTGCGCCAAGACGGAACCCTACCCTGTGGTACATAGGAAGATTTTCATCGTTAGGCGTGATGTCGACGACTTCCCAGCCGCGCTCGTGCAAGTGATCTGCAACAGCGCTTTTGAGCGGGAATCCTGCGAAATCGGCTCCGACTACGACTTGTTTTTCAGCGGACATGGTCTATTCTTCTTTCTTCATTGGTTTACGTATCTTGCGAAGCTTTGTACTGTTCAGAGAAATGACGGCAAGCAATACTGCTCCCCAGATGAGCGGTCTGTAGAAGTTGGAAATACCTGAGAACATGTTCAGACCTGATGAGAGCATCTGCAGGATGCCGATCGCAACAATTACGCCTAGTAAACGGCCTTTCCCGCCATTCGGATCGACACCCCCCAGCACGACTATGAGCACGGTCAATAGTGTGTAGGTGGCTCCATAGTCAGCCTTGGCTGAGTTGTAATTGGCCAGCATCACGATGCCGGCGACTGCTGCCATGAGTCCCGATGTGACATAGGTCCTGAGAAGTAGACTCTTCACCTCTAGCGCCGAGAATACGGCAGCAGTCTCATTTGTCCCGATCATTAGTATTTTCTTGCCGAATCCGGTTAATCCCAACAAAAAGCCCATAATGAGTGCACATACCACGAATATCAACAAGGAAACAGGAATAACACCGAATAACTTGAAAGAAAAGACTTGGCCAAACGCCTTAGGCAGCCCGGAGATTGGCTTTCCTGCGGTGAGGATGATCCCGATGCCGCTGAACAGTTCCAAGGTCCCAAGAGTTGCAAGAATTGCAGGAATTCTTACGTAAGCGACGAGAATGCCGTTTAGAAGTCCACACAGCGTTCCAATTACAAGTGCACAACCAAATGCTATGAGAATCGATAGTGTGGCGCTGCCGCCAGAATCCGAAGTTGGCATGACCGAACGCAGGATCAAAGCGGTGCTGATTGCTGTCACGTTGGCGATTCCAACAACAGACAAATCGATTCCTGCTGTCAACATTGTAGCTAGTACGCCCAGAGCCATTAGACCATATTCAGGAAATTGGACTGCCATGGATGTCCACGTGCGAAGGCTCAGAAACGAGTCGGTTCTAATAATCGCGAAGAAAAGACTCACGGCGAGGAAGACTACAAAAAGCCGGGCGATGTACGGATCCTTCTTGAAGAAGTCCTGAACCTTGGTGAGTATGCTTGGAGACTTCATTTCAACCTGCTTCAACATCTCACTCTCCCTCCACTATGCTTGCTTTCCGACGATGTTCTCTCATCACCTGGACAGCGGAAACACCGGTACCAATTACGATGAGCAGTCCAAGAGCAAAGCGCTGCCAGAAGGTAGGAATACCGGTAAGAATCATTGAGTTTTGTACGACAACGATGAGAGACGTTCCCAGAACAACCCCCGTCAGTGAACCCGTGCCGCCGGTAATTGACGTGCCGCCCAACACGACCGCAGCAATAACCATCATTTCCATTCCAAGCAAGTTCGTTGGATGCATCTGGCCCATACCGCACGTACGAGCCATACCAGCCAATGCCGCAATCACGCCGACCAATATGTATAAGACAAACTTGACGCGCCGGACAGTGACACCTGCTCGCACGGCAGCGGCCTCATCTCCTCCGATAGCGTAGAGAGAGCGGCCAAATGTTGTGTATCGGGTAATCACAAATGCTACAAAAAGCACAGCAATTAAAATCAAGATGCTCTTAGGCATTGCGGAAGTAAGACCGCTACTCTTATTTTCCACAATAAATAGTGGTTCACTTCCAAATTCCTTCATTGATGACGGAATATTAGGAATTTGCACAGAATTGAGAGCGCCCTGCATGAAGCCCGAAAAGACGTTTGCCGTTCCTAAGGTGACAATAAGCACTGGAACAGTCAATCGTGAGCAAAACACTCCGTTGAAAGCTCCGAGTAGAGCCCCAAAGACAATGGCAAGTAGAAAAGGAATTGCAATGCCGCCATTGAATGAGTGATCCACCAGAAGGCGAGTGCTTGCGTATACTGCAAGAGACGCTAAAGCCGGAAAAGAAACGTCAATGCCACCTGAGATGAGCACTAGGTGTGCACCGACTCCAAAAAGGCAAGGAACGATTGCGGCATTAATGAGGTCTACGATGTTATTTAGCGTGAAGAACTGACCACTTCGAGCCTGAATAATCACCGCAATCACGCATAATACTAGAAAAACATAAAACTCGTTAGAGCGTTTAAGTTTGTTGAATAGTTTCGTTGTCATGATTCGATCTCCGAAATCTCGTCAGAAATCATAGAATTTAATTCGATCTGAGTTGTGGAATGTGTGTCACAGGACGCGACGATACGCCCCTTTTTCATGACAAGAATTCTGTTACATGTTTCCAAGAGCTCTGGCAAATCGTCAGAAATCATCAGAATTGAAATTCCAGAATCTGCTAAACGCTTGATGAAGGCGTGGATGGTGTACTTCGATCCAATGTCGACGCCCACGGTGGGTCCGTTTAAAATTAGAATCTCAGGGTGGGTAGCGAGCCACTTGGCTAGCACTACTTTTTGTTGGTTTCCGCCTGAAAGAGTATTAACTGCGAAGCTCGGGTCAGGGGTCGCAATAGAAAGTTCCTTAACCCACTCTTTTTCTTCTCGTGCCATTTTTGTCTTGTTAAGAAAACCGAAGTGAGTCGAGAACTTCTCAAGGACGCTGACAACGATGTTCTCTCCAATTGAACGTGTGAGAAAGAGCCCTTCAGAAAGTCGGTCTTCTGGAACGTATGCAATTCCGGCTTCGACTGCGTCGCTTACCGACTTGATTTTCAGGTTCTTCCCTGATACTTCAAGAGATCCACCTGTTACTGGGTCGAGACCAAACAATGCTCTTGCAAGCTCGGTTCGACCTGATCCAAGTAAGCCCGCTACGCCGAGAATCTCTCCCTGGTGTAGGTCAAAAGATATGTCGCGAAAGCTGCCTTGACTAGATAAATTGGATACTTTGAGTGAAATCTTTTCGCTGACGTTGTCCGAGTGAAACTTCTGTTCATCAAAGTCACGGCCAGTCATGTACTTTGAAAAAGACCGTCTGTCAAGTTCTTTGCTTTGGCAGGTGATTATTTTCTCACCGCTTCGAAGAATCGTGAACTTCTCTGCGATTTCGAAAACCTCTTCTAGCTTGTGGGAGACAAACAGAATCGCTATTCCCCGGTGCTTCAAATCGAGAATAAGCTTGAATAGTGTCTTGACTTCGTTTCGTGTGAGCGCAGTAGTAGCCTCATCCATGATGATGAGCTTGGCGTCAGACACAAGAGCTCTGGCGATCGCTATCAGTTGTTTGTCTGCTACTGATAGTTCTGATACTCGAGCGTCTATGTCGAGTGTAATTCCAATTCTCTCGAGAGCTTCTCTTGCAACCTGGCGGATCTCACGAGGTTTCACGATTTTCTTACCAGATGCAATTTGAGCGTTTAGGGCTAAATTTTCAGCAACTGTTAAGTTTGGAAATATCGAGAAGTCTTGGTAAATGACTTGTATTCCGTGCGCGATTGCTTCGCGCGGAGAAATCTTACGGACTTTTTCGGTGCCAAATTCGATAGTACCACTGTCGGGGGAGTGAACGCCTGAAATGACTTTGATCAGAGTTGACTTTCCTGAACCATTTTCTCCGGCAAGGCAGTGTATTTCACCAGGGTATATAGAAAAGTCGATATTTTTAAGGGCCTGTACGCCCTCAAAGGATTTGCATAATTTGTGTAGTGCAACTATTGGATATTCATCCATTACTTGCCCCCTAGATGTAGTGTGAACAACACTTTTTCGCGTCTTATAGGACTGCTAGTCAGATTGGGTTCCGGACAGGGCGGAATCGGCTGAACAAGAAGCAGTCGATTCCGCCTGCCACGATTTGCTCGTTGAGTTCGCGGATTAGAAGCCGAAGTCGTCGACGTTTTCTTTCGTGATGGTCACCCAAGACTTTCCTTGGAGAACTTTGTCTGACCCCGCTGCGAAGTGCATTTCTTCGTAGCCGGGTACCCCAAGATCGACGCCGTCCTTGATTTCTTCTCCGTTCAGAATCTTGGTGGCAAGGGAGGCCATTGCGTATCCAGCATCTGCGGGATCCCAAAGTGTCAAAGCTGAGACAAGATCTCTGTCAAGGATGTCTTTGTTTGTGGCGGGCATTCCAGTACCAGAGGTAAATACCTTGCCTTTTAGTCCAAGCTCATCAATCGCGCGCGCAACTCCGGGTGCGTCGAAAGAGGATGTTCCCATAATGCCTTTGAGGTCTGGGTATTTCTTCAGTAGCTCTTTTGCCGCCTGATATGCTCCTTCTGCATTGTCGGTTGATTCGACTCGTGGCTCGGCTTCAAGCAATTTCATCTTTGGGTAGGCTTCTTGGGCATGCTTGACTCCGCCATCCGCCCATTCGTTGTGAGATGCGTTTGTCACATGGCCAACCATGGTGGTGTACAATCCTTCTTCGCCCATTGCCTTGGCCAAGTTATCCATAATGAATGCGCCATATGCGTCGTTGTCGAATGCCTCGATGTCGTACATTGTGTTTTCTTGTGATGCGCCCTCGTGGGTCACAACGACAATTCCTGCATCCATTGCTTCCTTGAGAACCGGCTCGATTGCGCCTGGGTCGACGGGAACCACACCAATTGCGTCTACACCTTGAGCGATAAGGTCTTGAATAACCTGAGCCTGCATGGTCGCATCAGTTTCTGCAGGGCCTTTCTGATAGACATTGAGTCCTGTATCTTCGGCATACTTCTTGACGCCTTGTTCCATTCGCACAAACCACGGATTCGTTGCGTCCTTGGGGACGATTGCAATGGAGTAGTCCTTGTCGGACTTTGTTGCATTGTCTGAACCGCTCGAAGCTGAGGACTCAGCCTGGTTGGCTGTTCCTCCGCCGCTGCATGCGGTTACGAGGAAACTCATACTCGCAATGGCAACGATTGCATTAATCCACCGCGTAGACCTTCTCATGATCAACCTCAATCTACTTCGTCGTAATGAATATTTGAAAGGGTGAGGCTTGCGTTGAAAATCTCGGCGGCCACTCCCTTATGGCCTCGTGTAATGACTTCTTGCGCAAGCATGACTGATTGTACTCGCTTGCGGCGAGAGTGAGATCTGTTCCACTAAAGATGGGGTGATCGTAATAGTCTCGCAATTATTCGGATGGACAATTAAAGCCGCTTGCGGATCGCGCGTTTAGCTCAAGATGTGCAAGAGGATGTTAGCGTGGAATTTCGGTTTGTTTGCTGGCTATCTCTGTTTTTCACTGATTCCCAACAGTGATCTGAAATAAGCGGCCGCAAATGTCGAAGACGATTTAGCGTCTGGCTGTTAGTAGCCAACATGGAGTTGGGTGAGTGGGTAATGAATTTTACTGAGTATGAGAGCGATGAGCAGTACTTGGGAGACTGGCCCGCTTGGAGTACTTCAGCCGGTACACCACGTTCATCAAGAGGGAATCAAACGTTGACAACCCCGCCTCGCCAGTGATCTCAGCGATTCGAGCAGCACGCGCATTCTTTTCCAACACGTATTCGATGGCGGCAGCGTCGCCCTCGTCAATTCCCAGACACAATGCGGCACGCGACAAGAGGACGACATTCGAGCCGAGCCTGTTGTCAGCGCGCAGGCCGACGATCTGGGCAAAATCGTCCAGCTGCGGTGTCAACGTACGTCCGAAGAACGTGCTGACCTGCGAATCCGTGCACACGCGGATCGCGGTCACATCCTCACGTTTCGCATAGCACTGTTCATGCAGCCTGACAGTCAGAGTTGACGGGGAGCAGGGCACGAACTGGCCCTCAAGATCGCGCGTGAAATACTCGATCTGCCCTGCCGAATCCGGTGGGGTGCAGGTACGGCGCGACATGACCACGCCGTCAGCATCGGGCGCGAGCTCCGCTTCGGTCAGAGATTGGGGCACGAGGCCCTCGTAAATCTCACGACACACCTGCTCCAGGCGGGTCGCGCGGGCCAGAGCGTCGGACTTACTGGTGCCGCACACCAGCGCGCCGTGAGCACGCATCAACACGACATTCACATCGGGGTGATCAAACAGAACCTGTTCAACACCGTGGTGGAGTGTGTGCGTACCCGGCAGGCCGTAGCTGGCGATCGGCAGGATACCCTGACCCAGCAGACGAGCATGCTCATCGGACAACTCGAAGCTCTCGGGGCTGACGGACAAGGACGACGCGTAGGGCTGATGCGTGTGAATCACCATCGCAGCATCCGCTCGCAGTCGGTAGCACAAGGCGTGCATCGGGTATTCCGAGGACGGCTTGAACGGGCCGATAGCCTGACCGTCGTCATCCACTTCGCTCAGGTCCTCGGGCTGCATGGTGGAATATGAACGGCCCGAGGGCGTGATGACGAACGCATTACCGCGAACGCGAGCACTGACATTGCCCCAGGTGCGCACTACCAGGCCATGATCGAGCAGGTCGTGAGACAAAGCAATGACGTCCTCGCGTGGATTCGCGGTCAGGGGAACCTGCTCGGGCACCACGTGGCCCGGTCCGAAATCCGGCGCGCTCATAGCTTCGTGACCTGGTCAAAGACACGGTCGAAACGGGTGAGCGCGTCGTCGATCATCTCATCGGAGTACGCAGCCGAGGTGTACAGGCGCGAGCCGGCCAACGTGACGATGCCTTCAGCCATGTAGGCGGCGCCCATATGCTCCATCTCCTTCTTCCGAGCCGATGTCTCCTTCAGGACGTGAGGGATCGTCCACGGTTTCGTCCAGTTGATCGAGAAGTGCATCGTCCCCACTGTCTCCAGGTGACAGATCGACCCCTGGTTGAAGGCGACGAACGGCAGACGATGTTTTTTGATGAGGGCACGCAGACCATCGGTCAAGCGGTTGCCAGCCCGCGTCGCCTTCTCGCAGGCACCAGTTTCAGCGATCTCCTTGACGGTGTAGTAGCCGGCCAGGGCGCTCAGCGGTGTGGCCGCGAGAGTACCGCCAACGAGCGCCTTCTTGACCTTGTCGCCACTTTGGATACCAGCCGACAGGTAGCGCATGTACTTGGTGGGACCACCGACACCGCCGGCTCCGGGGTAGCCGCCTGCGACGACCTTGCCAAACACAGTCAGATCCGGGCGGATCCCCATCAGACCTTGCGCGCCGTGTTCGGACAGGCGGAAGGCGGTGACAACCTCGTCAAAAATCAACAGTGCGCCGAACTTGGTTGCCAGGCGGCGCAGGCCGTGCAGGAAGTCCATCGACACGGGGCGCGTACCGCTTTCAGGGCCGACCGGCTCAACGAAAATGGCAGCGGTTCCGCCGCGCAGCTTGTTGGCCATCAGGGTGCGCTCGACATCCTTGAGATCACCGGGGAAATATTCTTGCGTGTACTTCATCGAAGCCAGCGGGATACCTTTGGCCTGTGTCCACTTCGAGCCAGGCACGCGAATACCGTATGCCAGTTGATCGCTCCAACCGTGGTAGCCGCCACCCATCTTCATGATGAATTTGTTCTTCGTAGCCAGGCGTGCGATACGTGACGCAGCCGCACATGCCTCGGATCCGGAGTTGAACATGCGGAACATATCGACGCTGTCGAACAACTCGGAAATCAGTTTAGCCAGCCGGTATTCGTATTCATGGAACAGGCCGGTGGATGGGCCGCACGTGTTGAGCAGGTCAATGACTTTTTCACGCACGGACTGCGGATTCGACCCCAGCACCGTTGGTCCGCCTGCCTGCAGGAAGTCGTAATACGTGTTGCCGTCCAGGTCAGTCAGTGTTGCGTCCTTTGCGCTCGTGAACACCAGCGGGAACGGATAGTTGAACGCCAGATTGTGCTGAACGCCGCCGGGGATGTACTGCTGGGCTTCCCCGATCATCTCCTTGGATTTCTGGCACTTCGCATCAAAGTAATCGCGCTCGTAAGCGGCCAGTGCCGACGGTTTAATGGAATAGATAGGTTGTGCGATCAATGAGTCGAGCTCATGTATCACCTGGTCAATTCCAGGTCGATTCATATCCACAGCGGCCTCCTCGCCGGTTTCTACGTGCAGTGAGTACGCACTCATGTTTTCGTCCAAAATCATATCATGCAGCTTTCCGCGTGGTAATCTTTTGGCAAAGGTGAGCTGTTACAGCACTCATGGAGGAGTCATGGTTAACGCCGCAATGAAGCGGTTCCAGGCGCTTGCACCGGAAAAACGCGAACGGATTGAGCGAGCAGCCATTGCCGAATTCGCCGCACACGGCTACGCCACGGCCAACACGAACACTATTGCCGAGCGTGCAGGCATCTCCGTGGGAGCACTGTTTCGCTACTTTGACACCAAACGCGACATTTTCATGTATGTCGTCGGACGCGCCCAGGACGAATTGCGCACCGCCCTGCTCGCAATCACAGACGAGGGAGACTCCGCACTGACTCGCATCGGTGCCCTCGCAGAACTGGCGGTAACCTCGGCGTCGACGCATCGTGACCTGGTACGCCTGTACTGCGAACTGACAGCCACCGGAAGCGCTGAGATCGTGGCAGAAAGCGTGGATCAGCTTGAAGGCGAAACGTTCAGGATGTACCGCGAACTCATTGCCGAAGGGCAGGAAACAGGTGAGATTCGCACCGATATCGATTCGAGCACGCTGGCGTTCTTCATTGACAACATCATGATGTCGTTGCAGTATGCCCGAGCCAGTGACTATCACATTCAGCGCGCGTTGCTGTATGTCCCCGGGATGAGTGATGCCGAGCTTGCCTCGGGCGCACGTGAATTCCTCATTTCCGCCTTGCAAGTGCCTGAAGGAGGAAACCACAAGTGATAACCGTGCTGGCATACGATGTTGGGACGTCGGGAGTCAAGACATGCCTGTTCGAGATTGATGACCGAATTCGTATCATCGACTCAGTTTCGGCATCGTACTCACTGCATGTTCTGCCTGATGGGGGAGCTGAGCAGGATCCTGACGAATGGTGGCAGGCAATCGTTCAGACCACCCGACAGATTGCCCGCGACCATCCTGAGCAGTGCGCAACACTGACCGGCATCAGTTTTTGCGCGCAGATGCAGTGCCTCGTCATGGTTGACCGACGAGGGCGCCCGGTCTGCCCGGCGATGAGTTACATGGATCAGCGTGCCAGCGTTGAGATGCGACTGATCGGTGGGAAGGCGCCGCGCATTTCAGGTGTGAACGCGGGGATATTGGCCAAAGCCTTGTACCATACGGGTGCGGCACCGGCTTCCGTGAAAGATCCTGTGTGGAAATACCACTGGGTGCGCCGCAACAAGCCCGAAGCGTTCGCGCGTGCCTATAAGTGGCTGGACGCTAAGGAAGCGATCATTGCACGGATGACCGGCAAGTTCGTCATGAGTCACGATTCGGCTTTCGCCACGCTTCTATATGACGTGCGCGCTCGGAAGGGACGGTTCAGTCCCGAAGTGATGCGGGCTCTTCACGTCAATCCCGCCCATATGCCCGAGATTGTGGCCAGCACCGATGTGGTCGGTCCGCTCCTTGCCGAGGCTGCCGACGAACTCGGTTTGCCTGAAGAGACACCGGTGTATGCCGGTGGCGGCGATGCTTCGCTCATCGGTGTAGGAGCCGGTGCGACCGAGCTGCACGATACTCACGTGTATATGGGCACGTCAGGGTGGGTCGGTACCGTCACGGATAAACGCGCGGTGGATTTGAGTGCCATGATTGCAACCGTTGTCGGTGCGGACCCCTCGCGCTACCACTACTTTGCTGAGCTGGAGACGGCAGGTAAGTGCCTGGAGTGGGTGAAGGACCATCTGGCCCTCGACGAAATTAACGTCTACCTGGATAAGCACAGTGTATGCGAGGGGATGGAGGCCCGTTTCCGCAGCCTGTATGACTACATGTCGGAAGTCATTTCCCGCAGTGAACCCGGTGCGGGGGGAGTGCTGTTCACTCCGTGGCTGCATGGCAACCGGTGTCCGTTTGAGGATCCGAACGCCCGCGCAATGTTCATGAATATTTCATTGAATACCGGCAAGACGGAGCTGATGCGTGCCGTCGTCGAAGGCGTGTGTTACCACATGCGCTGGTTCATCGAAACTCAGGAAAAAAAGGTCATGACTTCATCGGTTGTGCGCTTTGTCGGTGGCGGAGCGTTGTCTGATGTGACTGCGCAGATTCTTGCTGACATTGTGGGCCGTCCGGTTGAAGTGACGGAGAATCCGCAGGATGCCGGCGCTGTCGGGGCTGCGCTGCTTGTCGCGGTCGGTGCGGGAATCACTCCGACCGTGGAAAGTGCGCGGCGCTTGGTGACAGTGCACGCTCGCTTCGAGCCGCGCCGCGAACTGGCTCAGACCTATGCACGCCAGTACGACGCGTACCGCAAGATCTACCCAGCCAATAAAAAAATCTTTTCGCTTCTGAATCGTGGGTGATGATGATGGCACAACGATCGACGAAAGTCCAGGCCGTTATGTTCGTGCTGCTCTCGTTGAGCGCAGGCGTGATCGAGGCAGTGTCTTACCTGCTGTTGGATTGGTTGACTCCGCTGCCTTATGACTGGAAACACGTCATCTCAATTATCTTGTCAGTGATCTGGAACTTCACGCTCAACAGGCGCTACACCTTCCGATCAGCCAACAATGTTCCGATCGCCATGGCGAAGGTGGCCCTGTTCTACGTCTTTTTCATCCCGATCACTGCGTGGCTAGGCCAAGTGGTCGCCAATGCTGGGGTGAGCGAAGTCCTGATCAAAGCGGCGACGATGGTCCTCAACGGGGTAGGAGAATTTGTGTGGTGGAAGTTCGTGGTCTTCCGTGGCAGTGAGGATACGAATTCCCTCGCCCAGCACGCAGACTCCGCCAACAACATGGGAAGCGCAGAACCTGCAGGTCACGCCGAAACTGAGTGAGCAGGGTAGGCATTGCGTCCTGGTATCTGTGTTGAGTGAGCCGGGCAGGCGGCGCGTCCTGATATCTGCGTGCCTGCGCGCACGATGCCCTGGGTTTACCCCCTCGCGAGTGCACATTCCCCTAGATCTAGCCTCCACGGGTGCACATTCCCCTAGATTTTCGCTCCTTTTTGCACAATCCCCTAGATCTCACACCCGCCCATTTCACCGCGGTTGTGAACATGCAGGTCACCGGGCATTCTCATTTTCGAGGGTGGTCCCGCCCGCTGTTGATCTAGGGGTTCGTGCACACACAGCCCTAAGATCTAGGGGCTTGTGCACCACGGCGCTCTAGATCTAGGGGCTTGTGCACGACGGAGCCTAGAATCCAGGGCATCGTGCAGCACACAAGCCATGATCCGATCGATGCTCCACCCCGCGACAGAACCACAACACAACCAGCCAGGCAAGAACCAATCCGCCGCGGCATTCCGCGGGGGCGCAGGGGTGAGGGGTCGCAAGCGGGCGCCTTGCCATTCGGGAATTGAGGGCCGACGGGAATTGAGAGCTGTCAGCCGCTGAAAGACGCGCGCTTACAGGCCGCTGACCAACCACTGTGCGAGGCGCCGACAGCCCGCGACGATATCGCGCTCATGCCTGTCAAAATCATCCAATATCTGGTTCGCATCGTCTTGACTGAGGCCACTGGTTGACAGGGACTGCTCCACCCACGCGCGATCCACTTCCGGGTGGAATTGCACGCCGAGGGCGTGCGACCCTACCGCGATCGCATGGATACACCGCTCAGAGCGTGCAAGGACGCGAGCCTGAGCAGGCAGCTCGTCAATCGCATCATTATGGTCAGCAAAGACAACGGGTATACGTGAAAGATCATCGACCAGACGGATCCACGGGCCACCCTCGTCCATCGCGTTACTGAGTTGGTCAGCCACCGCCGGCATCATGATGGCTGCACCTGTAGCCGAAGCGACCGGGGTCATCGGAACGGCGGCGTCAGACTCGAAGGGCGCCTCCCACTCGACAGGCACGATTCCCATCTCGTGGAACTGTGGATCTGAGCAGGCGACCGAGCCGCCGGCGGCGCGCGCGATCAGTTGGTGTCCCAAACAGATGCCGAGCGTGCGCACACCCTCGTTCATACAACGCACCAGGAGAGCGCGGACATCGGGCAGCCACGGGGCGCGCTCATCATCGTAGGCACTCATTCGCCCGCCGAGGATGACGATGGCATCAGGTGCGGAGCAATCAGAACCATCGGGCGGCAGAACGCTGGAGACGTCCTCACCGTTCCACGGGCGCATCAGCTGTATCGAGGCTCCAAGGTCATCGAGCGCGGAGGCGAGGCGGCGCGCATCGACGTCTTCTTCATGTTCAATAATCGTGATCACAGGCACGGATGACACGTTAGCGCGACTTTAGCGGCAACACCACAGGATAAGTGGTCTAGACGAAATGAGGAAGTGGCGCCCATCTGGTGGGATGCGCATCGATTAAACATCTGACGTTCTGTACTGTAAGGGGGTGCGCGTCAATCGGGAGGCGCACTGAACTCGTTAACGAGGAGATAAACATGACTATTCGTACAACGCACGTTGGCTCGCTTCCGCGGACCCCGGAACTGCTCCGGGCGAATGCAGAGCGTGAGCGAATGGGCGAGGAAGCGTTCATAGCGCTTCTGCAGGAAAGCGTGGACGAAGTCGTGACCCGCCAATACCAGACTGGATTGGATGTGGTCAACGACGGCGAGTACGGCCACATGATGACCCAGACAGTCGATTACGGTGCATGGTGGTTTTACTCCTTTACCCGCCTGGGTGGACTTGACCTGCGGACAGATCCCCAATTCAGCGTTGAGCCTGCGCCTTCCAGTGGCAAAGTCAAGCTGGCATCATTCGGTGAACGTCGCGACTGGCAGGCATTTTCCGACGCCTACTCAGATCCGGCTTCCGGCATTCACACCGCCACCGATCAAGGCCCCGAGGCGTTCCCCGTCATCACCGGTCCTCTGACCTACATCGGTGCAGATGCCGTCCGTCATGACGTCGAAGGCCTGACGCACGCACTGGACAAGAACGGGATCGACCGCGGCAACGGCTTCATTGCATCGGTCGCACCCGGGTCGGCTGCCCGCATCGGCAACGAGTACTACAGCACTGAAGAAGAAGTACTGGAAGCCTGCGCGCACGCCCTGCACGAGGAATACAAGGCGATCACTGATGCCGGCTTTATCGTGCAGATCGACGACCCCTCACTGGCCGAAGGCTGGGACCAGGTCAACCCTGCTCCCACCTACGAGGATTACCGTGAGTTCGTTCAGACTCGAGTCGATGCGCTCAACCTTGCGCTTGAAGGTATCCCGGAAGAGCAGGTGCGCCTGCACCTGTGCTGGGGCTCATGGCACGGACCTCACACTACGGACATCCCACTGCGCGAGATCGTTGATAACGTGCTGACGGCGAAGGCACGCTACTTCTCATTCGAGGCTGCCAACGCGCGCCACGAACATGAGTGGACCGTGTGGCAGGACGTGAAGCTGGCAGATGACAAGGTACTTGTGCCTGGTGTGGTCGGCCACTCCACAAACGTGGTCGAGCATCCCGAGCTGGTGGCCCAACGAATCCAGCGTTTTGTGGACATCGTGGGCTCTGATCGCGTGATTGCCTCGACGGACTGTGGTCTGGGTGGACGCATCTACCCGTCGATCGCATGGGCCAAGCTTGCCGCACTGGTCGAAGGGGCCCGCCTGGTGAAGTAACGCTGACTGGTCACCTCCACCGCTATTCACCGCGATAGGCGAGGTGGTGCCGCGCTGAATACCGGCGCTGCCACCGACGGTAATGGACGAGGGTGGCCTTATCACTGAGGGCGGGGAGTCTGAAAAAACAGGCTCCCCGCCCTTTGTGCAGTCACTTCATGTGCTGTGAGCGTGAGATCGTTTCCTACAGGTCTTTCTTGAAGGCGACGTTGCGGATGAAGTCGTTGAGCTCTGCGCGCCAGATATCCCACGAATGGATGCCAGGCAGGTTGAACTCAGCGACGTCAACACCGATATTTCGCAAGGATTCGGCCCGTGCGGGCGAGGATGCGGAAATAAAGAACAGGTGGTCCTGCAGGCCCGTTCCCACGTGGATGGTGCCACGCAACGCTGCAATGTTCTCACGTTCAGCGCAGGTAAATGTCGAGCTGAGTTTGCCTGCGCTCCACAGACCGTAGTACTCGAATGTGCCGGGATACTTTGTCAGCAGCTCAATGGCGCGTGCACCGCCCAGTGACAGGCCGGCAAAGGCCCGGTCCTTGGCTTCAGTCGACACATTGAAGTGATCCTCCACAAATGGGATGACGTTTTCCACCATGTCGTGCCCATAGGAAGTTGACAGCACCAGGCTGTCCACGCCCAGGCCGTTGAAGTTTGTTGCCACGATGATGGTAGGCTCCGCTGCCCCCTCGTCAATCGCATTTTCCAGGATGTACGGCGCAGCGCCCATCGTGAACCAATCGGTGTCGTTGCCGCCAAAGCCGTGGCTCAGGTACATGACGGGGTACGGTTCGGCGCGGTCTGGATCGTACCCGCGAGGCAGGTAGACCGACAACGGGTGAATGCCCTTGGGATCAAGGGAATAGCTCGTCTCGTAGGTTTCATGGACGAACGTCCCCATCTCATCGGCTGGGCGAGGCGCCTGATAGGCGTTGTCGTAGGTCGGATAATTGGGATTCTCCGGTACAAAGACCTGCGACAGGCTCTGAGATGAATACGCCGGCAGCTCTGCCGCCATCCCCGGGTTCGCAGGATCTGCGTGACGTTGGCACGAATCGACGGCGATCGGCGGGCACTCATGGGTGAATGAATAGCTGAAAGTACCTGAGGGAAGGGGCACCTTCAGTTCCCAGATACCATCATCGCCCTGATTCATCTCCAGAAGTTTCCAGGGGGCGTTGGGAACGTCCCCTGGCTGCCACAATGCGGGAATGCGGTGTTCTCCGCCTCCCAGAGTGGTGATGCGATCAGGTTGAGAAAAGAACCATTCACCATAGATCTGCACGGAATCGACATTGGCGGGCGCCTCGTAGCGGAACGTTACCTCGTACCCGGTTGGTCCCGTATCGGTACGGGTGACAGTGGGGCCGAGGGGAAGCTGCTCGTCCTGTTCAGCGGCAAATGATGAGCTGCCCGCTGCGATGAGCGAGAGTGCCAAAATTCCGGAAGCAAATAGTCGGTGTCGTGCGATGTGTCGTGTCGAGTCCACGATGTCTCCTCGAGTCGGCGGTTCTGCAGGCCATTCGGCAGCCGTGCTCCTATGTACGTGCCACAGTAACGAGGGTGAGTCGATGCGTCAATACGTGCAGGGGCTTTAGTCCTGGTGGGTATCTTCTGGTGAATCACCGTCAGAGCTTGGCCCTATGACGACGTCGCCTGTTTCGTTGTCCATAAAACGCCGCCCCTTCTCATCAACCACCAGCTGCACGTCCGTGCCAACAGGCAGGTCGTACAGGCCCATCACCGCAGGCTCAATGCTGATTGCGTGATTGAACGAGATAACAGTGAAGTTCGAGGGATCAGCCAGGTACTCATCAGTGTCGATATGGGAGAAGAAACGCCACCCGTTGTCTTCGGGGCGGGCCGATTCCTCTCGCACGCACCACTTCAGACGACCTTCACCCGACAGGATCGAGTTCGTCACCAGGCAGGCGCCGGACTTGGGGATAAATTCGGGGATCTCGGGGGATTGCGTATCAGCCATCAGCTTGATGCTCCTTCAGATGTCTCGTAATCAAAAGGCCACGTGCCCGGAACGAGCCGATCAGTTGTCGTCTCCACAATGGTGGTGCCTACTGATCCTTTCACGATGCGAACGTCCGTGCCGCTCGGCATTCCCAGCACTGACATCACCACGGGGGTGCTGGCAATAATCGTACTCAGTGGGACGATCTCCGTTGCGACGTTTTTCGGTTGTCGCGCGTCGTCGCCCTCATGAATAAACAGCCAGCCCGAATCGTCGTCGGCCGACGGTTGTTCGCGAATACAGCGGGAAACAGGGCGTCCCTGACCATCAGCTCCCACCCGGCACGTGCCGAGGGAGTCGGCCGCAGGGCAGTAGCGTTCGCGGATGTAGGACTGGACACGTCGGGCGAGGGTGGCGCGGTACTCAATGCGGGCCAGAGCGTCGAGGGGGCACGCGCGATAATGCGATGAGCTGGCGGTGAAGTCGAGCAGATGCGGCGAAGAAAACCACAGGTCATAAAGGTCGGCAAGTTCGTCGTCCGTGAAAGGCAGATCGACGAGCCATGCGAAAGCGACCTCGTTGTTTGCGTTGCGGTGATTGATGTCGACGCCGCGATCAAGAAAAATGCGCGCCAATTTGAGGTCACGGTGCAGATCATGTTTTCTGGATGAGAGCAGGACATGCAGGGGCGAGTTCGCTTCCGAGCCTGCCGGGGTCAATGCGCAGTCACGCTCCAGGAGGAAATCAGCTATGTCGTAGCGATCGGGAATTTTAGTGTTGGCCAGAGCCGAAAAGATCAGTGCCTGACCGTCGAACGCCTCGCGTTCGTCGCCGTCAGTGAATTGCCCGAAGAACTCGTCGGCGGTTTTCAAGCGCGCTGTTAGAGAGATTTTCATACCCGCTCCCATGCAATCTACTCAGCTCGATGGCTCCTGTTTGATGATGGTAACTCAGGGCGATAGTTTGCAGGATCGTTATACCAGTCGCGGAATTCTTGTGGTGTCATCTCACCTTTCAAGTACAGCTCATGCATATCGGAGTACTTGTGTCCAGGCCGGTGTCCCATGTCCCAGACGCCCTTTCGGGGTTGTCCCGGCTCCCACTCCATGACCGTGTCCGTCAGGGGGTCACGCACCTTTCCGTCCACTGAATCCTCCACCGCATTTTGCCAGACTTGCTCTGGGACGCCTTTACGGAGGGAGGGGCGAGAATCCTGGTAGGGGAGATCTTCGACGACGGATACCGGCTCGATGTGGTCGGTTGATACGACGTCGTCAGCCACATTGAGGGCATCGTGGGTTGAATCAGCTGCCCGGGCGCCGTCAGCCAGATCATCGGCACCTCGGATTCCCCTTGAGGAATCCGACAGGTCATCTGCATGATCAAGCAGACGAGCAGTGCGTGATGCGTCGGAAATATCATCGGCCGCGTTGAGCGCTCGAGTACCGTCGCCAATATCGTCCAGTTTGCCCAGCGCCCGTGCACCGTCACCCGCACTATCCAGGCCGCGCAGAGCTCGTGCCCCGTCCTCGATATCGTCCAGGCTGTTCAGTGCATGTCCCGCAGTTGACGTGCCTTTGGTCAGAGCCGTACCGCTGCCGGCGGTGAGGAGCGCGATCGCGACGTCAGGCACGAGGTGTCCAACTGCACGGGCAGGATCGTCGGCCCACGTGTCCCAGTCCAGGACTCCCTTGCCGATTTGCTTGCCAAACTCCAGGGGATCCTTCTTCAGCGCGCTTAGCATCGCGGAGACGTCATCCAGAGGAAGCTGGAGCTTGGCAACCGCTTCGTCGGGTGTGAGGTCGCCGGTCGCCAGTTTGGTGAGGCTGTCCAGCATGAAACCTTGAGGGCCTGTGATGAGGTTGAGGAGGTCACCGACTGCCTCACCGGCGCCGACGAGGATGCCACTGACGAACGCCAGTCCACTTTCCAGCCAGTTGCGTTTTGCGGGTGCAAACTCGCAGGCGGAACGGATCGTCTGTGCGCATGCCTGCGCACATTCGTCCAGGCTGGCGACAGTCTGATTAAATGTATTAATCGCATCTTGGCGCATGGGTTCACCAGGGTCAACAAAGGGCGCGATTGTCACTGCGAAGGTGCCGAGCCCGTTGACTGCCTCCCAGGCAGCTTTCTCCTGCATTCCCCTGGCGACCTCAGCTTCATAAGCTGCGCGTGCCTGCTCGGTGACCCGGTTGCCTTCTTCGTAGAGCGCGCGGCATGCCGCAGCACTGTCCTGCGCATGAGTCAGGTTGTCCGCGTACGAATCCAACGCGCCAGCAGCTGAGGAGAATCCTCCACTTGCTTCCTGCCAGCGTTGTGGCTCCACGCTGAAACGCTCCCGGAATCGATCAGCTGCACGCCCTATCCACCCCTCGGTGGAAATCGAATCCAGCGCGCGGGCGATCTCTGAGTAATCGCTGCTGCGCGTACGTACAGTTGAGGCGCGTGATGAGATGGCTCCCGCGTTCCCTTCGATGGTGAAAACCGGTGCACCCTGATTCTCGACTCCCATGGCTTACTGCTTCCCTGCAAGCCCTGGCAGCTGGGCGGCTGCAGATGCGAGTTGTGACATCTCCTGCGCCGCTTTCGTGTCGTAATCAATGTAGTTCGAGGCGACCTTGCCCAAACGCCCTGCTACTTCCGTGATGTCGTCCGTCATGTTGTTGATGCCGCGTTCCCACCGTGACTGAAACTCATCAACTGCCGACCACATGATGTCATTGGCCAGATCAGCTTGGGTAGGAACGTAGTCGGAAATATCGTTGTCTTTTTTGAGCTGAACTGCTTCGCTCGTTTTCTGGGCGGCCGTAATGAGGGCTTCGATATCGACCTCAAAATCATGACTGGGCATGGGGGATGCTCCTAATCCAAAATTGCGACATTCTTCGTTTCAGTTTCATGGGCGAGGGTGCGGACGCGATCAACCGATGACGATGCGGCCTTCAGAACGTCACTGATGGTGCGGGCGTGGTCTGTCAGTTTGTCGAGGTGTTGGTCATGGGAGACGCGGGATTCGGAGCCTTCAACCCAATCGTGGACAGTTGAGAGCACATCTGCCGCCATTGCGCGGGAGTCTTGCGCAAAAGTGAGGGAAGCTGCTTTGCACGTCTGCTGCATAGCCTGGGCGGCATCATCGTGGAAAATTAAAGATGTGGTGCTCATTACGATCCTAGACGTGTGGAGATGCGCGGATTGAAGGTTCCAGTGGTGTGCGATTCAGTCGCCGCAGTCGTCTGGTCAACGGTGGTCAGCGCCTGCGCGTGCTTGCTGAGCGCTTCAGAAAGACTGGCAGCCGATTCCCCGATGGAATTGACTGCCGCCATAAAATCTTTCATTCCTGAGCCTGTGACGCGCGACGAATTGCACTGGATCGTGTTCGCGCAGTCAGCGAAAGCTGTGCGCGTAGTATCGAAACACTCGCTGACGATCCCGGCAGCGGCCGTTTGCTGGCCAAAAGTCATTCCCATTCCCTGGGACATAAGTCTCACCCCCTGACGAACGTAATGGGTGAATCTATGTGAGACAAGACCCTCCTCTTTTCTGTGACTCAAGTCACTGGAAAAACCGACCTTATTTACCTGACGGCAACGTGGTGGTCACCTCACTGTCCACGCTGTGGCCCTCCTGACGCACTGTCACCAAGAACTCTCTAGGCTAAGAACAACACCAGGAGGAGGGGTACTGATGGCTCGACAGCTTCGTTCAGCAACGTCGACTCAGGGACGCAACATGGCGGGCGCTCGCGCGCTGTGGCGCGCAACCGGAATGGGAGATTCTGACTTTGGCAAGCCGATCATTGCCGTCGTCAACTCCTTCACCCAGTTCGTTCCCGGCCACGTCCACCTCAAGGACATCGGCCAGCTGGTCGCTTCTGAGATTGAAAAATCCGGTGGCGTCGCCAAGGAATTCAACACGATCGCCGTTGATGATGGCATCGCTATGGGACACGGCGGCATGCTGTACTCCCTGCCGTCACGCGAAGTGATCGCGGATTCGGTCGAGTATATGGTGAACGCACACTGTGCCGATGCAATGGTGTGCATTTCCAACTGTGACAAGATCACGCCCGGCATGCTGATCGCAGCGATGCGCCTCAACATTCCGACGGTCTTTGTATCCGGCGGTCCGATGGAAGCAGGCAAGAACATTCCTGAAGACGCCATTGTCGGACCGTCGCACAGCGGTCACGGCAACCTCATCACCGTCATGAACGCAACTGCCAACGATGCAGTCTCTGACGATGAGCTTGGCCAGATCGAACGTCTCGCGTGCCCGACGTGCGGTTCATGCTCGGGTATGTTCACTGCTAACTCGATGAACTCGCTGACTGAGGCACTCGGACTGTCCCTTCCCGGCAACGGCTCCACGCTGGCTACTCAGGTCGCGCGACGCGGATTGTTCGAGCGTGCCGGTCGTCTCGTCGTTGACTTGTGCCAGCGCTACTACAACGACGAGGACGACTCTGTTCTCCCGCGATCTATTGCGACGAGGGATGCATTCTGGAACGCCATGAGCCTGGACATGGCGATGGGCGGATCTTCCAATACTGTGCTGCACTTGCTGGCAACTGCCGTTGAAGCAAAGGTCAATTTCACATTGTCGGATATTGCTGAGCTGGGGCGCACCGTACCGTGTCTGTCAAAAGTTGCGCCGAACCACAACGACTACCACATGGAAGATGTCCACCGCGCCGGCGGCATCCCGGCCATCCTGGGCGAGCTGGATCGTGGGGGCTTCCTGCGTCACACGGTGCACGCCATTCACTCCCCGTCCCTGGAGCAATGGCTGGCAGATTGGGATGTTCGAGGCGGGCACGCCACTGATGAAGCAATCGCCCTGTGGCACGCAGCTCCCGGCAACGTGCGCACCACCGAACCGTTCTCAACGTCCAATCAGTGGACTGAACTGGATCTAGATACTGTGGAAGGCTGCATTCGCGATGTCGAGCATGCCTACACGGCCTCGGGTGGACTGACGGTGCTGACGGGCAACCTTGCTCCTGAGGGTGCCATCATTAAGGCCGCAGGTATCGATCCGTCCCTGTTCCACTTTGAAGGAACGGCGCGGGTCATGGAGTCGCAGGAAGAGGCGATCGAGAAGATCCTGGACAAGACGGTGCGAGCCGGTGACGTCGTGGTGATCCGTTATGAGGGGCCCTCAGGTGGGCCGGGAATGCAGGAGATGCTTTATCCCACCTCGTTTATCAAGGGGCGCGGTCTGGGCAAGGAATGTGCGCTGATAACCGATGGCCGTTTCTCCGGTGGCACGTCCGGCATCTCGGTGGGACATATCTCCCCCGAGGCTGCTGCTGGCGGCTTGATCGGCTTGGTTGAGGATGGTGACCGGATCATCATCGACGTCAACGAGGGAGTCCTGTCACTGGATGTGCCCGACGAGGAAATTGAGCGTCGCCGCGCCACGCAGGAACGCCGCGAGAATCCGTGGACGCCTGTCAATCGTGACCGTCAGGTCTCAGGCGCACTGAAGCTGTATGCCGCTACTGCGACCTCCGCATCGACGGGTGCGGCACGCGATATTTCCCTGATCAGACGCAAGTAATTCACGTACCTGCGAAGCCGGGGAGTGCTGTGCTGTGTTCTGCCCCGTCGAGAACGTTAATGTCACGTTTCTTCTCTCAAATGAAAGGAGAGCCGTGGCTTTTTCGTTATGGTTTTTATGTTTTTTTGTTTACTTTGAGATTCGTTTTTTTCGAAACGTCGTCACAAGTGTCTGCCGGCACCAATCCTGACGCTTCATTTGAGAGGAAAAAATATCGTCTGAGCCTCCCAAAAGTTGCGACAAATCGCGCAGTTTTTCGAGAATGGTTTCCATTTGTCTCTTGCTAGAGGTACTGCACAGCAAGAGGTGGTGTGTTTGGATGTGTGGAAGCATCTGAGGGTCGGAGGCTTATGAAGTGACTGTGACCTGCATCAATGCGAGTTTTAGAGATGGTGATCTTTCTTTAGAATTTGGGTTTAACAGGGACAATCGTTTTCGGCTTGTGTTTGTTAGCTCATTGCTGATACCGTTACCGTTAACGGAAAGTTTCTTTTGCTTTTCGGATTGGTCGAAGATGACAGTGTTAACAAAGGAGTAATGATGAAGCGGATAGGCTCTGCAATCGGTGTGGCAGCATTGATCGGCGTGTTCGCCCTGACCGGGTGCGGTGGAGGGTCATCCTCCAACAGTGCGAATGCAATGTACACGTGGATCTCCAACGAATCTGACCGTGCACAGTGGCAGGCGTTCGTCGACGGTGTCAAAGAATCAGATCCCGAATTCAACCTCGAAATGGAAGGCCCGTCGTTCCAAGACTACTGGACAAAAGTCAAAACCCGAATGAGTGCTTCAGACGCACCATGCATTTTGACCACTCAGGCCGCACGCGCACAGGAGCTGAAGGAACTGCTCGCTCCCCTCGATGAGTTGGTCGCCAGCAATAACGTTGATATGAGCGCCTACAACGAAGCAATGCTCAAGGGACTTACCGTTGATGGGAAGCTTCGCGCGATTCCTTATGACGCAGCGCCGCTGATCCTGTACTACAACAAGGACCTGTTCGACCAGGCCGGTCTTGAACATCCAGGAAAGAACTACACGTGGGATCAGTTCGTTGCGGATGCAAAGGCATTGACGAATGGTGATGTCTATGGAGTGTCCATTCCGCCCATCTTCCAGACGCCAGCTTCGATTGTCTACGCCAATGGTGGGGCCGTCGTGGAAAACGGAGAGCTCAAGCTTACTGAGCAGACCACAGTCGATTCTATTCAGGACGTTTTTGACCTTGCCGCTAAACACAAAGTGATGAAAGCGCCGCTGGCTGCAGATGCTGAAGATATCCAACTACAGACCTTCCGTGCCGGCAAAGCTGCAATGATTATTGATGGCCCATGGGTTTATGACTCGCTCGTCAGCACCGAGGGACTGTCAGTAGGAATGGCAGTCGTTCCATCGCGCAGTGGAGAGTCGATTGGCATGGTGCAGGGATCAGGGTTCGGAATTTCTGAAAAATGCGCTGATAAAGAGACAGCCTTCCAGAACATCATGAAGATGACCACTCCGGATGTGATGCGCTATGTTGCTCGGTCGCACGGAAACGTTCCCGCCATTGACGCAGCATTCGACGGTTGGGCAGAAGGCAAGGATCCGAACGATGTCGAGATCGTCAAGTACATGACCGAAAATGCCAAGACCTACGAAACAACGGAGAACTGGCAGCAACTTGAAGTCGAGTTCACACAAAACGTATCAAACGGCTACACCGGCGAGAAATCTGCACAGGAAATTCTCACTTCATTAGAGAACTCCATTAAGTAACGGGTAGATTCATGGCTACTCAACTCACAAAGACTCGGGTCCCTGCCAAGGTCCCGAAGGGAACATCACGGTGGGATCCAAAGGCGTTTCCGTATCTGGCGCCTGGAATGACGGGGTTCTTCCTCTTCATCGTTCTGCCTTTGGTGTTCTCGCTGATTATCTCGCTTTTTGACTGGCAGCTTTACGGTTCTCCCACCTTCGTTGGTGTCAGCAACTACGTGAATCTGCTCAATGGGTCAGATCCTGCATTCTTTCGGGTCCTGTTGAATACGGCGATCTTCGCCATTTTCTACACGACTCTTAACCTGATTGTCTCCACACTAGTGGCCGTATGGCTCCAGAGTGTGGGAGGCCGTCTGGCAGGTTTCTTCCGCGTCATCTTCTTTATTCCCGTTGTGACACCGATGGTGGCCAACGCACTGGTGTGGCGCCTGATGCTGGATGAACATGGGGTGGTGAACTCCTTCCTGGGGGTTCTCGGAATCTCCGGACCGGCATGGCTCGCGTCCGAAACCTGGGCAATGGTTGCACTTGTCATGATGTCGTTGTGGCAGGTCGTGGGATACAACATCGTGGTTCTCGGTGCGGGGCTGAACAATATCAACCCCTCGGTGCTGGAGGCCGCTCGCGTGGACGGTACGGGGCCTGTCCAACGCTTCACGAAAGTGATCTTCCCGCTACTGTCGCCGGCACTGTTTTTCTGTACTGTCATGACGCTCATCGGTGCGTTCAAGATTTTCGCTCAGCCATACATGCTGACTAAGGGCGGGCCTGGAAACTCAACCACAACGATTGTCCTTTACCTGTACAACCAGGGATTCAGCTACGACAAGTTGGGATACGCCTCAGCTATTGCCTGGGTCCTCTTCGTCATCGTCATGTTGATTACCGCTGTGCAGTTTGCGGGACAGAAAAAGTGGGTGAATTATGATCAGTGAGAAGCGCATGACTATCGGCAGGGTACGCATCAGCAGGATTGTTTCGATCATCTGTCTGTTTATCGTCGGTGCAATCTTTGTTTTCCCGTTTATCTGGATGTTCGCGAGCGCCCTCAAACCTACTGCTGAAATATTCAGCTCTGGAGGATCGCTGTTCGGCTCACGAATCGCATGGGAGAACTTTTCGCTGGTCTTCACGGCAGTGCCATTCCTGCGGATTATTCTGAACACCTTCTTTGTTGCAGGTATTGGTGCTCTGATCGCATGCACAGTATCGGTGCTGTCCGCTTACGCGTTTTCACGCATCGAATTCAAAGGTCGCTTTCAGTTGTTCGCCGCATACCTAGCGACGCTGGTACTGCCTATGGAGGTTCTGGTTATCCCTCTGTATATTGGTGCCAATCAGCTGGGATTAGTCGATACTTACGTGGCGCTGATTATGCCGTTCGCATTCGGAGCGTTCGGAACCTTCATGCTGCGTCAGTTTCTCCTCTCCCTTCCTCGTGACTACGAGGAAGCTGCGAGGATCGACGGAGCCGGACAACTGCGAATCCTCGTGTCGGTGATTGTGCCGCTGTTGAGGGGTCCACTGTCAATCGTGGCCGCTTTCGCATTCATTGACTACTGGAACAACTTCCTGTGGCCATTGATCGTCATCAACAGTTCGGACAAGGCCACGATCCCACTGGGCCTCCAGATGTTCAGCGGCGAACGCGGAACGGACTGGGGTGCGCTCATGGCGGCGGCCAGTGTGTCGGTGCTCGCATCGCTGGTGATCGTCATCGTGATGCAAAAGCAGCTGGCACGCGGAATTAACTTGGGCGGCTTCGGCGGCCGATAGGAGAGATACTCATAATGTCAGGAAAGGACAACATGGACTGGTCAGATCTGGAGCGGCCCACACCGCAGTGGTTCAAGAACGCCAAGCTTGGCATTTTCGTTCACTGGGGGGTGTATTCACTTCCCGCATGGGCGGAGCCCACGGCAGAACTGGGAACTGTCGAGGATCCACTGGAGTGGTTCACCCACAATCCCTACGCGGAGTGGTACTACAACACGATCCGTATCCCCGGCTCGCCTGCAGCTGAACACCACAGGAAGGAGTGGGGCGGCTGTGACTATGACGACCTGCTGGATCAGTGGCACATGGACTCTTTTGACGCCTCCGAACTAATGGAGCTGTTCAAGGAATCAGGCGCTGACTACGTCGTACTGACGACCAAACATCACGACGGCATCACCTTATGGGACGCTGTGGGGACAGGAGACCGCAACACGGTTAAGCGCGGACCGCACCAGGATCTGGTCGGAGCCTACGCTGACGCTGCACGCAAGGCCGGATTGCGATTCGGCACATACTATTCCGGTGGCCTTGACTGGCATGTGCGACCATTCCCGCCTCATACGACACACGAATCAGTCAACGAAGGGGATCGTCCTCGTGATGAGGAATACGCCAAGTACGCGGCCGCGCATATTGATGAGCTGGTTGAGCGCTACCATCCGGACGTGCTGTGGAACGACATCAACTATCCCGATGCGGCAAAGAACACGACCGAACCATACGGACTCGGTCAGCTTTTTGCCCGCTACTACGAAGCCTGCCCTGAAGGCGTCGTCAATGACAGGTGGAAGGTGCCGCACTGCGACTATGTCACCAGCGAGTATCAGATGAACCTTGACAATGAGGACCTGGGTATCTGGGAAAACTGCCGCGGACTCGGATTGTCATTCGGTTACAACCAGGTTGAAGGCCCTGAAAACGGACCGCATCCGCGTACCTTGCTGCACACGATCGTTGACGCAGCAGTGCGTGACGGACGAATCCTGCTTGGCGTTGGCCCCAAGGCGGACGGAACCATTCCCGAGTGGCAGGCAGATTCACTGCGGGCGATCGGCCGATGGATGCAGGTTGCACATCCGATACTGGCTGGAATTGACCATCGTGGATCGGCGACTGCGTCCGCGTCTGATGGTGCATGGGCAGAAGTGGGATCAGACGGAACCACCGAGTTCCTCTTCGCTGCTCCGGAAGATCCGACAGTGGACAGCGCCGAATTCGATGTCGAGCTGACTGACGCTTCAGTCGCAACGGTTGTCCCGGTCCAGGGAGTACGCGTGGATCAGGACGGCACATGCCTGCACATTTCGTGCGAGGCGGGCTGGGCAGGGCCGGCGATTATTGAATTGAGCAAGTAGCGCCTACCGCTCCGCTGCAGCGAATAGTTGCACTGCGCACTGAGGGGGGAAGGAACAGCTGTTCCTTCCCCCCTCAACGCGTGAGGAACTCACATCACGCTCTACCGATCGGCATGGCGACGGCGATTCGCCGACACTCCCATCGCAAGAAGAGCGAAGAGACTGCTCAGCATCAGCAGGGAAGCAGTGTGCGCTCCCGTTTGTGCCAGCCCTGAAGCAGAGCCGTGCGACGACGTGATGCGACCAGTCGGATCAGACGCTGACGTCTGGCCGGCGCCGAGGGTTCCGTCCTGGCCGGCATTCGTATCCGACGGCGTCCCTGACGAGTTGCCATTGCCGTCGGGAGTACCAGGTGTATCTGGATGTGACGGTTTGTCAGGATCGCCAGGTGAATCCGGATCTGGAAGAGATGCGGAAACAACTTCGAACTGAGACGACGCAGTGCTTTCCGACGCCACGCCTGTCACCTCAACGGTGTGTGGTCCGACCTGGAAATCTGCAGGTACGCGCCACTGCACAGCCGCATTCCCCTCTGCATCAGAGGTAACAGTTGCCACCTCAATGGGCTCAGAGTGGACGATAAAGCTCAACTGCTCATTCGGCTGGAAACCGCTGGCCTTGAACGCCTGCATCTCGCCGCGTTCAATTTGAGCAGATTCAGCGCTTACCGACGGAGTCAACACGGGTTCAACACGCTCAGCGACAGGAAGAACAACTGAGACCTGATAACTCTTCGACGTGCCGTTGACAGTCAAAGTCACCGGCACGTCACGGCTCTCCGTTTTGACGCCGTCACCCTCGTTCACCACACGCGTATTCTCATCGGGAACAACGATCTGCCCGTCAACAAGTACGCGTTCAAGTCCAACCAGCTCTCCTGTGGACGAATCGAGAGCCGCTGCCGCATGCGCTGGAGCAGCGGATGGGTCGCCCTCGTACACGAGCGGAGAAGCCGATGACCACAGGAACGACACAGGCCAGGCTGCCGGTACATCCCGCTGAGAATCGCCCTCATGCTGAACAATGGTGCCAGTCAGTTTGATGGGATCGTCCTGAGTGAGCTGGGTTGGTCCCTCAATTGTCAGCTCGTCGACAAATGGGCGAATCTCAAGATTCAGCCATTCGCCAGCGGAATCTCGCCACAGGCCCTGGTCTGGATTGATTCCCAACATGGTCCAGCCTGTGAATCCACCACGATCCGGTGTAGAGTGCGGTCCCTTGCCTGCGTTGCCGTTCGTCACGTGGACCACGCCATCAACCTGATACACATCGAAAGCTCCGACGCCTGCGTTGACGACGAGCACCGACTTGCCGGCATCACGAACCTTCGCAGTCCAGTGCTCAATGAGCGCTGCATCTTGCGGATCGTTCAGCGCAGAGGCGTTCGTCAGATTGTCGCGGGTGGGATGATGCAGAGCCAGAATCAACCCGGTGGTGTCCTGATCGGTGATCACATCGTTGAGCTGCTGCTCGAACCACTTGATCTGTGCGGCATCATGCGACAGGTTGTATGGATGCGAATCGAGTGTAACGATCCGCGTGTTCTTGACGGTCTGCGCCGTGTAGGTGTCACCGAAAACAGCCTTGAAGGGGGCAAGATCATCGGCCTTCATCGCCTCATGGTTGCCGGGAACATACGTATAGGGAATGTTGGTGCCGGCAAGTTCCTCGTCAAGTATCTGCTTGGCGAGTTCCATGTCGCCCTGTTCGCCCTCGTCAGTGAAATCGCCGACGATGAGGATCTGATCAGGGCGTTGTGCGACCACATCGCGCAGCACGCGGCGGGCAGCCTGCACAAGAGATGAATTCGGGTTTTCAGAAACAAACTGTGCATCGGAAATGATCGCGACCCGAAGTGGAGACGAATCAGTTGATCCGGCCTGATCGACGGATGGATCCTGATACACACTGACTTCCGGCGCGGTGGCGAAAGGTGCGACAACCGCTTCAATGTCGTCGATAAGCGTCGTCGACACGTACTGTTTGCTACCGACAGTCTCATACGTTGCCACGCGTTGAACCTGCACAGGCATTGCCATGTCCTGGGGGACCGGAACGGAGATGTACTGCCAGTCGTTCCCTGAAATACGTGGCTGAGCGTAGAGCCACTTCCACTGGTCGTTAGCATCGGAAACGGCGAAATACACCATCGGTTGGTTTCCCGGAGTACCGTCATCCTTGAACCATGCGCCCACTTCGATCACGTTGCCCTGGGGGAGGACATAGTGCTCGGCTGCGGCATTGGGTTTGATGTTGTTGGTGCGTGTACCACCTTGCTTATTGAAACCATTGGTCAGTGCAATGGCTTCAGTGTCCTTAATGCCCGCTGTGATGTCGTCCTCGCCGGTGTGGCCTTCAGTCGACACAGCAATCGACGAGGTCGTCGTGCGAGCACCGTAATTCGTGTACTGATCAGCGCCTTCCATTGACGTGATCTTCATGCGTGACGTGCCCACCATGACGGCGAGCTGCTGTGAAAAATCGCCGGCCTGTATCGTCAGCGTTCCTGCGCCTGACTCAACAAGCGGATGAAGAGCAAGCGACGCGTTCTTCCCCGCAGTAATGTCGACCAGGCCGGTCGCCCCGGAAGCGGTGATGTCAGCCACTTCAATGGGAGCTCCGAATCCAAAGGAGTCATATCCCATGACATTGGCATAACGTGTCACGTTCGGGTCAGGAATCGACAGCGTGTTTGGTGTGATCAGCAGACGATCCATCTCGTTAAGTACCTTCAGCTCAACAGAGCCCGAAGCATTCCCGTTCGTGGCAGTAATTGTGACCGAGCCGGCAGCCACAGCAGTGACGAGGCCGTCCGCATCTACAGTTGCGATCGCAGGGTCACTGGATGTCCACTCCTGAACCGGCTGATCAACCGACCAAGAATTCTCATCGAAGCCCTTGGCGACAAGTTGACGATGGAAGCCGGGGAACAGGCGTTTAGCTCCGTTTGCCTGGAAAAGCGGCGAAACAGCGTAGCCGGTCAGCTGTCCGGATCCCTTCTTGACGCCCACTCCCAGTCCATTGCCATCGGCGCGCAGCGATCCGTCAGAAGGCGTGTTGACCACCGTGACATCCTGGTCGCCTGGATCATTGACCACCATTGTGGATGAGCCACCGCCATCAAGATTGATTGCGTCGCTTGCACCCAGCTGGAGGAAGAAATCAGCGAATTCCGGAAGCGTCATACCTCGGGAATTTGACGAGCGTCCATCAATGACAGCAAGAATCAAACGAGTCCCATCAGTATTGATACCGGCACCAGTGCGAGGGTGCACCGATTTATCTGTTGCGACGTTTTGTCCCGCGCGCACCAGCGGGTGGAATGCACCTATTGCGAAGAGGGGTTCCTCATTATCTGACGTGACAACCTGATATTCGACATTGACGACGTCGCCCAGTGCCAGTGAAGCCAGATGGTCTCTGATTTCACCCTGCCCTGCGGCAACAACCGTCTGACCAGCTGGAATAGCCTCCTGTCCGAGTTTCTGCGCAGTCTTGACCACACGGTGATCAGAATCAAGCCATACTTCCAACGCGTCAGGATATTTCTGCAGCGTTCCCGAGCCGCGTTGGTATTCTCCCCATCGGGAGGTATATACGGTTACTGCATCGGAGGCAAGGCCCTGAGTATTGACGGAGGAAATGGGCGTGGTCCAGTCCTGCGCGGAAACACTTCCCTTAAGAGTTGCATCGGTGATCGACGCGATCTTGTTATGATCCATCACCAAAGACAGGATCGGTCTGCCGGGAACTGAACTCTTCACAATTCCTTCAGATGGATCCACACCAACACCATTGGCAGCTCCTGAGTTGTTGATGTCGAATCCATCACCGTTGACCGCGGCTTTGATGTCATCTGTTACTTGAGTCATTTCAACCAGGGTGGCCGTGTCGGCGACGATACCTGAATCGAGGTAGTCCAGTGATACCTCAGGATTGGTCAGGTCGACGTCGAGAACTGCGCCCTGCTGCCACCCTCGTGGTTCAAGGCGCTCGAACTCAGTCAACATGATTCCCGGTCCAACCTGTGTTTCTTCCTGTCGGGTCACGCTGGCTTGACCGCTCATTGTCAGGTCTAGATATCCGGATGCCGCAACATCTGCGGGAGATTCGGCATACGCAGCGAAAAGCGGATGGGAGCCGATCCCAATCCCTGCGATCGCCAACATCGACGCCAGCAAAGTGGTTGCTACACGTGATGCATTTCGGAGCATCTTCTTGATCCTTCCTCTTACGTAGTCGTGAAGCCTGCAGGAGAATTGCGCACGGCTCGATAGCGGCACCGTATTCGTGAATAAGGTCGCGTACTGTGCTGATGGGCAATAGCGCTGGCGCTGAATGTGAAGCTGCGCAGCGTCAACCATCGTGGCGGGCTTCAATAATCACCATGGCACCTGATTGTTGCCACGAGGTGATCGGACCGTGACGGGAAAGTGACGCCCTATCCAACTCAGCCTCGGTGATGTCAAACGGGACGGCAGCAGTAGCTTCGAACTGAAGTGTTCTGGTTGTGTTGTTACCGGTTGTTGGCAGGAATACACACATCATCGCCATTGCTCTTAATGATGTGTATGGGGATTGTTTCCATGTCCGGTCGAGCTACCGGAGACTTGGCGGGCATGCTGGTGGCCAATCTACAATCTGTTGCGGCGATGGGGATGCCAAGCTGCGCCCTACTAGCGCGAGATGCGTTCGTGATAAATTGTTTGTTAAGAACTACGGAGTATTCATACGAAGGCTTCTGGGGCTGATGGGTGCGAAAAATAGGGCCTGCTGCCTGGCGTGCCGGCTGAAATGTTGCCCAAAACCAAGCTGTCAGGCTGATGAGATGTACTGAAAATCTGCGACGCTCCTAGAGGCTGCTCTCCTGCGACGACGTGGCCACGCGCAGACATCCGACACGTGCTTTCGACCTAGGTGCAGCGCCGGTCTAAGTCAGACACAGCACAATGAACTGTGGCTGTTAGCCGGCAACTACCTAGGCGCGCACTTGCTGTGGTTCTTTGCCGTGTTTGGGACTGATTCGTTTAGTCGCAAAATCGTCAGTTAGGCAGGAAGATCAGCAATGAACAACTTAAGTCCCTCGGCTGGAGACTTCAGAACAAGAAGTGGAACCAGGCCCACGACACTTGACAATCTTGCTTGCTTCGTTCCTATTGCCCGCCCATTCCTGTTGTTGCGAATCCTTTGACAATCTGACGTTGGAAAATCATAAATACGATGACAAGAGGCAAGGCGCCTATGACAGCACTAGCCATCCCCTGAGCGTATTGCACGCCATAGGCGTTCTTGACAGTACCCAGACCAACGGGGATCGTCATGAGGTCAGGCGAGTTCGTAATGATAAATGGCCAAAGGAAATTGTTCCAGCATCCAATAAAAACAAAGATGGCCACGGCTACAACAATCGAGCGAGATAGCGGAAGAACCACAGAAGTAAGAATCTTGAAGTTCGAGGCACCATCTAGACGGGCAGCTTCCTCTAGCTCTACGGGCAGCTGATCGAAGAAGTTCTTCATCACGATAACCATTAACGGTGCCACCACTTGTGGCAACGCAACACCTGCCAAGGTGTCTGACAGTCGCATAAACCTCATCTGTTCGAATAGCGGAACAATGAGGATCTGTGGCGGAACCATGATCGCAGCAACTGTCAACGCGAAGAATATCTTTCTACCCGGAAAGTCATGACGAGAAAACACGTACGCTGCTGGAACAGAAACAAGAAGCGTAATGAGGGTGACGGCTGCAGAAACGATGAAGGAATTCCACAACCATAATGGAATATCACCTGCTTTAAACACCGCTATGTAGTTTTCAAAAGTCCATCCTTGCGAAGGCCAGAACTGAAGGGGCGCCGCAGAGGCATCGGTTTCCTTTTTGAAAGACATCTGAAGCGCAAAAAGAATTGGTATGGCCCATGCCAAAGCGGCAGTTGCTAGTGCTGCAAAAGCAGAAATTTGCGCTGCCGCAGAATTTCCCAGTGTTAAGGAACGCGCCTTAGAGTTTTCAGAAGACTTAACCAAGCGGAGAGAACGACGCGTCGATGACGTCTGAGATAAATCGTTCATACCAATTTTGTTAGCAGTTTGGGTAGTGCTCATCGTTGCTCCTCTGGTTTGTGATTAACGATGGTGATTTGAATGATTGACACAAGCACGATCAGAGCAAAGAAAACATAAGAAACAGCTGAAGCGTACCCGACGCGGTATCCGCTGAAGCCGACATCATATATGTACTGAATAATCGAACGTGTCGCACCATCTGGTCCACCAGCGGTCATCAGGAAAATCTGATCGAAGACTTTAAGCGATGCAAGAATCTGCAATAGGACGATCATGATTGTTGTCGACTTCATAAGGGGCAGTGTCACTGAGATCAAACGTCTCCATGATCCAGCGCCGTCAACTTGTGCTGCTTCGTAGATTTGATCGGGTATGTTTTGCAGTGCTGACAGGTATAGGAGGAAATTGAATCCTATGGTCCACCACACGGTCGTAAGGGCAATTGACCACATTGCCACTTGTTTGTCGCTGAGCCAGCCGATTTGATCAATTCCCAGATGCTGTAAAAGCCCGTTGATAAATCCAAAGTCATTTGCATACATCACTCCCCACATCGCGGTAACGACAGATACCGGCAGGAGGTACGGAGCGAAGAATGTGAGTCTCCAGAGCCATTGGCCAGGTAAACCTGTGACAACGAGGTAAGCGAGGATGAAGGAGAGCATCACCAGAGGGATGGTCGAAATGAGGGTGAAAAAGATAGTATTACCAAGGCTGGACCACATTTCGGCGCTTGTGAGGGTTTCAATATAATTCTGAAGACCTACGAACTTAACGTTTCGTGAGGCTAGCGATTGGTTCGTGAAGCTCATCCAAATTCCCCAGATAATAGGAGTAATCAGGAAAAGAGTAAATACGACCATATACGGAAGTGCGAACCAAACTGTTCCGCGGGAAGCTAGTTTTGATTGTGTTTTCATGACGATCTTTACTCGGTTGGATTAGGTTGCTGGGCAATTGACGATGCGGTCTCAAGCATTTGCTCGATTACTCGTTTTGGCTCGGTGGTGCCTCGGAATCCTTCAATCAGGTGTTGGCACATGCGATTTTGGAAGTCAGTTCCTGCCCCGGCATACCAGACAGGTGGATCAAAGATCACGGTCTGTGCTGCATCTGCATATTGATTTTGCAGCTCTAGTTTCTGATAGTCCGGCTTTTCCTGAGAAGGCAGATATCCAGGAATGTGGCCGGCTTTGCCCCAGCGGTCGCCCAACTTCAGCATTGCTGCAACGAATTCATAGGTCTTTTGGCGAAGATCGTCAGTCATGCGGCGATTAGTCGGCAAAACGTAGGTATGCGAGTCGGCGTAGTTGGCAGGTTGACCAAACATAGTGGGAGTCGGTGAGGCTGCAAGCGCAGGTACGTTTTCAATGAATCCGTTTAACTCCCAAACCCCGGAGAAAATCAGAGCATTCCTGCCTCCGTTAAAAGCAGATAAAGCTCCGCCATAGTCTTGGTCTTTTGCCATGCACTTGCCGTCCATCCACATGTGAACGGCCTCAACTACTTGGGCCGCTTTGTCAATGTCCAGCTGTGCCCGCTGTCCGGCAGAAAAATCATATCCACCACCGGTTTGGTTATAAAGTCCCCAGAAAAGACGCCATGCTTGCGCAGTGTCGAGTTGGAAACCGAACGCCACGCCCGGGCCACCGATAACCTCACCCAGTTTGACGCCGACTTCATAAAAGGCCTCGGCTGAATCGACCTTGAGTCGTCCATCGGAGCCGAGCACACCGGCCTTGTCTGCGACATCCTGGTCGTAGAAAGTAATAAAAGGATGGGTGTCGAGAGGAATAGCGAACTGCTTGCCTTCGTATGTTCCTGCGCCAAATAGCGCATCAGTAAAGTACTCCGGACCTACGTCAAATTCTTGAAACAGCTTCATGTCCCACGGCTCAATAAGGCCTCCAGGTGCGAAACCAGGCATGCGCGAAACGTGCATGATCGCAGTGCTAGGTGGTGCGCCAGAAGCCGATGCCATCGCCAACTTGGTGTAATAAGGGTTTCCCCAGCTGAGAGTAGTGGGAGCAACGAATAGGCCAGGATGTTCTTGGACGATTGACTCGATCATCGCGCGCGTATTCGCGCCATCCGCTCCGCTGAACAAGTCCCACACGCTCACCGTTACTTTCTGCGATGCTGAAGACGAGCAACCAGAAAGACCGGATGTTAAGCCGAGTGCACTAAGACCCAAACCGAACAAGCCTAAAGCGGAACCCTTTATAAAAGAGCGCCGTGAGATTCCACTGCTAGAAAGCATATTGTCCTGATCATCCACGACCAAACATGCCACCTTCCTGATCAACGTTGATTGGCGGAAAAAGCTGCAATAAGATTGCAGATTGAATTCTCACGTGAGAGTATGGCACTTGACTGCAGTGAGGTCAAATGAAGCAGCACCGAGGAGAGTCTGAATGTCGCTCATTGATGAGCGCCTAGAGAACCAGGAGTACCTGCCCTAAAGTGAAAAGAGCAACCATCAAAGACGTGGCAGCGCGCGCAGGTGTGTCGTGGAAAACGGTATCGAATGTCATGCACGGAAGACCATGCGTCAGCCCTGACACCAAAGATCGGGTAATGGCCGCAGTGAAAGATCTCAACTACATTCCGAATTTTTCCGCGCGCGATATTAGAGGTCATGCCACCAGAAGAATAGGGCTTGTAATACCACATTTGACTAACCCATATTTCGCAAGGTTGGCAGAAAAGTTTCATATCATTGCAAATCAAGCAGATTATACTATAGAAATTGAATTGAGTGGACAACATGGTGAAATAGAGCGTCGCTATGTGTTAGGCCAATTATCACGATCAATAGATGCCTTGATTATTTCTCCAACTTTACCCGATACGACGAAGCGTCTAGTAAAACGAGATGATATGCCGGTTGTTCTCCTAGGCGAAGCAGTTACCGATCGTGGGGCAATGCATCACGTATCGATTGACAACGTGGCTAGTGCTGCTGAACTGACAAGGCATCTAATCGGAAAGAATACGCAGAGAGTTGTTTTCTTAGGGGCTCAACATGGTGCGTCGTCCACCGGATCTGAACGCCTCATAGGCGTCGCCGCCGAGTTGGACAAAGCGCAGATTTCTCCTGATAGGAGGTTGTTCGTCTCCAGTGCGGAATGGAGTCGCGAAGAGGGATATCGGTTGACAAAACAATTGATCCAGTCCGAAAAATCCCTGGGGAAAGTTGGAGATGTCGTTATTGGAGGAAATGATCTTCTTGCCCTGGGAGCTATGGATGCATTTCGTGAACAACGCATTCGGGTCGGTGAGACAGTGCGTGTAGCCGGGTGGGACAATATTCCAGAGAGTGAAAGCTCGTTGCCCTCACTTACTACTATTTCTCCTGATTTGGACTCCCTTGCACGTCTTGCATTGTTTCTGGCAGTTGGTGATGACCGATTTCTGGAGAGGGCAAGTTATAGCTCGGTTACTACTGTGGGGCCTGGCATTTCTTTTGTGGTTCAACATGAAATGATCATTAGAGAATCATCGTGAGATAGCTGAAGAATTTCACAATTTGCCGATTGAAATATGAGAGGAATTTGAAATGGTGAATAAGCAGGCTGAGAAAAAAACATCTCTGGATGACGTGCGTGAAAGAGCAAGAAAATTGGCCGCACTTCTAGATGGGCCCGCAGATAAGGAGAGTGGGTCATGTAAGCCTGAACACCCTAGACCTCAGTTTGCTCGGAAGAATTGGGTCAATCTCAATGGTCAATGGGAATTTGAGGTTGACCCTGGAGACTCTGGCCGTGAGAGGGGTTTGCTGGATCGGCAGTTAGCTGATTCTATCGAAGTCCCATTTGCGCCTGAGTCGAAAATGTCGGGAATTGAAAACACTGATTTCTTGAACGCGGTCTGGTATAGAAAAACGCTGACAGTTCCATCCGAATGGAAAGACGATGATATCCGACCGGTTTTGCATTTCGGAGCGGTCGATCACGATACGACGGTTTGGGTTAACGGAGTCGAGGTGGCACGGCATCGGGGCGGCTTTACACCATTCGACGCAGACTTGGATGGTGTGGTTGGTGCCGGTGAAGAGGCGACTGTTGTTGTTCGAGCTCGCGACTTACGCGGCATGCCTCAGGCTCGCGGAAAGCAGGCTACGTGGTATGACTCGACACACTGCCAATACACGCGTACGACAGGAATTTGGCAGACTGTTTGGCTGGAAGGCGTCCCGCGGGAGCATATTAAGTCAGTTAAGGTGTTTCCGAATATGGGAACGCAGAGCTTTGAAGTGACAGCTTCGGTTTCGAGGAGCGTATGTGATGGTCAACTGAAGGTCGTTGTGAGTGAACCTGAGGGAGACTTTGTCGCGTCGGCCCACGTAGCAGTTGGGAAGGATCTATCTCCAAAAGTCGTAGTGGAGATTCCTGCTGAAAAAGTTCGTATATGGGGACCGGGAGATCCAGAACTATACCGACTGACGATACTGCTGGCAAACGAGGACGGATCGATCAGGGATGAAATTTCGTCGTATTGCGGTCTTCGTTCTATCTCAATTAAGGGCAACGAGTTCCGGATAAATGGGAAGAAGATTTTCCAGAGACTGGTCCTGGACCAGGGATATTGGCCAGATTCCTTGATGACTGCACCGAGTGATGATGCAATTGTCGAAGATATTCAACTGGCTCTTTCTGCCGGGTTTAACGGTGCGCGGCTTCATCAAAAGGTTTTCGAAGAGCGCATGATGTTTTGGGCCGATATGTACGGCTATCTTCTCTGGGGAGAATTCGGAGACTGGGGAGTTTCTGGTCGAGGACCTCTTGGATACAATCAGGAGCCTACTGCGTCGTTCGTTACGCAATGGATTGAAACACTTAACCGGGATATTTCACACCCAAGTATCATCGGATGGTGCCCATTAAATGAGACGCACCAAGTGCTGCATGACCACATCACAGTGCTGGATGATGTCACGCAGGGAATGTACTGGGCCACAAAGCTGGCAGATCCGACTCGCCCCGTGCTTGATGCATCCGGGTATTCGCACAGAGTCCGCAGCGCAGATATCTATGATTCGCATTCTTATGAGCAAGATCCTGCAGCGTTTAAACGTGAACAAGCAGGTTTGAAAGACGGAAAACCGTATGTCAATCGAGTGGTCTTGGAAGACAACACGATGCCCTTTGCAGATGGGCGTTTTTCGATTGATTACGACGGCCAGCCCTTCTTCGTGTCGGAATTTGGCGGCATCTGGTGGAATGAGGAAGAGGCAAGAAATCGACGAGGAAACAACGATCAAGCTGAATCGTGGGGCTACGGAGATAGGGTGAACAGTCTGGAGGAGTTTTACGAACGATTCGAGGGATTAGTACAAGTTCTCAGCTGCGACAGCAACATGTTTGGGTACTGCTACACCCAGCTGACAGATGTTTTCCAAGAGAAAAACGGAATCGTCAATTTTGATCGCACGCCCAAATTCGATCATGAAAAGTTGCGTGCCATTCAAGAAAGAACGGCAGCATATGAAAAAGAGTGAGGCCACCGGAACCTTTGAGGTTATAGAACATTTTCTGTTGCTTTTGAGTTCCACGCGTTGTGGTGGGCGTATCGGGGGACGATCAGTGCCCTGTACTGGAGTGTCCTAGATTTCGCTCTGCTCCTTATGGGGATGCCTGGATGGTGGCACGGCGCTGAGTACATTTTCATGATTGGACGGTGTCCATCTTCGGATTGGTCAGATGACACGCGACCAAGGAGTTTTCCCGGATTGGTCCTCAGCCGGGAAGGTAACATGAACGTGACAGTTCGCAACCCAAAGCCACTACTGAGCCTGCCCGCATGTCCACTGCGCATGGCCAACAAGGGGAGCCCGACATGAGCATGCATCATCTTGCAGGCGTTCTCGTGCTGGCAGGCGGAACCGCAGCCCGCATGGGTGGAGTGTCCAAACCGGACGTGATGGTCGCGGGAAAGAGGCTTCTCGATCATGCGCTTGCCGAAATCAGCCGCACCGCCCTTCGCGCACGCATCGTCGTCGTGGCGCCCCCCGAAGTGTCAGTGCCGCCCAGCGTCATCCGCATACTCGAGGATCCGCCTTTTGGCGGGCCGCTGGCCGGTTATGCTGCGGGATTCCATGCGCTCACGATTGACGAGGGCGCCCTCGTGGCATTCATGACGTGTGATGCACCACTGTCGGCGCGATTATTCCCGGCGCTGCTAGAAGCGTTCGAAGCAGAATCATGCGACGGTGCAGTACCGGTTCAGCACACGCCAGAAGGCGACATTCTGCAACTCACCCAGGGAATCTATCGATCCGAATTCCTGCAAGATGTCATGCGCGATCACGTGCGCAACAAGTCCTTGCGGCGAGCGTTTTCAGATGCGCATCTTGTCGGCGTACCGGATCAGTCGCAATGCGGGTTTGACGTGGACACGTGGGAAGAAGTCGCAACGCTCGAAGAATACCTGCTTTCCGATGACGGGCGGGAGGCGCGGTCTGATCTTTGATGCCGAGCAGACTGCCTTAGTTGTGCGCAAAGAGTTCGCTGATCTGCGCTGCTAAACTAGGCTCCTTACACTAGGTGCATTGCGGAGGAGGTTTCTTGGGCATCGCATTGAATATGCCACTGATGCAGGCACGTCTTGATCCGGCAAAGCGCCCGGATGTTCCCGTGTTACTCGATCAGTTTGGGCGAGTCGCCAGAGATCTACGCATCTCGGTAACTGACAGGTGTAATTTGCGATGCCAGTACTGCATGCCTGCAGAAGGTGTGGAGTTTTCTTCCCCTGACCGAATCCTCACAGATGATGAAATCAAACGGATGATCCATATTGGCGTTCAGCAGTGCGGAATAGAAAAAATACGCTTCACCGGCGGCGAGCCGTTGATGCGCCGCAGCCTGGAAGAACTTGTGTCATACGCGGCGAGTTTGTGTACCTGGAAAGGGACGCGGCCAGATCTATCCATGACGACCAATGGTCTGGGCCTGACGCACCGAGCTGAAGCTCTGGCGCGCGCCGGCCTTCAGCGAGTCAACATTTCAATGGATTCGGCGACTCGCCAGGGCTATCGCATGATGACCCGACGGGACCGATTCGATGATGCGGTTCAGGGAGCTGCTGCGGCTGCCCAGGCCGGCCTTCGTCCAGTCAAGTTGAACGCGCTGCTGATGCCGGGTGTGAACGAGGATCAGGCGCCAGAGCTGCTTCGGCACGCGCTGCGTAACGGATACGAACTGCGTTTTATCGAATTCATGCCACTTGGACCGCGCGGATCGTGGAAGTGCGAAGATATGATCACTCGCGACGACATTCTGGACACATTGCGCCCACACTTTGATTTGGCTCATCGGCCCGATCGGGAACGAGGAGCCTCCCCGGCAGAAGAGTGGGATGTGATGTCAGGTGCCGATCACCCAGGCGGCAGATTCGGCATCATTGCGTCAGTGACACGACCTTTCTGTGGCGAATGTGACCGCACACGCCTGACTGCAGATGGGAATATCCGAACCTGTCTTTTTGCCCGCTCAGAAACTGATGTGCGCACGATGATGCGCACAGGCGCCACCGACGAGGACATCGCGCAGACGTGGCGACTTGCCATGTGGGGTAAACAACCGGGTCACGGGATCAATGACCCAGACTTCTTGAAACCGCGCCGCCCCATGAGCGCGATCGGAGGATAAATGACTCGAGCTCACGTCACGTACTTCGCTGGTGCAGCAGAAGCAGCTGGCACGCGCACCGAAACCGTTGACGTGCCGCAGTCAATAGACGCGGCCGAATTGCGGGCCTGCTTAGCCGTAGGAAAGTCAGCGCATTTTGCAGACCTCGTCGGGGTGTGTGCTCTGATTATCGACGGCCAGACCATCAGCGAGGCGGAGCGTTGTCAGCTCGGAGACAACATTCAGATCGAAGTGCTGCCACCATTTGCCGGCGGATAATTCTGACTCCGCGCCACGGGCGCAGCTGTTGGCACACGCACGCCGTCAGGATTCCGGTAGCTCGAGACTTCGCGCCACGTGCGCAGCTGTTGGATAGAGCGAGGACGGGACCTGTGCGTCACGCGCGCAGCCTTCGCACCCTACGTTCCCTACGCGCTGCCTGTCCACTCGTGTGAGCCGTCGACAAACTCCTGCTTTTTCCACACCGGCAACTCGGCTTTGACCTGTTCAACCGCACTTTTCAGCAGGGCGAACGCCTCGCGCCGGTGCGCCGCCGACGCCGCAGCCGCAAACGCCACGTCACCCACCTCAAGGTGACCGTAGCGATGCTGAACCGCCAGCTTGATCGCACCTGACCCGTGCGCACATCTTCGGGCAATCCGTTCAATCACTATGCCGGCATCGGGATGCGCTTCATAGTCAATCGACACCACGCCCTTGCCGTCATCATGGTTGCGCACCCGGCCATCAAAAAGAACCACGGCACCTGCTTGAGAATCGCGCACCGCTTCCTGCAACGCGGTCACATCGATAGGCTGATCCGTGACTTCTGCGATCACAACGCGCGCATCTGAACCGTCGCTGACCCCGCGGCTCTGGATCGCATGGGTGGCACGCTGATGAGCCGACTGGCCGATCTGCTCGGCGGGCGCCGTGTGGTCAGCGTCAGCAAGTTGCTCGGTGATGTGCGAGATCAGCGGGCCGACTACGGCCACAGCATCGCGCACTCCGCCCGTTGACCCAGGAGCGTTGACAACGAAAGCGCGCCGCCCCTCACACTCGATGACGCCTGACACCCCGCGTGACAACGCGGCAGCTGGAACCTCCGGATTGGAACGCAAAGCCGCCTCGACGCCCTCGGCCCGCTTCGACAACAGTGGCATGGTCGCCTCGGGAGTGACGTCACGCGTGGAAAAGCCTGTGCCGCCCGTGGTGAACACGACGTTGGCTCCGCCGGCAACAGCATCCCTGATCGCGGCGGTAATTGCGTCAGCGTCGTCAGGGACGATGACCACACCGCTGACTTGCGCATATTCGCTCAGCAATTTCTGTGCGAGCGGCCCGGAACGGTCGGTTCGTACTCCGGCCGCAGACCTGTCAGATATCGTGACCACCGCAACATGAGGCATGAAGGCAATCATACTCACGCGCCTCGAAGCGGCCAACAACCCGTCCGTCGGGCACCGCTGCTCCGCGTTTTCTTACGCGCATGTCCGAGGGCGACTGGTCTGACACGGTAAGCGTTGCAGCGCCAGTTCATCAGCAATTCGACTCGCGTACAGTAGGTGGGTGATGATCACAGCGCTTGGAAGAGCCGGCACGGCACTGACCGACGAACAACGCGAACGCTATGCGCGCCCGATGTTGCTCGACGGCATGGGAGAAGAAGGCCAGCGCCGACTGCTGGGCACGTCGGTTTTGGTGATCGGGGCCGGAGGGCTCGGCTCGCCGGTGCTGATGTATCTGGCAGGTGCCGGCATTGGTCACATCGGCATCGTGGATTCCGATGTACTGGATACGTCGAATCTGCATCGCCAGGTCATTCACTCCATGAGCGAGCTCGGACAAGCGAAAACAGACAGTGCAGCGCGACGGATCGCTGATCTCAATCCGGACGTGGACGTGACGTGTTACCACCTGCGCCTGACGACTGAAAATGTTGATGACCTGTTCGAGCCATTCGACATCATTGTTGACGCCACGGACAATTTCGCCACCCGTTACCTTATCGACGCGGCGGCCACACGCTTGGGTAAACCTGAAGTGTGGGGATCCGTGCTGGGAGCTGCCGGGCAAGTCTCAACCTTCTGGAGCGGTCCTGCTGCGCGTACAGCGGGCGTACCCGTCGAGGTTCGCCTCACTGACCTGTATGCGTGCGCGCCGCGAGAAGACGTGGTCCCAGAGGGAGCGAGCTCGCCTGTCATCGGTCCGATCACCGGGATGGTCGGATCCCTTATGGTAGGAGAGGTGACTAAACTTGCCGCCGGATACGGGCAGCTCCTGCTGGGACGTGTCGCGTTCATCGACACAGCTGCGGGGCAACTACGGGACATGACATTTAAGCGGCGGACTTCAACGCGCATCTCCGGTCACCCGGAGTAAGCCTGAAATGCCGTAAGGAACCGCACGCGCAGAAGAAAGGAACAAGCAGATGAAAGACGTTGCCGATCATTATCGCGACGTGGTGGCCTTGGGCGAGCCTCTTCCGGAAAGTACTGTTCCCATCGACGAAGCTCTGGGGCGAGTTCTGGTTGAGGACATCCGCGCACGCTTCGCCGTCCCACCGTTCACAAACTCCGCGATGGACGGTTTTGCCGTGCGTGCTGACGAGGTACGCGAGGGCCACGCACTGCGTGTCTCAGACGATATTCCCGCCGGCCGCACTGATATTCCAGTTCTTCCCGCGTGCTGCGCCATACGCATCATGACAGGTGCGCCGATGCCGGAGGGCGCCGACGCGGTGATCCCGGTTGAAAACACACAGGACGCCGGAGCCAACATGGCGCCAGATCCGCCCGCCCGGATTGTTCCAACCGCGACAGTTCCTGCAGGCGCAAATGTGCGCAGACGCGGTGAGGACATCAACGAGGGCGACCTGCTCTATCCTTCAGGAACGCACCTGACCGCAGCTCACCTGTCCGCCCTCGTCTCTGTGGGATACGGGCAGGTGGCGGTACGTTCACAGGTGCGTGTCGGAGTGATCACGACGGGGGAGGAGCTGCGCGAGGCTGGAGCTGACCTTGCCCTCGGGCAGATCCCGGACTCCAACTCAATCCTGCTGGCAGGCATGGTCCGTGAAGCCGGTGCGGTGCCGTTGGTCCGCGCATTCCACGCCGATACAGTGGAAGATTTCATGAGGGATCTGCAGGATATCCTCGACCAGGTTGACCTGCTCATCACGGCAGGCGGCGTTTCGGCTGGCGCGTTTGACGTGGTCAAAGCCGCTTTGCGGGCATACGGCGTGGAGTTCGTGAAGGTGGGGATGCAGCCGGGTAAGCCCCAGGGATGTGGTGTGCTCGAGCCTGCGGGTCATTCTGCGCGCCGCATCCCGATTCTGTGCCTGCCTGGCAATCCCGTCAGCGTTTTCGTCTCCTGGCACCTGTTTGCCGTGCCGCTGATGCGCGCGCTCGCCGGTGAGCCTCCCGTCGATTTTGATGCACTGTTTACCACGGTTCGCGCAGGTACCGGTTGGTCACGCAAACCTGGCCGCGTACAGTTCCTTCCGGTCACTGCCCGCGAGCGGAAAGTTACGATTGGGGAGTGCAACAGGGACGAGCGTGGCACTGTCGCACCTGATGGCGTGCTGATCTACCCGTCCAGCCACGGCGGCTCGAAGTCTCATTTTGTGGCCTCCCTTGCCGGTGCAGCCGCTCTGGCGCGCGTGCCGGCTGAACGTGCGAAGGTGGAGGCTGGCGATCTGGTTGATGTGATGTGGTTAGGGAGGGCGCGATGAAACTGACGCATCTGAATGAAGACGGCAGTGCTTTCATGGTGGACGTCACCGCCAAGAAGCCAACCGTTCGAGAAGCAACAGCTATTGGCGAGGTTGAGTGCTCTCCGAAGATCATGCAGACGCTACGCGACGGAACCGTCCCCAAGGGCGATGTGCTGGCAGTGGCGCGCATTGCGGGAATCGCGGCGGCAAAGAAGGTGCCTGACTTGCTGCCGTTGGCTCATGTCATCGGCGTGCACGGCTGCGAAGTGGATCTTGAACTGGGCGCGGACCGGGTGCTGATTCGCGCAACGGTCCGAACTGCAGATCGCACGGGAGTGGAGATGGAGGCGCTTACCGCTGTTTCGGTGGCCGCATTGGCGATTATTGACATGGTGAAAGGCGTTGATCGTTCAGCCAGAATCACCAACTGCCAGATCATCCACAAGGCTGGCGGGCGGTCGGGCGACTGGTATCGCCCCGGATTTGAGCCTGACGCTGGCTGAACGATAGTCGCTGGGTCGTGCGTCAGGCAGCTAGCCGCTGACCCGATGGACGTTCAAGCAATGGCCGGACGCCAGTTGGCTGGGTAATGGAGGGTCCAACGCCCCGGCTGGATGCTCAGGAAGCGGAGTCGACCGATTCTGCACGATCGACACGGCCGTGGCGAATCAGCACGTTGAAATCAGCGAGCTGTTCGGCATCCTCTGGATCATGCGTTACCAGCACGCCGGTAAAGGGAGAGGTGCGCATGCGGCGTTCCAGCTCAGTGCGCACCGACTGCGCTGACCGCTCATCCAGCCCGGCCATTGGCTCATCGAGCAGCACAATGTCCGGATCCAACGCCATGGCGCGGGCAATGGCAGCCCGCTGAGCCTGGCCTCCCGACAGCTGCGTGGAACGACGATCCGCCAGTCCATCCATTCGCACCGCCCGCAGCTCAGCCATTGCGCGCCTGCGTGCATCGGCGCGCGACGCTCCGCACGAACCCAACCCGAACTCCACGTTCTTGAGCACACTCATATGTGGGAACAGCAACGGTTTTTGCTGCAGTAGGACGATCCTGGGTGACGGCTGCGAGAACGTGACTCCACCGCTGGACGCAGTCACTGTGCCAGAAATCAGCCCCAGCAGCGTCGATTTGCCTGAACCGTTCGGCCCCATGACGGCCGTCATCTGACCGCCGGGAATGTGCACCTTCAGCATTACTCCACGTTGAGCCACTTCCGCATCGACATCGATGTCCGTGCTCGATGAGGGACGCGCAGCAGTGGCAGTGGTCGAATCCCCCTTGGAGTGGTCAACGCTGTCCGTCTTGTTTTCGTCGGGAAGGGGAGTGTCGAGGGCATCCTCGTCAATTCGCTGCGCGTGATCGCTGTATGGTTTCCGCTCGGTTGCAGGGCGGACACCGGGAAGGTGCACAGCGAGGAGATTCGCTCCGAACAGAATGACGATTGCCATGGTGAGAAGGACGACTGACAGGGCGAGCGCTTCTTCTGTGGAGGACTGACGCTGCAGGTAAATGGCGAGCGGCATGGTTTGGGTGGTGCCCTGCAGCGAGCCTGCGAATGTGATCGTCGCACCGAATTCGCCCAGCGCGCGAGAGAATGACATGGCAGCTGCTGACAGGATCGACGGGAACATGACGGGCAAGGTGACGTGGAAGAACGTACGGGTACGCGAGGCGCCGAGCGCGCGGGCGGCTTCGTCGTATTCGTTTCCACGGGTGCGGATCGCACCCTCAAGAGAGGAGATGAGGAACGGCATGGCGACGAAGGTCTGCGCCATGACAACCGCGATGGAGGTGAAGCCGATTTCGATGCCGATCACCGACAGGTGCTGGCCGAGCAGGCCACGCCGCCCCCAGGTGAGCAGCAGCGCCAAGCCAGCCACCACCGGCGGCAACATCATCGGCAGGGTGACGATTGTGCGCAGCAACCGCGTCCACCACACATCCGGCAGATTCGCCAGGACGAATGCGAGGGGAACGCCCAGACACACGCACAGCGCGACCGATACTCCGCACGTTTTCAGTGACAGCCAGAGGGCATCCTGAGAAATATCAGTGGAAATGAAGCGGCCAAAATCAGTCCACGGCGTCTGAACAAAGATCGTGAGCAGCGGGAATACCAGGAACAGTGCGGCCAGGATCCCCGGTGCCGTCAGCCACGGCGCGTATTTCAGTTTCACGAATGCCCCTTACGTGAGTGTGGCCCGCCGAAGCGGGTCACACATGGATGTCGGTATGTACTGCTTACTTCGTAGTCGGAGCAGTGAATCCGTAGGCGTCGAGGACCTGCTGACCCTTGTCGGAGAGGATGAAGTCGATGAACGCCTGTCCGCCTTCCTTGTTCTTCGCACTCTTCGTCAGAGCCACGCGGTAATCGTTGACAACCTGATCGGCATTCTCGATCTCAATGACGTCAACCTTGTCTGATAACATGGCATCGGTCTTGTACACGAGTCCGGCATCAGCTTCACCGGTTTCAACCTTGGCGAGCGTGTCGCCTACGTTCTGCTCCTCGGACACGGCCTGGAAAGTGACGCCGTTCTTTTCAGCCAGAGTCTTGGTGGCGTTGCCGCATGGGACGCCCTCGGCGCACACCACGAGCTTCTTACCTTCGAGCGCTTCGGTAGTGAAGCCTTCGACCTGGCCGGGGTTGCCCTTGGGAACCACCATGACCAGTGTGTTGGTGGCGTAGGAGGCATCAGCTTCGACGTCGCCATTTTCAGCGGCCTTGTCCATGTTCTTTTGGTCGGCGGTGAACAATGCGTCGGCGGGGGAGCCCTGGTGAATCTGGTCGACCAGGTTCTGCGAGCCGTCAAAGCTGAACGTCACTTTCGAGCCTGGGTTCTCCGCCTCGAACGCTTCACCGAGTTCGGTGAAGGACTTCGTCAGAGATTTTGCGGCGAAAATAGTGATGTCACCGTAGTTCTGACCCTCTGACGCGGAAGCGGCCTCGGAGCTTTGCGAAGTTTCTGACTGAAGGGCAGCTGCGGGTTCGGACTGCTCAGATTCTGTTGAGCCGCCACCGGAGCATCCTGCCAGTGCACATGCTGCCGTTGCCAGCAGCGCAAAGCTGGTACCAAATTTGCGAAGCATTGTTCATCCTTTCATTGCGGCATGGCCGCGAGCGAGTTACTTGACGATCGCGACGTTCGTTGCTTTGATCTGCGCACGCGCGATGACGCCAGGTTTCAAATCGAGGTCTCGTACTGCCTCGGTTGAAATCAGTGACACGACTCGAAAGGGGCCACACTGCATGACGACCTGGCTCATGACTTTGTCTGATTCGACTTCCAGAACCAGGCCTTTGAGTAGGTTACGGCTCGACGCCGTGTGGCTACCTGACAGGTTGTTAGTGGACATCAAATAACGCGCCAACGACTCGCCCGTGATCTCACGGGGTGACGAGCCTTCGGCTGATTCGATGCGTCCATCGTCAATCCATCGACGGATCGTGTCGTCAGAGACTCCCAACAGCTCTGACACTTCCGAGATACGATAATTCATCTTCATCATCCTATCGGGTAATAGCGGAACTATCTCGTCACTAATGCCGCATTTGCGGAAGTGGTACGGCAAACCCCCGCATTGCGGGACTCTACAGGCTAGACGACCATGCGGCTCAGATGCCGCGCAACTGCGTGCGCACGTCCTCAGGGAAGGTTCCCCACACGTCGCGAGGAATCGCGGCATCAAAGGGGTGCGCCATGCGGAATGTGCACAGCGCGCACAGAGCGCCCTCCGACGCGGGATGCAAGTTGTGGCATTTTGTGCATGGCGTCAGGTCAGTCTGCTCGCGTCGCTGTTCGTCAGCTTCGAAAGGTGCGAGAAGCGCCGCGCCCTGCTCGTCCTGAGTGGTGTGCGCGGGACAGTAATGGACAGCGACCTGGCATGCCGGACACAGCGCCGAAAAATCGTGGAACGCCTGAGAGGCATCGATGCCTGCGGACTGGTTGACCTGACAGTGAACGACCTGAGCCGAACACGTCGAACAGCGCAGCATGTGCACCCGGTCGGTATCGGCGAATACCGCGGGCCGGACGATGGCGCGCTGGTCAGCCAACTCATGGAAAGCTTCGAAGCTTCTCCACTCGTTGCTTGCTGAGATTGTCAGCGCCGAATCCGAGGGCACAGGAAGCAGGGCACGTCGGGGCATCTGCACGTGTGCCATCCAAGTGACACGTGGACGATGGGCTGCGCGTCGGGGAGTCTTATAGGCGCCGAGCAGGTCACCGAAAATGTTGCGCAAATGCTTCAAAGTATCCTGGCACTGCGATGGGTGCTCCGAACAGGGGACGAAGTGAACAGCCTCGGCACCTTGGACCAGCAGCTGTGCTGTATCAGAAGCGGTCACGGTGTGTAGGCAGCTATCCCACACCAGGGCCGCATCTCCAGAGCTGATCGGGGGAACCGCCTCATGGTCACACACCAGCACCAGGCGGTGCGCCGGATCGAAGGCGCCGAGCCACCGCAGCACCGCCTGCATCGCGCTCATGAGATGTCGGTTTCGCTGGAAGTCGCCTGGCCTGGATCCGCGTGCACGGCAAAATCGGCGAGCGCCACGCTTTCCTTGAGCATCCCAGTGAGCAGAAGAGCCGCCGCACGATACGTCGCAGTTGCGCACTGTGTGCGGATCCCGTGAATGACACGCGCTGCAAGTGGGCCCAGGTGGTGATCGAGAAAATCGCCGAGACTGTGAGCCTGCTGCGCGCATGCGGCGGCTTCGCGCGTGCGCCACGCCAGGGCAAGAGCAGTCGCCAGGTGCCCGGCGAAGGCGATCTCCACGCCCACGTGATCAAGAGGCACATCGCGCAACATGACGGTCGGGAATTCGTGGCGGGCATATAAAGCGTCGAGGTCTGCGCACGCATTACGCTGCGCCAGCCCCGCAGCGCGTTCCGTCATCGGGATAGGGCCGCCAAAGCCCAGAACCAGCAGATACTCATCGCGAATCTGGCGGGCACTCTCATCGGCAGCGGCAAGTTGTCGCGCCGCTTCCAGTGAGTCGTCATCTCGCAGCGGCCACAACCGCAGCATCTCGGGGTTCGCAACGTTATGCAGAACGCCTGTCTCGGGTGTGGATGCGAAGAGCATCGACAAAACAGAGGCGACTGTGCCCACTCGTGTGCCCCGGCTGATCACATCGGATGCGTCAGGCGCGCTCAACGGATCGAAAGCGGTCATCACAGGTCGCTCAGCCAACTGTGTGAGGCGGAGTGCGACGGTGCCGGCTGAATCTTCACTGGCACCGGGCCACCGCTTCGCTGTGCATCCTGGCATGCAGTCAGGTCGCCCTCGTGCAGGGCAGCCTCATCCGGCACATAGCGTTCGAGAGGATGACCGTCATCTTCAAGAGCCTGTTTCCACTGCTCGAGCGTGCCACCGGTCAGCTCGATCAGGCCGCGTACCCAACGTGTCCGGGCAAGCTCGACCGCACTTTCCAGCATCTGAGGCGCCCACTGTAGCAGGTGCGTGTACGTAAAAGATGCGGCAAGGACGAGGGCGTCTTCTGCCTGATCACTGTCGCCCTGTTCAAGGTGATCGAGTACGACCAGCAGCGCTTTTGATATGAAGTCGAGTTCAAGACCGATGTGGTCATCGGGTTCTTTGCCCAGTCGTGGCGCCTCATAGCCCAGAGCCGCGTAATACTGACGCACCTGCAAAGTCTCCACGCCAAAGATCAGGCCGTCAGTGCCGCGGTGAACAGACTCGTAGGGTGGGATCTGTGCACGCGCGGAGATGCCGTAGAGCGCATCCTGATCCGACCAACGCGAATACTCATCTTCGTTACAGCTGGTACGCAGCAGGTCAATACCCGTTGCTGAAGCGCCGCTGGCAGGCAGCGGCCAGTCGCTGAGCATGCCTTGAATGCTGCGTGCCGTCGTGTCGCGCGCCGGCACGCGGTGCAGAGCGCCAAGTACGGAAAAGGCGGCGCTGAAAGCGTCGAGTGAATCAATATCAAGCATCAGTGTCTTATCGTGGATGAATCAGCGTGTCGGATACGTCATGTTATCCGAAGACGGTGTTGATTCCGACTCGGACGAGCCCTTCGTAGTGCAGACCGCGGCCGAGTAGCTCGGTCAGAACGGCCAGGACGAAAGCTCCGGCAAGCAGCCACACCAGCGGCTTGGACGGGCTGGTTGCCTTTTCCAGTTGTTTGCGCACAACCAGCACAATCAGCACGACCACAACGGCCAGTGACACCAGGCGCATTGCGAGGTATCCGTGTGAGGCAATGTGGTGAGCGACGGTGCGTTCCACTTCGCTGCCTAATCCCAGAGACGTCATGTAGAAGGGGTAGGCGACCATCAGGACGATCCCGGCAATGGCTGCGATCGCGGTGGACAGGCGCATGGAACGCTGCGCAAGTGTCACGGTTTCATCGGAGAGCTGGCCGTCAGGGAACACGCCACGTTTGACGATATCCAGCACCTTGGTCACCAGGCCTTTCTTCTTTCCGGCGCGAGCCTGTGGCGCTGGCTGCGTGGCTGAAGAATTCGGTGAAGCGTCGGTGATGGGTGAGTCGCCTTGGTCAATGAGGACGGACGAAGTGCCGGCGTAAGCACCTGCACGAGCTGGCTCGCGGACTTGCTTGCGTGCGGGGGCGGCGTTGCCGGACTGCATACTCCATGCGATGAACAAGGCTAGCGCAACAGCGAGGGAGCCGGTAAAGAACGCTGAGGAGAAGAAGGAAATCCACGTGAAGATGTTGTGCCAGGCGGGAACCGTTTCGGTGAAGTAGTAGACACCCGTCATTGAGATGATCAGAGCCAGACCGGCAAGTGCGGTCAGTCCTGCGAGGGTGTCGCGGGCAGTGCGGCTGAGGATGTTGAACCATTGAGCGATCGCGAAACAGGCGCCGAGACCGGCGTACAGAACCCCGGAGATGAGTTCGCGCGAGAGCCACGAGGATCCGATATGGAGCAGTGTGAAGGGCGCATGGAAGGGATCATTGAGGTGGAAGAACGCCGCGAAGAAACCGAACAGCAACAGCGGGCCGGCCGCATACATGCCGGCATTCGTGATGCGGTCAATCGTGGTGTTACTCATGCCTGAGCGCCGTCCGATCAGCTGGATGAGGCCGAGAATCCAGAATGCTCCGACCGACATTTGAGCCACGACAGTAAATATGATCATGGGGAGTTCGCCGATGTGCATGATGCTCCTTCGTGCCGATGTAACGGGTCTAGATCTCTTCAGGATTCTGGATCATACCGGTGCCTTCATCCCACTTTTGGGCATCACGGTGCGGTTTGATGACCAGGTGCGGTTTCGTGATCGACGGATCCGGCAGGGGTGCGATACCTGATTCAGACCCGAACTCCTTGCGCAGAGCTTCGATCGGTCCCCATCCGAGCGCGCGGGTCGGGCAAGCGTCGACACATGCCGGGTTCTGCCCCTGCTCGCGGTAGTCATAGCACAGGTCGCACTTGGACATGTGACCGGTGCGTGAATCGAGCTGCGGCGCGCCGTAGGGGCATGCCCATTGGCAGTATCGGCATCCCACACACTTGCTCTGATCAACGTAGACGGTGCCGTCGTCGCGTCGGCTCATCGCAGTGGTGGGGCATACGCGCATACAGATCGGGTTCTCGCAGTGGTTGCACGAGATGGAGGTGTAGTAGCTGAATACGTTGGGCGTGAACGTGCCGTCCTGCTCGTTGATGCTCCACGTGCCACCGGTGTATTCGATCACGCGGCGCCAGTTCATGCCGACAGGCAAGTCATGTTTGTCCTTGCATGCGATCTGGCAGGCTTTGCACCCATTGCACATGTTCTGATCGAAAAAGAATCCGTAACCGGCGTCCTTTTGCGTCAACGGCTGATCAACCGTGTCGTGCCTGCCTGGCTGTGGGATCGCGTCCTGATCCATCGGTCCTCCTCGTGGCGATCTGTTCAGTACTGAACGGTCAAGTCTGTGAAAATCTGTGGTTGGCGGGTCGTGGGGCTTGTGCGGAGCCGCCGCTTATACGGGCAGCCTCACGGGCGTTGTCGAAGCCGGTTTCGCGAATGGCAGCGTCACGTCCATGTGCCTCACACCTTCTCCACTTGTGCAAGATTCGTGTGCTGACCGTTGCCCTTTGACAGGGGAGTGGGGTGCTGAGATGTCAGAACGTTGACTGCACCGCCGTGATCCACACCGTTCTCGTCCCATTCAACCCATGCACCCTGCGGAACAGAGACAACGCCTGGTGCGATGCGCGCTGAAACGAACGCCTGCGTCTGGATTGTGCCGCGATCGTTGAAGATGCGGATCTGGTCGCCGTTTGCGATCCCTCGTTTGCGGGCATCCTGAATATTGATCCATGCCTTTTGCGGGTGAGCCTCGCGGTTCTTCGACAGGTTGCCGTACGTCGAGTGCGTACGTGACTTGTAGTGGTGTCCAATGACCTGCAGCGGATACTTCTTGTTGGTGCGCGCCTCCTCGACGCCCTCACGAGTGGGGACGTATTCGGGGATCGGAGTCAGTCGGTCACCGGGTAGTGGATCGGGGAACTCCCACGTCTTGGCCATCTCGGCCAGCTGGCTGGAATACAGTTCGATCTTGCCCGACGGCGTCTCCAGCGGATTGGCCTCCGGATCTTCGCGGAACTCCTTGAGGGGCACCACATGTTCGTCGGGGTTATAGCGGTAGACGCGCATGTCGCGCAGTTCGTCGAAGGTCGGGAACTGCGGCTGATCCTTGCGTGTCATCTCGTGAACGTCGCGCGCCCAGTCTTCCGTGGTTTTCTTGCCGTGCGCGAACTCTTCACCAATACCCATACGTTCGGCGATCTCCGTGGTCACCTCGATCGAGCTGCGAGCTTCATACAGCGGGTCGATAGCCTGTTCGACCATAATTTCGTAGGCGAGCTCACCGGTGTATTCGCTGGGAACCAGATCCCATCGTTCAGCAGTGGTGGTATCAGGCAGCACCAGGTCGCACAGTTTCATCGACGCTGTCATCTGGTTATCCATCCCGACGATGAACTCGCACTTGGTGTCATCGTCAAGGATTTCCCGCGTGCGATTGATGTCGCCGTGCTGCGAGGAGAGCATGTTGGAGCCGTACACCACCATGAACTTGATGCCGACATCGAGCTTGTCCTTGCCGTGCACACCATCTTTGAGAGCCGTCATCTCCGGTCCGTGGTCAATCGCGTCGGTCCACTTGTAGCAGCTGATCGACGTTTCCACCGGGTTCGTCCCGTCGTCAAGCCACTGGGACAGTGGCCAGTAATAACCGTCACGCCCGCCGGTACCGCCGCCGGGAATACCGACGTTGCCGGTCACGCAGGCCAGCAGATAAATCGAGTTCGCCTGGTTTTCACCATTGGCGTGGCGTTGCGGACCCCACCCCTGGTTGATGTTGACGGGCGTGGAAGTGGCCACCTCACGTGCAAACTTGCGGATGGTGTCGGCCGGGATCCCCGTAATCTGTGCGGCCCACTCCGGAGTCTTTTCAATCCCGTCTTCGCCTTTGCCTTCCACATACGAACGGTAGGAGGCGTTCTTCGGGGCGCCCTCGGGCATGTGCTGTTCGTCGAACCCGATGCAGTACTTGTCGAGGAAAGCCTGGTCGTGCAGGTTTTCGGACAGCATGACGTGCACCATTGCAGCGACGAGGGCGGCGTCGGTTCCGGGACGGATCGGGATCCACTGATCCGCAATCAGGGAGGCTGTATCGGAGTAGCGAGGATCAACCACGATGATCTTCACGCCAGCTTTCTTCGCACGCGTTGCCGTGTAGGCGATGCCGCCGCCTGACATTCGTGTTTCCAGAGGATTGTTGCCCCAGAACACGATGAGTTTGGAATTGTCGATGCAATCTTCGATCGAGTTGGAGATCTGCTCATCGGGTGAACCGTACACGTACCTTGTGCACTGAGAAATCTGCAGGTAGGAGTAGTTTCCGTAGTAGTTCAGGTGGCCGCCAAGCAGATTGAACAGGCGGTGCCAGCCTCCCGAATAAGCGACGAGGGCGTTCCACACTCCTGATCCATAGTTCTTGTAGACCGCTTCGGGGCCGTAGGTGTCATAGGTGTAGCGCAGTTTCTCAACGATCAGGTCGATGGCTTCGTCCCAGCTGATGGCTTTGAACTCGCCGTCGGAGCGCTTGGCTCCCACGCGCAGCAGCGGTGTCTTGATACGGTCGGGGTTGTAGATACGCTCACGCATGTTGCGGCCGCGCACACATGCCAGGATATTGCGGTTCATCAGTGTCTCGTCGCCGGTGTTGTCCGGCAGGACGCGAACGACCGTGCCGTCCTTGACCTGGAGGCGTAGTGGGCAGCGCGAACCGCAGTTGACGATGCATGCCGACGAAACTGTCTTGTCGACATCCAGGCGTCCCGTGCCGTTGGGGACGAGTGTGCCTGAATCGTCTGTGTGGGAGTACTGCACGTTGGAGTTTGAACATCCCACTAGACCGACGCTGGCCCCAGCGATTGCCGACCACTGCAGGAACGAACGTCGGGACGGTCCCGACGCGGTCTTGACTGCTTTCACTGCAACCCCTTTGTCTCACTAGCTGACACCTGTCAAATAACGAATAATCCAATTATGCCTGAAGACTGCGAAATGCCTGATAATACGCCATTCGAAGTGGTGAATATGATGGCATCTGTGTTGCATAAATGGCGGGGCGTTTCCTAGGTGTTTTTCGGCGTGTGTAACCCCCGACGAAGTGGTCCCCGTTGACGCCATTGCCGACATGGCGGACCACGGAGTACTTGATCGCCTTGCCGCTCCTGCTGAGCGCATCAACCCATGTTGTCGGGAATTGTGTATGGTCACTTAAAAGCGCCTGATGCGCAATCAGGACCGAGGTGCCAAGGAGGATGCGTGAGCGCTACTGGTCGTGCTTCAAAACAGCGCAGTCCTGAAGAAGACCCTCGCTATCAGCGCACCCGCGCTGCTCTAGTTCACGCAGTCGTCGAGCTGGCTCGTACCACTCCTGCGGACAAGATTACGGTTTCAGAGCTGACAGCACGCGCCGGCGTCGCGCGGCAAACCTTCTACAAGCATGCGTCCACACCAGCTGACCTGCTGGCGAATTATCTGATTGACCAGCTCCAGCCTGATTTCGCCGACCTCGCCACTTTGCTGTCGTCGGTGACACAGGATCCGCGCCAACGCCTGACTGACGTGTATGTGCGGATGATGAGCACAATCAGCCAACAGCCCGAGATCTATCACAAGATTTTCGCCACCAACGCGCCTTCGGTTGTGCGCTCACTGTTCGCGCAGCGTCTGGAAGAAGTTTTCAGCCAGTATGTGACCGATTTTGCGCAACGCCTGGAATGGAACGCGTCGCAACTGTGGATCGAAATGGCTGTTTCCCAGCAGCTTCACAACATGATGGCGATGATTACGGCGTGGCTGCGCACAGGAATGACGGCGAACGCTCAGGAAGTGGTCGCCACGTATCTGACGCTTGCACCGCCGTGGCAGCTGGTGCATTTCTCGGAAAGCGGGAAAGCGCCCATGCCGCGTCGCGGATTCATCGACGAAACGGCGTCGAAAGCTGAGGACGAAACCTGAGACCTTACTTCATCTGCCAGGTGTCGGCCTGCTCGGCAACCGCGCGCGCAGCCTCAGCTGCATCCACGCCGAGTTTTCCGGCAGCGTATCCGACCAGGAAATTCGTCAGCGGAGCACCTGGACGGCTCGGCCCGTGTGCAACACTGCTGGTCATATCCAGCAAAGCCTCCTGAGCACCAGGAAGCGGGTTGTCTTCAATTTTGAGGGACTCAGCGACGTCCTTCAACCAGGCCGCCATTTCAGGGCTCTTTGCAGCGTCTGCCATGTCATCTCCTCCAGTAGCGGATGCCGATCAGTCGGCACCGATTCAATTGCTCAGTGCGCCATGTGTGACCTACGGTCAGTCTACGCGTTTGCGTGGAATCCGCCGTCTGCGTGGGAGTGAGACGCCCTCGCCAATGTCGTTGGAGGACTGGGCGGATGGACGAGGGCGGAGCCTGCGGCCGTATTTGATGTAACGCTCGCGAATCCAGCACACCAGGACGGCAAGCAGATACAGCGCGATCAGCACCAACGCCTGGATTGTCATCGGCCACGGGCTGGGGAGTGGGTTGGCGATTGCGGCGAACACAAAACAGATCATGGTGACCCATCGCCATGCGCGCAGCATTGCGCGAACCGGCAGCAGGCCGAGGAAGTTGAGCAGAACCAGGACCTCCGGGAACAGATACGACAGGCCGAAAATGATGACCAGGCGCATGTAGAAGCTGACGTAGCTGGAGGCCTGCAGCAGGGATACGCCACCGTCGGGTATGAAGGACTGCAGGATATGGACGGCTTTGGGCGCCACCCACACGCCGGTTGCAGCGCCCGCACAAAACAGTACGACGCCGACCAGGCCGAAGACGGTGATATAGAGTTTTTCGCGTCTGCGCAGGCCGGGAGCGATGAAAGCGCCGATCTGGAAGATCCACCACGGGCACGTGATGATCGTGCCGATCCAGATCGCAACCTGCAGTTTCAGATCGAACGCAGCGCCGATCGTGTGGAAGTTAATCTGGGTGGTCGCCGAGTCGAGAGCGCGCAGCGGCTCTGTCATGAACGCCATGACGGGGTTATACAGGTACCATCCTGCGATGGCTCCCAGGACGATTCCCACCAGCACCATCACAAGGCGTTTGCGCAGTTCACGCAGATGGGCGCTGATGGGCATCCGGCCTGCGGGATTGGACTTCTTCATGCCCGCAGCTCGGAGCTAGTTCTGAGAGGGCGCTGGGCTCTCAGGCGTGCCGTTGTCTGGCTGCTGGCCGGTTTGCGGTTGCTGAGATTGCTGCGGGTACTGCGGCATGGGAGCCTGCGCAGATGTGCCGTGCTGCGGCATGGGAGCCTGCGGCTGCTCGGCCGGGGGCTGCTGAACCGGAGCCTGCGGTTGCGGAGCCTGGGACTGGGGCTGCGCAACCGGCGTGGAGCCATCGTCGTCAGACAGCTCGCGCATCTCTTTCTTGAGAACCTTGGCTGACTGCCCGATCGAGCGCGCAATATCGGGAAGCTTCGAGGCGCCAAACAAAATAATGAGAACGACGATGATGATGACGATGTGGCTGGGCCTCATGGCGTACCTCCAGTGGGATTATCTGCATCCAATTGCTGTATTGAAAGTTTCGTGTCATTGGTCGAGGGCGTCCCATCCGGCACGGACTGCACGGCGTCCTTGAGCGAGGTGGCTGACAGGCCTGCCTGCTTCATCCACTCGTTGATTTCGTCTTGGACAGCTTCTCGAACCATCTGTTTGGGGGAGTACTGCGACAGGTCAAATTCGCGTAACATCTGCAGATTCTTCAGATCCTGAGGCGTCAAGGCAGATGATTCGCTTAACGCGTCGGTTCGAAGCCGGGCCGACCACTGCCGAAACATTGTCAGAGCCTTTTTCAAACCATGCAGAGCCTGTGCCACCGATCGGGGTCCCAGCAGCAACGCCGCCAGTAGTAAAAGAATGACGAATTCAGCTCCGTTGATCCCGAACATGGCACACCCCCTTCAGCTTCTATCCGTTCAGTGTAGACGGTTAGGCCATTTTTCAGCGCCTCAAGACAGCCCGCATTGTGGTCGATGCTCGTCATGAATTAGGTCACGGGCCACGGAACTGACACACTGTATCCATGAAAGAGCACGTATTCACATATGACACCACGTTGCGTGACGGTGCCCAGCAGGAAGGCATCAGCCTGTCAGTTGCTGACAAGATCGAATGCGTGCGAATTATGGATCGCTTGGGGATCGACTTCATTGAATGCGGATGGCCCGGAGCGATCCCGAAAGACACCGAGTTCTTCAGGCAGGCAGCGCGCCTTGACCTGTCACATTCCTCCCTCGTCGCGTTCGGAGCAACGACGAAAGCCGGAATGAAGGCCAGCAAAGACCCTCAGATTGCGGGGCTCGTTGACAGCGGCGCCAGCGTCATCACTGTCGTTGCCAAATCCGATCCCAGACATGTCACCAGTGCTTTGCGCACAACGCTAGAGGAGAATCTGCGCATGGTGCGCGACACCGTTTCCTACCTGTCGTCACCCGACGCGGTGGGGCGTCCCATCACCGTTATGGTCGACCTGGAGCACTTCTTTGATGGCTTGGCGTGGGACTCACGCGAACGATACCCGATTCAGGTCATGATCGAGGCGGCACGTGCCGGCGCGGCAGCCGTCATTCCCTGCGACACGAACGGCGGAAATCTGCCTGCCACTATTGCGCAGATGATTGAACAGGCTCGGGACGCCCTCGTCAATGACGGACATGAAGATGTGGTGCTGGGAATACATGCCCACAACGACACCGGCTGCGCAGTGGCCAACACGATGGCAGCTGTCGGGGCAGGCGCGCGACAGATCCAGGGAACCATCAATGGTTACGGAGAGCGAACCGGGAATGCAGACCTGCTGACCTGTCTCGCAAACCTGCAGCTCAAGATGGGGTTTGACCTGCTTGGTGACCACGCGCTGACGCACCTGACCTCAACGGCACGCAGCATCGGACACATCGTCAACATTGCGCCGTTCTCGCGCACTCCATACGTGGGGGCTTCCGCCTTCGCGCATAAGGCTGGACTGCACGCATCAGCCATTCGGGTCGATCCTGACCTGTATCAGCACATCGATCCCGAGCAGGTAGGCAACGGCATGAGAATGCTGGTATCGGAGATGGCGGGACGTGCATCGATCGAACTGAAAGCGCAGGAACTGGGCATTGACCTCACCAGTCCTGACGTTGCCACACGACTGGCTCGCATTGTGAAAGAGCGCGAAGCGGACGGCTATATGTACGACGGCGCAGACGCCTCCTTCGAGTTGCTGCTGCGCAACGAGGTTGGAATGCTGCCCCCGTTCGTGGACGTTGAATCGTGGGACGTGTCGACGGGTCAGCGACCTGCTGAGGGACAGCCGCTCTCGAGCACACGCGCTACCGTCACGATCCGCACCCACGCGCGCTACATCCACACCAGCGAAGGAAATGGTCCGGTCAACGCCCTTGATCGTGCGCTGCGCGCCGTACTCACACAGTACAAACCGGAAGCCGCGGTGATTGAACTGAGTGACTTCAAGGTGCATATCCTCGACCAGCATCACGCCGGGACGGCCTCAACGATCCGCGTCCTGATCACCATGAGTGACGGGGAGCGCGAATGGTCCACAGTTGGAATCGGCACCGACATTATCGAGGCGTCATGGGAAGCACTCTTCGACGGATACCGCTGGGGACTTCTGCCGCGCTGAGTAAATGACCGGTTTCGCGTTCCGGTTGCCGAGCGTGGATCGCTCCGAACAGCGACAATAGAGACATGCATGGAGAATACAAAGTTCCTGGAGGCAAACTCGTCGTCCTCGACGTGGAAGTCGACCAGACGGATTCGGACGCCATACTGCGCGATGTACAACTGTCAGGAGACTTCTTCCTGGAACCAGACAGCGCACTGACGCGTATGCGCGATGCCCTGGAAGGCGCCCCAGCCGACATGAGCGCGGCACAGGCCGCTCAGCGTGTTTCTGAAGCCCTGCAGCCCAGCGACAACCTGCTGGGCATCACTCCTGAAGGCGTTGGCATCGCGTTGCGGCGTGCACTGGGTAAAGCACTGAGCTGGGATGACATTGACTTCGACGTCATCCACGGGCCGGTGGTACCTCCAATGGTCAACGTCGCGATGGACGAAACGCTTGCTCAGGATGTCGCCGAAGGGCGCCGCAAACCGTTCATGCGCATCTGGGAATGGGACGATCCGGCTGTTGTGATCGGATCATTCCAGTCCTATGCCAACGAACTGTGGCAGGACGGTATCGACAAATACGGCATTACAGTGTGCCGCCGCATCACCGGGGGCGGCGCAATGTTTATGGAAGCCGGCAACTGTGTGACGTATTCGCTTGTGGTTCCCACCGCCCTGGTCGACGTACTCTCGTTCGCCCAGTCATACGAATTCCTTGACCAATGGGTGATGGAAGCCCTCGAAAAGGTCGGCGTGAAAGCGCGGTACGTACCGCTCAATGACATTGCGTCCGAGGAAGGCAAGATCGGCGGTGCAGCGCAGAAACGATTCGCGAACGGCTACATGGTGCACCACGTGACGATGTCGTATGACATTGATGCAGCCAAGATGCTGGAAGTGATCCGCATCGGCAAAGAAAAGATCCACGATAAGGGGACGCGTTCAGCGGTCAAAAGAGTCGACCCTATGCGCTCGCAGACCGGTATGGCGCGCGAAGACATCATCGATGTGTTCCTGGGGCATTTCCGCGACAAGTACCACGCGACGGACGGCGAAATCACGCAGCATGATATTGAGATCGCTGAGAACCGGTGCCGTACCAAGTTCGCGACCCACGAGTGGACGTACCGTCTTCCGTAAACTGTCACTATGTACTACCAGTGTGTGCAGTGCGGCAGCACCGCGGAGGCGACGCCCGCGACCTCGATAAAATGCCGATGCGGCGGACTGTGGGATCTGCACGGCGATCTGGAACCGTTCGCGCTCGACACCGTGGATTCCTCGCAGTGGTCACAGTTCCGGTATCGTGCGTCGATGATCGGAGTTGGGTCAGATGATTCCACATGGCAGCGCGTCAGCATGGGGGAGGGGATGACCGGCCTCGTCTCCATTGACGAGGGTGTCCTCGGCAAACTGGAATACGCCATGCCGACCCTGTCATTCAAGGATCGAGGGGCGGCCGCGCTGATCACGTGGTGCGCTTCGGTTGGAATCACGCGCGTGGTGCAGGATTCAAGCGGAAATGCCGGATGCGCGATCGCAGCCTACGCTGTACGAGCGGGGATGGAGTGCGAGATTTTCGTGCCGGAAGCGGCATCCGACAAAAAAATCGCGATGATTGAATCCTTTGGCGCGATGGTGCACATTGTGAAAGGCTCGCGCGATCATTGCGCAGATGTCGCGCGAACCTACGTTCGGGAGCGCGATGATGCGTTCTATGCGTCGCATGTTTTCAGCCCCTTTTTCTATGAAGGCACGAAGACCTATGTGTACGAGATCTTTGAACAGTGTGGCGGGAGGCTTCCTGAGGTCCTGCTCATTCCGGTTGGCAACGGCACGCTACTGATCGGCGCGGTTAAGGCGCTTGAACATTTGATGACATCAGGATGCATCGATCATTTTCCGCATATTGTGGCGGTGCAAAGTGAGCGCTGTGATCCGCTGCGCCGTATGGCGGCAGGTGAGGATCTCAGCGATTTCCATGCCACAGCGACGCTTGCCGATGGAATCGCAATTGCAAGGCCTGCACGGGCTGAGCAAATCATGAGATATGCGCGCGCCTGCTCGATTGAATTTCTTGCCGTACATGAGCAGGACATTGTGCGTGCACACAGCGACCTTGCGCACCGCGGAATTTACTGTGAAATCACGTCAGCCGCCAACTATGCGGCATACCGTCAGTATGTCTCGAGTGGTCGAGAGCCCGCTTCGTGCATCATTCCGCTATGTGGTTCCGGTGTGAAAGACCACGATCCGGCAGCAGGCTAGTCGCGACGAGGGCGCGGGCCGAACACGTCGGTTCCGATCCGAACGATCGTGGCACCTTCTGCAATTGCCCACTCCAGATCGCGTGACATCCCCATCGACAATTGCAGATCAGGTTCAGGTACACCCAGCTGCCAGGAGGCAGCGTCGCGAATGTCGCGCAGCAAGCAGTATGAGCGACGCACGTCAGATTCGTGATCCGAATTCAGTCCAACCGTCATGAATCCTTCGAGCGTGAGCGCGCTGGACAATTCGATCGCATCCAGCAATGCTGGAACATCGTCAGGTCGGCACCCGCTCTTGGAGTCTTCACCAGACACGTTGACCTGGATAAACACGGGGCGCAGCCCGTTGGCACGTTTATCGAGGTGATCGACCAGACGCTGCGAATCAACCGTTTCGATCAAGTCGGTGCAGGCCAGCGCCTGGTTAATCTTATTAGTCTGCAATGAGCCAATCAGATGAATGCTGGCGCCCGGAACAGTGCGGATCGCCTCCGCGGTAGCGCGGGCTTCCTGAACGCGATTGTGTCCGAGGAGGACAGGCAGGCCTGCCTCGTACAAAGCACGAGCCGCAGCCTGGCAGGTTTGTGCGTCCTGGGTCTTGACAGCAAGCTCGAGTGTCGCAGTATCGGATCGGCCTGCAGCTTCGCAGGCACGGTCGATTCTGTCGCGGACTCGGGCAATGTTGTCGTTGATGCTCACTTGGTCGATACTACGCACTTTGTCCTCGCTATGTAGCCGGTTCTGTTGGAGAAGAACGCCGTGGGACAATAAAGGAAGCAGATAAGGTAAAATGAGCGGGTTTAACTCTAGGAGATCACAGTGCGCACACTCTTGAATATCATCTGGTTCCTGTTGGCCGGTTTTTGGCTCTTCCTCGAATACATCTTCTTCGGCATCATCGCGTGCATCTTTATCATCACGATCCCAGCCGGCGTGGCATGTTTCCGTATGGCGTCCTACGTGATCTGGCCATTTGGCCGCGAGGTCGTCAAGCGACCGGACGCCGGCGCAGGCTCAACATTCATGAACGTCGTGTGGTTCCTCGTGGCAGGACTATGGCTCACCATCGGACACATCACCACCGCAATCGCACAGTTCGTCACCATCATCGGGATCCCGCTGGCAATTGCCAACCTCAAACTCATCCCCGTGACATGCTTCCCCTTCGGCAAAGAGGTCGTCGATTCGCCTGACGCGAGCATCATCTGACGATGGCGAAGAAAAAGCATCACGGCACCGGCCCGACGCGAGCTGTCGAGGAGCTGACGCAGGCAGGAGTCAACTTCACGCCCCTGCACTATGAGCACCACGCGTCGGCAGCCTCATATGGAGGAGAAGCCGCCGACCAGCTTGATCTGCCGGCACAGCAGGTCTTCAAGACCCTCATGGTGGAAACTTCCGACGGTGAGTTCGTCGTGGCGGCGATTCCAGTAGACCACCACCTGTCACTCAAACTCATTGCGCGTGCAGCGGGCGCTCGCTCGGCAAAGATGGCAGATCCTGCTGTCGCGCAGCGCCGAACCGGGTATGTGGTCGGTGGAATCTCCCCGCTGGGACAGACCACCCGGCACCGCGCCTTCATCGACGAGTCAGCGCTCGCCTACGATGCGATCGCGGTCAGCGGCGGCAAACGCGGATTTTCCGTACTGGTTGCCGCCACTGATCTGGCAGAACTGACAAAAGGCGAATTCGCTCCGCTCATCGCGCTCGACTAGGCGGGCGCGATTCCCGTTGCCCCGCGCCGCTGAGCTGCTCAGTTACTGAGCTCCGGAGCCCTGACCTACTGGGCAAGTACGTCACGCAGGTGACGCAGACGCTTGAGCGAGGATTCCTTACCAAGGATTTCCATCGACTCAAACAACGGGGGAGACACCTGCTTGCCGGTCACAGCCACCCTCATGGGTGTGAACGCCAGGCGCGGCTTAATTCCCATTTCATCGACGAGGGCCGAGCGGAGCTTTTCTTCCAGCTTTTCCGTCCCAAAGTCAGCCTCAGTAACCTTTTCGCACTCCTCGATGGCACGGCTGAGGACATCTGCCGCATCATCTTTGAGTTTGCCCTGCGACTTTTCATCGATCTGAAGATCTTTGTCAGCCACAAACAGGAACCCGAGCATGCCGGACGCTTCAGAGAGCACCTGAATGCGTGTCTGGATGAGCGGGGCAGCAGGAACCAGGCGGCGTTGTTCCTCATCGGTGAGTGCATCGAAAGTGTCCGCACTGACTACGCCATCGCGATGAAGGAACGGCACGATGCGGCGGGTGAAATCGTCGATGTCGAGCATGCGGATGTGCTCGGCGTTGATGGCGGTGCACTTCTTCTGATCGAAGCGCGCCGGATTCGGGTTAACATCTTCGATGTCGAACGCCTCAATCAATTCCTCAGCGGAGAAAATGTCATTATCCGGGCTGATCGACCAGCCCAGCAATGCCAGGTAATTCAGCAAGCCTTCACGAATCATGCCGTTTTCGCGGTGCAGCAGCAGATTCGACTTCGGGTCACGCTTGGACAGCTTCTTGTTCCCTTCACCCATCACATAGGGCAGGTGGCCAAAACGCGGCGTGAATGAGGCGATCCCCAGCTCCTCAAGTGCACGGTAGAGCACGATCTGGCGAGGAGTTGACGAGAGCAGATCCTCACCGCGCAGGACGTGTGTGATCTCCATCAGTGCATCGTCGACAGGGTTGACCAGCGTGTACAACGGATGACCGTTGGCACGAACGATGACATAGTCAGGAACCGAACCCGCCTTGAAGGTGATATCGCCGCGCACCAGATCCGTGAACGTGATGTCCTCATCCGGCATGCGCATACGCAGAACAGGTTTGCGGCCTTCAGCACGGAACACCTCTTTCTGCTCCTCGCTCAGATCACGGTCGAAACCGTCGTAGCCGAGCTTCGGATCTCGGCCAGCGGCACGGTGACGTTCCTCAACTTCCTCGGGCGTTGAAAACGACTCGTACGCGTATCCGCCTTCCAGCAGTTTCTGTGCGACGTCACGGTAGATGTCCATACGCTCTGACTGACGATAGGGCGCGTGCGGCCCGCCCTTACCGATACCTTCATCCCAGTCCAGTCCCAACCATTCCAGGGAGTCGAGGATCTGCTGGTAGGACTCTTCGGAGTCACGCTGCGCGTCCGTATCTTCAATGCGGAAGACGAACGTTCCGCCGGTGTGACGCGCATACGCCCAGTTGAACAGGCAGGTGCGTACCATTCCGACGTGCGGAGTGCCAGTTGGTGAAGGACAAAAACGGAGGCGAATATCGCGTCCAGTTGCATTCGTGACAGTCATAGTGCTGCCTATTCTACCGTTGAAACGGTGCCCAGGAAAACACCAGGTCACCGGTTGCGGATCGTCCTTTGTGCCTGCGATGTGCCAGGTATGGAGCGACGCCCTCGTACCATGTAGACCACTGCGACGATCACTGCCAGGGAAATGAAGCCAACGACCAGAGCCTGGGCTGAGGCGAAGCCGCGGAACCATTCGCTGGGCGTATGTCCCACAGCAGCTCCGCTGGCGAAGAAGACGGCAGTGACAACAGCATTACCGATGGCAGTCGTGATGCGCTGGGCGGTCTGGACCATGCCACCGGCCGTACCTCCGTGAGCCGCCGGAACTTCCAGCATGGACTGTGTCTGGTTGACCGAGCCCATCATGCCCAGTCCGATACCGACGGGCGTGATTGGCAGAGTCAGCCATGCCGGGTGCCATCCCAGATTGGCCACACCGTACGCTACAGCGACGGTGGCCAGAACCGAGCCGATGACGATCAGCAGCGCGACGACCTGCAGCACGCGACCCTTCTCGATCGCGTGGCGTGAAGCGAACACCGCGAAGTAGGCTGAAATCACGGCGTTGGGTAGGCCGATCAGGCCGGTGAACAGAGCAGTCTGCCCCAGTCCCTGCTGTACGAACAGCGCGATGAGCACGAAGATGGAGGTGGAGCCTAGGAACTGCAGTGCGGAGATTGCCGTGCAGTAACTGAATGAGCTGATCTTGAACAGTTTGAGGTTCACCATCGGGATGTGGCCGCGGCGCTCGTAGGTATATTCCCACCACACCCATGCAGTCAGAACAAGCACGGCGGCAGGCAGCAGCCACATTCGCCAGGACGCGTGCATCGTAAACGGCATCATGATCAGGAATACGCCTATGCACAGTGTGATCATGCCGACAGGGTCGAGATCCAGGGTGCGTCCGCGTCGCTTCGAAGCAGGACGCCCCGCGACAATTTCCTGACGGCGGTACTCTTCGCGTGCTTTCTTGCGATTCGGGCCGATGGTGCGTCGCTCCTTTGAGAAGGCCAGCCACCTGAAGGCAAGGAAAAGTCCGAGCAGGCCGATTGGAGTGTTGATCGCGAACGCGTAGCGCCACCCTGGATCATTGCCAAAGATCGCTACCGTAGCGCCGGAAATTAGCGGTCCGGCTGCAACCGATGCAGAAATGGTCAACCCCATCAGGCCGAAAGCTTTGGCGCGCGCACGTCCATCGAAGTACTGCTGGATCATTCCGTTGACCTGAGGCGAAAATACTCCCGCTCCCACCGCCTGAAGAATCCGCATGGCGTTCAGCATGACGGTGTCAGTTGCCAGTGCGCAGGCCAGGCAGCCAGCGCTGAAAATCGCCAGCCCGATGACGAACATCATGGAGCGTCCGACAAGGTCACCGATACGTCCTGCGGGCACCAAAATGATGCCGTAGACCAGCGCGTAGCCAGCCAGCACCCACTGAATGCCTGACGAGGTGGCTCCCAACGTCTCCTGGATAGCGGGGAGCAGCGTATTGACTGCTGAAACCTGAAGCAGTGCCATGACCAGCGGTATAAGGATGGCAATGAGCATTCTGTTGCGGTCGTATTGTCGATCTGATCCCGGTACCGTGAAATAGCGTGAAGTCGCCACTTAACCTTCTTTCACACACAGTAATCAGAACGGCTGATCAACGAGGGCCGACCATCCATTTTAAGGCGCGTCCAGGAAGGTGACAATGAGGAAGAACAAAACGTTGTCAGTCTGACATTGTGCATGACACGGTTCACTGTACATGTCAGGTGCGCGCAAGCAATTGAGCGAGTACCCGCACAGGCAGCGACACTGAGTCCGGTGGCGAGGGACAGGAGCAGACGACGGGTACAGCATCGAGTGACGGGCGTGAAGTGCGTGAAGAGCATTAGCATGGTGCTGAATGAATGAAGGAGTATGTTCCATGAAACCTGTGCTGCCTGACCGCTCACCTGAAGAGAACTGGACCATTGGATCGCTCAAATGGACAGGCATTCGCACTGCCAGCGGTGAGCCAACACTGGGTGCATGGGTCGCGGAGATGGATTTTGGTACCGCTCCACCGGTTGTCGAGGCGATGAAGAAAGCGATTGATGACGGCCTGCTCGGATACCAGCCGTCATGGCTGGATGGCGCGGTGCGAGACGCCCTCGTCGATTTTCAGCAACGCCGATTCGGCTGGACACTTGATCCAACATGCGTGCGCACGGTCCAGTCCGTCTTGCCAGCCCTTGATGTCGTGTTGCGCTCGATGATCCCCGAGGGGAGCCGAGTCATTGTACCGACCCCTGCCTACATGCCCTTCCTGACGATGCCCGGTGTCGCTGGGCATCCCATCGTTGAAGTCCCCGCTGTTCGTGTTCCATTCAGTGACGAGGGAGACCGGCGCAGTGGGGGTGAATGGCAACTCGATGTGGAAGCGATCGGCCGAGAAGCCCGTCAGGGTGGTGCACTGCTGATCTTGTGCAATCCGTGGAATCCGACGGGGCGTGCCTTTCGGCGTGACGAACTGGAAGCGTTGTGGGAAGCGATTCGCGATACGGATGTGATGATTTTTGCCGATGAGATCCACAGTCCGCTGGTCCTGACAGATCCCACGAGTCACTTCTCATTTGCGCGCCTGAATGATGAGGTGGCGGCGCGCACGATTACGGCGACAGCTGCATCGAAGGGATGGAACATTGCGGGACTTCCCTGCGCACAAATCATCGTGACTGATGACGCTTTGCTTGAACAATGGGACGACTCCTGTGGTGAGATTAGTCACCTGACAAACTCATTGGGGGCGATCGGAACAATTGCTGCCTACCGCGACGGTGACCCGTGGCAGGACGTGGTGCGTGAGGAGGTTGCGTCGAATATGACGCTCGCGCATGAAGCACTGTCAGACACTCTGGTCGACTTTGTCAGTCCTGAAGCGACATACCTGACATGGTGGGGGCTGGATGCGTATGACTGGTCAGGCGTGCATAGTCCTGCCGCCTTCCTGCGTGAGAATGCTCGGGTGGGTGTCAATGCCGGTGCGACTTTGGGAACCGGATACGAGAACTGGATTCGCGTCAATCTGGCGTGTTCGAAGGCGAATGCGCACAGAATAATCCAGGCGATCACATCCTCGCTTCCTCCGACACGACGCGAGTAAGCCTTAACAAATACCTGTTTATGCACGTCAGATACTCGGTACGTAATCCTGTCAAAATTAGCTCTTGTGCTTACCGCAAATTTGATTTAATCTTGGCTTGTTGTAACAAATGCGATTATGGCAGTCGCAGTTGCACTGTGGGTCGATGAGATGACCACAACGCGAAGGAGCAGATATGAGCAGGAAGACTATCGGCGTAGGCGTGATCTCGCTGGGATGGATGGGGCGTCTTCACACACGGTCGTTCAAAGCACTGCGGGAGAAGTATCCGGAAATTGAAGTCGATATCAAGCTGGTGGTGTGCTGCGATGTTGTGGAAAGCAACCGTCAGTTCGCAGTTGACAACTTGGGATTTGAAAAGGCTGTGGAGGACTACCGAGATGTTCTGAGTGACCCGGAGGTCGACGTTGTGTCGATCTGTGCGCCCAACTTCCTTCACCACGAGATCGCGATGGCCACGATCGAGGCAGGCAAACCTTTCTGGATCGAAAAGCCGATGGGGATCTCCGCTCAAGAATCCAAAGAAATTGCGCGAGGGGCTCAATCTGCAGGCCTGATTACCTCCGTCGGATTCAACTACCGCCATGCTCCTGCCATTGAAATGGCGCGCGCGATCGTTGCGGAGGGCGCAATCGGTCGTATCACGAATGCCCGCGTGTGGCTGATTGCAGACTATGCCTCGAGCCCCGACGGGCCGCTGACGTGGCGTTACGCGAAGGAAAAGGCCGGAGCAGGAGTCATCCTCGATTTGCTCGGACACGGAGCCGACCTGGTGCAGTACGTTTTGAAGGACCGCTTTACCGCTGTTACAGCGCAGACAGGACTGTTCATCACGGAGCGTCCGATTCCCCTTGAACAGGGTATGGGACATGCCACGGTGCAGGTATCCGACCAGAAAGGCCCGGTCGGCAACGAAGACTATGTTGCAGTTCTGGGCACCCTCGAATCAGGCACCCTGGTCACGATGGAGTCCTCGCGCGTGAGCGTGGGACCGCGCGCCGAATACATTATCGAGGTCTACGGCACCGAAGGCTCATTGCGGTGGAACTTTGAAGATCTGAACAGACTGCAGATCTGCATCGGAAACGATCATGGATTCCAGCAAGGATATGTCGACGCTATGGCCAGCCCAGATTACCCCGGATTCAGCCGCTTCCAGCCCGGAGCAGGAACATCAATGGGCTTCGATGACCTGAAAGTGGTCGAGGCTGCCCAGTTCATTCAAGGTGTGCTCGACAACAAGCAGTACGGGCCCTCTGCCGGTGATGGATGGGCTGCAGCTGAAGTTGATGATGCCATTGAGAAGTCGGCTGAAGACCGGACATGGCATGAAGTAGCGCCAGTTGATGTTGTCACAACGTTCGACCACGACAACGCCCTGCAGGCGTGATCCAGGTACTACGACTGGTGGCGACGCAGCCACACTTTACTCGCTGAAGAGGAGAATTATGGCAGACAACAGGCAAGAGGCAGAGCTGTCCTACGCGGACTACACGCCTGAACGAATCAAGGAGATGGCGGAGAAAACTCCGCCCTCAGGACCGAAACGAGGAATTGTTGCACTGACAGCAGTGGCGACACTCGGTTCACTATTGTTCGGCTACGACACCGGTGTGATCTCAGGTGCTCTGCCGTACATGTACATGCCCGCCGGAGCTGGCGGCCTGGAACTGACGCCGCTTGAAGAAGGAGCCATTGGCGGTGTCCTGACCATCGGAGCCGCATTTGGCGCTCTGATCGGTGGACGCCTGTCGGATAAATTCGGTCGCCGCCACAACATCATCATGCTGGCGATCCTGTTCATTATCGGCGCGCTGGGCAACACCTTCTCGCCCAACGTGTGGATCATGTACATTTTCCGCCTGATTTTGGGTCTGGCAGTTGGCGGCGCGTCCGCAACTGTCCCGGTGTTCTTGGCAGAGAGTGCCCCTAAACGTATTCGAGGCTCCATTGTTGCCGTCGATCAGCTCATGATCGTCACCGGCCAGCTCCTCGCATTCAGCATGAACGCGGCGATCAATTCGGCTCACGGTGGCCCTCAGCTCACCGTCAAGGCTGACCCGACGGGCGCGATTGCGCCAGGCACCTACGAATGGGACTCGTTGAACGAACTGGTCGCCCAGCAGGTCGGGAACGACCAGTCTGCTATCCACGAGTTCATGATGCAGATGACGATCAGCGCCGGCAACGGTTCGGCATGGCGCTGGATGATCGTCCTATGTACTCTGCCCGCAGTGTTCCTGTGGATTGGCATGCACCTGATGCCCGAATCCTCCCGTTGGCACATTATCCAGAAACAGGTCTACGAAGCGATCGGCACGCTCAAGCGCGTTCGTGACCCTGAAAAGGACGGCCCGATCGAGGACGAAATCAACGAAATGATCGAGGCCCGCAAACGCCAGGTCGCTGAGAAGAAACTCAGTCTGAGTGAGATCATGCGGATCCCGTGGCTGCGCAAGCTTCTGGCCGTGGGCATCTTCCTTGCAATCGTCAACCAGACAACCGGCGTGAACACCATCATGTACTACGCGCCGAAGGTTCTGTCCTACGCAGGGATGGGAACGTCCGCCGCGATTACCGCGCAGGTCGCTAATGGTGTCATGTCAGTGATCGGCTCGGCACTGGGCCTGCTGCTGATCGGTCGTTTCCGCAGGCGCCAGCTGCTGATTTTCGACGTCACAGGTGTGGGCATCTGCCTGCTGGCCATTGCCGCTTTCTTCCAGTTCACCATTGCACCGGCAATCACGGGTGGCGGCGAGCCTCCCTCGTGGGCACCGTACGCAGTGTTGGGCATGATGGGCGTCTTTATGCTGATCGTGCAGTCCACCAACGGAACTGTTGTGTGGACGATGCTGGGCGAAATGTTCCCGGCCAATGCGCGTGGCGTCATGAACGGATTCGCGGTCTTCTGCCTGTGGATCATGAACGCGATCATTACATGGACGTTCCCGAAGATGATGGACGCGCTCGGCGGGGGAGTCACCTACACCATCTACGGTGTGATGAACCTCGTGATCGCAGTCGTGCTGTTCAAGATCATGCCGGAGACCTCAAAGAAGTCTCTGGAAGAAATCGAAGAGCACATGCAGAAGATCTACTCCTGAGAACAGATCGCTTTGAAACCTGATTCAATCGTTGTTGAGGCAGCTGCGGCTGCCTCAACAACTGCGTTCGGGTCAGTGGGGGCGTCAGCAAACGACAGGTCGGATACGACGCTCATACCGCACACGCGCACACCCAACGCATGCAGAGTGATCGCCTCCATCACCGTCGACATGCCCACGCAGTCGGCACCCGTCGACATGAGCCAGCGGCCCTCGGCAAGCGTCTGATACTCGGGTCCGCGCATACATGCGTAGATACCTCGGCGCTGACAATGCTGAGCGAGGATATCGGTCAGTTCACGATTCCACACGCTGGTCACATCCACGAATATTGGCCCGTTAAACGGGGAATATCCTGAGAAATTCAGGTGATCATCAATGGCCATGACGTCGCCCAGCTGCCACTGGCGCACACATCCGTTCGCGTTGCACAACAGGGCAGTGTGAACACCGGTTGCGGCAGCCGCCCTCGAACATGCGGTGACACACGCGGGGGAGACGCCCTCGTACAAATGCGTACGACCCAGAGCAATAAGCACATTCAACGCGCCGACTCGCACCGAGTGGATCGTGTTGACGTGTCCATCAGCCACGGGAGCCTCAACCCCCGGAATGTCGGAAAGCGTGAACGAGCGGCACTGAGAATCCGGCGCGTCGATCACAGCATCCAGTGCATGTGCCAGACCCGAGCCGAGCACCACGAACAGGTCATGGTGGTCACGCCCCGACAGCTCCGCAATAGTGCGGGCCCCGTCCTGGGCCTGCTGATCCAGAAGAACGCTGCGGATCGACTCGTCAGACATGGTCAGTCCTCACTTTCCTGAGCGCCGTCAGCGTAAGTGCGGGCACCAGCCTCTTCCTGTTTGCGCACACGCGAACGACTGGTCAGCAAATAGCCGGCAAAACCGATCAGCATGGCCAGCAGGATCCCGATATTCGAGTACGCCCAGTCACCCTCGCGGCCACCGATCGGGCCGAGCAGGTAGCCCTGCCATGACAGCCAGCTGGCAGCGTTGTTGACCACCAGGCCCCAACCCACGAATGTTGCAGCAGCCAGGGAGGCGATCGCGCCCCAGTTCACGGACCCGTACACGCCGGAGGAGCGGAACAAATCAGGTTCGTTGTAGTCGGAGCGACGCAGCAGAATATCAGCGATCATGACGCCACCCCAGCCCGCGATGACCACACCGAGCGTGGTGAGGAAGCCGGTGAATGGGTCAATGAAGTTCGCGGAGAAGAACACGACGGCGATTGTGCCAACCAGCATGATGGTGCCGTCCAGAGCGGTGGCAACCGGACGCTTGATGGGCACACCCGTCGCCAGCAGCGACAGGCCCGACGAATAGATGTCCATGACGATGCCTCCGACCAGACCAAGGATCGCGACAAGAGCGAACGGAATGAGGAACCAGGTCGGCAAAATAGTGGTCAGCGCGCCGATCGGATCCAGGTCGATTGCCTGTCCCAGCGACTCATCGGACCCAACGAGCAACAGACCGAAGATCACGAGGACAACAGTGGGCAGAGTGGCACCGAAGGTGGTCCAGCCGACCACGCCGCCGGTGGAGGCACGACGAGGAAGGTAACGCGAGTAATCGGCGGCCGCGTTGATCCAGCCGAATCCGAAACCGGCGAGAAGCATGCACAGTGCGCCGAGCATTGCGGAGAACGGGCCGGACGGCAGAGCGGAGATCGCGCTGAGATCGATGGTGGGGATGGTCAATGCCAGGTAGATGACAGTCAGGATCGCCGTCAACCAGGTGATCCAGGTCTGCACCTTCATGATGGTGTCGAACCCGAGGATGCCGGCACCGCCTGCGATGGCGACAACGAGTACCAGTGAAATGATCTGCGCGGCAACATGATTGTGCATGCCGAGGGCGCCCATCACCGTTGCGGACGCCTGCGTGGCAATGATGCACAGGAACATTTCCCAGCCCACCGTCAGGATCCATGAAATCGCGGCGGAAATGCGGTTGCCGTTCACACCGAATGCTGCGCGCGACAAAACGAGCGTCGGGGCGGATCCTCGTTTACCTGCGATGGCGATGATGCCGCAGGTCAGGAATGAGAATGTGATGCCGACGATGGAGACGATAATGGCCTGTGTAAAGGAAATGCCGAACCCGAGCACCCATGCGCCCCATGAGATTCCCAGGACGGAGATGTTCGCAGCGAACCACGGCATGAACAGATCTGATGGTTTGCCTTTACGATCCGACTCAGGAATGACATCCAGGCCGGCCATCTCAACGGCCAGGCCCTGTTCCTTCTGTGTCTGTACTGCATGTGGTGCCCCAGCGTTGGGTGCGATTGGCTCAGTGGAACTCACGATTGCTTCCTTCAACGTGACCAATGGGATGCGAAAAAGTCAGGACCGGAACTTGCGTGTGAGGTATCGGCCTCAGGCGATCGGATTCGTCAGCGTTCCAATCCCGTCTATTTCGACACTGATCGTATCACCACGCTGTAGCTCCCCCACCCCTGCTGGCGTGCCTGTCAGTACAACATCTCCCGCCTTGAGGGTGATGGATTGGGAGATGAACGAGATCAAGTCGTACACCGGACGGATCATGAAAGAAGTTGAGACGTCCTGCACAACTGTGTCACGCAGAACGGTGCGCAGATGAGCGTCGCCGACTGAGAACTCATCATCTGCCTGAGGAATCAGGATCCACGGACCCAGAGGACACGAGGTGTCAAAGCCTTTCGCACGCGTCCACTGCCCGTCGCTGCGTTGCTTATCGCGCGCTGTCACATCGTTGGCGCAGGTGAACCCCAAAATATGTGCCGGCACATCCTGGGGTGCGACCTGTGAACATGTCGACCCGATAATGACAGCCAGCTCCCCCTCGTAATGCACATTTGATGACCACGAGGGGTACTTGATCGTCTCACCAGGCCCGATGATGGCGGTCGATGGCTTAAAGAACAGCAGTGGCTCCTGTGGTGCTTCCCCGCCCATCTCCTGAATGTGGTCAGCGTAGTTCTTCCCGACAGCAACCACCTTGGCCGTGGCTACCTCAGTGGGAGCGAGCAGGTGAACCGACGTCACATCGTAGTTCGTGGCCTGCAGCGGGGGAGTCAGCTCCCCCTCGAAAGGCGCGCCCGCCAGGCGAGTGATTGTTGTGCAATCACCATTCAGGATCCCCCAGGCGGGGGAGTGGAAATTCGGATCAATGTAGTGTGCAATGCGCATAGTGTACTGTAACGCACATCACGCCTGAATCTTCCTGGATGACGCGTCCTACTCCTGACGCGACTTGGTCCACACGTCGGTGGGAACGTCCGCAGGAAGGTGGGGATTATCCACTCCGACAAACACCGGGTCCTTGACGCCCGCCTTGCGTTGGTCCTCGTAGTCGCGCAGTGCTCCGAACGCCCATTGACCCAGAACGACGAGGGCGACCAGGTTCGTCACTGTCATGATCGCCATTGCAATATCCACGGCGTTCCACACCAATGGAAGCTGGGCAACTGCACCGATGACGACGGAGGCCACTGACACGGTGCGCACCATCCACGTGGCCCAGGGGCGCTTCGTCACGAACGCCATGTTGACATCGGAGTACACGTAGGCCGCGATGATGGAGGAGAACGCCAGGACAAAGATCATCAGTGCCATCGGCACGGTGGTCCACGCGCCGAGCTTGTCGGCAACGGCCAGAGCAGTCAGGTTCGAGGGGTTGACGCCTTCAGCGCTCCACACCGAAGGTCCTGCAATGAGGATGACGAATGCGGTTGCCGTACACACGATGATTGTGTCGACAAAGACACCCAGGGACTGGATCAGGCCCTGCTTGACAGGGTGGGACACGGTTGCGGTTGCGGCCGCGTTCGGCGCGGTGCCCTGACCGGCCTCGTTGGAGAACAGGCCGCGTTGAACACCGTTGATCACTGCAGCCATGATGCCGCCGGCCAGGCCGCCCACCACAGGTTGAGGTGCGAATGCGGAACGGAAAATCATCGACAGCACATTGCCGATCTCGCCTGCGTTCATGATGCAGATAATGAAGACCATCACCAGATATATCAGAGCCATGATCGGTGCCATCCACTCGGTCACCCGAGCCACGGAGCGGATGCCGCCGTAGATGACAGGTGCTGCAAATGCCAGCAGGAATGCTGCGATGACCCACTTGCTCATCGGAGTGGCGGCGGCCATTGTCTCCGCAATCGCGTTGGACTGAACGGATGTAATAACGAATGCGCAGGTGAGCAGCGTGATGATGGCGAAAATGTTCGCCAGGGGTTTGCTCTTCATACCCAGATGCATGTAGTAGGCCGGGCCACCGCGATACGTACCATCAGCGTCCCTCACCTTGAAGACCTGCGCGAGGGTCGCTTCCACGAATGCGGTGGACATGCCAACCGCTGCCACGATCCACATCCAAAAGATTGCGCCTGGTCCGCCCAGCAGGAGTGCTGCCGCTACGCCGAAGACGTTGCCGACGCCGACGCGGGCTGCCAGTGAAATGGTGAAAGCCTGGAATGATGAGATCCCGCCTTTGGAGTCCTGACGGGATGACCCCACGGTCTTGACCATGTGACCAAAGAGGCGAACCTGCACGGCGCGGGTGCGAACTGTCAGGTAGATACCGACACCAATAAGGATCCACATGGTGATGTGACCGGTGATCCAATCCGCAACGACCTTGATCATATCGGCAATTTCCACGTCGAGCTCCTCTCTCATCTCATCGCGTGATGGGCACTTTAGTTAACAAAGCGGTTCTCATCTTTCCACAGGACGCGGATATCATGTTTGCGTCATCCTCCATGTGAGACTGCGGCAAGTAATGACACAATGGCGTGTATGAGTGCCCCGCTGAACGAACTGCTCGACGACCTGGAAGATGCCGGACATCTGGACGACCCCGATGAACTGGTGCGCGCGTTCCAGTCGTGGGCGGCATCAACGGGCAGACCCCTGTACCCGCATCAGGAGCAGTCACTGCTGGAGATCGTGATGGGCAATCACGTCATCGCAGCCACGCCCACCGGTTCAGGTAAATCCATGATCGCCCTGGCCGCACATTTCGTTTCCCTGGCTCATTCGGGCCGCTCCTATTACACGGCACCGCTCAAAGCGCTGGTCTCAGAAAAGTTTTTCGACCTGGTCGAGCTGTTCGGTGCGCACAACGTCGGCATGGTCACGGGGGATGTCTCGCTCAACCCGCTTGCACCGATCGTGTGCTGCACCGCCGAAATTCTGGCGAACCAGTCCCTTCGCGAGGGCGATGCGCTCGATGCCGACATGATCATCATGGATGAGTTCCACTTCTACGCCGACCCGGAGCGCGGCTGGGCCTGGCAGGTGCCGCTGCTGGAACTGACCGCCCCACAGTTCATTGCCTTGTCGGCCACACTCGGTGACACCACCCGTTTTCAGGAACAGTGGAAAGAACGCACCGGTCGGGACGTCGCCCTCGTCGACAATGCGCAACGACCCGTGCCACTCGAGTTCGACTATGTGGTCGAGGACGTGCGCACCTGCGTGGAGCGCCTCCTGAAAGAGGGACGCTGGCCGGTCTACATTGTGCACTTTTCGCAAAATGACGCCGTCTCAACTGCTGCCGCGTTTGATCGGGCCTCCCTGATCAGCGACGATCAAAAGAAGCAGATCAGCCGCATCCTCAGGACTGTCTCCTTTGCACGCGGATTCGGGCAGCAGTTGCGCGGACTGCTCGCACAGGGGATCGGTGTCCACCACGCCGGCATGCTGCCGCGCTACCGCCGACTAGTCGAGCGCCTGACGCAACAGGGACTCCTGGCTATTGTGTGCGGCACTGACACGCTGGGTGTGGGGATCAACGTGCCGATCCGCACCGTGCTGATCACGTCGCTGGTGAAGTTCGACGGGCGGCGCATGCGCCACCTGTCGGCACGCGAATTTCATCAGATTGCCGGCAGAGCAGGGCGCGCGGGATTCGACACCGCTGGATTTGTCCGCGTTCTCGCTCCCGAACATGAGGTGGAGGCTGCGCGCGAAAAGGCTCGGCTCAGCGCCGCGCAGGAAGCGGCCCGTCAGGCGCGCGATGAGGCAGCTGCGAAGAAGGCCGCCAAGAAGTCGGCTAAACGCTCCACGAAAGCACCCGCGAAGGGTCAGATTTCATGGACGAGGTCAACGTTTGAACGTCTGCGTGATGCAGAACCCGAACGTCTCCAGTCACATTTTGCGATCAGTCACTCGATGGTGCTTAACGTGCTGGCAGGGCAGCGTCATGACCCCGCTGCGCACCTCATTGAACTGGCTCGCACGAACGACGACCCGCCGCGCGACTCCAATCCGCATATGCGCGCACTCGCAGACATTTACCGCTCCTTGCGGCAGGCCGGCGTCATCGACCATGTCTCCACTGAGCAGGCTGAATCTGATGGGATGGCGCGTGTGCGTCTGGTGCATGACCTGCCTGACGACTTCGCGCTCAACCAGCCGCTGTCGCCGTTCGCGCTGGCTGCGGTGGACCTGCTGGACGCGCAATCACCCACATACGCCCTGGATGTCGTCTCAGTTGTCGAATCAGTGCTGGAAGATCCTCGTCCGCTGCTGGCCGCTCAGCAGCGCATGGCGCGCTCGAAGGCGATGGACGCGATGAAGGCAGAGGGCCTCGAATATGACGAGCGGATGGAAGCGTTGGCCGAGGTGACGTGGCCGCAACCTCTGGCTGATCTGCTCGAAGAAGCGTTCCGCACCTACGTGCAGACGAATCCGTGGGTCGGGGACCAGCACATCTCACCCAAGTCTGTTGTGCGCGACATGATCGAACACGCGATGACATTCACGCAGCTTGTCTCCCGCTATGACGTGGCGCGTTCCGAAGGCGTGATCCTGCGGTATCTGACCGATGCATACCGTTCATTGCGGCAGGTGTTGCCCGACCGGGTTGTCACCGAGGAAGTGGCAGCGATCATGGAGTGGCTCTCGCACCTCATCCGCGCCATTGACTCTTCTCTGCTGGACGAATGGGAATCCCTGGCATCTGGGCAGCGTCGCGAGGAGGGTGAGGATGATGCGTCAGGACAGGAAGTCGCGTTTGGAGCCAGCGAGGACGGAACAGTTGCTTTCAGCGCCAACCGTCATGCCATGCGCACCGCCGTGCTGCGTGCACTGTTCGAACGCGTGGAGTTGATGAGTCGAGACGATGTGGACGCTCTGGCGCGTCTGGATAGCTGGTGCGGATGGGATGAGGAGCGCTGGGATCATGCGCTGGAACGATACTGGGCGGAGTACGACTGGATCGGGATTGATCAGAATGCGCGGTCAGGCGCCCTCGTCAATTTGAATGAAAATCCGAGCGAGGCTGAACTACTGGCAGTTGGCGTGCCTGACGAACTGGTGGGGTCGAACCTGTGGCTGGTTGAGCAGACGTTGGATGATCCCAACGGTGATGGCGACTGGCGCATCGTGGCCGTCGTGGACGTGGATGCGACCGACGAGGCGAACCGGGTTGTCCTGCATATTGTGGACGTAGGGCCGCGGTAGGTGAGCTGTTCCACGTCCGTAGGATTTGTCAGGAGAGCCCGCGTCGGGTAGTGTTTTCTTTCGTTGCAGGAATAGTTTCAGTACTGTGAGTGCAACCAACGCCATGGGGTATGGTGTAATTGGCAGCACGAGTGATTCTGGTTCACTTAGTCTAGGTTCGAGTCCTGGTACCCCAGCGGATTCGGCCATTTTCTTGCCGTCCATTCACAGGCCCCCATCGTCTAGCGGCCTAGGACATCGCCCTCTCACGGCGGTAACATCGGTTCAAATCCGATTGGGGGTACAAGTGCGTCATAACTGAACAGAGCCCCTATCGTCTAGCGGCCTAGGACATCGCCCTCTCACGGCGGTAACATCGGTTCAAATCCGATTAGGGGTACGAAACGTTGGAGGACGGACCTGACAGCGGGTCCGTCCTTCCTCTGTTTCAGGGTCGCCGGGTGGCAATCCGCTTGTCGGCGGCTTGTCGGTGAAACACCCCCTTTGGAGGACTCATGGCCCGTAGTGGATTCGATCGCGAAAAATACATCACTTTACAGTCCGACCACATCGCCACTCGCAGGAAAGAAATAGGCGGCAAGCTTTACCTGGAAATGGGTGGCAAGCTTTTTGACGATCTGCACGCTTCGCGTGTCCTGCCCGGATTCACACCGGATAACAAGATCGCCATGTTGGAACAGCTCAAGGACGACCTGGAAATCCTCATCGTCTTGAACGCCAAAGACCTCCAGCGCAACAAGGTGCGCGCCGACCTGGGCATTTCCTACGAACAGGACGTATTGCGGTTGGTCGACGTGTTCCGCGAACGTGGGTTCCTGGTTGACAACATCGTGATGACGCAGATGGAAGATGACAACAAGTCGGCCAAGACGTTTAAACGCAAGCTGGAGAAACTGGGCCTGAAGGTGGCGCGTCACCGCGTTATCGAGGGATATCCAGCTGCTGTGCACACGGTGGTATCGGACAAGGGATTCGGGCGTAATGACTTTGTCGAAACCAGCCGCGACCTGATCGTCGTAACGGCCCCGGGGCCGGGATCGGGCAAGATGGCCACGTGCCTGTCGCAGATCTACCACGAATTTGCTCGAGGGAACAAGGCCGGATACGCAAAGTTTGAAACCTTCCCGATCTGGAACCTGCCACTGGACCATCCGGTGAACCTGGCCTATGAAGCGGCAACGGCTGACCTGGATGACGTCAACATGATTGACCCCTATCACCTGGCTGCATACGGCAAACAGGCCGTTAACTACAACCGTGACGTGGAAGTCTTCCCGTTGTTGCGTCAACTGCTCGAAGAGCTCGTCGGCGAGAGTCCCTATGAATCGCCCACAGACATGGGTGTCAACATGGCTGGCTACTGCATCAGCGATGACGAGGTATGCCGCGAAGCTGCCAAACAGGAAGTGATCCGCCGTTACTTCAAGGCTCTGGTCGCTGAAAAGCGTGATGTCAAGGATCCAGTTGAATCTCAACGCATTGCCATTGTGATGAGCAAACTGGGCATCACGCGCCAGGACCGCCCGGTGGTGGTTCCCGCACTGGAGCTGGCCAGAAAGACGCATCTGCCGGCCAGTGCGCTGCAGCTCGATGACGGACGAATCATCACAGGTAAGACGTCGAAACTGCTGGGATGTTCGGCCGCGATGCTGCTGAACGCGTTGAAGGTGCTGGCGGGGATTGATAAGAAGATCGACCTGCTGGCGCCCTCCTCAATCGCGCCTATTCAGACTCTGAAGACTGAGCATCTGGGCAGTCGCAACCCGCGCCTGCACACAGATGAAGTGCTGATTGCGCTGTCCGTGTCGGCTGATACTGATCCGAACGCTGCGAAGGCGTTGGAGTATCTCAAACAGTTGCGCGGATGCCAGGTTCACACCACCACGATTCTGGGATCCGTGGATGAAGGAATTTTCCGCAATCTCGACATTCAGGTCACCTCTGAGCCGGAGTACTGGCGCAAGAGTTTGTACCGCAAGTAAGAGGCTGTACATGGCGGCGGTTGCGTCAGCGCCGTCGCCGCCTCACCGCTGCAGTCATCCGCCTCGCCGCACGAGGCCAGCTAATCTGCTGAGCGGTCACCCCGATCGCCTTCCACGCTGCGGCGGGATCCGAAGACACCCGCTTCTAGTCTTCAATGAATCGGGTGAGCGCCGGGCGGCCGTCGGGGTCCAGGAAAGAGTTGAGGAGGTCTTGGACCGGGATGTCCCAGATATAGGAGAAAAGCACTGTGTCTGAATAGTCGTTGACCAGATCGTCATCCATACGCATCGGCAGGACCTGGCCAGCTGGCGTCTTAAGAGTGTACGTGTACTTTTCTACCTCCACCAGTTCATATCCGGGCCGCTGCTCATAGGTGTAACACGGAAAGTACAAGGACGCGTAGCCGCGCTGCGCCCAGCGGAATGATTCGCCCGCCTGGTAGATGAACCAGCGCGTCACCAGGTCAAGATCCGGGGAATAAAAAGTGAAGAAAATCTTCTCGTTTCGCGTACTTTCTCCGTATGCGAACTGCCCGTCCTCAAGCTGAGCCAAGTGGTAGATCGGATCCCCGTTGTTGAAACTGAGGCTGACTGAATTCGGATGAAACACATTACGCATGAAAAGAGCGTCCGAACTCTCCGCCAGCGGCCTCAGCTCTTCGAAGAACGGCTCATCAAGACTCTTCAACGACACAGCCTTTACAACCTTCCTCACACCCGCTATTCCTCGACAACGAATGCTTCGAGGGCTGGACGACCATCAGGATCCAGAAACGAGTCAAGAAGATCCCGGACCGGAATATCACAGATATAAGAAAACAGCACAGTCTCTGAATAGTCATTGACGAGATCGTCATGCATACGAAAAGGCAAAACCCGACCAGCCGGCGTTCTCAGCGTGTACCAGCGGGCTTCCAGCTCCACCAGTTCGTATCCGGGGCGCTGCTCATAGGTGTAACACGGAAAGTACAAGGACGCGTAGCCGCGCTGCGCCCAGCGGAAAGATACGCCCGCCTGGTAGATGAACCAGCGCGTCACCAGGTCAAGATCCGGGGAAAAGAACGAAAAGAAAATCCTCTCATTCCGCGAGCTGCCTCCATACGCGAACTGCCCATCCTCAAGCTGAGCCAAGTGGTAAATCGGATCCCCATTACTGTAACTGAGACTGACAGAGTTCGGATGAAACACATTACGCACAAAAAGAGCATTACGACATTCCGCCAGCAGCCTCAGCTCCTCGAAAAACGGCTCATCAAGACTCATCAACGACACAGTCTTTACAACCTTCCTCACACACGTTATTCCTCGACGATAAAGGCTTCCAAAGCCGGGCGACCATCAGGATCTAGGAAAGAGTCAAGAAGATCCCGAACCGGAATATCACAGATATAAGAAAACAGCACAGTCTCTGAATAGTCGTTGACGAGATCGTCATGCATATGGAAAGGCAGGACCTGGCCAGCTGGCGTCTTAAGAGTGTACGTGTACTTTTCTACCTCAACCAGTTCGTATCCGGGCCGCTGTTCATAGGTGTAACACGGAAAGTACAAGGACGCGTAGCCGCGCTGCGCCCAGCGGAATGATTCGCCCGCCTGGTAGATGAACCAGCGTGTCACTAGGTCAAGATCCGGGGAAAAGAACGTAAATTGGATATCCTCGTTTCGCGTACTTTCTCCGTATGCGAACTGCTCATCCTCAAGCTGAGCCAAGTGGTAGATCGGATCCCCAGCATGACTGATACTGATCGAACGAGGATGGAACACATTGCGCATGAAAAGAGCGTCCGAACTTTCCGCCAGCGGCCTCAGCTTTTCGAAAAAAGGTTCATCAAGGCTTTGAAACGGCATCGCTTCGTGCTTTCTTTACGGGCAATTTCATTCGCAACGATTGCTTCCAGGTTGGAGGCACCCTCTGGCTCCAAGAAGAAGTCGAGAAGATCGCGAACCGGGATATCGCATATGTAGGAAAACTCCACTGTGGGTGAATATCTGTTGACGAGGTCGTCATGCATCCGGATAGGCAGAACGTGGCCGGTTGGAGTCTTGAGCGTGTAGGTGTTTCGAGCTACTTCCACCAGAGAGTACCCGGGCCGTTGCTGATCCGTGTACCAGGGAAGATCAGCCAGCGAATAGTGCTTTTCCGAGCGGTACGCCGTTCCTGCCTGGTAGATGAACCAGCGTGTAATGAGGCCGAGGTCCGGCGAGAAAAGCCTGAACGAAATGGGTTCGTTTCGCGAGCTGAGCCCGTATGCGAATTTTCCTTCATTGAGCTGGACAAGGTGATAGAGCGGATCCCCGCAATGGCTGATACTGATTGAGGATGGGTGAAGCGCATTACGCATGAAATGAGCGTTACTGCAGTGCGCCAGTTGCTGCAGCTCTTCGAAAAAAGGTTCATTAAGGCTGTTGAACGACATCACGACAAGACCCCTTTGATGAGTGCTTCCAAGACTGTCAGCAGTTCGCCGTCTGCGTCAAGGATCTGTAACTGTGTCGCGCCGCCAGAATAGCCAAACCATGGCGGCGCTGTGCTGACTTCAATCGAGTAGCCTTCCGGCAGACTGGAGAGCTTGTATGAGTAGTGCGGCTCTTTGAGTGCGCTGTGCGGCAGCGAACGGCTCTCGAATGAGACGGGCACACCGTCAGGTGCTACAGCCAACCATGTGCCTCGTGGTTTGCCGATCCGATCCACATGGCAACCGTATTCAGCTATGAATGCGTCAAGAGACATTCGGATTTTTCCGCCTGGCACATGGCTCATTTTGTCTTCCTTCACCGGATACCAATTTCCTCCTCCGCTCACTTTCGGTGTACGGAGTACGCTCGGATCCCTTTTCCAATCTCCAGGATCCGTGCCCCGGAAGAAGCGAATACTAAGGGCTTAAACCCTGATTGTACTGCTCAAACTGTTCTTCGGATCAATTTGATCAATGTCTGAGCACCTCACAAGCAGATCCACATGTGCGGGCCTGTGCCTTCAAGGCATCGTCTGCACGCACAAACACCGAAGCGCTCAACGACAGGAATGATGGTTAGAGCGAACATCCTGGTACAGATCAGTGACGACTCGTGCTCCACGCTCCCACGTCAGCTGCGTCGGCTGAGATGCAGCTGCATGCTGCAGGCCAGCCAACTTGTGTGGCTGGACTGCCAGGTCGAACAGTGCGCGTGCGATATCACCATCGCTCCCGGCCATCACGCCGTCCACACCGTCGGTACAGAAGTCAGCGATTCCGTTGCCGCTGCGGTAAATAACAGGCAGGCCGCTGGCGTGAGCTTCCAATGCAGCAATGCCGAATGCCTCGTGAACAACAGGGGAGACGAACACGTCAGCCTCGCGGTACGCATCGGCCAGTTCATCTGGCGACTTGCGTCCGCACCAGTGAATGTAATCGGCATCCGCCGTGCGCTTTTCCAACGGGGTACGCAATGGCCCCTCGCCAAAGACTCGCAGTTCAATGTCAGCGCCGTGCTCGTGAGCTGCCACCACGCATTCGACCAGCTGCGTGATGCGTTTGCGTGGCGCCAGTCGCGTAGCAGTCACCGCTCGCAGCGGTCTCGACGGTCGTGAGGACGGTAGCGGCACCGGCATCGCCGCCCGCCCTCGTGCCCGTTCTGCCTGGAGCAGCCCGGCATGCGCTGCATGGGACACTCGGGTGGTCTCCCAGGGTTCAGCGGTGATGAAATTGGGCAAAATTCGCACCGATACAGGCCCGCGCGCGCAGCGTTCAACGGCCCGAGCTGCGCTGCTCGACACGGCGCTCAGAACAATGCCGGCACGCTGCCAGTCATCCAGCGGATTCGCCCACCCGTACCACAGGCGCTGATCGTCAAGCATGCAGTGCCACGTCACCACGCAGGCGATCTCATGGCGCGCGCAGATATTCGTTGCCATCCGCGCGAAAGGCGAAACCACGCCGGTGTGGATGTGTACCACGTCGAAAGTAGGAAGAGCGCGCGTGAGAGTCACCCTCGCCAATGGGTTAATGGGAATGTCCCACGGAAGACGCATCGTGAGGCGGCGAACGCGTACCCCGTCCTCAACTGACGTGTGATCGCCGCGTTCAGATCCAAGTGGTGTGGCAGTGATGACGGTGACGTCGTGCCCGGCAGCAGTGAGCGCTCGAGCCAGCCCCGCCACCTGCGTTTCGATCCCGCCCAGTCGCGGTGGGTAGCAGTCAGAGACGAGGGCGACTTTCACAGCGCCCTACAGTTCCATTTCCTCAACTGAACGCAGGTACTCGGACAGGCGGTTGGCAGCAGCAACCACTGACGGACCGTGCTGACGACCAGGCTGGCGTCCCATGCGTTCAATCGGGCCGGACACGGAGATCGCGGCGAGGACGCGCCCAGATGGTCCACGCACCGGAGCGGACACCGACGCGACGCCGGCTTCGCGCTCACCTACAGATTGTGCCCACCCGCGGCGACGCACCTGTGCCAGCATCGTCGCGCTGAAGGAAGCGTTGTACAGGCCGCGGTGCATGCGGTCCGGCTCTTCCCAGGCCAACAGAACGTGGGCGGCGGATCCGGCTTTCATGGACAGTGTTGCGCCGACAGGAATGGAATCGCGCAGACCCATCGGCGGTTCGCTCGCTGCCACACACACGCGTGATTCGCCCTGGCGGCGATACAGCTGCGTGGATTCTTTGGTGTGATCGCGCAGTGCAATCAAAACGGGCATAGCGGCTGACAGCAGACGATCCTCGCCCGCTTGGGAGGCCAGTTCTTTCAGGCGCGGCCCCAGGACGAATCGACCCTGCATGTCGCGGGCCACAATACGGTGAAATTCGAGAGCTACAGCCAGGCGGTGGGCAGTGGGCCGCGCCAGGCCAGTGGCGGCGACGAGATGGGCAAGAGTGGCAGGGCCTGCCTCGAGTGTGTCAAGAACCAGCGTCGCCTTGTCGAGAACCCCGACGCCTGATGAAGATGCGTCGTCCATATAGTGATCCTCTCATCTCAAGTCCTGAGATTCAAAATCTGCAGACACGTGTTGTGTCTAACCATAGACACTGTCGACGTATTTATGCACCCAGTTCGACGGCGGTGCTGAAAATTCGCTGAATCAGAGGGAACTGACGGTGATGACACACGTGAAGGAGGAATCATGAGCGGCACATTGGCTGAAAAAGTGTGGGCAGACCATGTTGTGACGAAAGGCGAGAACGGTGCCCCGGACCTTCTTTACATCGACCTGCAGCTGTGCCACGAAGTCACCAGCCCTCAGGCATTCGAAGGGCTGCGCCTGGCCGGGCGCAAGGTTCGCCACCCGGACCTGACCATCGCGACAGAGGACCACAACACTCCGACAGTCAACATTGACCTGCCGATCGCAGACCTTACCTCGCGCACTCAGATCAACACGCTGCGAGCCAACGCCGAAGAATTCGGCATTCGCCTGCATTCACTGGGAGATTCGGATCAGGGAATCGTGCACGTGGTCGGCCCGCAGCTGGGTCTGACTCAACCGGGTATGACAATCGTGTGCGGCGATTCGCACACGTCCACACACGGTGCATTCGGCGCCCTCGCATTTGGCATCGGAACCTCTGAAGTCGAGCATGTCCTGGCTACCCAGACACTACCGCTGGCCCCTTTCAAGACAATGGCGATCACGATCAACGGCACGCTGTCACCGAGTGTGACAGCCAAGGACATCATCCTCGCGATCATCGCGAAGATCGGCACAGGTGGCGGGCAGGGATACGTCCTCGAATACCGAGGCGAAGCCATTCGCGCACTGTCAATGGAAGGCCGCATGACCATATGCAACATGTCCATTGAGGCCGGTGCGCGCGCCGGAATGATTGCTCCCGACCAGACCACATTCGACTATCTGAAGGGTCGCCCCCACGCGCCCGAGGGTGAGCAATGGGACGAGGCTGTGGAATATTGGTCCACACTGTATTCAGATGACGACGCCGTATTTGACGCCGAAGTGGTGCTGGAAGCTGAAGAGATCGAACCATTCGTCACATGGGGAACGAACCCCGGTCAGGGCGTCCCGCTGTCAGCAAGCGTGCCCGATCCGGAGAACATGGGTGACGCAGCCAGGCGGCATGCAGCTGAACGAGCCCTCGAATACATGGATCTGCGTGCAGGAACACCAATGCGGCAGATCCCCATCGACACTGTTTTCCTGGGATCATGCACCAACGGACGTATTGAAGACCTACGGGCTGCGGCGAAGATTATCAACGGGCGCCACAAAGCTGACGGCCTGCGAATGCTCGTCGTCCCAGGATCAGCGCGCGTGCGACTGCAGGCTGAAGATGAAGGCCTGGACAAGATCTTCAAGGACTTTGGAGCCGAGTGGCGAAACGCCGGATGCTCGATGTGCCTGGGGATGAATCCCGATCAACTGTCGGTTGGTGAACGCTCCGCCTCCACATCGAACCGCAATTTTGAAGGACGCCAGGGCAAAGGTGGACGCACCCACCTCGTCTCGCCACTGGTGGCAGCGGCGACTGCCGTGCGCGGAACACTGTCCAGCCCGGACGATCTGGAACCGCAGGCCTGACCGGAACGACGCGCGCACCGCCCTTACGCGCAGCGCACGAGCCCCGGGCAGATGGCAGCCTACGTACCGGACCAGCAATCGTAGAAAAACACTTGTGGAAGAAGAGTGAGATGGAAAAATTCACCACCGTCAGTGGCGTGGGCGTGCCGCTCGAACGGTCGAATGTTGACACCGACCAGATTATTCCGGCCGTCCACCTCAAGCGCGTTGCCCGCACGGGCTTTGAGGACGCATTGTTCTCAGCGTGGCGCTCAGACCCGAACTTTGTGTTGAACAACCCGGCCTACGAACACGGGACGATCCTGGTGGCAGGCCCTGATTTTGGCACTGGCTCTTCGCGTGAGCACGCGGTGTGGGCGCTCAAAGATTACGGGTTCCGAGTCGTTCTGGCCCCCTCGTTCGCGGACATCTTCAGAGGAAACGCGGGCAAACAGGGATTGCTGGCCGGGCAGATCAGCGAAGGCGACTGCCAGCAACTGTGGAAGCTTCTCCGCAACGAACCAGGCGTCATGATGACCGTGTCACTGGGGAACCGCACCGTGACATGCGGCTCGTTCACCTGCACGTTCGACATCGACGATTATACGGCGTGGCGTCTGCGCGAAGGCCTGGACGACATTTCATTGACGTTGCGCAACGAAGATGCCATCAAAGCGTACGAGGCGCGCCGCCCCTCTTTCAAGCCGCGCACCCTGCCGGTGCGGACCCTGCCGAAGGAAACAGTCGTGTCGGCTCGCCCCAGCGACGAGCAGGAGCAGTGAGAGATTCCTAGCAGTGCGCTCCCTGAGACTCCGTTGCGCACTCGACTGTCATAGAGTGAGACAATACGGATTCTTCCACGAGGAGCTTCAGATGACGTCGATACTTGAAGTTGAAGGGGGACACCCGCTCACGGGCAGCATTACCGTGCGAGGGGCAAAGAACTTTGTTCCTAAGGCCATGGTTGCAGCCCTCCTTGCGACCACACCCTCTGAGCTGTACAACGTTCCGCTGATCCGTGACGTGGATGTGGTGTCGAATCTTATGCGCCTGCATGGCGCGCACGTCGACTTCGACCAGGACCGCGGCATCATGAGAATTGACCCCTCGAACGTTGAAGTGGCTCAACGCTCTGACATCGATGCTCTGGGCGGATCCTCACGCATCCCGATCCTGTTTTGCGGCCCGCTGCTGCACCGCATGGGTGAAGCGTTCATCCCACAGCTGGGAGGATGCAACATTGGGGGACGCCCCATCGATTTTCACCTGCAGATCCTGCGCCAGTTCGGTGCGATTGTCGACAAACGATCCGACGGCATCCATATGTCACGGCCAGCCGAAGGGCTGCGCGGAACAGTCGTGGACCTGCCGTTCCCATCAGTGGGAGCCACCGAGCAGACACTGCTGACCGCGGTTCGTGCTGAAGGCGTCACGATCCTGCGCGGCGCGGCCGTTGAACCGGAAATCATGGATCTGATCAACGTGCTGCAGAAAATGGGCGCGATCATCTCACCGGATACCGACCGTTCCATCCGTATTGAAGGTGTCAAGGAACTGGTTGGATATCGGCACACCTCGCTGCCCGACCGCATTGAAGCAGCATCGTGGGGCGCGGCAGCACTGGCAACCGGCGGCGATGTGTACGTCCAGGGTGCGCGCCAACCCGACATGCTCACATTCCTCAACACCTTCAGGAAGGTCGGCGGCGCCTTCGACATCGAGAAGGAGGGTATCCGCTTCTATCATCCTGGTGGTTCTCTGCATTCGATCGCGCTGGAAACGGCTGTCCATCCCGGGTTCATGACGGACTGGCAACAGCCACTGGTTGTCGCCCTGACGCAGGCCGACGGGCTGTCCATCGTCCATGAGACGGTGTACGAAAACCGCTTCGGGTTCACTCAGGCGCTGCGCCAGATGAAGGCGAATATTCAGGTGTATCGAGAGTGCCTGGGTGGGACTCCCTGCCGTTTTGGTCAGCGTAACTTCTACCATTCCGCAGTGATTTCGGGACCGACGCCGCTGCAGGCAGCTGACATCACCGTGCCTGACCTGCGTGGCGGTTTCTCCCACCTCATCGCAGCATTGGCTGCGACGGGAACGTCCCACGTGGCCGGCATCGACGTGATCTCGCGCGGATATGAGCATTTCCTGACCAAACTGCGCCAGCTGGACGCCCGCGTCCAGTACGTTGACGACTGAAGCGACTCCTCGGCAGTGCCCAAGAACCAAGCGGCACCGACAGCTCGGATTGAAGACGCCTTATTGACCGACCCCTGTGATTAAGCTGGTGAACTGTGAGCAGAATTCAAGGCCTGTACAAGAATGCGGTGGCGGCGGTTTCACCGATCATGCACACGTGGATCAACTTTGATGTCACGGGGGAAGAAAACCTGCCCGAATCAGGCGGCTTCCTGGTGACCCCGAACCATATTTCGAACACCGACCCGGTGTGCGTGGCGTTTGTCCTGGGTGAGCTGGGAATTCCGACCCGCTTCATGGCCAAGAACGAGCTGTTCAAGGTGCCGGTGCTGGGCGCTGTGATGAAGAAACTTGGCATGGTGCCGGTGCTGCGTAATTCCTCGCATTCTGTGGACTCGCTGGCAGGGGCCCGTAAGGCGCTCGACGCGGGTCAGTGCGTTGGCATCTATATTGAAGGCACTCTTACACGTGACCCGCAGTACTGGCCGATGCGTGGCAAGACGGGTGCTGCGCGTCTTGCCCTGGATACTCGCTGCCCGGTCATCCCGATTGCACAGTGGGGTCCCCAGGCGATCCTGGAGCGTTACTCGAAGGCGCTGGACATTCGTCCCGGGCGCAAAGTGCGCATGACAATCATGGAACCGGTCGACCTTTCCGACCTGTATTCCGATCAGGGATCGCAGGACCGCGAAGCGGTGGTGGAAGCGACTGAGCGCATCCAGAAGGCCATCACTCGTGGCGTAGAGGAATTGCGCGGAGAGAAGGCTCCTGAACAGCCGTGGGATCCTGACAAGATGCAGGGGCCAGCCAAGAAGACGCTGGGACGGTTCGGGCACTGGCGCAGGGGCGTCCAGGGACGCTGATTTCATTGCAATGCGGCGCCTGTGCCCCGTGTACTCATATCGACGAGGATGACTCTTCCGCCCGCTGCCCGCTGACCACCTGAGCGATGAGGCGGCTCATTTGCGTATGTCGATTACCACTCGCATCGGGTCTTCAAGAATTCCAATCTGATAGACGCGCTGTTGATCCATGCCGATCACAACATGCGTGCGCCCTTCAAATGTGCCGTCCTCAATGATCGACAGCGGCCCGATATTGAGCAGAGGAGGCCCCGAGTAATACACGTTCTGATCTTCTTCCTCCAGCGGCATGGCAGTGCCCTCGATGCCCACATCCAGGAAGGTTGCGCCGCGGATTTTCAGCGGCAATCCGCGTCCTTGCTCAAGAGGCTGAGCCGCACGGTCAACGTACCAGCCGGGTAGGCCCTCACCTGAAAATTCGATGACGAACCGGTAGAAGTTCTCATGTTCTCCCACTCGCATGTCATGGAAGATGAGCTGGCTGCCTTCAACAGGAGCGGATTCCTGATGAGTGGGACCGTCAATCCATTGATCGACGTTCACTGGCAACGTTGCATCTTTTTCGTCTGAGAGGTTCGCTTCCGGCTCATTGGGTGTCGCGGATGAATCCGTGTCGCTGTCGGAGCTGGAAACATCAGATTCATTCGGTGTCTGCGGCGTGTCGGGTGTGCTTTGCTGAGAATGCTCGCTGGCACCGGATGCTGAGGCACCCTCGTCAGGAGTTGATGAACAACCGGCGACAAGGAGGCTGGCTGCGGCAATCCCAGCTGCGACAGCAGGCAGAAAAGCACTGTCACGTTTTGATCCCTCGTTGTACGGTCCGGGCAGCACCATGATCACAATCTCCTTACAGGGCGTCGCTTATGCGCACTCGTGCGCATGTGGCAGTACCCGAAAGCTTATCTCCCATTTTTCGTACTTGTGGCTCAACCGCGATCTGAGTGCCCACGCAGTAGAGTTGATGTATGACACCTCACGCAACGACCGGCTACGACGCTCACTCCCACACGCCTCCGGCGGACAGCTCCGAGGAACGGGCAGGCGCACCTGAACAGCGCTTCACCCACGCCAGCGTGCTGGGCACCGGAGCATGGGGAACAACCTTCGCGCACATCCTGAGCCAGGCCGGCCTCACCGTGTCGATGTGGGGTAGGAACGAGGGCGTCGTCGACTTCATCAACTCTCATGAAAACTCAACCTACCTGCCTGGTGTCACACTGTCCGATGCGATTAACGCGACAACCGACATCCGGCAGTGCATTCAGGACTCGAACCTGGTATGCATCGCCGTGCCCGTGGGGGCGGTGCGCGCCACTTTGGAACAGGCCACATCCGCACTGGACCCCGATGCCACATTGCTGTCCCTGGCCAAGGGTCTTGAACTGGACACGCTGCGCACAGTCCATTCAGTGATCTGCGAGGCAACCGGCTTCGCACCGACCAGCGTGGCCGTCATGTCCGGTCCGAACCTGTCGCGCGAAATTGCCGACCGTCAGCCGACGGCAACGGTCGTGGCATGTGAGGACATCGAGCGCGCCACGATGATCGCACGCACCTGCCACACGTCAACATTCCGCCCCTACGTGAGCGGCGACGTACTTGGATGCGAAATCGCCGGTGCTGTCAAGAACGTCATCGCCGTTGCCATTGGAGCCGCCGAGGGAATGGGCCTGGGAATCAACACGCGTGCCACACTGATCACCCGCGGCCTTGCTGAAATGACCCGTCTGGGTACGACACTGGGAGCCAGTGCCGACACCTTCGCCGGTCTTGCCGGTATCGGTGACCTTGTGGCGACCTGCTCATCGAAACTGTCGCGTAACTACTCGCTGGGTGTGCGCATGGGGCGCGGAGCTTCCCTGGACGAAGCGCTCGAACTGTCTCCCGGCGTGGTGGAAGGTGTGCGCTCCGCACATCCGATCCTGCAGCTGGCTCGCGCTCACGATGTGGATATGCCGATCACGGAGAGCGTGGTGCGCGTGGTCCATGACGGTGACTCCATTGAGCACATGGGTCAGATGCTCATGTCGCGCCCTCAGAAGATGGACGGGTGGCGCATCGAACTGCTGTGAGCCGAGGCATCAGGGGGCGCCCTCGTCAATAAACGCGGCGGACGGCGGTAGGCTTAACGCCATGATGACTCAAGCCCGACCCCGTGTCCTCATGGTTTTTGGAGGACAATCAAGCGAACACGAGATTTCGTGCGCCACTGCCGCAGGGATCCTTTCAGCGATCGACCGCGACGTGTGGGACATTGTGCCGGTGGGCATTACGAAGGATGGCCAGTGGGTGCGCGTCAGTGACAACCCTGATGACCTTGAATTCCACGACGGGCATGGGCACGAAGTCACCGCGACGGGCGCACACGTGGTGTGGGGGCCGCACGGACACCTCTTTGAACTGTCAGACAGTGACGAGGGTGGCCAGGGCCTGCGGACGGCACGCGATCTGGGAGCAATCGACGTTGTGTTCCCGCTGCTGCATGGCCCCTACGGTGAGGACGGCACAATCCAGGGGCTCCTGGAGATGGTTGGCGTGCGCTACGTGGGATGCGGTGTGGCAGCTTCTGCGGTGTGCATGGATAAGCACCTGACTAAGACAGTGCTCAGCCAGGCTGGCGTAGACGTAGGGCGCTGGGAGTTGGTGACGGCTGAGCAGTGGTCGCATCACAAGGACGATGCGCACGAGCGGATCCGTGCCCTCGGATTGCCTCTGTTTGTCAAGCCATGTCGCGCTGGATCCTCCATCGGTATCACGCGTGTGGACCAGTGGGAGCAGCTGGACCAGGCGATCGAAGAAGCACACGCACACGATCCGCGCGTCATCGTCGAATCAATGTTGCAGGGGCGCGAAGTTGAATGCGCCGTCTTGGCCACCCGCGCTGAGACAGGGGAGCGGGCTCCGGCTCGTGCCGCAGTTCTGGGTGAGATTATCGTGCCTGACGGCGAGTTTTACGATTTCAACTCCAAGTACGTGGACGCGGAAGCTGCCACGCTCAAGTGTCCTGCAGATTTAAAGAAGGCAGACGCCGACCGGATCCGTGATGTTGCGATCCAGGCGTTTGCCGCGGTGGGTGGTGAAGGACTCTCACGCGTTGACTTCTTCTTCAACGACTCAACCGGCGCCATTACCGTGAACGAAATCAACACCATGCCGGGGTTCACTCCCATTTCGCTGTACCCGCGCATGTGGGAGAGCTCCGGAGTGGATTACGGTCAGCTGCTCGATACTTTGCTGCGCGAAGCACTTGCACGCCCGCTTGGGCTTCGCTGAGATCCGATCGGGGTAATGTGGAGTCATGTCGAAACCGAAGGTAACGCTCGTAACGTCAGCGGAGATGCCTGACCTGTACACCAATGATGTCGGACTTCTTGATGCACTGGTCGAGCGAGGTACCGATCCGCACATTGCAGTGTGGAACGACCCGAACGTGAACTGGGATGATGCCGGTGTCAGCGTGGTCCGCTCAGTGTCGGACTACGCCACTGACCGTGATGCCTTCATCCAGTGGAGCCGCTCGGTTCCACGTTTACTCAACCACCCCGATGTGCTGGAGTGGAACTCGGATAAGCACTACATGATTGAGTTGGAGAAGCGTGGCCTTCCGGTGATTCCCACGATGTGGTTGGAGCCGGAACAGAACCTGTCGAAGCATCAGGTGCATGCACGTTTTCCCGCCTCGGGTGACTTCGTCGTGAAGCCGGCTGTGTCCTCGGGTGTGCGCGATGTGGGTCGGTACTCCGCCAACGACACGAAGCAGCGTCAGGCCGCGATCATGCACGCGATGACGATGCTGTCGGAGGGCCGTTCGGTCATGGTGCAGCGCTACCTGGAGGACATCGATATTCACGGTGAGATCTCGCTGCTGTTCTTCAACGGCCTGGTTTCGCACTCGGTTGAAAAAACCGCAATGCTGTCCCCGGACACCATGTCGGCACCTGTGTTCCGTGAATCAGTGGTCGAGGCGCGTGACGCGAGTGCCGAGCAGTGGCAGTGGGGCGAGTTGATCCGCTCCATCCTGCATTCGTATGTGCGTGATCGGATGGGCCGCGACGAGCTGTTCCTGTACAACCGGGTTGACCTTGTTCCCGACGGGCAGGGCTCGTTCAGGGTGATGGAAGTGTCACTGGTGGATGCGGACCTGTATCTTGCCTCGTCACCTGCCGCCATGAACAACTTTGCTGACGCTATTGCGATGCGCGCGTTTTGGTGAGCATTGTGGTGCTGCGGGCAGGTGCGCCCGCAAGATCCTGTGAGGGCGGGCCGGCGTGAGCGTTGACGCCAGCTTTGATGAGTTTGAACAGATGGTGGCGCGTGCAGTCGATGAGATCCCCGAAAGACTGTGGCGAGCAATCGACAATGTTGCATTCATTGTCGAGGACGACCCACCCGAAGATTCTCTGCACCTGTTGGGTTTGTATGATGGCGTGCCTCTGACTGAGCGCAGCGACTACGCCGGGATGCTGCCGGATCGTATCTTCATATTTCGTCGCCCCACCCTGGCCGTGTGCGACACGCTCGAAGAAGTCGAGGACGAGGTACGAACAACGGTCATCCACGAGGTCGCTCACTATTTCGGTGTTGACGACGAAGAGCTCGACCAGTGGGGGTGGGGCTAAGCAACCCGCTTTGGCCTATTTATTGGGGACCAGCAGGCGAGCCTCAGGACCGGTTTCGTCGATGACGATGTGCCCATCAAAGACCCTGAAATCTTCCCCGGGAATCTCGTGCTGAGTCTTTCCGTCGGGGGTGACGATGAAGTACCCGTCATCAGTTCTCATCACAACGAATCTTCCGTCGGCTGCCACGGCTTTGACTTCGCCCATATCGTCGAAGTTAAAGCCAGTGGTGGCGAACAGGCTATCGCGGTCGTGCCTGATCGTCACGACGTTTCCCTTGGCGTCGACGCTGGCAGGGCCATCTTCCCGATGGGCAAACATCGCCGAGGACGGAACCAGAGAATGACTGACCACGCTATCGGCAAGCTCTTCACTGAATCCCTTGAAGGTACCCTTTTCTGTGCCGTCGTAGGCGTAAATTGTATGTTCGGCTTCCTCGTCATCTGCTGAGGAGTCGTAGACGATGTATCCGTCGCTGAACGTCTGAACCCAGCTTTCTTCGCCGCCCACGGGGTCCATTGTGGGTTCGCCTGTTTCGAGGTCGTATGCCGTGATCTGCTTTTCGCCGTTATCGCACACCAGAACCTCTTCAGCAATTGTGCAGTCGGCTCCGTGAGCGTCGACGGACCACTTGGTGCCGCTGCCGTCCAGTGCCACTGCCGCGATCATGTCGCCCGTGAAATTGACGTCGAGGGCAGCATACACCACGTTGTCACGTATGCCGAATGGCTTGATGCTCCTAATGACACCGCCTTTGATTTCGAGCAGTGGTGTCCGCTTGCCTGTCTCACCGTCGAAAAGCTCCGCGTAACCATCATCAGACACTCTGCCGTCAGAGCTATAAAAGCAGATGGTGCTGCCGTTGACGGAATGGTTCGGGGTCTCTGCGCACTGCATGTAGTCTTCAGTGTCGCTCCACATGACTTGTCCATCCGGAATGCTGATGCCTTGGGCTGCAAGGTGATCGTCGGCATTCCAGGCAACGTAATAAGAGGAGTCAGCTGCCACCGCTTGCAAGGTGGTGGCGTCGTTCTTGTTGAACTCTATTTCCTCGAAACCGTTGATGTAAGCGGGGTCAACCCAAGATCCTTCTTCAGCGACGATAGCAATCGGGTCATAGGTGGGGATCTCACCATCGGCAGATGCTGTGCCACCGCCACTGGCATTGTCATCACTCTTAGTAGCACCGCCTCCGCTGGAACACCCGACCAGAAGGCCAAGCGATAACAATGCGCTGAGGGTGATGATTCCTGCGTTCCGGTGACCTGATCGTGCGCGACGTGGGAACGACATCGCTCGTCTCCTTTACATATGCTTAAGAAGCGGTCTTTTTCGCATGATACTAGGCAAAACATGGGTGCTGAGGTGGAAGTGCGGCGATCAGGATCGATGCTGCAGAATTGATGCAGAACTTTCACTAACATGTTCCGAATTGTTTACGGTGATGTTGCGAACGATGGAGCGTGCAGCGGTGAACGCGGGACGTGTTCGATGCCACCATCGGAGGCGGCGTGAGAATTTTCAGGTCCGGCGTGAACTCTGATAGAGTTAGCATTCGTTGCACCGGTCGGTGCGGCAATGGTGGCTGTAGTTCAGCTGGTAGAGCACCTGGTTGTGGTCCAGGACGTCGCGGGTTCGAGCCCCGTCAGCCACCCCCAGGGAAGCCCCGTAGCCTTGAGGTTGCGGGGTTTTCGCTTGAATACGCGGAGTCTTCACCTGTTGCAAGCGGTGAGCTCGTTTTCGACCTGACGGATCGTGTCCTCAGGAAAAAGGTCGGGTGCCTGTTCGAACAGGATGCGTGCAGACATGTGCGCTGACGCCGGATGTGCTTCCACGAATGCCAAAAGCTCAGGTGCCAGTTTCTGCAGGATCGCGCGTGCCTGAGGAACTGCCAGGAGGCGATCGACTCGCATGTCGATCCCCACTCGGCGCGTATCTGTATAGGACTTCCACGTCATCGCAGCACCCTCGAGCGGGAAGGGGGAGAAAATGCGCCGCAGGAATGTAACGGAAGCTTGGAACCACTGCGCAACCGCCTCATCTGTGCTTCCCGCTTGCCCGTTAGCCGTGTGAGCCTTCGCCAGGCTGAGGCCGTGAGCACCCAGAAGGTACATGTGCGCCTCCACGGGCACGTTGTGCGCCATCAGCGCGCTGACCAGATCAGTCGTATTGGAAGCGGGAACCAGGCTGTCGCTTTGAGTGGTGAACACGAATGTGGGAGGAGTGGATTCGTCAACTGAATCGACCACATCGAGGATCTCCTTACCCATCAAAGGGCCGAACTCGGCTCGCGTGACGGGGTAACCAAGGACGAGGGCGTCCGGCCGGTCACCGCGCGTCGTTGCAATGGATGCCGCCAGGTGGCCACCCGCCGAAAAGCCAACTGCAGCTATCTGATGAGGGTCGCTGCCATACTTGCGTGCGTGTCGACGCACCCACTGCATGCATTCCTGCCCATCGTCAAAAGACTGCTCCCACGGTGCGTCCTGACCCACTGCGTAGCGGGCGACGAATGCGTTGAATCCTTCAGCTGCGTAGGCGAGCGCTACTGGCTCTGCTTCCCGGTCCGAGCAGAACTGGTAACCGCCGCCAGGGAAAATCAGGACTGCAGGGCGAAGACCTGTGGACAGCTCCTCGCTTGCGGACAGAGCATAGCCGGTAATTGTGGCACTGGGAGTGATTGCCTGGGTAAAGACATCCATGGTGGTTTCGCATCCTTGGGGTACAACGTGTGAACTGATCATACGCCGACTTTGTTGCAGCCAGTCGAGTCATTGGAATGCTCTGTGTGTTAGAGCAGTCCAGATGAGGGTCATCTGCGTATTGAATGGGAGAGCCGAAGCGACAGGTGTGCCGGTTGTTTTCACCGAAAACACTTGTATTGTCTAGAGTTTGTATGATAGTGTGATGTGAGACATGATCTACCTCAGTGTCGTGACGGTAGAGCCAGTGCAACCGGACAGGATCGACGATGACTTTTTCAATGTCCCCTGAAGAAATGAAACAGCTGTCGAACGATCTGAACCAGCTGTTTTCTGCGTTCTCCACTGTCAAGACGCCAGCTCACCCTGGGATCGGGGTGCTTGGTCAGCCGGAGCTGAGCGATGCATACGAAGCATTTTCCCAAGCCGCACAGACACGTGTTGGGGAAGTCGGGCAATGGTGTAACAAGACATCTGAGGCCGTTGCGACTGCCAGGAAGCAAAGTGAGCAAACGGACGGGCAATGGGCCCGGAGTTTCAGATATGACCCAGAACGTCAACACAAATTCAGGTCGTGATCGCCATGCCGCTCTTTTCTCTTCTTATCGGTGATATTCCGGGAGATGCCGCCGCCATTAACGCAACAGCCTCAGGTGTGGAAACCACCGCACAAGTGATGGAAACGAATACTCAGGAACTGGAAGGAATTCCTGGCCGAATACGTGCATGGGAAGGGGAAGCGCGCGAATCGTTCGACAGCGCGCATCAAGAGATTCGAAAACAGGCGTTGCATGTGGTGGACGGAATCGGCCAGGCAGGCGATGCCCTCGTAGGATATGGAGCCTCGGTTTCAGCGCTTCAACGAAAAGCCGACGAACTCCATCACCAGGCGCTCACAATCGATGCGCAAATTGATGCAGCTCCGCCCCTGGCGAAACTGCCAACGATCGTAGCTGTTGCGCGTCAGGGGAACGGGCTGCTGTCGGCATATCGTTCATTGCTGGATCAGGCGCAGGCTCTTGGTGCTGAATGTGCAGCACTGGTGCGTGAAGCACTGCATCTGGAGCCGGTCAACAGAGACGAATCAGGCAGTTATATCAGTGATCGCACCGCATTATCGGACGAAGAGCTCGAGGATATTCTCAGACAGCTCGATGATATGGGTTCCCTTGAAATGAACCAGAGGGGAATCGGAGACTGCTATTTCCTGTCGGCATTAATAGCTCTTAATGACTCGACAGAAGGGCGTGAGCACCTTCGGAACATGATCAAGCCCCATTACGATGAAAATGGAAAACTCGACGGCTATTTTGTGACGATCTATGATGATCCGCTTCATCGTGACGAAAGTCGGAAACGAACTGAATTCGTTGATGACGTATATGCGAGTGGTGCCCGTGGAAAAGACGGGAAAGCGAATGTGTATTCGCTGTTTGAGTCGGCCTATGGGCAAATGCATCAGGGCGGAACGATGCCTGGCAACAATGGCGGCATCACCGGTGGATGGCCTGGCCCTGCCACGAAGGAACTGTCCGGCGGGGACTATCACGTCATCGATAAGTCGAACGGCTTCCTGTTCTTCAAAGAAGGATATAAGCCCTGGGATCAGATGGAAGTCAGAGGTGCGCTTGAAGCTGACAAGCCTGTTACTGCGGAGACAGCAACGACAAGCGGACAATTCCATCCGGACAGGAATACCGCCGTGGTCCATGCCACAGACTCCAGCGGACGGGACATCAACGTCGAACTTGTGGGACAGCACGCCTATCAGGTCAAGAGCGCGACAGCGGATACGGTCACGATTGTGAATCCATGGGGCCACAACTATCTGGAAGGTGGAGGAACAACTCCCACCGGTGAAATCACCATTTCCTGGGAAGACTTTGGAAAGTATTACGGCTCGATCGCGGTTGGAGATGGATATGCGAAGTAGACATGGGGGCACGAGACAGGCCCTCCTGGCATGCGCTTTCGTAGTCGCGATGGGTGCCCTTGCCGGGTGCTCTGATGGAGAAACAGGACAAAGCGAGAGCCCCCATCAACAGTCGCAATCAGACTCAGAGCCAATCACCGGTGGAAATCACGGACAAAACGGGAGCAAGACTATAGTGTGTGACAACGGAATTGAACTGACGATCGGTGAGAATGCGCCGCTGTGGCTGGACAACGCCGGCAATTACACCGCGACGATCACTGCGCCGCAGGTACAGGATCACTTTATGCAGACATATCTGAATGCCGGAAGCGCGCAGGGCGGTATTCAGGTAGTGCTACTGGCTGGAGATTCGGCAACTCTGGAATCCGTGGGGACTTTTACCCTGATCAGAGTGGAACCTACCACGAGCATTGGCGTAGACCCCAATGGCAGTGCCACTTTCTGCTTTGAACCCGACGAAGGGTTCCCCCTGGCTGACACCTTGCGTGAACTGGAACGCGGGCAGTCTGACTAACCCTTACGCACTCGCGTGCCGAGTGCGGTCTCAGCGGCGCCTAGCAGTCTCGAAGCCGTGAAGCCTTGTTGGCGCGGGCGCTTAGGCGGCGGCAGGTGATGCGGTTACGCGGCGTGGCCTGTGGCGGCCTGTCAGTCCATGTCGCGGAGCAAGAACCCACGCCACGACAAAAACAACTGTCAGCGTGACAACAATCGTCGCCCCCGTCGGCAGATCACTGCTCCACGACAGATACACGCCGATCAGCGAACACAGCGCCCCGATAGCGGGGCCAAGAATCATCATCACGCCCAGACGCTCAGTCAGCAGACGCGCCGTCGCAGCAGGCGTGACCAGTAACGCCAGCACCAGAACATTTCCGATCGTCTGCACCGAAATGACAACCGTCAGCGAAATCACTACAGCCAGCAAGACGTCCACAGCCAGCGTCTGCACCCCGGCTGCGCGAGCACTTTCCCGATCCAGCCCAACCGCCAGGAAACGCTGATGCATCAGCGCAACCACAACCATGATCCCAGCGCTCACACCCAGAACAACGGGAACATCGGATGCAGGTATTCCGGTGATGGAACCGAATAGGAACTGCTGGAGCGAACCGGCGTAGCCAGGCGCCCTCGACATGATGAGCAAACCCAGAGCGAACGCACCGGCAAACAGTACTCCGATGACAGAATCTTCCTTCAAACGCCGATTGCCTGACAACAGAGCGACCAGCACCGCTGTGACGATGCCGGCGATCGCACCTCCCAGTACCAGAGATCCCTGAAGGACGAACGCGATGGCAAGGCCGGGGAACACAGAGTGGGCAACTGCATCACCCATGAACGCCATCCCTCGCAGCACAACGTAGGATCCGACAACACCGCAGACTACGGCGCAGCACACACAGATCAGAAGCGCCCGAGGCAGGAAAGCCAACAGGGGATTGTGCAGATCCTGCCAAAACTCGCTGAGCGTCAGCATGCGTCCTCCAGTCGTTCTGCCGGCAACAGGCGCAGCAGCGGGTTGTCGGAGCGAATGTGGAAGGCCTGCACCCACAACGTCGGATCAGCAAGCTCAGCGGCAGTGCCGTGCGCAATCACCGTGCGATTGAGCAGCAGCAGCTGATCGCACGTATGGAGCGCGGAGGCAATGTCATGCGTACTCATCATAATGGTGCAGCCTTCGCCGGTCAGCCGCTGAAACAGATCAGTCAGGAGTTCCTGGGTGGGCATGTCCAACCCCGTGAACGGCTCATCGAGGAACAGTAACTGCGGATTACCGGCGAGCGCCCGGGCAACCAGGACGCGCTGGCGCTGCCCGCCTGACAACTGTCCGATTGGACGGGAAGCCAGATCCGACAGCTCGACTCGATCCAGGGCGCGCGAGACGCGCTCATGGCGCTCGCGGCGTGCGATGGAATCGAAACGCCGCATCATGCGGAGCGTGCGCGATCCCTCGCCGGGGTGGAGGCGCGCAGCCATATCGACACATTGGCGCACGCTGATGGGGTACTCCCACGCGAATTCATGGCGTTGAGGAACGTACCCGATCATCGGCGCACTCAGATGCGTCCCTCCGGCTTGAACGCTGCCGGAGCTGATCGGCACCAATCCGAGCAATGCGCGCATCAGTGTGGTCTTGCCGGCACCGTTCGGGCCGATGAGACCGATCAGGCAGCCGGGAGGAACAGTGAAGCAGACATTGTGCAGAACCGAACGGCCCGCCAGTGACACATTCAGGCCCGACACGCTCAGCGCATCGCCTGCCGGTGACCTGTCCGCCGCAGCAGTTGGTACCGTGAGAGTCATGCCTATCGAGTGGTCCTTTCTGAATCCTGCGGATTGACGAGGGATGAGCCTGCGCGCTGCTTCCTGTGCGCCCTGCTCACAAGCCACGCCACGCCGGCACCAATCAGCACGACGGCTGCAATGATGGTGATCCACAGGGGAGCGGACGTATTCGAATCAGACACGTCCCGTGGCCCCTTCAGAGCCGACTGGTCCTGTGAGGAAACACCGGGCGGTGCCGATTCGGCAGTGGATGCAGAATTGTCGCCAGCTTGTTCGCCTGCTCTGGACTGGTCGGAAGCATTCTGAGAATCGGCAGGATCTGCAGTTGCGGGCACAGCCCTGAGGGCGTCGTGCGGATCAGTCTGGCTGCCGACAGCGACACGCATGACAGCCTGGGCCGTCGCGTCAGACGACGCGTTTCCTGCACCGTCGTCAGCTGCCACACGCAGATGAACCAGGTACACGCCCGGCTCAGAAAATACCCAATTAGCGTGCACATGAGTATTGGCTTCCATCCATACCTCACCGGCAGGTGTGCTGCCCGCTGATCCGTCAGCGCTGTTCGCCCCCGAATCCGCCAGCACACGCGGCGCTCCGAACGTACCGTCCTGCAGGAACAGCCACATGCGGCCCGGCCCCTCGACACGTTCAACCGTCATCGTGGCGCCCGTTCCCATGCGCTTCAGTGCCTCCGAATCCTGCGTGTTCCACCCGACCCAGGGCACATCGACCTGCTGAGTTTGCGGGATCACCCAGGCGCGCTTACCCTGCGCGCCTTCTAGAAAGGCGTAATCGTCTGTATCCGGCACATCCATCATGGACTCATCGCTCACGTGGATGGCAACCGAATCCAGGGTGCGCCACAGTGGTGTGGCAGCCGAATCATCGCGCGCCAGGATCTGCCACGTGCCGTCGATGACGCGCGGACCGATGTCAACGTGTCCGCGCGAAATCACGGTCGGATCAGTGGAAACGGGTTCATCTGCCTTAACCGTCTGATCCAGGGCAGGGTCAGCCTCGTCCATCGGCGCAGACAAGGCGGGCAGGGCCAGGCAGGCAGTGGCGGCGAGGGCCCCCAGGGCGGCACTGGTCAGGCGTGAAATCAGGGATTGTGTCACGGTTACTCTTTCGTTGAATCAGCAGGGCAGAGGCACTCGCGCAGCGAATCTGCATTCGCGCGCATCATGTCGATGTAGGTCGGGGCGCGTGAATCCAGCGTGTCGCCGTACAGAGGGCAGACTTTCACGCCTGATTCCTCTGCAATCGTGCGCAGCGGTGAGCGCCCTCGGGCCAGGTTCGGCTCCAGGAAAACGGCGGGAATCTTCAGGTCACTGAGCGCTGCCTGGAGTGCTTGGCGGTCAGCGAGGGATGGCTCTGTGGCCGGATTGGGAGCCAGGAAGCCCGCCACGTCCAACCCGTACGCGTCGGCAAGATAAGCGAACGCATCAGTAGTGGTGACCAGGTGGCGTCGTTCGGGCGGGATCTGCTCAATCGTCTGGGCCATATAGGTGTCCAGGTCAGCCAGCTCGTTGAGGTAGGCGGCGCTGCGGCGCTGGTAGGTTGCGGCCCCTTCGGGATCAGCGCGCATCAGTTCGTCGCGAATGACCTGCACGTATGCGCGCGCATTCGATACGTCGTGCCACAGGTGCGGGTCGATCTCGCCGTGCACATGCTTGCCGAGGACTGCCTGCGGCAGCAGGTAGATCGGGTCGCCTGGATGGCCGAGGAATCGGAAGCCATCTGCCGGAATTGAGGTCAAAGTGGAAGCCGGCACTGACAGGACGGCGCGATCCAGGTTGATCCGCTCCAGGCTTGAATCCCCGCCCGCGTGTGAATCAGCCATGAGGGTCACGTCACCGTGTTCCAGATCCACGGTCACATCCGCATGGCCAGAATCGACGACGGTGCGCCTTTCGCGCGCGGCGATTTCACCGGGGTCAATGCCCACAGCCACGACCAGCGTCCCACTGCGCAGGTTGCTGTCAGGCAGGCCGCGCCCGGGGCGGATGGTCGCTCCCAGCGTGAGGCGGTAGATCCCTGGCTTTGTGAAACCCCAGCTCATGTGCTGGTGCGCCTGGGCGGGGAGGCGCATCTGATCATTTGAGCATGCATGTGTCTGTGAAGTCTCTGTCTGCCCGCCCGCAGTAAAGGCGATGCTGGGCGCACCGAACGTGGTGGTCAGCCACGCGCTCGCCACCGATCCTTCGGGTAGGTCTGCGCCGGTGCAATACAGGGATATTTCCGATGCTCGATCCGCTCCGTATTTCTCCCCGCTGCCGCTTACCCGCATGCCGAGCCACACCGTATCCAGTGCGCGATCTTCGACCAGCGGGCGTACTTTCGCACCGTATGCCGCGGCAACTTCCGCGATGGACACCGAGCGTGCCTGGGAGGGCAGGTTGGCGTCGAGCGCGCGGATTATGGCATGTTCTTCGAGCAGCAGGTAATTCGAAAATGCCACGTCAGCGTAGGCGACGTCGCGGATGTCGCGCAGTGAGGGCTCATAGGTATGCGGATCTGCCCCATCGGGCACCAGTGCATTAACCGACACGCGCTCACCGCCGACCTGACGCACCAGGTCAGCCAGGATTCCTGTGGTTGTCACGACTTTGAGCGCGCCGGTTTGATCGGCACCTGCTTGCGCGCGTCCGATGCCGCTGCACGCGCTTATCGTGGCGACAGATGCCACAGTGACGAGGGTGACTACCGTGCGTGTCAGCAGTGCGCGCCCTGTGATGCGAAAGGTGTGTGCTGCAGCATGCAGGTGGGCTGGCCACCCTCGTCGTAATGTGTGGAACATGGCGATCAGCGGCATCTAGCGATCGCAGCGTGTGCGACGAGCAGCGTGGTGCATGCCCAGACCAGCCAGGCCCGCGATGAGCACAAGGCCGGCAAGAACCAGAAAGCTGTTGGCGCCGGTTGACGCTAGACTGGTGGCGTTTTCCGGCAACTCACATGCTTTTCCGGAGGGGGTGCGGCCCACGACTTCTGTGACGACGTGCTGGCCGTTCTCATCCACATGGACGCCTGAGGCTGCGAAAGCTGCGGCATTGGTGGGGGTGAGTGTCTGGCTGATGGTCACGGAGTAATGGCCAGGAGCTGTGAAGACCCAGTTCGGATGCGCGTGAGTGTTGGCTGGCAGTGTGAAGGAATCACCGGGAGCGGTGAAGATTTTTTCGCCTACTCCGCCGCCAAGTCCTCCGGAGAAGAAGACGCCCAGACGGCCAGGACCTTGCACATCCTCGAGTGCCCATCGCACCTGACCGGTTGTGGCGCCTGACAGTTCGGGGCGCTGTGAGTTCATGCCGAGCCACGGCACACCGCGTTGCTGTGTGGAGCCGATCATCCACACGGGCTTTCCTGCGGTGGTGAGGAATGACAATGCTGAGGGTGCTTTGAGATATGCGGCGCCTCCCACGGCAAACGTCAGGCTTGACGGATTGACCCACGATGCGGGCTGAGCGCGATCGTCTTTGAGCAGTGCCACGGCACGCCCGTTCGAGATGCCGACGCCGAGGTCGAAGTGTCCATCGGTCGCATCTCCTGAAGCGTTGGGGCCTACCGAAAAGTGCAGGGTTGTTGTGGCGACTGTGGAATCACCGTGGGGAGCAGATTGTGCCTGCGCAATCTCCGCTTCGGTGGCGGGGCGGGTGATTTCGGTGGCAATGCACTTCTCTGGTTCTGCTTTCGCGGCTGGTTGTGCTGCTGAGCCATTGTGTGCTGGTGAGTCTGCGTGCGGTTTCGAGACGGCGGCTGGCGAGTCAGGCTGTGCCTGTGAGCCAGTTCCCGTCTGTGAACTGCTTTCCGTTTGCGTGCCGTCGCCTGACTGCGTGCCGTCACCTGACTGCGTGCCGTCACCTGACTGCGCGTCGTCACCTGCCGGGGAGGTGCTTTCGTCCCCTTCAGGGGATGTCGGTGTCGTGGCTGCCTCGCCCTCGCCCGGCTTCGAGCCAGGTTCGTCAGTGCCCTGTGAATCTGAGGCAGGCTGTGCATGTCCTACGACGATCGTGTACGTATGTGGGGTGCTGTGAACCTGGGTGCCATCGGTGCGCGTGGCCCGCGCGGTGACCTTGAGCGTGTAGGTGCCGGCATGTGTAAACAGCCAGTTGACGTGCGCATGCGCCAGATAAGGCTGCTCGATAGTGGAGCCGGCAGGATCCAAAGCGAGGGACTTGTCGGTCAGTACTGACTGAGGCGCACCGAAGGCTGGTGTCATCCACGCTGCGATGTGACCTCCCTGGGGACCTGAATACGAAATGTCGAAGTTCGCGCCCGTGTAGGAATCTCCCAACGCCAAAATGTCCCATCCCGGCCACAGCAGGTTGAAATCCTGCTTTTGCGGAAGCACGTACGCCTCTGGTGCACCGGGCACACCTGCATCGGATGGAATCGCTGTTTTTGCAGCTTCCTTGACGACGAATGTGACATCTTCAGGGGCGTGACGGACGTCTGTGCCCGTAACGTCTTCTTTCACGTCGAGGTCGATTCCACCTGAGGAGGTGGTACTCAGGTGAAACATATCGACGTGACCGTGATCAAGGGTGAGTGTGTCGGATGCCGGGGACGGCATGGCGTTGCTGAGTGAGGCGACCACACTGAGCAGTGCTGCTGCCGCAAGGGCTTTGGCGCTGCGGCGCCGAGCAAGCGTGCGTAAGAAGCGCATTGGACCTCCTGTCAAGAATGATTATCAATACGCACAACACTAACATAGTGAAAATCAATCTCAAAAGGGTGGGGCGTCTAACAGAGCACACAGAACAGCGCACACAGAACAGCGCATAAGGAATCGGCCTCGCGTCGAACGCGAGGCCGATTCCGTTACGACAGGGAACGGCGGAACTACTGCGCTGTCCGCGACAGGTCGGCATTCATCGGGTCAACTGCGCGCGAGCGCGTCACCAGTTTATGTCCGCCCCAAATGGCGAGGAAGAAGAACAGCCCGATATAGATACCGATGAACTTGATGACGGAGAATTCGCCGGCAATCACGTCGAGGGACTGACCTACCACAACGATCGCACACATCGCCAACGCAATGAGCGGACCTGCAGGATAGAGCAGAGCGCGGTAGGGCAGATCCTTCGGATCCTTCCCCTGAGCCTTATATGCGCGACGGAAACAGAAGTGCGACCATGCGATTCCCATCCATGTGATGAAACCGGCCAGGCCGGACGCGTTCACCAGCCAGCTGTAGACAACGCCGGAACCGACGCGAGATGTGGCGAAACATGCCGCGCCGATCAGGCACGTAGCGGCCAGAGCTGCCAGGGGAACACCGTGTGAGGTGACACGACCAAACAGACGAGGCGCCTTACGCTCCTTCGCCATTGAGTAGAGCATGCGAGTGGCGACGTAGACACCGGAGTTTCCTGCAGACAGAATCGAGGTCAAAATGACCGCATTCATTACACCTGCAGCACCGGCGATGCCGGCTCGCTCAAAGAGCAACGTGAAAGGTGACTTCGTGACGGCCTCGGTGAAGCCTTGTGCGGTGGAATCGTCCGCACTTGCGCCCTGCAGCAGCGACGGGTCGGTGTAGGGGATGAGGAAGGCAATCACCAGGATCGCGCCGATATAGAACAGCAGGATGCGGAAAAAGACCGCTCGCGTAGCCCTGGGAACGTTCTTCTCCGGATCTTCAGTCTCGCCGGCTGCGATGCCGATCATTTCTGTTCCCTGGAATGAGAATCCGGCGATCATGAAGACCCCCATGATTCCCCAGAAGCCGTTGACGAAGGGCGCCTCGCCAATCTGCCAGTTAGTCAGGCCGGGCGATTCGCCTCCCAGGATACCGACGATCATCAGCACACCCAGCGCCAGGAAGATCAAGACGGTCACGACTTTGATGGCGGCGAACCAGAATTCAGATTCACCAAAACCGCGCACACTGAACGCGTTGAGGGTGAACAGAATCAGCAGGAAGACGCCGGACCAGATCCACGGTGGAACTTGATCCGGCGGGAACCAGTACTGCATGACGATGGTGGCGGCAACGAGTTCGGCTGCCACCGTGATCGCCCAGTTGTACCAGTAGTTCCATCCCTGCGCGAAGCCGAAAGACTTGGAGACGTAGCGCGTCGCGTAAACCTCGAACGCACCGGAGGAGGGGCAGTATGTGGCCATCTCGCCCAGTGACTGCATGAGGAAGAAGACCATGACGCCGATTGCGCCGTACGCCAGCAGTGCGCCACCTGGCCCTGCGCCGGTGATGGTGCCACCTGATGCGACGAACAGGCCCGTTCCAATTGCGCCTCCGATGGCGATCATGTTGAGGTGGCGAGCCTTGAGGTTGCGTCGAAGGTGTGGATCGGCTGTGCCGTGGCTGCCAGTTTTTGGCGTCGCAGCAGAATCAGACATACGTTCCCCCTCGTTGAGTAAGCAGTCAGTCGAGAATCAGCAAAGAAGTCGACTGTCACCATGCATGTGAACACGGTAGGCCAAAAATCGCCCTCGTGGAAAAGTGTTCGTATGGTGGATACCTTGCGCAAGGTCGGATGAACGGCATCCAAATAGCGAAACTTACTGATAGGTATGCATAATCATGCGGACGTCGAGGGTTGCGCACGCTGGCGCCGTTTGAGGGTGGTAGCAATGCTTCGCGCGCCGTGAATCTGGCGTGATCGCTTGCAAAAGTGGGAGAGTACTTGACAGGGTAAAGGCATGAAAACCACACGAAAACTGGCATTTGTCCCTGCGATCGCGTTGGCATTCACTCTCGGAGCCTGCAGTTCCCAAAATGACCCCGCACCAGTTGAATCTGAACCCACGTCAACTACTACGACGAGCGAGGCAACTCAGTCTTCCTCGGACGATGACCGTGATGATGATGCTGATGACACCGCCGAATCTGGAGATGACGATCAGGCCTCTGCGGCATCAGGTGTTTCATCCAACGAGCAGGCTCTGGCGGCTGTGGCGGCTGCTGAGGGCGTGAACGGTGGCCGCGCCTATTCTCTGGAAACCAACGACCAGCGCTCCGAGTGGAAAGTGAAGGTTGTTGAGGGTAATGAAGGCCGTGTCTACGTCATTGATCAAAGCGGCAATGTCGTGCGAAACGAGATCGACGACGACTTTGATGAAGACGACAAGCATGTTGCGGATGCTGGAATCATCTCACTGGCCGATGCGGTCAAGGCTGCCCTGGCCGAGCGTCCCGATGGCTACCTCATATCTGCTGACTTCGACGACGATGACGACAACAAGTTCTACTTCGAGGTTGAACTCGAAAACGAAGCCGGGGGAGACTTGGCCGAATTCGACATCGACGCTGAAAGTGGCGCTGTGACAGTTGAGGGTTGATGCAGGTGAGCTGGAGATGATGCAGCGCATGTAGTCTGCGGAAAGTATGAGCTCGGGCCCACCGCTGTTGAAGGCGGTGGGCCCATTTCATGCCTCATTGACGAAGTGAGGCATGCAGCGCCCGTTTAACGATGAATTCATGATCGCGGTGGCAGCCGACTTTGAATCGGTATTCCCCCGCGTGCGTGAAGCCGAAACGCTCATAGAAATGCTGCGCGCGGTCGTTGCGTGACCAGACGCCCAGCCATAAGGCGTCCGGCTGACGCTCAAGAAGCCAGTCGACGGCGATGAACATGACCTGTGTACCTAGGCCTGAATTCTGCAGGCCTTGCCTGACATAGAGCCGCTTAATCTCCCCGTCGCCGGAGCGCACATCAGGGTGGGGAAGTGAGCATGGCCCGGCAAGCACATACGCGACCGGTTGAGAGGTCTCCTGCGCGTCGAGATTAGTGTCTCCACCAACGCCCGCATCGAACGCCAGCCAGACGGCGCATTGGGGGTCAGTGAGCAGCGATGTGAGCGCGTCGGGCGAATAGGTCGATTCGAGGAAGTTCTGGAGGTCATCGGGCGCGTACAGAAAACCGAAGGTCTGTGTAAAAGTCGTGATGGACAGTTCCTGCAGTGCGGAAACGTCAGCGCGTGTGGCCCTGCGGATCGTGAATGGCCGGGACTGGGGCGCGTCGGTAGGGATGCTCATGTTCCTACGGTATTGGTCATAGCGTGATGCTCGCGCACGCGTTCGCGACCACGCACTATGGTGTTCCCTTGGGGGAGTTACTGTCCGTCGATCTTGTCGAGCTGGGAGTTGAGTCGCTGCACTTTCCCGCTCATCTCATCTGAGTGACCGGGGCGCAGGTCTGCTTTCAGCACCAGTGAGACCCGAGGGCTGACTTCGCCCACTGCTTCGCAGGCGCGGCGAATCACTGGCATGCATTCATCCCATGTGCCTTCGATGGTGGTGAACATCGAATTGGTTTCGTGGGGTAGGCCGCTGTCACGAATGACTTTGACGGCGCGCGCCACGATATGCGCCATCGAACCGTCAGGGCTGTCCGTCGTGGACGGGGAAATTGAAAAGGCAAATAACATGCCTTGAGGATATCGTGAAGTGCCGCTCGAAGCGTGCGTATTGCCCGCTTCAGAAGACCGCGTGCCTTCCGTTTTTGCCGCAGTGTCAGTGACGTCCTCACGCGCCGAACGAGGGGGCGACCCTGTTTTTTGTTGTTTGTCTGGTTTCAATACATAGTTGACAGGTGTGTCACGTCATAGTTGACATGGGGTGCAGGCGATGTGTCGGGACATACCCACACACAAAAAGATCGAGACACCGCCAACAAACTGTCAACGCTGCCCCGACACATCATAGTGGAGCGGGCGACGGGAATCGAACCCGCATGACCAGCTTGGAAGGCTGGGGCTCTACCATTGAGCTACGCCCGCGATGTCAGCGCCGATAGGCGTGACTGCTCGCGTGAACGAATCGATCGTAACGTGCCGGGGCTGAAAAGTGAAATCGAAAAACCACGATCTATCCCACAATCCGGATTGAGTGCGAGAATTGGTTTTCGTTGAGCGGATGCATTATCATTTCCAAGCGGTGAAAAACCGACCGGGGTGTAGCGCAGCTTGGTAGCGCATCTGCTTTGGGAGCAGAGGGTCGCAGGTTCAAATCCTGTCACCCCGACCATTTTCGATTTATTGTCATTCATTGCGAATGTGCCGTTCTTCTTGGGTTCTTCAGCTGTCCCCGTTGCGTTCCGCTCCTCTCGAATTTTCGAGGGTGGCTGGCCACTGCCTCTTCCTGTGAATCCATCGGTTACCCCCTTGTATCCATCGCGGCGAGGCCTCTGACTTCAGCACTTTGTGCCTCTGCACACACTGCAGTGAGACCCCTGTACCCAGCACGCTGCCGTGCTCTTGTGTTGCCTCCTGATCTGCACGTTGACACTCCCACACCCAGCAAATATTGTATTGAGCCAAACATATTATTCGGTTGACCGAAAACCTAACTTGGGCGTATAGTGAGAGCCGTTATCGTTAAGGGCTGGGAGGGAATACGACCAGCGGCATCACACATAAGGGGAGAAAGAGTGAAGAAGAGAACTGTGTGCCTTCGAGCAGCGATGGTCGCCGTGGCGGCGGCTAGTCTTGCAGGCTGTGGCAATACCCAGGCGAACATGTCAGGAGCGACCGCCGCGAATGGTCAATCCGGCGCACAACGCTCCTCCAACACAGTGAATGTGGTGGCTACAACCACCCAAGTGTGCGATTACGTCACGCAGATCGCCGGCAACGCCGATGAGCACTCGACGCTGGCGCTCAACAAAACTGACGCACAGGGCGCCACTCATGCCTTAGGAGCGCCAGCCCAGTCAGCCGCCACCACGATTAACCTGACGTGCCTACTCGCCCCGAATGCCTCGGCACATGAACACGAGATGACCCCGGCACAGGCAGACGCCCTTGCTCACGCCGACATCATGTTCGTTTCTGGCGTCGACCTGGAACACTTCCTTGACTCAGCAATCCAGGCATCTGGCTTCCACGGGATCATGGGAGTGACATCGGGAGTTCTGACGGCAGCGGAAGTCGACGACCCTGCCTCGGTGACTAAGCGTGAAAGCGACCTGCCCTACACCATTGATCGCGGCTCGCAGAAGGTCGATGTGCAAAAGTGGCCGTTCCCGCCTGAAGATGGTGCCGCAACACCGGAGTTTCAGTACGACCCGCATGTGTGGACCAGCCCGAAGAACGCCGCCATCCAGGTGCGCAATATCGGTGAAATCCTCGGCAAAGCCTCGCCTGACAACAAGGACCTCTTCGACCGGCACGTTGCGCAGTACACGCAGACCCTGACCGACCTGGACGGATGGGTGCGTGAAGCGATCGATTCGGTTCCGCCTCAGCACCGCGTCCTCTTCACCTCTCACGACGCATTCGGATACTTCTCCAAAGACTACGGCGTGAAGTTCATCGGCGCAGCCCTGTCGGATTTCAACAGCCAACAGGACGCCACCGCTGACCACATCAAGAAAGCTGCCCAACAGGTCAAGGACTCAGGAGCGGTCGCGCTTTTTGCAGAAAACTCCAACAACTCGAAGTCAATCGAGGCAGTTGCTCAGGCCGCCGGTGTCAAAGCAATCGTCGGAGACGACGCACTATACGGCGACTCCCTCGGACCCGACGGGTCGGCAGGACAAACCTACGTCGGCTCCATCACTCACAACGTGACGACGCTGGTCCAGGCGTGGAACGGGAACGTACCACAGCTGCCTGACACGCTCGCAGAAAAATAGGCAACGGAGCAAGGAAAGGCTATGGGCGCGGCACTCGAATTCGACAACTGCTCACTGGCATACGGCAATAAGACAGTGCTCACCGGAGTGGATGGCAGCATCCAGGCAGGTGAAGCGCTGGCACTGATCGGGCCGAACGGGTCAGGAAAGACCACGCTGCTGCGCGGCATCATCGGATCCGTCCGCGTCAGCGCCGGTCACCTTCGAGTGCCGCCAGGCTCAACAGTGGGATACGTCCCGCAACAGCTCAACCTGGACCCCACATTCCCCATCACTGCTCGCCAGGTAGTTGCGATGGGATACCGAGGTCAGCGGAAACTGTTTGGGCGGCTCGGATCGACCGGCAAACAGCGCATCGAGGACGCCCTCGCCAATGTCGGGATGAGTGATCGTGGAGACGTCCGGTTCGGTGACCTGTCTGGCGGGCAGCGTCAGCGCATCCTGTTGGCGCGAGCCCTGGTCGCTGAGCCGGCGATGATCCTGCTCGACGAGCCGTTCAACGGGTTGGATGAGCCGAACCGCCGTGCCCTGCTCTCCATCATCACCAACGCCAAGAACCAGGGCGTAGCCGTCGTGATCTCCACGCATGACCTCATCTTGGCTGACGCTACCTGTGAACGGGCACTGCTGCTGGCAGGCAGGCAAGTGGCATTCGGGCCAATCGCACAGGTACTGACACCGGAGCTGGTGGCGAAGGCATACGGCGGGTCGGTGCCCGTCGAACTCGCAGCGACCAGCGCAGGTAAAGAGGAACACCGCGCTGATCGGCGTGCTCGCATCGCGCACATAGCGACACAGGAGTCCGAGCATGTGGGCTGAATGGCTTGAAGGTCTACGGCAGTTTCTGCAGCCACTACCTGGATGGGGATTTATTGCGTCAGCTCCGTACACGTTCAGGCCATTTGTCTTGCTGATTATCCTGGCCTGCGCCAGCGGAGTGGTCGGCGTGCTGGTCAACGTGCGGTGTGCGGAGTTCAACGCAGAAGCACTGGTTCACGGCGTCTTCCCTGGCATCGTAGTAGGTGCCCTTTATGGCGGCATCGACATGATCGCGCCCGGAGCTGCGCTATGTGCATGCGCAGTCATCGCAGCACTGGTGTGGGCCGGGCAGCGCAGCCACATTTCCGAGGGATCCACCGCAACGATTCTGACGACCTTCTTCGCACTGGGCGTGGTGATCTCGCTGAAAAAAGGCGACATGTCCGGCCAGCTGGAAGCGCTCATGTTCGGCCGACTGCTGGACGTGACCGATGCGCGCCTGGCGCAGTCCGTCCTCTTCTGCCTGCTCGCCATCGTGATCGTCGCCCTGACGTGGCGCGGCCAGGTAATCACCGCCTTCGACCGCGATACCGCTCCGGTTCTGGGAGTCAACACCCTCCTTGTCGACATTGTTCTCAACACCGCGATCGCCGCCGTTGTTGTATCAGCCGCTTCCGCCATCGGCGTCCTGCTGGTGATCGGATATCTGGTGATCCCTGGGGCCAGCGCTCGACTGGTCGCCCGCACCGTCGGGTGGATGATTCCCGTGGGGATTGCGGTCGGCGTCGGCGGGGCGGTCCTGGGGATGCATGTTATGAACTTGCCGGTTTCGCGCCCAATCTCACCGCAGGCTGCTGTCTCGCTCAGTGTGTGTGCCATGTTCGGGCTGGTACTGGCTGTGCGCACGTTGTACCGCATGTGCGTGCGCGCACTGGACACCGGGCACGCGACGCAGCCTGTCGCCCACCCGATTCAGGGAGTGCGCCCATGATCTCGATGTGGACCATCATCGCCCTGCCGCTGGTTGAAGCAATCGTTGTGGGAGCTCTGTGCGGCCTGGTCGGATCCCTCGCCGTACTCAGCCAGCGCATCTTCTTCACTGAATCAATCACCCATGCCGCGTTCCCGGGCGCCGTCATCGGCGTGGTCGGCGCGGCGCTGGTCTCGAGCAGCCATGAGGCTTTGTCTCTGGGACTGTTCATCGGTGCTGGCCTGGCCTCACTCGTCCTCGCGCTGTTGATGCATGGCGTATCGGCCCTGAAAGGAATTTCCTCGCAGGCGGCCGCCGGAATCACGCTCACCGTGGGGTTTGCCTCTGGCTACTTCCTCAATAAGTGGTTCGCGCCCCTGCCGCTGCGAATCGATGGCTTCCTGACAGGATCCCTGCTGGCATGTACGCGCATCGACGTTATCGCGGCCGCCCTCGTCCTTATTGTCGCTGGGGGAGTGTGGGCGTTGATGGGCGGGCGGCTGGTAGCAGTCAGCTTCGACGCGGTGAACTACCGAGCCAGCGGAGGGCGGCCTGACCTGATGCGCCTGATTACCCTGGGTCTGATTATCGCGACGGTGACGGTCATTATTCCGGCGGTCGGCACCGTCGTGTCAATCTCCTTAATCGCCGCCGCACCCACCGTCTTGAAGGGGCGCGTCGCATCGACGCCGCGTTTCGTCGCACTGTCCACGCTCGCGTCTACCATTATTGCCGTAGTTGGACTGGGGCTTGCGGTCGTGTGTGGCCTGTCAGCAGGCGGCACGATCGCGTTGGTTGCAGGAGGCTTCTTCGTTATTGTCGAGGCAGGCTCACGCATCGCTTCGTCGAAACTCGCATCTGCGATATAGGCCAAAAGACCCAATAACCGCAGGTCATGGGTTAGTCTGTGCTCATAGGAGAAATCCTCCTACATAATGTCCGCGTGACGTCGTGTGAGCTTTGGCGACAACCTTGTCAACGCATCTGCAGGCACAGACGCCTGTCTTTTTATGCGCACGAGGGCACGGCGCTGCGCGCAAAAAGGAGAGAGCAATGGAAAGCACGATGCGCGCCCAGCGTCTGCATTCAGATCGCACCGTAACGATCGAGGATATTCCGATTCCCAAACCCGGTCCGAACCAGGTCCTCATCAAAGTTGCCTACTGTGGAATCTGCCATTCGGATATGGCGCTGATCGACAGTGATTTTCCCATGAAAATGCCGGAAATCACGCAGGGCCACGAGTGCTCGGGCACCATCGCAGAGATGGGATCGAATGTGCAGGGCTGGGAGATCGGCGACAAGGTCATCCCGCAGTCGGGTATGCCCTGCCTGAAGTGTCGCGAATGCCGCCGAGGTAACCGAGGCTCATGCCAAAACCTGCGCGTTATGGCATTTGACTATGACGGTGCATGGGCGCAGTACACAGTGGCCAACGCTGAAGGACTCACCCGCGTGCCCGATGGTGTGCCGATGGAACAGGCCGCGATCCTCGCTGATGCTGTGGCAACCCCGTTCGGAGCAGTCAAGCACACCGGCAAGGTCTCGATGGGCAACGCCGTTGCCGTGTGGGGATTGGGTGGAGTCGGAACCCACATCGTCCAGCTGTCCCGGCTGGCGGGTGCGTACCCTGTCATTGGTATCGACATCAACGAGGGTGTGTTTGATCGAGCCAAACGTCTGGGCGCTGACTTCACGTTCCGATCCGACGACCCCGAGCTGATGGACAAGATCAAGAAAGCGACGGGTGGGCGCATGATTGACGTTGCGTTCGACGCTGCCGGTCTTCAGGTGACCTTCGAGCAGGCAGTGCAGTCACTGGACTACAGGGGGCGCGCCGTGCTGGTCGGGCTGTCACGCCAGGAATTCCACGGCGGAAGCCTGTACGATTTTGGCGTCAAGCGCCGTCAGGCCATAGGACACCTGGGCTACGAAGTAGTGGACATCTTCCTGCTTGCTGAACTCGTCAAGGCTGGGCGACTGGATCTGTCCGAATCGGTCTCTCAGATCATCTCGCTGGAGAATCTGGAAGAAGGCCTGGACATCATGCGCAATAAGACAGGTAACCCGATCCGTATAGTCGTCGATCCGTGGGCTGAAAGCTAGGGTGCCTCTCGGTGGCTGGCCGTTGGTCTGCAGCAGCATAGTGAGCCAGCCCCACCGATTCGACGCAAACTCACTGATCTGCCACAGTCGCCCTCGTTCGTCACAATGAGCGAGGGCGACTTGCGTGCGCCGCTCTACCTCGCCATGATCAAGTTGAGGGCGCGCGGCACGCATTCGATGTGCAAAGGCATGGGCATGAGACGCTCGCCGTCAGCAAATGCATCGAGGCCGCTGACTTCGATGTCAACACTGTGGGCACGGTACATGTGGACCTCCGGTACCTCCTCCAGGCGGTGCAGGAAGGTCTTCGGAACTTTGCTGATCGCTTCGAGGCGATTGAGCGTTTCCACCAGGCTGATCGACAGCAGGCCGTCGCGGGGGTCAGCATGCGGACACATCATGATGCCGCCGCCATACGTCTTGGTAATGGCAATGGCGTTGAGAATTGTCGGGACGTGATGTGTGCCTTTGCCGTCGATGCGGATCGTTGTGCGCAGGGGGCGTAGGCGTGCGAACTCGATGCCCAGTGCCAGCAGGTAGCGTGAATTACCCTTCGGCCATCTGATCTGGTTGGCACGATCGTTAATCATTGAATCCACGCCCGCGCACATAATTGTTGCAAAGTAGCGTTCTTCCCCGTTCGCGTGGCTCATGAGGCCCACATCAACGCTGTCGTGGTGGCCGTCCACAATGAGTGATGCGGCTGCTCTGGGATCGAAAGGAATGGAATATTCGCGTGCCAGGTCGTTACCGGTGCCAGCCGGTATGACACCGAAGAGTTTGCCTGTGCCGACCACCTCCTGCAATGCAAGGTTGATCAGCCCGTCTCCGCCGCACACCACAATCGCGTCAATGGTTGGGTCAGCGACAAATTCGCGAGTGCGCAGGCTCGTCGTCAGTGGCAGGTAGCTGGCAATGGAGACCACATCGATGCCGCGATTGGCCAGAAACTCAGTGGCGCGCCGTGCCGCATCCATCGACGATCCCAAACCTGCAACGGGGTTTGTAATCAGTGCGATCCGACGAATCGGGCTCTGTGGCCGTGAATTGGGATCGGTCATACATACTCCGTTCATTTCTTGTTCTACGCCACAGCGATCGTCGCTGTCAGATGGGATGCAATTGATATAGTGTAGCGATTTAAGCGGGCGTGTCGAACAAGTATCTGCAGAAACGCCGCCGTGTGACGCGAGGTAACCCCCCGTGCCACGTGCCCTATTCGCCTGAGGGCTTGCGGGCGCCAGGCAGGAAGAACGTCAGTGCACATCCCAGTCCGAGGGCTGCGCCGGCCACTCCCATTGCGCGCGACGTTCCGACGCTGAAAGCCTCCGACAGTTTGTCGATCACCTGATCGGTCAGTTCCGCTGGAACGCCTTCTGAACCGTCCGAGTCAGTCAGCGCCCGAATGGAAGCGCCAGCTGAAGGTGCGACAGACGCTTCGATGCCGTGACGTGCCTGCTCGGGCAGCGGCACATCGTCGAGGCTTCCCTGTACCTGTGAATTCACTGACGCAGCCAGGAACGTTGCAACCAGAGCAATTCCCAACGCTGTACCGACCTGACGTGTCGTGGACTGGGTGGCGGATGCCTGCCCCGACGTGCTGGGTGGCACATCAACCAGAATGACGGATGTGAGTTGCGCTGACGCCAGCCCCAGACCAAAACCGTAGGCAACCAGTGCTGTGACGATAACTGCGATGGGCGTGTGGGCTGTCAGGCTGATCGCCAGGCTGAATACGGCAATGGATTCTATGGCCAGTCCGGCGCGCGCCACCCACGTTGCAGAAAAGAGACGCCCCAGTGGGGATGCTGAGCCACCTGCGATAAAGGCGCCTGCAGCCATTGCAGCCAGGACACCGCCTGATTGGAGTGGTGTGAGCATGCGGACGTTCTGAAGGTACAAAGGCAACGCGAAGAGCAGACCGAATTCTCCCACTGAAATTGCCGCAGCGGCCACGTTCCCTGCAGAAAAGCTTCGGAGCTTGAAAAGATTCAGATTCAGCAGGTGCGGCCCGTCCACTCGCAGCTGTCGCCGTTCCCACCAGATGAAAAAGCCGAGCAGGACGGCGGCCAGAGCAGCTGCCAGCGGCACAGGCGAGAGTGGCCATGACGCCCAGTCCTCATTGATCGGCTTCCACCAGCCCAGGTCACGCCCCTGAATCAGTGCGTAGACCAGAGCGGCGAAACCGATTGACGAGGTGATAAACCCGCCCGCGTCGAAACCGTGTTCGGAGCGTTCTCCGTAAGTGTTGGGCACGAAGAAAATGCAGCCGAGCGCAACGATGATGCCGATCGGAACATTGATCAGGAAAATCCACGGCCAGGTGGTGTTCGTCGTGATCCAGCCACCCAGCAGAGGACCAACAGCGGCCATCCCTGAAATAACTGACCCCCACACGGCGAAGGCAATCATGCGCCTTTTGCCTGTAAACGTCGCGTTGACAGTTGAGAGCGTTGTTGGAGAAACGGCCGCCGCTCCGGTGCCCTGCAGGAAACGTGCGATGAGCAGGGGAGTGAAAGTGCGCGCCGTGCCGGCAATGATTGATGCGATAACAAAGATGGCGATCCCTGCCAGAAGGATGTTGCGTCGTCCCCAGTTATCGGCCAGACGTCCCACGGTGATCAGCAGCGCTGAGAAGATCAGGGCGTAGCTCGTTGTCAGCCATTGAGCCTGCGTGAATGTGAGCTCAAGGTCACGCATGATTGTCGGCAAAGACACGTTGATGATGGTGCCGTCCATAACGATCAGTGACAGTGCCAGAGACAGGAAAACGAGTGCGATCCAGGGGTGCGCCAGTGTTGATGACCGAGATGGCGCAGTGGATGTACTTTTCCGGGAAGTCGGTGTCATGCCACGATTATGACACACTGTCATTAAAGTGGCGCGCGGTCATCCGCCCGATGATTCAAGCTGGAGTTTCGACACGGCGCCGCGGTCGCCCTCGTTCATCGTGATTGCCGAGGGCGACCGGAGTGCTACACGGAAGGCGTTAAAGCTAGACCAAAGATCGGGACCGCCAGAGCCAGTACGGTGCCCATCACCAGGAAGATGCCGACGACGTTAAACCAGAAACCTGCCTTGATCATGTCGACGATGCGCACGTAACCCGACCCGTACGCGATGGCGTTTGGAGGCGTGGCGACCGGGAGCATGAACGCACACGTGGCAGCCAACGCAGCCGGGATCACGAAGAGCAGGATGTTCATATCGCCGTACCCAAGGCCGATGGCGACGCCGCCGATAATCGGCAGGAACGCGGCAGCAGTTGCGGTGTTGGAGGTGAGCTCCGTCAGAGCCAGGACGAGCGCCGTGATCGCGAACAAAATCACGATGATGGGCAGGGTGCGCAACTGCTCAACTGAGTGGCCCACCCAGTTTGACAGGCCCGTGTGAGAGAACTGGCCAGACAGAGCCAGACCGCCGCCGAACAGCAGGATGATATCCCAGGGTAGGTCCTTCATTGACTCCCAGTTCATCAAACGCACCCCTCGCTTCGGGTCTGCCGGAATGATGAAGAGCAGCAAGGAGATCCCCATGCCGATAATGGTGTCGATCCCCTTGATCTGAATGCCGAAAAACTTCAGGAAAAAGGGCAGGAACACCCACAAGATGGCGGCGGCCACGAAGAGGATGCCGACGAGTAACTCGCCGCTGCCCATCGGGCCGAGCTTCTTCAGTTCACTGCGAATGAGCTTCTTACCTCCGGGGATTTCCGAGATTTCCGGTGGGAACAGAACATATGTCAGCAGGAACCATCCGATCGCCAGGAACGTCACCGCCAGTGGGACACCTACCAGCATCCACTGTCCGAAACCGATCGAAATATCGTGGTTTTCCTTCAGGTATGCCACCAGGAGCGAGTTGGGCGGAGTGCCGATGATGGTTCCCAGTGAGCCGATCGAAGCGGAATAGGCGATGCCGAGCATGAGGGAAATGGCGAACTTCGAGTGATATAGCTGCGTCTGCTTACTGATCGTTTCCGAGGCATCTTTGCCTTTTTGAACGATTGCTGCCACGACGCCACCTTTTGTGGCGTCGCGAGCTGTGCCGGACACTGATTCAGCGTCGGCGGGTAGATCCTCAGAATCTGCCTGGCGGGAACCTTCGAGCTGGGAGACGAGCTGCAGCACCGACATGCCGATGGGCAGCATCATGACGGCGGTCGCGGTGTTGGACACCCACATTGACAGGAAACCAGTCGCGATCATGAATCCTGCGACCAGTTGGCGAGGTTTCGTCCCGACCATGTTGACCACGGTCAGCGCGATACGTCGGTGCAGGTTCCAGCGCTGCATGGCGAGCGCCAGGATGAATCCGCCCATGAACAGGTAGATCGTGTCCGAGGCGTACGGTCCGGCTGTTCCGGAAAAAGAATCGACCTGTAGGGCAGGGAAGACGACCATTGGAATCAGAGCAGTGGCGGCGAGCGGGATGGCTTCGGTCATCCACCAGATGCCCATGAGGATCGCGACCGCGGCCACGATGGGCAGGCCGTCAAGATTCATGGTGCTGAGCTTTTCGTCAGAAAGGCCCTGTGCTGCGATGTCGGCAGCATTGTCGGGCATGATGAAGTACACCAGTACGGCCAGAAGTGGACCTCCCAGCAGGCCCGCCACGCGCACAAGGTGGACGGTACGTGATGGCGCTACGTAGTCATCAGCTGCTGCATGCGATGACGATGTGTGAAGGGTAGGAATACTCATGGTGACCTTTCGTGACACAGAGGACGCGTCGCCTCGACGGAGAATCCCAGGACAGATGTGCGACGCGGCGTACCATCGTCGGTCCGCCGCCTGTATGCACTGTGGCGCATATAGGACTTTAGTCGCAGACATTATTGTATGGCGCGCCGCGACGTGTGTCAGGAAATTGCGACAAGAAAAGTTACGAAAAGGACACAAAAGCAGAAAATAACCGTGTTCTGTTCCGGTCGATTCTGGCCGGCTGAGAAGAGGGGGAGTGGACGCTATGTCACTTCTTCAACTCGATGGTCTTCTCCGGGACGGCCACCCGGGCGCGTACACCCAGCTCCTGATCGAGCGATTCGACTAACGCCTGCGCAGCCTTTTCTTCGCCATGCACGCACCACACTGAACGAGGCTGAGGCACCAGATCGCGTACCCAGTCCACCAGCTCCGAGCAATCTGCGTGTACGGAGAATTCCTCGTCGCGAATCACCTCGGCCTGCACGCTCACCCACGCGCCATGCATTTTCAGTTCGCGTGCGCCGTCCAGGAGCGCGCGCCCACGTGTGCCTACCGCCTGATAGCCGGTCAACACGACGGTATGAATCGCCTGGGGGAGCATGTGCTCGATATGGTGCAGGACGCGGCCGCCGGTGAGCATGCCGGAGGCCGACACAATGATGGAAGGCTCCTTAGGATCGTTGAGTTTTTGCGACTGTTCCTGGTCTCGCACCTCAATGAGATTCAGGTTGCTCAGCTTCAGGCCTCCCACTTCATCATTGAGTTCGCCGCGCGCACTGACAGCCTGGTAGAGGCGCAGGGACGCCAGCGCCATGGGGGAGTCCACGTAGATTGGCACCGAGGGGATCTGGCCGGCAGCGACCATGTCGGAAAGTACTTTCAGCACTACTTCAGTGCGGTCGACGGCGAACGCTGGAACCAGAACGGAGCCGCCGCGATCGATGGTTCGGCAGATGGCGTCACGGAACACTTCGTGCTTTTCGTGTCCTGGATCAGCTTCAAAGTGTTCACGATCTCCATATGTTGATTCGAGCAGAACCGTCGGGGCACCCTCGGGAATTTCTCGCGAGCGCAGAACGGGGTGCGTGGGTCGGCCCAGGTCACCGGAAAACAGCGCGTCACCGCCAGGTGTGTGGACGCGGATCGAAGCTGAGCCGAGGATGTGGCCGGCGCGCGTCCAGTGCGCACTGACCTGCCCGCCCACGTCAATGTCAGCGTCGAAATCGACAGCTCGCATCAGTGGCAGCGTGTCCTCAACGTCGTTGACCGTATACAGCGGTAACGGCCGGCGGTGCTTGGAATACCCGTAGGTGCGTGCATGCTCGGCGTCGCGTTCCTGCAGGTAGGCAGAATCTCGCAGAACGATATGTGCCAGGTCGATGGTGGACGGTGTGGCCCAGATGGTGCCGCTGAAGCCCTGCTTGACCAGGCGTGGCAAATATCCCACGTGATCCAGGTGTGCGTGAGTGAGGAGAATGTCCGAAATGGAATCGGCCGGGACTGGAAAATCAGACCAGTTCTTGCGGCGGAGTTTTTTCTCGCCCTGATACAGGCCTGAATCGATGAGAATCCGTCGCTCGCCTCGTGGGGAGTCAACGGTTAGAAGATGCTTGGAACCGGTCACGGTTCCAGCTGCGCCCACGAAAGTTAAGGTCGTTGGAGCCATACCTTTACTGTGACGCAGATTACGTTGCGATGGGGACGTTCAGTGGTGCGTGTCGCACATTCGGTAGATTCATCCCACATATGACGGATCCCTTGCAGACAACGCCTGGGACTTGTCGTAGAATCGAGGGGTTGTCATGTGCCCGAAATACGGGCTGAAATCGAAACAAGACGTTGGAGTGCACACACGTGAAGAGCACTGTTGAGACCCTCGAGCCCACCAAGGTGCGCTTGACCGTTGAGGCCGACCATGAAGAAATCAAGCCTCAGATGGACAAGGCATACAAGGAAATTTCGAAGCAGGCGAATATCCCCGGTTTCCGTAAGGGACACGTTCCGCCGCGCATTATCGATCAGCGATTTGGTCGTGCCGCCATCATCGAACAGGCAGTCAACGAGGTTTTGCCTCGCCTGTACTCGCAGGCGGTCGTGGAAAACGAACTGCGCCCCATGGCTCAACCCAGCATCGAAGTCACCGAAATTCCGGCGACCAGCGGCCCGATCAGCGGCAAGCTCGTCTTCACCGGCGAGGTCGACATCGTTCCCGCCTTCGAAGTGCCCGAAATTACCGATGACATGACCGTTGAGGTTGACCCGGCGGATGTCACCGACGAAGACGTGCAGACCGAGCTGGACCGCCTGCGCGCACGTTTCGCCACGCTGAAGTCCGTCAAGCGCCAGGCTAAGACCGGCGACTTCGTCACCATCGACCTGACTGCAACGGTCGACGGTGAAGAGGTGGATTCGGTGTCCGAGGTTTCCTACGAAATCGGTTCCGGCACGATGCTGGATGGCCAGGACAAGGCTCTGCGCGGCACGCACTCGGGTGACGACGTGACCTTCACGTCCAAGCTCAAGGGTGGAGATCATGCCGGTGAAGAGGCGGAAGTTGTCCTGCACGTTCACTCCGTGAAGATGCGCGAAATGCCGAAGGTTGATGACGAATTCGCCCAGATGGCATCCGAATTCGACACTGCTGACGAACTCATGGAGGACATGAAGAAGCAGGCTGAGCAGACCAAGCGTTCTCAGCAGGCGCTGGACGCACGCGACCGTCTGGTCGATGCACTGCTGGACAAGGTGGAAATCCTCCTGCCTGAATCCGTCATCGACGAGGCTGTCAAGCAGCAGCTGGGTGACAAGCCCACCGCCAAGAAGAAGAAGGAAGCCCGCGAAGAGCTCGAACTCGAGTTCCGTCGCGACATCCTCTCCGACGAACTGGCCAAGAAACTGGAAGTCCAGGTTTCCCAACGCGAACTGATCGACTACCTGATGCAGATGTCGCAGACCTACGGCATCGACATCAACCAGCTGATCTCTTCGCCCGAGGAAGTCCAGACCGTGGTTGCACGACTGACCCGCACCAAGGCCATCATCGAGGCCCTGCGTCTGGTCACCGTGAAGGACACAAACGGCCAGGCCATCGACCTGACTGAGTTCTTTGGTGATGAAGAAGCTAGCGATGATGCAGCCGAAGGCGCTGACGAAGCGGCTGAGGATGCAGCTGAGGCCGACGATGCAGCCGAGACTGAAGACGCAGAGGCAGCAGAAGCTGACGAGAAGTGATCGCGTAGCTGATCAATCACTCACACGCGGGGCAGGAACCAGAAAACGGTCCTGCCCCGCCTGCATGAGGTGAGCAGCAAGAGCGTGCATGAGTGCGCGTGAACGTGCGCCGTCAGCGAAAAGTGCCAATCCAGGCCGACGGCACAGTGCGAAACCGGTAGGTTGGACATCAGTGATGAAAAATGCCCGATGGAAGGACGTCAAGTGAGTGAACAGCGCGTGAGAGGCGCCGACGGCGCGCAGCCTCAAGGCTCGTTCGGAGATGCTGTCTACCAGCGTCTGCTCAAGGAACGCATTATCTGGCTGGGAAGTGCAGTGGAAGACGAAAATGCGAACGCAATCTGCGCGCAGATGCTGCTTCTGGCTGCTGAAGATCCCGACCGCGACATCTACCTGTACATCAACAGCCCCGGCGGCTCGGTCACCGGCGGCATGGCCATCTACGACACCATGCAGTACGTCAAGCCGGATGTTGTCACCGTGGCCATGGGTCTTGCAGCGTCCATGGGGCAGTTCCTGCTCACCGCAGGCGCACCCGGCAAGCGTTTCATCACCCCGCACACGCGTGTCCTCATGCACCAGCCCTCAGGCGGGGCCGGTGGTTCGGCCACCGACATTCGCATCAACGCCGAACTGATTCTCAAGATGAAGCGCGAACTGGCGGAAATCACCGCTGAGCGCACCGGTAAGTCCGTCGAGCAGATCCTTGCGGATTCCGACCGCGACCACTGGTTCAGCGCTCAGGAAGCAATCGAATACGGATTTGCCGACAAGATCGTCTCCACACCGCAGGAGATCGGCCACCGTGCCAACGACGCGCAGAACGGAGAGAACTGATATGTCCAGCACTGCTCCTTACTTTGACGCAATGGCCCGTCAGATGCCGCAGGCCCGCTACGTGTTGCCCACCTTCGAGGAGCGCACCGCCTACGGGTACAAGCGCCAGGATCCGTACGCCAAACTGTTCGAGGACCGCATCGTGTTCCTCGGAGTTCAGGTTGACGATTCGTCGGCTGACGATGTGATGGCTCAGCTGCTCGTGCTGGAGTCTCAGGATCCCGATTCAATGATCACGATGTACATCAACAGCCCCGGCGGCTCGTTCACTGCGATGACCGCCATCTACGACACCATGCAGTACGTCAAGCCTCAGATCCAGACCGTGTGCCTGGGGCAGGCCGCCTCGGCTGCCGCCGTGTTGCTGGCCGCGGGCGCGCCCGAACGCCGACTCGCACTGCCGAACGCTCGTATCCTGATTCACCAGCCTGCGATGGAAGGCATGCACGGTCAGGCCTCGGACATCGAGATCGTGGCCGATGAGATTGACCGCATGCGCAAGTGGCTCGAAGACACCCTGTCGAAGCATTCAGGCGTCAGTTCGGAGCAGGTACGCCGCGACATTGAACGCGACAAGATCCTCACTGCTGAGCAGGCCCGCGAGTACGGTCTGATCGACCAGGTGCTCGAGCCGCGCAAAGCCCAGTAACTGATCGCCGGCGCGTAGTATCGCTGGCTCAGGTACGCGCGGTGCTGCTCGCATGTATCAGCAGGTGGTGCCAGTCACTTTGTCCAGCGCGCCGAGTTGTTCGTGAACAAGTCGCCCTCGTCAATCATGTGACACCCGACCGGGAAACCTCACATGATTGGCGAGGGCGTTCCCACGCGCGCCGGTTCGCCCACTGCGGATGGCTCCATTAGGCTAGAAACACGCGCATGGAGGTGTGCGGATCGAATGGGAGGCGCGTCATGGCACGGTTGACGGATGGGGCAGAACTGCTCAAGTGTTCGTTCTGCGGCAAGACACAAAAACAAGTGCGCAAGCTGATCGGCGGCTCCGGTGTGTACATCTGCAACGAGTGCATCGAACTGTGCAACGAAATCATCGAAGAAGAGCTGCAGACTGACAGCGCGCCCACGCAGACCCCGCTACCCAAACCGCGCGAAATCTTCGACTTCCTTGACTCGTGGGTCATCGGTCAGGACCGCGCCAAGCGTGCACTATCCGTAGCAGTCTACAACCACTACAAGCGCGTGCGCTCCAGGGAAGCCGGAAACGATGAGGATATGCAGGGCACCAAGTCCAATATTCTTATGCTGGGTCCAACCGGAACCGGGAAAACCCACCTGGCCCGATCACTTGCCCGCATGCTGCACGTTCCGTTCGTGATTGTGGATGCCACTGCGCTGACGGAGGCAGGGTATGTGGGCGAGGACGTTGAAAACATCCTGCTCAAACTTATCCAGGAAGCCGACGGCGACATCAAGAAGGCTGAACGCGGCATCATCTACATTGACGAGATCGACAAGATTGGCCGCAAGGGCGAAAACGCGTCGATCACGCGAGACGTATCGGGCGAGGGCGTCCAACAGGCACTGCTCAAGATTATTGAAGGGACCGTCGCATCCGTCCCGCCTCAAGGCGGTCGCAAGCATCCGCACCAGCAGTTCCTCGAAATCGACACATCCGGCATTCTGTTCATCGCGGCCGGCGCATTTGCCGGTATCGAGGAGATCGTGCGGGCGCGCCTTGGACAGCGCTCCACAGGTTTTGCCTCGTCACTGAAATCCTCTTCCGAAATGGGTGACATTTACGAATCAGTCACGCCCGAAGATCTGCACAAGTTCGGCATGATTCCGGAATTTATCGGCAGGCTCCCGATCCTCACCTCAACGAAACTGCTCACCGAGCAGGACCTGGTTCGCGTCCTCACCGAGCCGCAGGCATGCCTCGTCGCCCAGTACCAGCACCTGTTTGAGCTGGACGACATGACGCTGGAATTTACCGAGGACGCGCTGATGGAGATCGCCTCTGAAGCCAACAGGCGAGGTACGGGCGCGCGCGGCCTGTCCACCATTATGGAAAAGACGCTGTCCGACCTGATGTTTGAACTACCCAGTCGCGACGATGTCGGCACCGTCGTCATTACCCGCGATGTCGTCACCGGCGAGGGGGACGCGGAACTGTATGCCCCTGGTGAGGCGAAGACTCAAAGCGCGTAGCCGCGTTTGCCGGAGCGGGTGTGCCCGGCAGGAAGACATGCACGCGTCGAAGACGACGCAGCACGTAAGACAACGAGGGGAGTGCTGATATGAACCAAACATCTGACCCGAGTGCCGCCAGTGCCGGCACGCAGCCCGCTATTCCTGTAGAACTCAGCCAGGCACGCGAAACGATCGACAATATTGATGCTGCGCTCATCCACATCCTGGCGGAGCGGTTTCGCTGCACGAAGCGCGTAGGGTTCATCAAGGCGGAGCACGATATGCCGCCTGAAGATCGGGCGCGTGAGGCGCGGCAAGTGGCGCGATTGCGGCGTTTGGCGGAAGAAAGCGGGCTGGATCCGGACTTTGCGGAGAAGTTCCTGGCCTTTATGGTGCGCGAGGTTATCCGACATCATGAACACATCAAGCGCAATTTTGGAAACGAGGAGTGAACGGGGCGTAACACGTAAATGACATCGTTCACAAAGTGGGGCCAGTGACCGTATCATAGAGATAGTTCGTCAGAACTGTAATCACGTCATACACTTTCGAGGATATGAGGGCAATGGCAATGAGCCAAAACACCAATACTCCCCCTAATTATGGGCAGGATAACCCTAATTATGGGCAGGAGAATCAGTACAATTCGTCCGGCTCCGATGCGTACGGATCCCAGTCTCAGCAGTACCAGGCTGGACAGCCATCGCCATACGGCCAGCCGGGGCAGTACCAGCAGGCGAGCCAGTATCAGCAGGGAGCAAATCCTGTGGACACCGGCAGCATCGGATGGGCGGTCCTGGGATTCTTCGTCCCGATTGTCGGCCTGGTTTTGTGGTTGGTCTGGAAGGATCAGCGTCCGAACGATTCGCGCATGTCGCGTAACGGCTTCCTTGCAGCACTGATCGTGTTCGTTGTTCTCATGATCATATGGATCATCATTGTTGCGATAGTAGCAGCGAGCGCCTCCATGTCCGTGTCCTAATCCGCGGCACCAGGAACGCGCAAGGCGGCAGATATCCTCAGCGATATCTGCCGCATTTTTGCGTATTTCGAATTCTGCGATTCGAGATACGGCAATGAAATTCTAAAATTTCTCTTGACGTGAAGATAATAACAGGGGTATTGTCCGAAAGAAATATGTGAGCTGAAGGACAGGGAAGTAACTGGCTACATGAGGATTCACCGAGCCAGTATGTCAGCATGGCGCAGGCGAATCCAACCGTCACACAGCCACCTCATCGGACACATCAGCAAGCCCGGAAGGGGACGTCATGAGAAAACGATTTGGAGCCATAATGGCCGCCGCGGCGTTGGTACTGACTGCCTGCATAGCACCAGGTCCTTCGCACGAACGCGGATCCGTCGAATTCATCACTATCGCCGCCGGCGGCACGTCTGGACCGTACTACCAGATCGGCGCCTCTATGGCTCAGATTTTCCGCAACGAACTAGGATCGGACGCATCCGTACAGGCAACGGGCGCATCCGTGGAAAACATCTCGCTCATCACCTCAGGGCGCGCCGAACTGGCCTTCGTCATGGGCGATGCAACACGACAAGCTGTCGAGGGAACCGGCCCATTCGAAGGACGCCGCCAGCTCAGTGAGCTCACCGCACTAACAGCGTTGTACCCCAACTATGTCCAGATCGTGACAACCGCCAGGACTGGGATCCGATCGGTGGAGGACCTGCGCGGCAAACGCGTCGGCGTGGGAGACAAGAACTCCGGTGTGGAACTGAACGCGCAGATGATTCTGGATGCGTACGGCATGACCTATGACGACATCCAGGAAGATTTCCTGTCATACTCGGGCGCCATCGACCAGATCAAGAACGGCCAGACCGACGCAGCGTTCGTTACCTCCGGCCTGCCAAACTCCTCAATCATGGACCTTGCGACAACCGAAGACGTTGTCATTGTCCCCATCGAGGGTGAAGGATTCGCCAGGCTCAAGGAGAAGTATCCTTTCTTCGACCAGAGCGCGATCCCTGGCGGAACATACTCGCAGGCAGAGGACGTCCTCACCGCGTCGATTATGAACCAGCTGCTCGTCTCTCCGGACCTGGACGAGGAACAGGTCTACAAAATGACGAAAGCCCTGTTTGAAAACCTCGACACCCTGCACGCGTCTCACAAGGCTGCAACGGGAATCACGCTGGACAGCTTCGATGAAGGCGCAGCAGTCCCCATCCACCCTGGAGCACTGCGCTATTACACGGAACAGGGGGCGGTGAGCAAAGATGCATCCAAAGACACTGCACAGTCTGAATAAGAGCCCGCGGATCGTGGCAGCCGTCGTCGGCATCGCCCTCGTCGCAACGGGTGCAATGTGCGGTGCGTACGCAACCGCGCTCCATGCCGCACCCTCGATAATCATTGAAGATCAGGAAACCGGTCAGGAATATTTCCGATTCGCCGCCACTGACGACGAACCGATCACGATGAAATGGATCCATTCCATCGAGAAGGAACCGTGGGTCGAGTACTACACCGTCCACGGCGACCACCTGCAGCTTGACGCCATCGACATCAAATCATACGGAGCGGGGGTGCCGGCCGACCCTGGAGGAGTGACCACCGTCAAAGACGGTGTCATCCACACCGAAGGAATCAACCGGACGATTCCGGAGCTGACGTGGGCGCATAGCCACGATACTCACACCACGCTCACCGTCGGAACTCATGTCATCGCCCCGACGGATCTGCCACATCATGCCCTCGTGCGACTACGAATTCAGGAGTAGAACCATGTCTCACTCACATACCACACAGGCTCACCCCTCACAGACGCACCCGACCCGGTCGAAACGTGACGACGAACGTGTCAGTGTCGACACGCACGACATTGATGTACACGCCGAAGACGTGCTTGAAGAATTTGACCGGGAATCGCGCGTTCGCCAGGTCGAGTGGAAACCGATGGCCATTCTCATCACAGCCGTCGCAGTCGCCCTGTCCCTGTATCACATGTGGACCGCCTACTTCGGTGCGCCGCCGGTGCTGATCCACCGATCGATCCACGTCGGCGTCATCTTGTTCCTGACATTCCTGCTGTATCCGCCGATCCGAAAGGGCGTGCGCTCGCGAGTCCCGTTTTATGACATCATCCTGGCCCTGGCTGCGCTGTCGACGGCCGTTTACGTGATAACCAACTACGACGGGATTGTGCGTCGGTTCGGTGACCCCTCGACTGCAGACCTTGTCTTTGCGACGATTCTGGTTGTTTTGGTCATTGAAGCGGCGCGCCGGCTGACCGGCTGGGCCATGCCGCTGCTGGCGATCGCGTTCGTGATATACGCGCTGTACGGGCGATTGTTCCCCGGAATCTTCCGTCACCGCGGGTATTACCCTTCCGACACGTTCAACTTCCTGTATTTGACGACCGAAGGAATCTACGGCACGGCAATTTCTGTGTCCGCCACCTACATCTTCCTGTTCATCCTGTTCGGAGCGGTCCTGCAGAAGTCAGGCATGGGTGAGTTCTTCAATGACATCGCGCTGGCTATTGCCGGTCAATCCCGTGGTGGCCCCGCGAAGGTGTCGGTCATTGCCTCCGGCTTCCTTGGGTCGATCAACGGTGCCGCCGTGGCGAACGTGGTAACAACCGGTGCTTTCACGATTCCGCTGATGAAACGCGTGGGCTATAAGTCGACGTTTGCGGGCGCGGTGGAAGCCTCGTCATCTGTTGGCGGCCAGATCCTGCCGCCGATTATGGGCGCTGCAGCATTCATCATGGCTGAGACCTTGGGCATGCCATACAGTGAAATCGCGATTGCCGCGTTGATCCCCGCCTTGCTGTACTACCTGGGCATCATCGCGCAGGTGCATTTGAGGGCAACGAAGGAAGGCCTGAAGGGTATTTCTCGTGACTCGTTGCCTCTGGTGCGAGACGTCATGAAAGAACGCGGTCACCTGGTCATCCCGCTGCTCTTCCTGATCTACATGCTGTTCTTCTCAGGACGCACCATCTTGTTCTCTGCGCTGCTGACGATTCTGGTGACCATAGTGGTCGCAGAGCTTCGCCCGGCTACGCGCATGTCAGTCAAAGACATCATCGAAGCGCTGGCAAATGGTGCCAAAACAGCAATCTCCGTGGCTGTGGCCTGCGCGGCCGTTGGCATCATCGTCGGTGTTGTGACGATGACGGGGTTCGGTGTCAAACTGGCGAATGCAATCGTAGCATTCGGCGCAGGTTCAATCTTGCTGTCACTGGTGCTGACGATGGTGGCCTCGATCATTCTGGGCATGGGCCTGCCGTCGATTCCGACCTACATCATCACCGCAACGATGGCTGCACCTGCGCTTGGTCAGCTGGGCGTGCCTCCGCTGATTGCACACATGTTCGTGTTCTACTTCGGCTTGTTCGCCAACATCACGCCGCCTGTCGCCCTGGCCTCCTTCGCCGCTGCCGGCCTGTCGGGGGCTGACCCGATGCGCACGGGCTTCCAGTCGATGAAACTCGCCCTGGCCGGATACGTCATTCCGTTCATCTTTGTGTTCAACCCGGTTCTGTTGCTCCAGGACGTGAACTGGCTGGAGGGTATGAAGGTAACTGCCACGGCTGTTGCAGGCGTGCTCCTGCTGGCGATCGCCGTCGAAGGCTTCTTTATGGAAAAGGTACCGTTGCTCATGAGAGCAGTGTTCCTGGGCGCAGGCCTATCCATGATGTCGCCTGAGCCGATCACCGACCTGATCGGCATCGCGGTAGGTGCGTGTGCACTGGCGTTCATGATGATGAAGGCCAAGAAGAACGATAACCTCTCACTCAAAGCCATTTAGCGGCGGTTTGGCCGATCGCGCCGTGGCGGTCGATCATGATGCAGACGGCCGGCCCCTCATCGGGCGTGCTGTGGTGGTGGGGCGGCTGGCCCACCCATCAGCTGCGTGAATTGGGGACGGCTGAGCATCGTGATCTGGCTGTGGCCGTGATATTCCGCGGCTGCGTGCAGCCGAAAGCGGCTGGGATGATCTGCTGATCAACGGGTCAAGGTAATTGAAGGGCTGAATCGTCAACCAGTCAAGGTATGAGGCGTAGGATTCAACATCTCACGATATGAGAACGTTGATATAGTACGGAAAAATCGATGTTCAACGGTCGGCTGTGCGAAGTGAGCGGCCCTCTTACCTTGACGGGTTGACGCGCGGCGGTGCGTTGACCTTGACCGGTTGACTAGGACCTTGACCCGTTGACGTGCGACTGCGCGAACATCGCAAACGGTTGGCTTCTTGCCCGCGCCCTGCACGAGAGCGCGAGCAAGAAGCACACGAACGCTACTTATCCTGGTCCTCTTCAAGCGGTCCGCCGTAGATGTCGTTGATGACAGCCTCGAAGCGCTTGGTCACAACCGCACGCTTGACCTTGAGCGAGGGCGTCAGCATGCCGTTAGCTTCCGTGAAGTCAGAGGTCAGCACGCGGATCGCTCGAATCGACTCGGCACGCGACACATGTGCGTTCGCACGTTCAACTGCTCGCTCCAACGACGCCTGTACCTCCACATTGGTCGAGGCTTCAGCAACGGACATCGCTGGCAGGCCGTGATTCTTCAACCACACCGGCAACATCTCCTCATCCAACGTGATGAGAGCAGCGACGAACGGACGCTTGTCACCTACGACCACAACCTGACTGATCAGCGGATGAGAACGAAGTGGATCTTCCAGCGTGGCAGGTGAAACATTCTTGCCGCCTGCCGTCACGATCAGCTCCTTGGCTCGACCTGTGATGCGCACATACCCATCACGATCCAGCGACCCCAGATCACCGGTGCGGAACCAACCGTCCTCAGTCAACGCCTGAGCTGTCTCGTCGGGCATATTGTGGTAGCCCTGGAAAACCGAACACCCCTTGATGAGGACTTCTCCCTGATCAGAGATCTTGATCGACAGCGGCGGAAGCGGCGGTCCGACCGTGCCAATCTTGGTCAGACGCGGTGTATTGACCGACACCGGCCCAACCGTCTCAGTCAGGCCGTAGCCTTCCAACACAGGCAGTCCGATACCGCGATAGAAGTGAGCGAGATGCGTGGACAGGGGAGCGCCGCCGGACACGATGTAGCTGGCATTGCCGCCCACAAGCTTCAGGAGCTTTTGATACACCAGCTTGTCAGCCACCATGCGCTGGGAACGCAGCGAACGCGAGGGACCTTCAGGAGTATCCAACGCGCGCGAGTATTCCACCGCCACATGTGCAGCCCAACGGAATACTTTGCGCTGAGGGCCCGAGCCCGCCTGAGCGTCCGCCGAGTTATAGATCTTCTCCAGCACTCGCGGCACAACCAGCAGATAGGACGGCCTGAACGAAGCGAGATCCGGCAGCAGGTTCTTCGTGTCAGGGCTGTGCCCCAGCACACCTCCACCTGAAATCTGGAAGACCTGCAGGAAACGCGCAAACACGTGTGCCAACGGCAAGAACAATAAGAGGCGTGAATCTTCACCCGCCGCGATCTCCGGCATCCAACGGTGCGAATTCACCGCCAGCTCAGTGAAATTGCCGTGCGTGAGCACCGTGCCTTTGGGCCGTCCCGTCGTGCCCGACGTGTACACGATCGTGGCAATCGAATCGGTGGTGAGCTGCGCCATGCGACCAGTCAGCACTGTGCGCCGAACCTGAGCGCCACCATCCTGGATGGTTTGGATCGCCTCGGAATCCAGCGACAGCACGGTGACATCCTGAGATTGCGAGCTGGCCGCGGCACGCACCAGTTCCGCCATCGTGATGGTCTCAGTGATCGCCACGCGCGCCTGCGTGTCTCTGAGGATAAAGGCGATCTGCTCGATCGACGACGTCTCGTAAATCGGAACGGGCACCAGTCCTGCACACCAGCAGGCAAAATCCAACAGCGTCCACTCGTAGCGCGTATGCGACATGACGGCGACCCGATCACCGAGTTCGAGCCCCATTGCAATCAGGCCGGCAGATGTGCGCTGCACATCCTCGTAGAAGTGCGCGGCACTCATCGGACGCCACGTGTCCCCCATCGAGAGCTTGCGCTCAATAATCGGCTTGCGCGGTGAGCGTTGCACCCTGCGCTGCAGCAGGTAGGGAATCGTGGTGTGCTCGTCGATCCGGACCAGGACAGGCGCCCGCCACTCGAGTGCATCGGTTGAGACAGGTTCGCTCTCGTCCTCGCTCTCGCCCGCGTCAATCGAGTCTCCTGACGGCAGGCGGAGCTGAGACGACGTGAAAGCAGACGTTGCCTCTTCCACACCAATTGACGAGGGAGACTCCTGTCCTGCCGGCTCGACGACTACCTGTTCATCGGCATTCGAATCGGGCTCGCTGGAGCTGTGCGCCATGACTACTTCTTTCTTTTGGCCGGAGGCTCACCCAGGGTCACGTCAGCAACCTTGACACTGTGGGTCTCATGCGAATCATCGCCGCTGTCGGGTGTTGACGCGGATTCTTCAAGAGTCAGCGTACCCGTCACCTTCGTAGCAGAGCGCAGATCGGATTCCACCATTTCGAGGGCAGGAATCATGTCGGCAGGAGCCTGCACCGTCACAGCCAGGAACGGCGTACGCGGAGAAACCTTGGCTTCCGACTTGACGCGGCGCATGACGATCAGCGCTGCCGACGCAGCATCCAGAACAGTCGGGTCACCCTCGGGGCCGGACAGCTCATCGAGGGTAGGCCAGGACGCGCGATGAATGGAACCTTCCTGATACCACGACCACACCTCTTCCGTGACGTAGGGCAGGAAGGGTGCGAGCAGACGCACAGCAGCGTTGATGACCAGGGCCAACGTCGCGCGTGCCGACTGAGCTTCCTCGTCCGACCAGGCGCCGTCGTGGTTGTAGGCACGCTCCTTGACCAATTCCACGTAGTCATCGCAGAACGTCCAGAAGAATGATTCAGTGACCTCGAGGGCACGCGCATGGTCGTAGGCTGCAAATGCGCTGCTGGCAGTGTCGATGACGGAACGCAGGTGTGCCAGAACAGACTGGTCAAGTGGCTGCGTCACATGCGAGGCATCAAGATCCACCTCACCGGAATCGTCGCCCATCGTCAGCGCGAATTTCGAGGCGTTGAGAACCTTGATAGCCAGGCGGCGACCGATCTTCATCTGCGACTCGTCGAAAGCTGAGTCCACACCCAGACGGGCGGAAGCCGCCCAGTAGCGAACCGCATCCGACCCGTACTTTTCGAGCAGGCCCATCGGCGTGACGACGTTGCCCTTCGACTTCGACATCTTCTTGTGGTCTTTATCGACGATCCAGCCGGATAAAGCCGTGTGCTGCCAGGGCAGTTCGCCAAATTCGAGTGCGGCACGTACCACCGTGGAGAAGAGCCACGTGCGGATGATGTCCTGCCCCTGCGGGCGAAGGTCCATCGGGTAAACGCGGGTGAACAGGTCCTCGTCTTCCAGCCAGCCGGCTGCAATCTGTGGGGACAGGGACGAGGTCGCCCACGTGTCCATAATGTCCAGCTCGGCTGCGAAGCCACCGGGCTGGTCACGCTGATCCTCCGTGTATCCGTGGGGCGTGTCGCTGGACGGATCGATCGGCAGGTCAGCTTCATCAGGAATGATCAGCTGGTCGTACAGCGTTGTGCCATCCTCGTCGATCCTGTACCACAGCGGGAACGGCACGCCGAAGAAGCGCTGACGGGAGATGAGCCAGTCATTGTTGAGGCCACCCACCCAGTTCTCATAGCGCACCCGCATGAATTCGGGGTGGAAGTCCAATGCGTGCCCGCGCTCAATGAGCTCCTCATTGAAGTCCTTACCCGTTGATTCATGCGTCCATGGGCGCCCACCGTTGCGGATGTACCACTGGCGGGACGTGACGATTTCCAGAGGCTTTTCGCCGCGCTCAAAGAAGTTTGTCTGACGCTGCGTCGGAGTGGGTTCACCACTCATTTCACCGGACTCACGCAGGCGGTCAACCACTTCCTGACGCGCTGAGAACGTGGTCTTTCCGGCCATCGCCTCATACGCCTGGCGGCCGGCGGGATCCGTGATCCATTCGGGCACGTCGGTTGCGATGCGGCCATCTTTGCGCAAAATAGCTCGCAACGGCAGATCAAGGTCGCGCCACCAGTCAATGTCAGTGGTGTCACCGAACGTACAACACATCGCGATGCCCGCGCCCTTATCCATCTCCGCTTCCGGGTGGGCAAGGACAGGCACTTCCACACCGAAGACGGGCGAGGTAACCGTGGTGCCGAACAACGGCTTGAAACGCTCATCGTCAGGGTGAGCGATCAGGGCAACACAGGCTGCCAGCAGTTCGGGTCGCGTGGTCTCAATATAGACATCGCGACCGTTTTCAACCGGCGCACCCTGCTCAGCGGCTTGGCGTGCGGCCCCCTCGTCAGTGATGTGGAATGCGAGGCGGTGGTAGAACCCTGGGTATTCGCGTGATTCGAGCTCAGCCTGGGCCACGGCGGTCTGGAACGTGATGTCCCACAGACCGGGCGCCTCCTGCTGGTAGGCCTCGCCGCGCGCCAGGTTACGCAGGAACGCTGCCTGGGCAACCTTGCGGGCATGTGCGCCGATGGTTTGGTAATGCTGCTTCCAGTCGACCGACAGGCCGAGGCGACGCCACAGCGCTTCGAACTGCTTCTCGTCATCGATGGACAGGCGTTCGCACAGCTCCACGAAGTTCTGGCGACTGATCGGCTGCTGGTCGCGAGCCTTAATGGATTTTCCGCCACCGGTGTGCGGGGGCTGGAAGTCGGGGTCGTAGGGCAGTGACGTGTCGACGCGCACGCCGAAATAATTCTGAACGCGGCGTTCAGTTGGCAGGCCGTTGTCATCCCACCCCATTGGGTAGAACACTTCCTTGCCCATCATGCGCTGGTAGCGGGCAACCACGTCAGTGTGCGTGTAGGAAAAGACATGCCCCACGTGCAGGGATCCGGAAACGGTGGGCGGAGGAGTGTCGATCGAATAAACCTGTTCACGCGTGGCCGTGCGATCAAATGAGTACGTTCCGGCGTCTTCCCAACGGTCGCCCCACTTGTCCTCTAATCCATCTGCTGTCACTTTGTCGGGCACCTGACCCAGGTGCGGTCGCGATGACAGGGGTTGCTGTGTGGTCATAAGAGTCTGACTCCATCCGATACGCGTATAACTCTGCCCTTAGCCTACGAGGTTAAGGCGCTTGCCACCAAAGACGTCCAGCATCCAGTGGTGTCTACCTCAACTCACCGTCGCGCTGGACTGCCGCATCGACAGCGGCGACCAGTGCATTCGACAGGCCTGCTTCTTCACTTGCGAGCAGTCCTGCAATGGTGGTGCCACCGGGCGAGCAGACCTGATCGATCAGCTGAGCAGGCACGATGCCGTCTTCGGCTCGGTCAAGGACCAGACTGGCAGACCCGGCAACCGCCTGGGCTGCAATGGTGGTCGCCTGACTCTTCGACAGGCCGTATTTCACACCGGCGCGCGCGAGCGCCTCAATGATCTGAAACACCCAAGCCGGTGAGCATCCTGCCAGTGCGCTGAATACTGCGAACTTGTCTTCGTCAATGACGAGGGTGGTGCCCACCGCGTTCAACAGTGCGCGAACGGCGTCAAGGTAGGTGCCATGTGTGGTGAAGGAGGCGGCGGTAGTCGAGGCAGCCTTGTTGGCACACAGTGCACTCATGGACTGGCCGATCTGCGCATTCACATTCGGCATGACGCGTACAATCGGAACATCACCCAGCGCTGCACTGAGCGTATCGATCGGCGTGCCGGCAGCCAGGGACGCCACGCATACCCCGCCGCGTTCGGCGATTGTTGGAGCCAGTGCGGTGCACACTTCACGAATCGCGTAGGGTTTGACGGCCAGGACGACGATGTCGCATTCGGCGGCGATACGCTCATTGGTCGCAGACTGTCCGCCCAGCTCATCGGCCAGTGCGCCTGCCCTGCCGGAGCCGGCATCTGAAAACATCAGGGAGTCGATGGCCTCACTGTGAGCCGCCCCGCGAGCAATTGCTCCTGCCATTGATCCTGATCCAACGAAACCTATACGCATGATCTTCTCCTTCTTCGCGTGCGCGCGTCGCCCTCGTCAATTATTGCCAGCGGACGAGGGTGACTCAAAGCGGGCGGCATGACCGGCGTGACGTTACTTGCGGCGCGTGCCGAAAATACTGCGGGTGATTTCGCGCCCAATCTGAGTGCCGGCGGACTTGATCACGTTGGCCAGTGCCGATTCCATGGATCGTTGGCGGCGCTCGCGAGCTTTCTGAGCGCGTTGCTGCTCACGTTGGGCTTCCTTCTCCCAGCGGGCTCGCTCCTTTTCCGCCTCTCGTTCGGCCTTCTTGCGAGCCTTCTCCTGTTCCTTTTCCAGCTCGGCCTGCTTTTCTTCTGCGGCCCGCTGGTCAATCGCTTTCTGGGTGCGCTCAGCAAGCTCTTCGGTGGCAGAGCGCGGGTCAACAGGTGTGGCGTAGCGGGCGACCAGATCTGAGGCCGACAACAACGCAGAGATCGTCGCGTCGGACGCCTCTCCCATGACCGATGCGGGAGCCCAGATGCTGAACGGTGCGGGCGGTGTGGGGCGGCCTTTCGGGTCGAGTACCGTCACCACCGCTTCACCTGTGCCGAGCGTGGTCAGGATCTCCGCCAAGTCCAGATCAGTGGTGGGGAAAGTCTTGACGGCATCCTTGAGGCGGCGCTGATCGTCCGGTGTGATGGCACGCAGCGCATGCTGGATGCGCGAACCGAGCTGTGCGAGCACGTCAGAGGGGATGTCCGTGGGGGACTGGGTGACGAAGACGATGCTGACGCCCTTGGAACGTATCAGGCGCACGGTGTGGACCACCTGACGCACGAACTCCTTGGTCGCATCGGTGAACAGCAGGTGTGCTTCGTCAAAGACGAATGTCAGGCGTGGCTTGTCCAGGTCACCGACCTCGTCGAGGCTGGAGAACAAGTCAGCGAGCAGCCACATGATCAGCGCGGAGATCAGGGCCGGCTGGCGGGACATGTCGCCTACTTCCAGCAGGGAGATAATCCCGCGCCCGTCACTGTCGGCCTTCATCAGGTCAGCCGTGTCGAATGCGGGTTCCCCGAAGAACTGGTCACCCCCCTGGGAAGCAAGGGCGGTCAGCGTGCGCAAGATGACACCGGCGGTCGCTTTGGACACGCCGCCGATCCCGCTGAGCTCCTCTTTGCCTTCAGGGGAAGTGAGGAATGTGATGACTGATTGCAGGTCACCGAGGTCAACAAGCTCCAGACCGTTCGTGTCGGCCCACGAGAAAATCAGTTGAAGTGCCTGCTCCTGCGTGGTGTTGAGCTGGAGCGCGCGGGCCAGAAGCAGCGGCCCGAAATCGCTGACGCGTGTGCGCACCATCGCGCCGGGAACAGGGGCGTTGGAGCCTGCCGGTGTGAGCAACTGTGTGGGGAAGGAAGCCGGTTGCCAGTCCTGCCCGTTGGCGGTCGTGCGCGCAGCAAGCTTGTCGTTGGCAGTACCCTTTTCGGCAAGGCCGGTCAGATCGCCTTTGACATCGACGAGGACGACCGGGGTTCCCGCTGTTGACAGTCCTTCTGCCAGGAGCTGGAGGGTGCGAGTCTTGCCAGAGCCGGTGGCGCCGGCTACGAGTAGGTGACGGTTGAGGATGGACAGCGGTATTGTGGCGGTCGCCTGGGGTAGGTGAGTGTCGCCGTCCAGCAGCGTACCGACCGTGATGGTTGGAGCGGATGTGGTGTCCGCGAATGCGTAGGCGGCGCTGATAGTGTCAGCCAAAGGTGAAGAGGCAGGAGGCGTCGTGTCTTCTTGAGGCTTATCGGGCGCGTTGTCTGTCGTGCCTTCTGGTGCCTGCTGGGGCGCGTCTGCTGCTGAGTCCTTGTCTGCTGCTGAGGCCTTGTCGGCGGATTCTTGCTCCTGCTCAGATTCGTCAGCGTGCGGTTGCACGTCGTGGGGCTTGTCAGAAGGCGGGTTGTCGTCCTGTGCGTTCTCGGCGGGGTTTTGGGCTGGGTCTGCGGGCGCCTGCACTGATCCGCCCTGTGCTTCCAGTGCGGCGAGGCGGGCTGCGGCGGCCTCAGCTTCTGCTCGGGCGGCGCGTGCTTCAGCTTCGGCCGCCTGAGCGCGGGCCTGTGCGAGTTGAGCTTCCAAGTCGGCGTTGTTTTCACTCATATCTCGAGTCTAAAAGCTCACCGCAAGGATCAGGGTCAGTTGGCGCCCGCAATTGACTGAGCACCGTCGATCCATTGTCCGGCTTGTGTTGTTGAGCCGTCAGAGGGGCGATTTCCGGAGACGTAGTAGATCGTCAGATCGCCTTTGGGAAGAATCGTCAGTTCGACGAATCCACCGTTTTCTTCATCGTGCCAGTTAAATGTGGTGTCCGAGTTGGCATCTTGAGGCGTGATATCGGTGAAGTGGCTCAGACCTGCTGGGGGGAGGACACGGTTGCCGATTTCACGCGCGCTGTCAGCAGGAATTGCGTTGCCGGCCAGGACTGCAGTGCTGACCTCAAAGCCAACGATGGCTCCGGTTTCTTTCTCTGTCGTTCGTCCGTCCAAAGAAGGCCCCTTGAGCTCAGAGAAAGACCCAGCTCCGGATTCGGAGAGTTCGTCGAGAAGCTGCTTAAAGGCGGGGAGAACTTCCGTTTGAACGCTTTCAATTGTCTGGCGCTTCTCAAAGGGGGCGCTGCCATCCCAGAACTCGTTAGTCACTGTTTGCTCCTTTGTGGTACACGACGCTGCTGTCAACGCTGCAATTGTCAGTACGGATAGAAAGGGAATGCTCGGAGCGTGCAGTCTTGTATGTGCTGCAAACACCATCTACTTCACTCCCGCGATTACACGGCCGAAGTCATTCATTGTCGCAGACCCTTCTTCAAAGTAAGAACTGTGCTGCGAAAACGGGTCGACCCATTCCCAGAAGGTATCAGGCTTAGCAGTGGAATCTGCGAGATGCTCGATGCCGTCAAGCTTGTTCGGGTTCTTGCCGAAGGAAAAGTCCGGTCCTATCCCTTGCACTCGATCTCGGTATTGGGCGTGCGAGACGTGCGCATGCGGTCCCGGATCTCCTCCTGAATCAGCGGGCAGGTTATATTCACGGATGTCCTGCACACCCGATCCAGGGGAGCCAAACATCACGAGATCGTCAACTACCCCTGTCCTCGTGTCCTTCACTGCCATACCGGAAGTAGTCGAGCCATACGAATGGCCGAGAACAGTCTGATGCGGGTCACCATATTCGCCTGCCTCACGCGAGGCCTGGATTCCTTCAACGAAAGAATTGAGCCTGTCGGCACCTGCGTGTGCTTTAGATGTGGAGGCAACATCTGACAAGTCCGGAGCATCGTAGCCGAGCCATGCAATAGTTGCGACATCGCCATTATTGTTCTTCAAAGCCTTGCTCTGCATGACGTCTGTCTTGGCCGTGTACGAGTCGAGACTATCGTGAACTGTAGTGTTCATACCGGGAACGAAAGTCGCAACGTGCTTAGCGCTGTCAATATCTCCATGAGCGACAGCGGCTTTCAATCGTTCTCCAGAATCATCTAAAACGAGTAAGGACAATTCCGGGTCGGAATTAAGTGTGGACTCGACAGCGCGAAGATCTTCCAGTTTCTCTTGAGCTCGCTGCCATTCACTATATTCGAGTGATGCAAAACCCGATGGCCCCAAGCGTTCTTGAGCATCAAGGTATTTCTTGCGAGCTTCCTTCTCGGCTTGCTCAGCTTCAGAGAGCATGGCAGGAAGATGAATCTTATTGGCTTCATCGCGTGCGGATCCAGGCAGGCCGTCCAGCCCTCCGATGAGGTCTGGATGATTTTTGATGAGGGCATCTTGTTCATCTTCAGATAGAGCATTCCACCACGTTGCGATTTCTGCTGGTGACCAGGTGGCAGGGTCAGGCAAATCTGATAAACCCGGACTCGTAGAGCTGCTACTCTCCGAATTTCGATAAGAGCCTTCTGCCACGGCGCGAGTGCGATGTGCATACTCGCTGTCCACTTCTGTTGCTCGCTGAACTGCACGGTTGATGTTTGCAATCGTAGCCTGACATTCCGCTTCGTTCCGCGCCGCCTCAATGGCGTAAACGTCTGGGGGGAGAGTGGACGGTGGCGGGGGATGAGATGCCGATCCATTTGCATGGATCGCCACACCATCGATCTGTGCCTGAGTGATGCAGTCATGAACGAGAGTCATGACTTCATTGACGCCATCAGCAGCATCTGCCGTTGCCATCATGAGCTCGGCAGTGTCATTAATGACGCGGCTCAGATGTTCAATGATCGTGCCTAATTGATCGCGCGCTGAGTCTGCAGCCTCACCAACAGACTGGATCTCGTTTCGTGCTGCGGCTGCTTCATCCGCCTGAGCTCGGAACTTATGGTAGGAATCAGTCAGGTTGTTCGCCGCTTCAATGACCGGGCTGTCATTCCAATATTGAATATCGCTCCACGAGGGCATTGCGACCTCCTACTTCACTGTGTGAACAGCGGTGTCCCCACCTGTGCCGCCATCAGTGGCTCTAGCAGGTTCTGAGTACGCTGGCGGCTCTACAGTGTTGCCTGAAAATCCGTTAGTAATGCTGTTTTCTGTGGCGTTGAAGCTGTTTTGAGTACTCATAGCAGCATCGCTGAACCGAGACAGCAAATTGGCGGTAGCTTTTGAGCGTTCCTCGATCTTCGCGCCAGCCTCCGCCGCGGCTGAAGGTGACGATGCGCCGGGCATTGCTGATGAAAGTCCTGAAAGTGCATCCGCCACTGTGATGGAGCGGACATCGTCAGCGATAGATGCAGTTGAATTGGAGAGCTTGCCGAAATCTCCTGGCACGACATGTAAATCTGTCACGGTAGTCCTCTGTCTCCTTGTCAGCGGGCGTTTTCATGGTAAGAGATGCATGCCCTCGAGTAAAGAGGTTGGAATAAATCGCTTGTGATGTGGACAGTGCCCAGATATCCACATGAGGCACTGCGCGCTGGAGTTATCCACACTCGCACTGCCGCTGTTCCGAGACAGTCCGCAGTATCCATACAGTGCCCACATGGACCTCCTTCAACGCCGTCGTCTCAAAAAGCTGACACACGCTGTGTACGCCCAGGCAGCGTCTGAACGCGGCGACGAAACACCCGAGCAGCGCATCCGTATTCTGCCATCGGCGCCGGCAGTCATTGTCCTGGTCCTCGTCATTGTCCTTGTCAGCGCAATCTCAGTATGGCGCTTTCGTTCAGCTCCAGATACCGCCCATAGCCTCGACGAATCATCGCCAAATGAAACACCGGCTGCTCAGTCCGCCCAGTCCTCCTCGGCTGTTACGGGCGTTGACGAGGGCGATCTACTCACCCCATCTGACACTGCCAGCGTTACCGTCTACGTGACAGGGCAGGTCGGGCATCCGCAAGTCGTGGAGCTTCCCGACGGCTCACGAGTCATCGATGCGGTCGATGCTGCGGGCGGTCCACTTGCTGATGCCGACCTTGAATCGCTCAACATGGCGCGCGTGCTGGTCGATGGTGAACACATTGCCGTGACCAAACCAGGTGAAAGCCCTCCACCCGGTGCTCAGACAGGCACTCCGTCAAGCAATGACTCTGATGGCAACCCGGTAGGCAACACGGCACCATCCTGTATCAACATCAACACCGCTGACTCTGCCGAACTCGAAAATCTCGACGGCGTGGGACCAGCCATTGCGCAACGCATCATTGACTATCGCCAGACAGTTGGTCGCTTCGATTCAGTCGAACAGCTCGATGATGTCTCTGGCATTGGACCGGCAATGCTTCAGAAGATTTCGACAGGTGCGTGTGTGTAAGCGCGGCGTTGCCACCGACAGAAACGCCCGCTACTGGGCACTCGCATCGGACTGGGCTCCATCAGTCCACTGTTCGGCTTGAGTTGTCGAACCATCCGTCGGGCGCATGCCTGAAATGTAATAAACAGTCATGGAACCATCGGGTAGAATCGTCAGTTCGACGAATCCACCGTTATCCGGATCAAACCAGTTGTACGAGACCTCGCCGGTGTTGTCATCATCGGGTGTGAGGTCACTGAATTGGGTCATTCCGAGCGGGGTCACAATGTCGCCTGTGATCCGGCGAGCCTCTTCAGGCGGAATTGCGTGGCCAGCGGCAATGGCAGTTGCAACTTCAAAAGCCGAGATCTTGCCCGTGTCACGATCAGTCGCACGACCCGTCAGCGACGGGCCCTCGAGCTCTGAAAACTGTCCGGCTCCAGCTGCGGACAGGTTGGCGAGGATTTCCTGGAATGCGGGCAGGATAGTGCGCTGAACATCCTCGATTGTGGCGCGCTGCTCGAGGGATAAGGATCCATCCCAGAATTGATTATCCGTCGTCGGCTGCGAGGAATGACACGACGTCAGCGCAAACGCAACCATGAGTGTGACAAGTGGAAACATCAGGAACGATCGCACCCGCGTTCTCAGCGCATCAGTGCGGGACTTGGTGTGAGCGCGCTGTAAGCGTGCTGCACTCAGTGCGCGGACGATCCTCGTTGATGCGCGCAGGTGCAAGAGTTCTGGAGATGGTCCCGGAGGCGTCCGTATCGCAGCGTCGTGAGCATCAGGAGCAACGTATGGTGGGTTCAAACGGGTGTCCTTGTCATGAGCGCGGTTAGATGAGTCCTACTGTAAGCGCGCTGCGTCGCCCCTGTAAATCGAACGACAACTTAATCCGACCGGGGTTTTGTCGTGTGGAAAACCACCGCCGTCCACAGTCACCACACGTGTGCAGCGCTCACCCACAGGCGAAGGACACACGGTGGTAGGCGGTGAGACGAATGCATACCCTCGTCCTCATGCAGCACTTTTTCTTGATTGAATCATCGGCTCGCACTCGCCGTTGCCATGCCGGTCAGTCGTTTCCCGGGGCGCCACCGTCACTGAAGGCCATCCGATGAGTTCACCGAGGATTTATCCGCGCATGCGTGATATGCGTGTCACGCCGGTTGCCGCCAGCATCTGGATCACCCTGCTCATCTGTCTGCGCATCTCGATCCACCTGAAGGATGCGGTGGTAGTGACCGGTGTCCTTGTGGCACTCGCAGCAACACTGGCCGCGTGGCGGGTTCGTGATCGGCACAATGAACGAGGGAGGCCTCGCCCTCGCCGGATGCGCACTCCTGTCGGATCGTTACGGTTGGGATGGGCGGCAATACTTATCGCATCGGGTGCGGCTGCGATAGTTGCCGGCAGTGCCTGCGATGCTCATGCGCGGGATCCGACCGTGCGCCTCATCGACTCTGGGCGCACCTACGTGACGCTCCGCGTGCGCCTGATCGATGACCCAGCTGCGATGGCAAGCCGGTGGAACCGGACACGCTTCTACGCAGACGCGCGCGTCGAACAGGTTGAAGTGTCTCACGGTCAATGGCAGCCCTCGAACGTGAATGTCATGTTGATGGGTGCAGGGATTGGAGAGTATGTGCGCGATGATCGCGTACTCGTGCGCGGCAGTATTGACTCGCAGTTTCGCTCCGACCCGCCGTTTGTGGGCGCGATGGAGGCTGAGAACATTGAGCTGACTGAACGCCCGGGCGGATGGGTCTCGATTGTCCGTCATGTCAGATCATCGATGCGTCAGGTGTGCTCGACGCTCACTGTGCAAGGCCAGGCGCTGGTTCCCGGCGTCGCCATTGGTGATGATCGCGCCATGAACGAGGAGCTTTCGGACGCAATGAAGACGTCGTCGCTGACGCATCTCACGGCCGTGTCCGGAACTCACATCGCGATCATGTTGTCACTGATCGTCAGCGCAGTGCCAGGGCGAGGATTGATCCGCGCTGGCGCGACCCTTGCGGCGATGAGTCTTCTTGTGGCAGTTGTCGGACCGCAGCCCTCGGTCATACGCGCGGTGTTGACCGCGAGCGTCGGAGTCGCAGGCTTGTTGCTCAAACGGCCTGGGGGAGCGCAGGCAGCGCTGTCCACCGTGGTCGTACTGGTTTTGCTGATTGACCCGTTTTCTGCCCGGGCAGTGGGGTTTGCGCTGTCCGTCCTTGCCACGTGGGGCGTTGTCGGCCCTGCTCAACAGTGGAACGAAGCTGTCAAGCACGCGGTGCGCAGCGATGCCTGGTATGCGCGCTGTATCAGACGCCTGCTGCAGGCGTGCTGTGTTCCACTTGCCGCTCAAATCCTGGTGGCGCCTGTCCTCGTACTGATGTCGCCGCTTCTACCAGTGTGGGGTGTGATTGCGAACGTTTTGGTCAGCCCTGTCATCGCGCCAGCGTGCGTCTGCGCCCTGATGACAGCCGTGTGTGCGCCGTGGTGGCCCGCTGCAGCAACCCTGATGGCGCACGTTGCACAAATATTCACGGGATGGATCGCGTGGGTCGCTACATGGGTGTCGTCATGGCCGATGGCGAACGTGTCATGGCCACAGGGGATCGAGGGAACTATCGTCCTGGCCAGCGCAGCAATCGGAATGCTGAGTGTGTCCACAGTGGTACGCAGATGCCGTCGACGCATGTCACACTAGTGGCATACCCTGAATCTAAAAAACGACACGGTGAGGAAGCGGAGGAGGATGGCAGATGGCGCGTCGATCCCAGTCACGCTCAAGTGACCCGATCGAACTGGCACCTCTTGTGCTGGTTAAAGGATCCGAAGCCTTCCTGGCAGACCGTGCCGTCAGTGAGCTTCGACGCCAGGCCACTGAACGCGACGCTTCAGTTGAACGCGTGGAGATTTCGGCCGCCACGTATCCGGCTGGACAACTCGATGTTGTCACCTCACCGTCCCTGTTCGGTGAACCCCGCCTGATCGTGATCCCTAATTTTGAAGTCACCAATGACGAACTGATGGTGGATCTGCTGGCCTACATTGAAAACCCGGCAGACGACGTGTGGATGATTGTCCGACACAACGGCGGTAACCGTGGCAAGAAAGTGCTCGATGCGCTCAAGAAAGCACATGTGCCCACGATCGCGGCAGATCCGCTCAAATACGACAACGAAAAAATCGACCTCGTCATGTCCGAGGCGCGCCGCCTGCACCGACGCATCGAAGCTGAAGCTGCGCACATGCTCGTCGGCGCTCTGGGATCTGACCTGGCGGAAATGATGAGCGCACTGTCCCAACTCATGAGTGACGTCGAAGGGACGATCACGACGCAAGCCGTCCACCGTTACCATTCAGGCCGAGTGGAAGCCTCCGGCTTTGACGTTGCTGACGCTGCACTCGCAGGTCGGACAGCTCAGGCGCTCACACTGCTACGCCACGCTCTGGCAACAGGTGTCGCGCCGCTGATGATCGTCGGCGCACTGGCATCGAAGTTTCGGTCGATGGCGTACGCAACCGCTCCGCGTGGCGCTCTGCAGTCTGTGTCGATGAATCAGTGGCAGTTCAACCGTGCACGGCGGGACGTGCAAGGGTGGACTGACACGGCTTTGGCCGGTGCCATTGAAGCCATCGCGCTCGCAGACGAAGAGGCCAAAGGCCTGTCACGTGACCCGGAACGCGCAGTCGAAAAATGTGTCCTCACGATCTGTCGACTGCGCGGGTCGGCCCGCGCCTAAGAGCCTAGGAGCCGCTTCTAGTCCACTTCGACTTCGTCGGGGTGAGACGAGACACGGTTGCCTCGCTCCAGCGCGGTGATCGCGCTCATTTCGTCACTGGTCAGCGTGAAATCAAAGATCTCCATGTTCTCGCGCATGCGCTCAACATGTACTGACTTCGGGAAAATGATGTTCTTCATCTGCAAATGCCACCGCAATACCACCTGAGCAGGAGTCTTTCCATGAGCTTCAGCAGCCTCCTTGATCGGCTTCTCACCGAACAGGTCGTACTTGCCCTGTCCCAGCGGTCCCCAGGCTTCAATCGCAATATCGTGCGAGCGTGAATACTGCGTCACCGAGCTTTGCTGGTAGGTCGGATGCAACTCAATCTGGTTCACAACCGGAACAGTCTCGGACTCACCGAGCAAACGCTCCAGGTGTTTCGGCAGGAAATTACACACACCGATCGAGCGAATCAGCCCTTCCTCTCGGCACTTTTCCATTTCATGCCATGCATCGAGGTACGCATCCTGCCGGGCGCACGGCCAGTGAATGAGGTAAAGGTCAACGTAGTCAAGTCCCAGGCGTTCCAGGGACTGCTCAAGTGCCTGGCGTGCTTTCGGCTGGTCATCGTTCCACAGCTTCGTGGTGATGTACAGGTCTTTACGGGCAATTCCCGATTCAGCGATCGCGCGTCCGACGCCTTCCTCGTTCCCGTAGATCTTCGCCGTGTCGATGTGGCGATAGCCAGTTTCGAGGGCGTCCATCACTACCCGCTGTGCCTCATCTTCTTCAACGAGGAATACCCCAAAGCCCAGCTGAGGGATCTCGTAGCCGTCATTCAGTTTCATCACAGGAATATCGCTCATGACTCCAGTGTGCCATTGACCACACTCGCGTGCAGAACGAGAACGAGGACGGTCGAACGCGGAACACCTGCGATAACGCGAGCAGAAAATGCCGGCGAATGCGTGATGGCGCGCGAAGCGGACGAAGGAGACTGGCGCGGCCGAACCAAAAAGCGAGGGAGCAGGCGCCATGCCTGCTCCCTGTGAAAGTGTGTGCCCGCTCGGGGCGCAGAATCACTCCGCTTTTTCAGCCGTCATCTTGTTCAGACGGTGCGACAGCTTCGACTTACGCTGGCTGGCCTGATTACGGTGAATCACGCCCTTAGAAGCAGCCTTGTCAAGCTTGCGGGAAGCAACCTGCACTGCTTTTTCTGCAGCGTCCTCGTCGCCTTCTTCAATGAGTTCGCGAGCCTTACGTACCAAGGTCTTCAGCTCAGACTTCACTGACTGGTTACGCAGACGACGCTTCTCGTTGGTGCGGTTGCGTTTGATCTGAGACTTAATATTCGCCACTGTCCGGAAATCTCCTTACTTCATGAACGTCCAGGTCGGTGAGGGTTCTGTCGCTACCGGGACTGGGACGAGGGGACATCCCGCAAACGGTAAACAACCAGACCCCCTGCTCGACCAAGCCGGGAGCCCGACCGTTAACATTACCAGCATCAAGCGCGTCCGTGCCAGTAGCTGAACGAAAAAACGGGGTGAATACGCTCACCTTCGGCCGGTTCGGGCGCCGGCTCCAGAACAAGTGAGCCGGCGGCGGCCCTCTCAGAGGCGCAACTTGACGATAGTGAGCAGTCGCGCGACTCAACGAAAATCTTCAGCGGTGGGAGTTGGCGGCAGTCCTTACCTGTTCGAGTCGACGGTGCGCATGCCGTTGATGACGCGTTCGAAGATCTGACGTTTCAGTGTTGCGCCTTCTCGACGCACTTCATCATGAGCTACCCATAAAACCCGATCAAGTCGAACCTCGGATGGGCGCCCTCGTGAATCCCACTTGCCGGTACCGACGTCCATCCAGTGACGGCCCTGCGAGGCTTCCCAGCGGGCATCTCGATCGTGGTCCTTCGAGGTCAGCTGCGCAACATACACGCCGTGGGTGCCTGACTTTGTCGAGCGGCCAATGACCACGACCGGGCGATCTTTTCCGCGGGAGACATCCTCTTCATAGGGAACCCACGTCCACACCACTTCACCCGGATCCGCATCCCCATCCGGATCAGGATCGTAGGAGGTATGCGCAAGACCCTCGGACAAGTCAACCTCGCGAATGGAATGCGCGCCGAGGGGGCGCGGCTGGGAACCGTCAGAAGGCATGGAGTTGCGCCGCGATTTGCGTGTCTGCGTGGGCGCCTGCGAGCCGGAGGTGCGCATCTGAGACACCACAGTGGACAGCGCTTTGCGGGCAATGTTGCGTGCGAGTCGGGACCACGATGGCATGAGGAAATCCTAATGAGAAGCTAGAACGATGATGGAAACAAGGCAGGTGACTGCACAGATCGCACCACCCGCTGTCATGGCGAAGAAGGCAATCACGCTGGTGCGCAAATCGCGTTCGAGCCAGGGCGCATTTTCCACCCCGCCCAGGTATTCCGTTGCGGCACGTTGAGCTGCCTCGACACGAGGAAGAGTGGTCTTGCGCCGCAGGTCATATTCCTTACGTGCGTTGAGCCAGCGCACTTCTTCGCGGTCAAGAATTGTCGAGGGAGAAAGTGCCGACTCCTGAGGCGATGAGAGGGAAGCATTGTGGACGGTGATTGAGTTGCCTCCACTCGAATGGCGATGTGCCCGGGAGTCTTCCCGAATGGCCTTGACCCACAGGCGTCGTTCGTACCAGAAGACACCGGTGACAAGCAATGTGACCACCGCGATAATCAGGGGGAGCCATGAGCCGAAACCGTCGCGCTGGCGTACCACGAAAATGCCGAGCAATGCGCAGATGGCTGCTGTCGTTGCGGCTGTGATCAGAACGAGCAGGCCGATAAAACCTGTCACGCGTGCAATCCACCGGGAAACCCGCTGAGTGGTGGCCGGGATGGGTGTATGTGTGCGCGGCGGCAGCGGGGTTGCTTCAGACGTCATGGAACCTTCCTTCAGTACGCTTCGTCATCATTGTCACCCAAAAGTGGCCGGTGTGCGTGGCATCACGGACAGAATGCGAGGCTAGTTCATGTACCACCCGCACAATTGTGGGCATCTGCAGTACTGTTAGTGTCTGAAGATACTTTCAGGTCGGTACGTGACACGTTAGGAATTCTCAGTGGACAACGATCACACGTATGGTGCCAGCCGGTGGCCGGAACAGGATGTTCCTTCATCGTCTGATTCCAGCCAGGACTACGGCAACTCAGCATCAACTGGATCCGCATTGGAACAGTCCGGATATAACTCGTCGCAATATTACGGGTCGTACGGCAGTTCCCCTTATGGTTCGGCCAATGGCGCTCCCAACGGTGCTGCCAATGGCGCTCCCGATGGGTCCTCTTACCCGGGCCAGTCCTATGGCGGCTATTCCAACCAGGGTGTGTACGAGGCGCACGGCGCGACCCCGTACCCAAACCAGGGCGGGTATGGCAACCAGGGAGGCTACCAGTCTCAGGGCGCCTACCAGAATCCCGCCGGATATCAGGCGAATCCAACCTATTCGGCACCGAAGTCGCGAATCGTCGCAGGAATCCTGGGCTTGTTCTTCGGCACGCTCGGTGTCCATAACTTCTATGCCGGTAGGACGACGCTGGGCATTATTCAGCTCTTGGTGACGCTCGTGTCGTTCCCGCTGTGCTTCATCATCATCGGGTTCTTCACGCTCACCGGTGTCGCGATCTGGGCGTTTATCGAATCGATCATGTACTTCATCGGATCGGGATCTTACGCATATGATGGGCACGGGGTGCCGATGCAGGCTTGAGGACTTCTCTGGAAGGCTCCTTTTATCCACAGGGATAGAAGGAGTCTTCGTTTATCCACAGATGTACTCGGCCATACATGTGTGTGCCATGAACTCATGTCAGTATGGGTGAACCGAAAGGAACTGACATGAAATGAGGTAATGGTGTGGGACAATCTACGACAGGCTCGCAGCATCGAAGCAGTGCCGGGGGGATGCCAGCCCCTGTCAATATGAAAAGCGGCGCCGGTGATATCACCACTGAAGGGCGCGCCTTGGAACGTATGCGGCAGCTGGCAGACGGAGGCAACCTTGAAGAAGCGATTCACGTCGCCAAACAGGTGATCACGTGCAATAACGTCGATACTGCGACGCAAGTCATCATCATGAAACAGGTCGTCGATTGGCATGGGCACCTCGGACAGGCCGATTACGCGCGCAGATCAGCTTCCAAAGCGGTCACCCTGGCGCGCCGCGATCTGGGAGCGTGCCACCCACTGTCCCTGCTTGTCCGTCACTCGGAGCTGTACTGGATGTGCATGAGCGGATACGACGAGGCTGCACAGCCGCAGTTCGAACCGCTCATCAAGGATATCTGCCGTACCCTAGGGCACACCGATTCACTGGCATGGGCCGCGCGCACAAACTCCGCAATGCCGTATAAAAAACGCCGAGATTACGCGGGAGCTGCCCTGATATACCGACAACTTGCTGATGACATGGGTGCCGAATTGGATCCTGATGACCCGATGCTCCTGACGATTCGTGACAATCTTGCCGAAGTGCTCGCCCTCGACGAACAGTGGGATGCAGCGATTGCACTCTACGAAGAGCTCGTGAAAGACGTGATACCGGTGTGGGGGCAAGGCAGTGAATTGACGCTGAGTATTCGCGATTCCCTTGCAGCATGCCTGTTTGCCTCAGGAGACGTGGAAAAGGCGCGACAATTATGGTCTGTCCTGGCACAAGATTGCCGGCGGTTCCTGGGTGAGCGCGCTGACATGACAGCCCGGCAGCGGATCTTACAGGTCGCCCTCGCCCTCGATGAGGACGATTATTCGGCCGCGCAGCACTGGTGCACCGAACTGCTGGAGAACCTGCCCGCCGGATTCACTGAAGAGGATGTGCAGATCTACATGCACATCCAGGGCTCCTGCCAGGAAGCTGTCGACACGCAGGAGGGCATTCGGCAACGGTAGGCGAGCGGAAGCGGCGCGACGTGCGGCGGTGGTCCCTGACCCGGGATGTGCGCAACTGGTCAAGGCGACAGTTGGCGCGTGACCCGTCTTCAATGGGACGATAGGGGGTATACATCGTGATGTTCGGAGGTTGTTCCTTGTCTGCTAGTTTGACTGATGCAGTACGCCAGTCGATTCTTGCGGCGCATACCCCGCAGAATCGGATTCGAAACTTCTGCATTATCGCCCACATCGACCACGGCAAATCCACCCTGGCTGACAGGATGCTGCAACTGACTGGCGTCGTCGAGCAGCGCGATATGCGCGACCAGTACCTGGACCGCATGGACATCGAACGCGAACGCGGCATCACCATCAAGTCTCAGGCTGTGCGCATGCCGTGGGTTGTTGACGGCACCGGCTACGCGCTTAACATGATCGACACCCCTGGCCACGTCGATTTTTCGTACGAGGTTTCCCGATCCCTCGCTGCCTGCGAAGGCGCAGTTCTGCTGATCGACGCAGCTCAGGGTATTGAAGCGCAGACCCTGGCGAACCTGTACCTCGCAATGGAAAACGACCTGACGATCATCCCTGTACTCAACAAGATCGACCTGCCCAGCGCCCAACCCGATAAGTACGCCGACGAAATTGCCCAGCTCATTGGTGTGAACGCCAGTGAAGTTCTGCGCGTTTCCGGCAAGACAGGCGAAGGCGTCGAAGAACTGCTCAACGCGATCGTGAACCTGGTGGCACCGCCAAGTGGCGACCCGGATGCTCCCACACGAGCCATGATTTTTGACTCCGTGTACGACGTGTACCGCGGTGTCGTGACGTATGTGCGCGTCGTGGATGGCTCATTGTCCTCGCGTACAAAAGTGAAAATGATGGCCACAGGCTCCACCCACGAACTGCTCGAAATTGGTGTCATCTCACCTGACCCCACGCCTACCGACGGAATTGGAGCTGGCGAAGTCGGATACCTGATCACAGGCGTGAAGGATGTGCGCCAATCTAAAGTCGGCGACACAGTAACCGAATCGGTGCGCGGAGCCGACCAGCCGCTATCGGGTTACCAGGATCCTCGTCCGATGGTGTTCTCCGGCATCTACCCGGTGGACGGAACAGACTTTCCTAACCTGCGTGAAGCACTCGAACGCCTCCAGCTCAACGATGCAGCACTGACATTCGAACCGGAAAGCTCAGCGGCGCTGGGCTTCGGTTTCCGCTGTGGCTTCCTCGGGCTGCTGCACCTGGAAATTGTGCGTGAACGCCTCGAACGCGAATTCGACCTGTCGTTGATCGCGACCGCACCCAACGTGGTCTACGAAGCGGTCGCAGAAGATGGTACCCGCATTCGTGTCGACAACCCCTCGACTTTCCCGGACGGTAAAGTGGCAGAAGTGCGTGAGCCGATCGTGGACGCCACCGTGCTCACCCCGTCAGACTTCATCGGCGCGGTCATGGAGCTGTGTCAGGAGCGGCGCGGAACCCTCGAAGGGATGGAGTACCTGTCGCCTGAGCGCGTCGAAATTCGCTACAAGCTTCCACTGGCTGAAATCGTGTTCGACTTCTTCGACCAGCTCAAGTCCCGCACCCGAGGGTACGCCTCGCTGGACTACCACGATGCCGGGCAGCAAAGCGCTGACCTCGTCAAAGTCGATGTGTTACTCAACGGTGAAAAGGTCGATGCGTTCAGCGCCATCGTCCACCGAGATGCGGCCTACGCCTATGGGCTGAAGATGACGAAGCGCCTCAAGGAACTCATTCCACGCCAGCAATTTGAAATCCCCGTGCAGGCTGCTATCGGTGCGCGCATCATCGCGCGTGAAACGATCCGAGCCCTGCGCAAGGACATGCTGGCCAAGTGCTACGGCGGTGACATCACCCGTAAGCGCAAGCTGCTGGAGAAGCAAAAAGCCGGTAAGAAGCGCATGAAGTCCATCGGGCGTGTCGACGTGCCGCAGGAGGCATTCATTGCGGCTTTGACGTCAGATGTGCCCACAGGAAAGAAGCAGTGACCGGCCGATGAACCGTGTACATCGAGCCCGCAAGTCAGTGCTGGATTCATCCGACCGCCACGACGAGGAAAACGGTGTGTACCGTGCCCGCACGAAGTCCTTCACGCGTCGCTCGCGTCGCCTGACCGAATCGCTGCAGCGCACGATGGACAAGCATGGTGACCGTTTCGTTGTGCCCGTTAAGCGCTCACAGGGATACACCACTGTCGCATCCGACTTCCACCTGGCGCCCACTGAACTGTTCGGGCGCGAGGCGCCACTGGTTGTCGAGATCGGACCGGGCGTCGGCGAGCAGATCGTCTCGGCGGCAGATCGCTGGCCCGACCACAACTTTCTGGCATTTGAAGTCTGGCAACCGGGTATTGCCAAACTCGTTTCACGAGCAGTCAGCGCCGGAGTTGAGAACATTCGCGTCGTCGAAGCTGACGCCGCCCAGGCGATCCCGATCACCCTGGACAGTGCGATTGCCGACGAGGTGTGGACATTCTTCCCGGACCCGTGGCGCAAGGCGCGTCACCGCAAGCGCCGCATCGTCAACGACCAGTTCGCCCTGGAGATCGCCAGAATCCTCAAAGACGGGGGAGTGTGGCGCCTGGCAACGGATTGGGACGATTACGCATGGCAAATGCGTGATGTCGTCGAGGCGTGCGACGTCCTCGTCAATCCGTATGAAGGCGAACGGGCGGACCCCAATGACCCCGAGGGGGAGCGCGGGGGATTCGCACCGCGGTGGGAAGGGCGCGTGCTCACCCACTTCGAATCCCGCGGCATCCGCGACGAACGCCATGCGCACGACATCGAAGCGATCCGGGAGCCTCGACTGCCTCGCACACAGCCCGCGAGCGAAAACACCCAGCAGTGAGCCCGCAGCTGCCCGACGGAATGCGCTGGCCACAATCTGGCGCTATCAGCTCTGAAAACGCGCAGCCCGAGCTTCACCGCCCCCTCAGCATTTACGTCCACGTACCTTTTTGCCGCGTGAGGTGCGGGTACTGTGACTTCAACACCTACACTGTTGGGTTCGGTCCGGGGGCCGACCGCGATACGTACGCGGACAGTGTCAGCAGTGAAATCTCTTTGGCGGCACGCGTGCTGGACGAGGCGGGGCTGGGACAGACACCTGCACGCACCGTCTTCTTCGGCGGCGGCACGCCCACCATGCTGGACACCAGTGCCCACGCGCGTATGCTGCACGACCTCGCAGACCGAATTGGAATCGCCCAAGGTGCAGAGGTTACCTGCGAGGCAAACCCGGAAACCGTTGACGAGCAGTCTGTCAAGAGGCTTGCAGATGCCGGGGTGACACGACTGTCGGTGGGCATGCAAAGCGCAGTTCCGCGAATCTTGCACACCCTGGATCGTCAGCACCGCCCCGAACGTGTCGGCCAGGTGATCGAGTGGGCGCGCGCAGCAGGACTGGACGTATCCGTTGACATCATCTACGGCACGCCGGGTGAATCACTCGATGACTGGGCCACAACAGTGCAGGCAGCGTGCGACCTGCAGCCCGACCACATCAGTGCCTACGCACTGGTCATTGAGGACGGCACCAAGATGGCGGCGCAGGTTGCTCACGGGCAGCTGCCCATGCCTGATCCGGATGATGAAGCCGACAAGTATGAACTGCTCGACCAGATGATACGCGGCGCCGGATACCGCTGGTACGAGATCTCGAACTTTGCTCGCGAAGAAGCAGATGAAGCAGGGCTTCCAGCCACCGAACTGCGGCACGCGTCCCGTCACAACCTGGCCTACTGGCGCGACTGGAACTGGTGGGGCTTTGGCCCCGGTGCCCATTCGCATATCGGGCGCGCCCGCTGGTGGAACGTCAAACACCCGCGTGCCTGGGCTGGTCGCCTTCGATCCGCGCAGTCACCGGCCGCCGCCGGTGAAATCCTCGATGACCAGACGCGTTACCTGGAGCGCGTCCTGTTGAGAGTGCGCACGTCAGATGGCATCGCGCTAGGCGAGGTTGCCGCTCACGCGGGCAGGGAGAACGCCTCGCAAACCTGTCACCGTCTGCGTGACGAAGGCCTGCTGGACTCAGAGGCGCTGGAGCGTGGCCACATCGCACTGACCCTGCGTGGCAGGCTTCTGGCTGATTACGTGACGCGCGAGCTCACTGACTAGGCGCATCTTTTTCGCCCGTACAATAGCCGGGTGATGGATGACCCGTATGGCACAAATATCTTCGAGTTTGACCCGCATCGCGATGGTCCCGACGCGCATCGCCCGCGCTCGCGAGAGGTCCACGTTGAGCCTGGCATGGTCCTCGAAGATGTCACCACCGGATTCGTGGGCGCGGTCATCCGGACTGAAAAATCCGCAGGGATCTACGTGATCGAGTTGGAAGATCGACGAGGGAGACGCCGCAGCTTTCCCCTGGGCGGTGGATTCTGGCTCGATGGCCGACCGATTATTGCCCTGCCGCCATTGCCTCGCGCGCAGGCGACGCCTCAGAACGCAGGATCGGTGTCCGCCAGTGGGCGGGCGGTGACCAATTCTGGGTCGCGACGCGCCCGCCCGGAAGAATCGGCGCGCACGCATCCGCGTGTGGCTCGCCAGTCACGAATCTGGGTCGAAGGGCGCCACGATGCTGACCTGGTCCAATACGTGTGGGGTGATGACCTGGCAGATGTAGGGGTTGTGGTCGAACTGCTCGAAGGGGTCGATAACCTGGAAGCCGTTCTGGAAGAGTTTTCGCCCACGCCTCACACACGTGCAGGAATACTGGTCGATCACATGGTGTCCGGTTCGAAGGAATCCCGTATTGCTCACAGCGTGCAGCAGCGGTGGGGGGACAGCGTCCTCATTGTTGGGCACCCGTTCGTTGATATCTGGCAGGCGGTCAAGCCGGCGCGTGTTGGACTCGACACGTGGCCGGCGATCCCGCGATCCGTTGACATCAAAATGGGAACCCTTCAGGCGCTGGGCTGGCCTCATGCCTCGCAGGCTGATATTGCGCAGGGGTGGCGACGAATCTTGCGCACTGTGCGCGACTATCGTGACCTCGAGCCGGCACTGCTTGGCAGGGTTGAAGAGCTCATTGATTTTGTGACCGCGCAGGGAACGCTCTAGCCGACAATGCGCCGTGGGAACGCATGTACGCCCTGAGCAATAGACGCGGATTTTCCACCGCAGCCGGTGAGAGGAAATCACCTGAACGGAGTAGAATTGGCACTCAGACAGGGTGAGTGCCAAATGTGGCGTTTGTGTCGCAGACATGGACGTGCCACAGCACCACCACAGAACGGATCGTGGAAAGGACACAACATGGCCACTGATCGCAGGCTCGACGTCTTGCGTGCGATCGTGTCGCAGTACGTCCACACCCGCGAACCCGTCGGCTCGAAAATGATCGCCGCAACGCAGGATTTAGGCGTCTCACCGGCAACCATTCGCAACGACATGGCTGTGCTGGAAGAAAATGACCTGATCTACCAGCCTCACACCTCTGCCGGGCGAGTTCCCACTGAAAAGGGCTACCGCCTCTTCGTCGACACGCTCTCTGAGATCAAACCGATGAGCGCACCCGAGAAGCGGGCGATTGAGACTTTCCTCGGCCAGTGCGTTGACCTCGAAGACGTCGTGAACAGGACTGTTCGACTGCTTGCGCAAGTCACCAGGCAGGTCGCGGTTGTCCAGTACCCTTCGCTGTCCACGTCCACACTGCTCCGAGTCGAACTGGTTGACCTCGCACCGCATCGAGTCTTGCTGATCGTCATTACGAACGAGGGACGCGTGGAAGAACGCATGCTGGAATTCCCCCAGCAGGTTCCCCCACATGTCATCTCATTTCTGCGCGAAAAGCTCAACGACGAATGCGAGAACCACACTGCCGACAAGGTGCGTACCATCGTTGATGAGATCAGGAATCAGGCTCCAAGCGGGCATCAGAACTTCGTCGACGCCGTGTGCAGTGCACTGACGGAACTACTGCATCCCACAGCAGCTGAATCGCGCGTCGTCATCGCGGGGATGTCCCACCTGACGCGTTCACATGTGGATTTCACCGATATCGGCGCGCTGTTGGACGCCCTCGAAGAACATGTGGTGCTGTTGCGATTGCTGTCGGAATTGGACGAGGAACATTCCAGCGGTGACGTGCATGTGTCGATCGGGACGGAAAACCCTGACGGAGCGTTCGCGGAAACATCCGTCATATCGGGAACGTACGGGACGTCCAGCGGAGCGGTCGCGCACCTCGGTGTCATCGGTCCGACGCGCATGGACTACGGGCGCACGATGTCAACCGTCAGGGCAGTTGCGTCCTACTTGTCGAAATACCTAGCGTCATGAGTGCACACATCTGCCACACTGACATGTCCGGCGCGAGCTGCTTGTCGGAACAACGCTTGTCGAAACAACGAGGGAATTGAATCGAGTGAACGACTACTACGAGATCCTGGGCGTCTCGAGGGATGCCTCACCGGAAGAGATCAAGAAGGCCTATCGCAGGAAGGCTCGACAACTGCATCCTGACTACGCCGGGCCTGATTCCGAAGAAGCCTTCAAGGAACTTTCAGTTGCCTACGAAACACTGTCAAACCCTGACAAGCGCCAAATGTATGACCTCGGTGGACCTGAAGCTGTGCACGGGGGCGGAGCAGGCGGCTACGGGTTTGGCGGTGGCGGTATGCCATTCGACTTCTCCGACATCTTCGACACTATGTTCGGCGGGGGAGGATTCGCCTCATCAGGCGGACCGACCTCGCGCGCCACACATGGCTCAGACCAGCTGTTGACCATTGACGTTACCCTGGAAGAAGCTACCTTCGGTGTCACCAAGAACATCGAAGTGGATACCTATGTGCTGTGCGCGCGATGTGAAGGTTCGTGCTGTGAGCCGGGCACTCAACCGCGCGCCTGCTCAGGGTGCCACGGGTCGGGCAGCGTGACCCGGATGCAGCGTTCACTGCTGGGCGTCATCCGCACGCAAAGCCCGTGCCCGGACTGTGGCGGACACGGTTCCATAATCGACCAGCCCTGCTCGGAATGTTCCGGTGACGGCAGGGTGCGCACGCGCCGCTCGATGAAGGTGGATATTCCTGTGGGTGTGACAACGGGAACCCGTATCCGCATGAGTGGCCGTGGCGATGTCGGCATGGGAGGTGGTCCCGCAGGAGACCTCTACCTTGAGGTGCGTGAAAAGAAGCACCCGATTTTCACGCGCCGAGGCGATGACCTTCACACGTGGGTCACCATTCCGATGACCACGGCGGCGCTGGGCACCGTGTTCGAGCTGGACACGCTCGATGGCGCGAAGGAAGTCACCATTAAACCCGGTACGCAGCCGCAGGAAACAGTGACACTGTCGGGTCTGGGAGTGGGGCGCTTGTCGCGTTCGGGCCGGGACGCCGGCCGAGGTGACCTGCAGGTCCATATTGATGTGGAGATTCCACGCAAATTGGATCAGCGCTCACGCGAAATCCTGGAAGAACTGGCTGCCAATCGTGGAGAGGACCGCGTGGAGCCGCGACGGGCCGATCAGTCAGTCTTTGACCGTATCCGCGAAAAGTTCACGAACTAGGAGCACCCATGACCGCTCCAGTCTTCTTCGCTGACGACCTCAATTCCGACTTATCCATCATTGCCGAGGGGGACCACGTCCACCTGGGCGGAGCCGAAGGCAAACATGCTGCCACGGTGCGCCGCATGCAGGTTGGAGATGAGTTTGATCTTGTGAATGGGGAAGGGTGGCGAGCACAGTGCCGCGTGCGAGCCGTGAACGGTCAGGAACTGGATCTGGTGGTGGAGCACGTCATGTGTGAACCTGCCTCTGATCCGCACCTGATCCTCGTGCAGGCCCTGGCGAAAGGTGGACGCGATGAGCAGGCCATCGAAACGTCGACGGAGATCGGTATCGACAGCGTGATCCCTTGGCAGGCGCACCGCTCCATCGTCAGGTGGACCGGGTCGAAAGCAGAGCGTGCACGCAGCAAATGGATCAACATTGTGCGCGCAGCAGCTAAGCAGTCACGACGCGCGTGGATTCCGCAGGTTCTGGAATCGATGGATTCGCGCGCTCTTGCCCGGTGGACTCAGGATCGCTGCTCGCATGGTGATGTCGTCTTCATGTGTCACGAACAGGCCACTGTGTCGATCCTGGAGGCTATGAGCCAACTGGGGCTGACGGTCGCTGGGTCTGCATTTCCTCGAGAGGTCGGAACTGTCAAAGCGGTTGGTGCGTCACCGCGCAGCATTGCCATCATTGTCGGGCCTGAAGGAGGCATCGATGATGAGGAATATGCGACCCTGACCGAGGCAGGTGCCATCCCGGTTCTTCTGGGGCCGAACGTCCTGCGCTCCTCAACTGCCGGCCCCGTTGCCACCACGCTGATACGCGCGCTGACGACATGGCGTCACGAGGCGCCTACTGACAGGCAGGATGCCCATGTTGCAGGCTCTCCCATACGATAAAGTAGAGACACGATGGATGCAGATGCAAAGGAATGTGTGGCCCACCGCATGACACGCGTATGAGTGAGCAAAACACGACGCATAACGACCCGACACTGGCGATGTCAACCCGCCGCGTCGAGATCCCATCGCATGTCGAACCCATTCAGCTGCTGGGAACATCGGATCAGATTCTGCGCGCACTGGAACGCGGCTTTCCAACCGTCCGTTTCTTCGTCGCCGGACGCACCATCACGATGACGGGTTCGTCAGGAACCATTGACGTCGCCGCTCAACTGGTAAGTGAACTGGTTGACCTCACGGCATCCGGCACGATGCTTGATGTGCCCGGCGTTGAACACGCCATCCGGCTGCTGACCGCTCCTCAGCCGCGCGCCGGCCAGGACACTTCCGATGACATCGTCACTGCTGACGGCCACACCATTCACCCGCAATCCCCAGGGCAGAGCAGCTACATCAAGGCCATTGAACGCTCGGTTGTGGTCTTCGGGATCGGCCCGGCCGGCACCGGTAAGACATACCTGGCAATGGCCCAGGCCGTGCGCGCATTGCTCTCGGGCGAGGTGCGGCGCGTTGTGCTGACACGTCCCGCGGTGGAAGCGGGGGAGAACCTCGGCTTTCTGCCAGGATCTCTCACTGAAAAGATCGACCCGTATCTCAGGCCCCTGTACGACGCCCTGCATGACATGATCGATCCACAGGCACTGCCGCAACTGATGGCTGCCGGCACAATCGAAGTGGCGCCCCTGGCGTACATGCGCGGACGCACCCTGAACGACTCCTTCATAATCCTGGATGAGGCGCAGAACACGACGCCCTCGCAAATGAAAATGTTCCTGACACGTCTGGGCTTTAACTCGCACATGGTTGTCACGGGCGACGTGTCCCAAATCGACCTTCCCGGAGGAACCCGATCGGGGCTGAACGTCGTGCAGGATATTCTGACAGATATCGACAATGTCGAATTTTGCTACATGACCAGCGCGGACGTCGTCCGGCACCCCCTAGTCGGACAGATCATCGACGCGTATTCCCGGTGGGAAGAACGCGCCCACAGGCAGGCCGACACGCGCTCCGCGACGCGCAGCGGCCGCAGGTCACGAAGGAATGATCATGACTGAAGTGATAAACGAAACGGAATGTGAGATTGACGAGTCTGAATTCGCCGCACTCGCAGACTACGTTCTGATGCAGATGCATGTGGCAACGACAGCTGAACTTAACATCTTGTTCATCGATCCCGAACCGATGGCAGATCTGCACGTCAAGTGGCTCGGCCTGGAAGGACCGACTGACGTGATGAGCTTCCCGATGGATGAGCTGCGGCCGGGAACCGACGACAAACCCACCGAGGGTGTACTGGGGGATATCTGTATCTGCCCGCAGGTTGCGCACAAACAGGCCAAAGAAGCGGGGCACTCTGCCGCTGAAGAGATGCTGCTGCTGGCGACGCACGGCATGCTGCACCTGATGGGATACGACCATGCTGAGGAGGAGGAAAAGGAAGAAATGTTTGCCCTGCAACGCAAACTCCTGCTGACATTCCTGGCAACACGATCATGATTCCTTTCGCTCACCAGCCATCCCCGTCAGGTCTGTCGGATACTGCTCCTGTTGCAGTGCTGATCGCCGTATCGGTGATCTGCCTGCTGCTGGCGGGAATCCTCGCCACCATCGAAACCGCGTTTTCCCGACTGTCGAGGGCGGCCGCGGAAGACCTTGTCGAAGAAGGCCGCAAACGTGCTCCTCAACTGGTTGACTTGCTTGCGCAGCGCAGGCGCACCGCGTTGACCCTGCGCACAGTGCGCATGTTTGTGCAGGTCATCGCCGCCGTCGGTATCACCCTGGCGCTGGTGCACCCGTCGCTGAGGTGGTGGCTCATCGGCATCATTGCAGTCGCTGCGGTGGGTTTGATCGAACTGTTCGCCGTGGTGATGCTGCCGGTACCGTTGGGTACGCGTAACCCTGAACGCATGGCGTTGGTTGGAACGCCTCTGGCGTCGCGGCTGGTTGCCATCTCTCACATTGCCGACCCCATTGTCCGTTTCGTACGCAAGCGCCTGCCTCAGTCGAACCAAACCGATGCGGAAGCGCGGCAGGAAATGGCTGACGACCTGCGCGAAATGGTCGACCAGGTTGGTGAAACAGAAGGCTTTGAAGAAGAAGATCGCGAGATGCTGCGATCCGTGTTTGAACTGGGGCACACGGTGGTGCGCGAGGTGATGGTGCCGCGCACCGAGATGATCACCGCGACCGTGGATCTGCCAGCTTCCAAAGCACTGCGACTGTTCATCCGATCAGGGTTTTCCCGCTTGCCTGTCATTGGTGAGGATATCGACGACGTGCGCGGCATCCTGTACTTCAAGGACGTCATTTCGCGCATGGTGCATGATGCGGGCAGTAAGGATCTGACCGCTTCCCACATGATGCGACAGGCAGTTTTTACTGTGGAGACCAAACCGGCTGACGATCTGCTGCACCAGATGCAGGCTGAGCACTTCCACATGGCGCTGGTCGTCGACGAGTACGGTGGGATCTCTGGCCTGGTCACCCTGGAAGACCTGATCGAGGAAGTCGTGGGCGAAGTGACCGATGAGCATGACCGTCGCGAAATCGAGCCGGAAGAGGTCGCCGAAGGGGTATGGCGAGTCCCGTCCCGATTCCCGATCGACGAGCTGGGCGAGCTTTTCGGCATGGAGCTCGAGGACGATGATGTGGACTCGGTCGGCGGTTTGCTGACCAAGGCGATTGACCGTGTGCCGCTGCCCGGCGCTCGCGGTGAAATGGACGGCATCTACATGCTGGCCGAGGAGGCACGAGGGCGACGCCGTCAGGTCGGCACCGTTGTCTGCGCGCTGTCGCCACTGCCGACCACGTTCGAGGACGGTTTCCGCATCCTCGACGAATCACAACTGCTTGAACTGAGCTGCACGCCGGAGAGCGAGGACACCGATGAATGACCGTGATGACCAGTGGGATGACTCCACTGACGAGTGGGATGACGCCTCTGAAGAACAGGTGCGTGACGAGGTCGCCAGCATTCGCGACGCACGTCAGGAAGCCGAGCAGGCTGCCGATGCGCACGGACTGATGTCGTTGACCTACCCGGAGGGTTTTCGTGCCGGATTCGTTTCGGTTGTCGGGCGCCCCAACGTCGGAAAATCCACGTTGACCAACGCAATGGTCGGCCAGAAAGTGGCGATCACGTCAGGTAGGCCTGAAACGACGCGCCATAACATACGCGGGATTGTCCATAGGGACACCTCGCAGCTCGTCATCGTCGATACGCCCGGATACCATCGCCCTCGAACCTTATTGGGTAAACGCCTCAATGACATGGTCCGAGAAGCACTGGCTGAGGTGGACTGCGTGGTGTTCTGCCTGCCGGCCGATCAGAAGATCGGGCCGGGGGACCGCTTTATTGCCCGCGAACTGGTTGATGTGCGCCGCCCCGTCATCGCAGTTGCCACGAAAATCGATCTGGTGCCGAAAGACCGTCTGATGAAACACCTGCTGGCGATTGACCGGCTGGGATCGTGGGAAGCGATCGTCCCGGTCAGCGCTCAGACAGGTGAGCAGGTGGAGGAATTGATTTCCGTGCTCTCGCGCACTGTCCCTGAATCCGCGCCGCTGTATCCGCGAGATGACGTGACGGATGAATCCCGCGACACCCTCATTGCTGAATACATTCGCGAAGCAGCGCTTGAAGGCATTCGCGAGGAGCTGCCGCACTCCCTGGCGGTGCAGGTCGAAGAAATTATCGAGCGCCCGGCCAAGGAGGGCGATTTGCGCCCACCTCTGCTGGATATCCACGTCAATGTCTATGTGGAACGTGACTCCCAAAAGGCGATCATCATTGGACGAGGCGGGTCGCGCCTGCGTGACATCGGCACGAAGTCCCGCAAGCAAATCGAGGAGCTGCTGGGACGCAGAGTCTTCCTGGATCTGCATGTGCGCACCGCCAAAGATTGGCAGTCAGATCCGAAAATGTTGGGCCGCCTCGGTTTTTGAGTAAATGACTATTCGGTAAACAGCAGGTGACTGTGCATTAACTGATGCTGATGGAATGGGGGTGACCTGCAACGTTGTCACATAATGGAAGGAGTGTGACAAGCGGCACCCGCAAGAGGCTAGAATCACATACAGTGGATGGGTCGATGGTGCCCCATCCACGCCAGGAGAGGAGAACGAGTGTGACGCAACCTCCCGACCTCACCGCCCCTGAGTCTACCGCGCCCGAATCGACCGGCTCTGACACTCGCGATACCTCGCTGACCGTCCGCGCCCCCGCAGTCGCCGGATTCTTCTACCCAGATAGTCCAACCGATATTGACTCAACTGCCAGTGCGCTGATTGATCGTGCCCGCCAGCACACCGCCCCGTCAGACAGTGAGGCACACCCGGCACGCGCAATCATCGTGCCCCACGCCGGTTGGCGATACTCGGGCGATCTTGCTGCGCTGGGCTGGGCGTACGCGGCGCGCAGTCGCCCCCGAACCACACGAATCGTCCTGCTCGGCCCGACCCACCGTGTCGCCATCCGGGGAATCGCGCTGCCCGGTGCGGACCGGTTCGGAACACCGGCTGCAATGCTCAATATCCCCACCCGTGACATCCTCGAATCCACGCGCACGTGCGTCGAACCTGTCCACTGCGACGAAGGCACCCACCGGGATGAACACGCGCTGGAAGTCCAGGTCCCTTTCATCACGGCACTGTTCGGAGACGACGTCGAACTCGTGCCCCTCAACGTCGGAGAAGCCTCTCCCACAGCAGTTGCCGACGTGATCGACGCGCTCACCTCGCCCACCACGCTGATCGCAGTCAGCTCAGACCTCTCGCACTACCACACATACGACGAGGCGCGCCGCATCGACCAACGCACCATCGACATGATCGAACGAAGACAGTACCCCGTTGAACCCGAGCAGGCCTGCGGCGCCCGTCCCATGAACGGCCTGCTCGAATATGCCCGGAGACACTCTCTGACGGTGACCGCGCTCGGCTCACACAACTCCGGAGACGTTCTGGGAGGTGACACCGCGCGTGTCGTCGGATACGCAGCGTTTGCACTGACTGACGAAAAGGACTGACCCAGATGCCAACATCACTGCCAGACAATGCGGGACGCATCCTGGTTCCACTGGCGCGAGGAGCCATACGGCTCAGGCTGCAGGGAACACGTACCGACCAGATTGTCATGAACTCCCTACCGGCACCGCACGACCGGCCCGAATGGCTGCAGGAGCCAGGAGCAAGCTTTGTGACGCTGACGATCAACTCTCATTTGCGAGGATGCATTGGGTCGCTCTCACCGCGCGGATCTTTGTACGACGACGTCATCCATAATGCCCTCGCAGCCGCCTTCCACGACCCGCGTTTCGATCCCCTTGACGCAACTGAATATCCGAGCATCAGCGTGGAGGTGTCGGTGCTGTCGGCCCCGGTGGCCCTGCCGGCGTTGAGTGAGAAAGCGGTGCTTGAATCGTTGCGTCCCGGAATTGACGGGGTCGTCCTGATCGCCGGTCCGACTCGGCGCGCCACGTTCCTGCCGCAGGTGTGGGACGACCTTGCGGATCCAGCTGACTTCTTCGCCCACCTCAAACGCAAGGCAGGCCTTCCCACTACCTGGTGGTCGCCGGACGCCCGAGTGGAAACCTACACGGTGCGAGCCTTCACCGACCAGGACGCGGATGGTGACGATGATGCGCCGACCAGTGCGTCAGACATGACCGACCGATAAAACCACGCAGCGCCATGTCCACACCTGCACACACGATCACCGGACGCTGGCAAACACGCCTCGATGACGGTCGAGTGCGCTGTGACTTGTGCCCGCGTGCATGCAAACTGCGCGATGGGCAGCGTGGATACTGCTTTGTGCGGGAGCGTCGCGGCGCTGACATTGTGCTGTCAACCTGGGGGCGCTCCAGCGGCTTTTGCGTGGACCCCATTGAAAAGAAACCACTCGCGCACTTCTACCCTGGTACCGCTGTGCTCTCATTTGGTACCGCCGGATGCAATCTGGGATGCAGGTTCTGCCAGAACCACGAGATCTCAGCGGCTCGACAATGGGACCTCCTGGCCGAACGCGCAACGCCTCATATGGTCGCAGACGCGGCAGTGAGACATCATATTCCTGCGGTCGCATTCACGTACAACGATCCCGTGATCTACGCCGAGTATGCTATCGATACGGCTCTGGCATGCCACGAGGCGGGCGTGCGCACCGTAGCTGTGACTGCCGGCTACATTTCTCCGAAAGCTCGATCTGAGTTCTTCGCGCCTATGGACGCGGCAAATATTGACCTCAAAGGCTTCACCGAGGACATGTACTGGCATCTGACAGGCGCTCACCTGCGCGACGTCCTGGAGACGATTGCATGGGTTGCCCACCAGCGGAGCACGTGGCTGGAACTGACAACCCTGCTGATCCCTGGACACAATGATTCATCTGAGGAAATCCGCAGTCAGTGCCGGTGGATCCTGCGTGAGTGCGGCTCTGATGTGCCTGTGCATTTTTCAGCATTCCATCCTGACCACAAAATGCGCACCACTGCACCGACTCCACCTGAGACTTTGCGCCGAGCCCGCTCCATTGCACTCGACGAAGGGCTGCATTACGTGTACTGCGGCAATGTTCACGACATCGAAGCGGATACCACCACATGCGCCTCCTGCGGGCACGAACTCATCGTGCGCGACTGGTACCGCCTCATCAGCTACGACGTGACAGCTAACGGGACGTGTCCGGCGTGCGGGGCCAGAATTCCCGGTCGCTTCGACGAGGGCGGCCCCGGCGAAGCCTCTGCGCATTCCTTCCAGGTTGCCTTGTCATGAAACAGCTCAAGAACCGGCGCCACTACGTCCCTCGACCTATCATGTTCGAGTGAATAAGGAAGACACAAACCGCCCGGGAAGCTGCCGCATTCCTCGGAGCCAGATGATCCCAGTGGGTCCGCACGAGGGTCGCTACGTGATGTATGAGCCTGTCACGCATCACGCCTATCTCACGGTAGACAACGATGACCGTGGAGCAGCCGCACAGGGCGGGGGACTGATCGGAGCATTCCTTCTTGCGCCGCTGACGATGTGGCTGGTAACCAAGCACCCCGCTGATTTGAGCGGCGGCGCCTACATCGCACTCTTCTGTGCCGCGACGCTGCTGGGCGGAGCGGTTGCCGCCTGGCTGTATCATGCAGGCATCCGTCAGAAGATGAACCTGCACAGATGGAATGCGGGAGGCAACGACCTGCTGGCTGCTCGTTCACGCAACAGAGTGCGTGAGGTTTTTGCGTTCATCATCATGGTCATATTCGTGTTGCTTATTCCAGTCATGGCTTGGGCATACTTCGCGGTACCAACAGCCGCAGCGTTGACTCTGTATATCCCGGCGCTCGTCCTGTCGCCCATCTCGGTATATGCAGTGATCAGCACCCTGCGTCTGCAGGCATGTGCTCGCAGATGGCGTGCACAGGCCGCACGCGCTGATAACAGTTCTAACAGCGCCGGCTGACGCATGAACTGACGCAGGCGCGGTGCGCATCAACAGGTTTGGCATCGTCGATTCAAACGTCAACTGCACGGGAACCGGCGTCTGACCAGCGGCGCGTAGTGTCCACTTTGTGAAACGCGTGCGGCGCGGTGGTCCCAATCTCATTACGGTGGAGAATATGATGCAGCGCGCACTCCTGCTTATGTGCCGCGACGAGGCCTGAAAAGGCCGGAACCTCGTCGCGGCGTTTGTCGACCCCGGTCAAGCCGGTTCGCCACCGGAATCGACACCAGCAGGAAAGAAGAAAGCAGATGCGCACAACAGCCAACGTTCCCACACCTCAAGCCAGCCCCATGCCGGTTGACAAGTACATTCCATTCCTGGAATCCAACCCCATCGACCTGCCCACGCGCACATGGCCCACCAAGCGCATGACACGCGCCCCGCGCTGGCTGTCCACCGACCTGCGTGACGGCAACCAGGCACTGATCGAGCCGATGGATCCCACGCGCAAGCGTGCCATGTTCGATTTGCTGGTCTCACTGGGGTACAAGGAAATCGAGATTGGATTCCCAGCGGCATCGCAAACCGACTACGACTTTGTTCGCTCTCTGATTGACGATGAGGCGATCCCTGAAGACGTGACAGTGTCTGTGCTGACACAATCACGCACCGAACTCATTGAGCGCACCATCGACGCCCTCGTCGGCATTCCCCGGGCAACGGTTCACCTGTACAACGCAACCTCGCCACTGTTCCGCGAGCTCGTCTTCCGTATGGACAAGTCACAAACCGTTGACCTGGCACAAAGCGGCACCCGGGAAATCATGGCGCGGGCAGAAAAAGTCCTCTCAGATGACACGATCTTCGGCTTCGAATACTCACCGGAAATCTTCGTGGACACGGAGCTGGACTTCGCAGCCGAAATCTGCGAAGCAGTCATGGATATCTGGCAGCCTGACGACGACCGTGAAATTGTGCTGAATCTGCCGGCAACGGTGGAGCGCGCAACGCCTAATGTGTTTGCCGACCAGATCGAATGGATGTCAACGAACCTGTCGAGGCGCGACCACATCGCGCTGTCCGTCCACCCGCATAATGACCGCGGAACGGGTGTTGCAGCAGCGGAACTGGCGTTGCTGGCCGGCGCTGATCGCGTAGAGGGATGCCTGCTTGGACAGGGCGAACGAACCGGCAACGTGGACCTGGTCAACCTCGGCCTGAACATGATGAGCCAGGGTATCGATCCGGGTATTGACTTTTCCGACGTGGATCGCATCCGGCACACGGTGGAACACTGCACCATGATGGAAACCCCACCGCGTATGCCCTACGTGGGGGACCTGGTCTACACGTCCTTCTCCGGATCGCACCAGGACGCCATCAAGAAGGGCTTCGAAGCCCGCAAGAAGAAAGTTGCGGAAGCTGGCGGAGATGAAAACGCTGTGCCGTGGGGCATTCCGTACCTGCCGATCGACCCGCATGACGTGGGACGTTCCTACGAGGCGATCGTGCGCGTCAACTCCCAGTCCGGCAAAGGGGGCGTCGCCTACCTCATGTCGACCGTACACCACATGGAACTGCCGCGACGCCTGCAAATCGAATTCTCACGCATCGTTCAGCGTCACACAGATTCTTTTGGCGGAGAGATCAACTCCGAAAACCTGTGGAAGATCTTCACCGACGAATACCTGCCCGCCGACAGGGCAAGTGGCCTGGCCCCGTGGGGACGCTTCGAAATGGGAGACTTCCACCTGTACACGCGCGGCAAAGAGCAGGAAGTGGAACTGCGCGGTGAGATCCTGGACCAGGGACAGCCCGTTGCCATCAGCGCCGTGGGAACCGGCCCGATCGACGCTTTCGTCGCAGCTATGCACGACTTCGACCTGGATGTGCGTATCCTCGACTACTCTGAGCACGCCATGAGCCAGGGACGTGACGCCACCGCAGCCGCATATGTGGAAGCAGCGGTCGACGGCCAGATCGTCTGGGGCGTCGGCATCGATTCGTCCATCACGACAGCCACCTACAAGGCAGTCATTTCCGCCATGAACCGCGCTTTGCGCTAATAGCACATTGACGGTGCCGGTCGACGTGTCCTGTGGCACCTCGACCGGCCTGTGAGACAATGCGAGCGTGATCAGAAGCTACCGAGACCAGGCGATCGTCCTGCGCACCCACAAACTGGGGGAAGCTGACCGTATCGTCTGCCTGCTCACCAAGGAAAACGGGCAGGTACGCACGGTAGCCAAGGGAGTGCGCCGCACCACCTCGAAATTCGGTGCGCGCCTGGAACCGTTCTCACTGATCGACGTGCAGCTGCACCGTGGCCGCACATTCGACATTGTGACGCAGGTCGAAATGCTGCGCCCCTACGGCACTCAACTGGCTTCGGACTTCGATTTGTTCGCCGCCGGAACGGTCATGGTGGAAACAGCCGAACGCCTCACGGCCGATTCAGCTGACGGTGCACACGCTCAATACTCACTCCTGCTCGGAGCACTCCACGCGTTGGCCAACCTGCGTCACGACCCGGTCCTCGTCGTCGATTCGTATCTTCTACGCGCCCTGTCAGTGGCGGGGTGGGCACCCTCGTGCTTCGCATGCGCCAGTTGCGGCAAGCCCGGCCCGCACACGTCCTTCTCCATTTCCGAGGGTGGCGCGCTGTGCGACGAGTGCCAAAGCGAAGGGGGAGTGGCCGTCTCGGAGAACACGATGGAACTGATGGGGCACCTCCTGGCCGGAAACTGGGATCAGGCTGACCGCACCGAAGCGTATGACCGGCAACGCGTCGCACACCTGACATCGGCGTATACGCAGTGGCATTTGGAACGTAAGCTGCGCGCACTCCAGCTCTTCGAAAGGAAACGGGCATGACATCTGCCCAGGCTCCGGTTGATCGGGCACCATCAGATCCCACTGCTCCTGTGCTGGGTCCGGGTCAGTGGTCCCAACCGGTTCCCGTTTTTGACCGCGTGCCTCGCCACGTCGCCCTCGTGATGGATGGAAATGGTCGATGGGCCAATGCTCGCGGATTGAATCGCACGGCAGGGCATCACGCCGGAGAATACTCCCTGATGGACACGATCGCCGGTGCCATTGACGCGGGCGTGCGCTATCTGAGCGTCTACACCTTTTCGACGGAAAACTGGAAACGTTCCCCGGCTGAAGTGCGTTTCATCATGAACTACGCGCCCGATGTGCTCACGCGCAGGACGGGCCAACTTGATGAATGGGGTGTGCGCGTGCGATGGAGTGGACGGCGACCCAAACTGTGGAAGTCCGTTATTCACGCCCTGGAAAAAGCTGAGCGCGCCACCGAATCGAACCGGACGCTCGATCTGATTATGTGTGTCAACTACGGTGGGCGCGCCGAAATTGTGGACGCTGCACGCACGATTGCCATGGAGATTGCTGACGGGACGATGAAGCCGGCTGGCGTGACTGAACGGACGTTTGCGCGCCACTTGTATCTGCCCGATGTGCCAGATGTCGACCTGATGATTCGCACCTCAGGCGAGCAACGTATTTCGAACTACCTGCTCTGGCAGCTGGCGTACGCGGAGATGATGTTCGTGGATACGCCGTGGCCGCAATTTGACCGCAGTGAACTGTGGAAATGTCTGGCGTCCTACGGGAAACGTGATCGCCGTTTCGGTGGTGCCGTCAATTCACCGCACGCGCCGCTTCGGTGAGCGTCCTACTGTGCTGATACCGGGGATTCCTCGCACGTCAGGACTTCCTGAGGTGCCGCTTTGGGGTGCGAGCGACGATAAATGAGCCAGCTGGCCAGAATAATCACCGCCAGAGCGATCCCGATCCATGCAATCGGAGAGCCTGCGATTGCGCCGATGGCAGCGACCCACACAGCCAGCAGTCCCAGCCCGTACATGATCGACCACGCTACGCACCCGGGAAGCATCGCGAGGGTATAGGTGCGCCACTTCAACCGGACAACTCCGGCACCGGCATTGACCGCTGTCTGAACACCGACGGTGAGGAAACACAGCGGGATGATCAAAAGTCCCCATTTTTCGAGCAGTTCTGCACCGCGGCGGGGAACAGGCCCGTTAAACCAGCGGGCGATCGCGCCGATGAGGCCGGAGTGTCCGTCACCTTTCAGGGCGCCCGCGGCGGCGCCTCGACCAAGCCAATAGGTGCCCTGGGCGCGCAAGAAGACGACAAAGAACAGGAAGATGAAAAGAGGCAGCCCGCTTGAGGCCCACTGGGGAACTGGCATCAGTCCTCGTCATCCTCAACAGCGCTGCACTCAGAGCACAGACCGAATACTTCGAGCGAATGGGCAACCTCAGTGAAGCCGTGCTGCGAGGCGATCTGAGAAATCCAGGATTCTGCTTCGCTGACTTCGATCTCTTCAGTGTGACCGCAGTTGCGGCACACCAGGTGGTGGTGGTGGCCTTCATCTTCGCACAGACGGAACATCGATTCGCCATCGTCCATGCGCAGGACATCGACGACATTCATCTCAGCCAGTGCCTGCAGATTGCGGTAGACCGTCGCTAGGCCGACGCGCTGCCCCTGATTTGTCAGGTCGTCGTAGATCCGCTGTGCGGAACGAAAGTCCTTGTCACGACGCAGCTCGTTAAAGACGGATTGACGTTGCCGAGTCATCCGCTGCACGATGTCCCCCTCTTGCCGACCCTGAAGTAAATCTTCTCGTTCTTGGAAGCATACAGGGTTGAGGCGAGAAATGGAGATTACAGTGTGTCATCTGCTGGTGGTGTGCCCATCCGATCGGGGGAGTCAGGATGCGCCGAATGAGCGTGAGGATCACCGGCAATCAGATGTGTATGTCCGCCGGTGACCTGGAGGCGTCGCCCTCGTCGAATTCCGTCAATGGCAGCCTTGATAACGAATCCGAGGATGTATACGACGATAGCTGCCACCACGATGAGTGCGCCGGGGGAGACATCCACGAAGTAGGTCACCACAAGGCCGCCGACACATAGCACGGTTCCCAGAGCCATTGCGCAGGCCATTGTGGAGCGGAAGGAACGGGTGACGAGTTGCGCGATTGCGACCGGGACGATCATCAGGGCCGACACCAGGAGCGAGCCCACGACGCGCATCGCAACTGCGACAGTTAACGCCGACAGGATCGCGATGAGGATGGACAGGGCAGCCACCGGAAGGCCGGTTGAGTGCGCGAAGTCCTCATCATCGGTCACTGCGTACAGTGCAGGCGACAATCCCAGGCCGATGAGCAAGATGAGTGCACACAGTGCGCCAATGAGGTAGACGTCTCCCCATTGCACTGTTGAGATGGATCCGAATAGATACGAGTTCAACTGTGTGGACGTTCCACCTGCCAGACCGATCAGCAGGACGCCGGTGGCGATGCCTCCGTAGAACAACATGGCGAGGGCAACGTCGGCACTGGTGCGGCCACTGAGCCTGACGACTTCGATCGTCACCGCGCCCAGGATTGATACGACAAGGGCGCCCGGCAATGCCCATTGATCAGAAGGCGTCACGTTTGCAGCTGTCCCGGCGATCCAGCCCAGAGCCACACCCGTCAGCGAGACGTGCCCGATGCCGTCTCCCAGCATCGCCATGCGGCGATGTACCAGGTAGGTGCCGACGATGGGTGCGCACAGTCCGACCAGCAGCGCTGCCAGCAGGGAACGGAGCATCAGTGGGGATGTGAAAAGGCCGGCGAGTGCCTCACCCATGATGGCTCGCCTCCTCGGTCGATGCCGGTTGTGGGGCGTCGTCGTAGGTGATGTGGCCGGCGGCAATGGTGATTTGACGATCCAGGAGGGGGCGTAGTTCCCCTAGCTCATGCAGGACCAACACAATGGTGGTGCCCCCGTCCTTGGCTGACTGCACGATCGACGCCAGGCGTTGGCGCGAAACCGAATCGATTCCAGTTAGCGGCTCATCCATGATGAGAAAATCCGGGTGGCGCACCAGGGCGCGCGCAATGTTGACGCGCTGACGCTGCCCACCCGACAGGATGGAGACCGGATCGTTTGCGCGATGTGCGAGCCCGACCAGTTCCAGAGCACCGAGCGCTTTGCGTCGATCGGAGCGTGACAGCCAGAATTTTCGAGGCCCCAGTAAACCTGAGGCGACAACTTCACGCGCATTGGAGGCGACGCCGCCGCCTGCGCGTGAATATTGCGGGACGTAGCCGATGCGCGACCATGGTCGCTTGCCGTGCGCACTGACCTGCATGCCGAACAGTGACATGCTGCCGCGTGTCACCGGTGCGGTGCCAAGGATCGCGTGTACCAGCGTGGACTTGCCGGAACCGTTGGCACCCGTCACGGCGAGCGTTTGTCCGGCGGGTATATCCAGGTTAATGCCGTGCAGGATGAGGGTGTCATCCCACGCGACATGCAGGTCACGCATGCTGACGGCAAGAGTGGTCATGTCAGACGCATCGGGGCAGGTCATTGCGGGGGCTACTTGCAATCCAGTGCTGTGCGCAGAGCAGCCAGATTGTCTCTCATCACGTCCATGTAGTCCTTGGATGGATCGTTTTGGGATTCGAGGGGATCAAGGACTGCGGTCTTAATTCCCAGGTCCTCTGCCAGTGTCTGCGCAATCTTCGGGTCAATGAGAGTCTCAGTGAAAATTGTCGTCACGCCTTCTTTCTTGGCCAGCTCGGAGATCTCCTTCAGTTTGGCTGGCGAGGGCGATGTTTCCGGATCAATACCGGCAATGCCTTCCTGGTTCACGCTGGCGCGGTCGGCCAGGTAACCGAAGGCCTCGTGCGAGGTGATGAATGTCGTGTGAGCGCACTTGCGTGTGCCCTCGACAATTTCCGTCGACAATTCGTTGAGGGAAGTAGACACCTGGGCCGCCTGCGTGGTGTACAGCTGCGCGTTGGTTGGGTCGGCTTTTGCGAGCGCCTGTCCAATCATCGTGGCAGCTTGAGCCATACGCTGGGGATCCAGCCAGAAATGTGGATCCACGTCACCGTGGTCATGTTCGTGACCTGTGTCGTGATCGCCGTGTTCCTCATCCGTCGAGTCAGTGTCCTCGGCCTCGTTGTGCCCCGACTGTGTGTCCTCATTTGCGTGTGTGGGGGACAGGAGCTGAACAGCACTGGCAACATCAACAACATGTTCGGGTGGATTGATCGCAACAGCGTCATCGACGGCAGTCTGGAAACCAGAAAGATAGACCACGATGTCTGAACGCCCCAATTCGTTCACCTTGGCCGGCGACAGCTCCAGGTCGTGCGGTTCGGCGCCCGGAGGTGTCAGTGACGACACGGCTACACGATCACCGCCGATCTGCTCCACCAGATATTGCAACGGGTAGAAGGATGCCGCGACGTTGAGTACCGTCGATGTGTCGGACTGGGAGGACTGGCCTGCGTCAGCGATGACCGACCGTTCAGACTGCGTGGATTGGGGTGCTGAAGGAGTGGAACACCCGGCGAGCACGGTGGCAGCGCAGACGAGGGTGAGGAGAGGACGCGAGATCTTCATACCTACAACTCCACCGTAAGTGAGAATGAATGTCAAGTGGACCTGGTGTGAGATGTGTAGTTTATCGCGATGTGGACGGCGCTCGGCCAGTCGAACCGCGGACAACCAGATCCGGTGTGTACAGGAATGCCCCGGACGTGGCGGGCATGTCAGGATTCTTGATCGCTTCGAACAGAGTGCGAACTGCAGCCGTGGTAATCGCATCAACAGGCTGGCGGATCGTCGTGAGGGGTGGATCGAGGTGAGCCATGAGTTGCGAATCGTCAAACCCGACAACCGACAGGTCATCCGGCACGCGCATGCCACGTGACTTTGCCGCGCGAATTGCGCCCAGTGCCTGCATATCTGATCCAGTGACGAGGGCAGTCATGCCCTCATCGAGCAGACCGTGAGTTGCAGCTGCGGCGGCCTCGTATGTGTAGAACGTTTCGACAATGCGCGGCTTGTCGATTCCGAACTCCTGAGCCATGACTGTCTTGAATGCGTCGACTTTCCTGCTGGCGGGCACGATGTGCGTATGCCCGGACAGTAGAGCGATCCGTGTGTGTCCCAGTTCGCGCAGGTGACGCACGGCGATCGAGATACCGATCTGGTCGGCGGCAGAAAAATCTGCGCTTTCAATCTCCTCGCGTGATCCATTGATGGTGACGAATGGGATGCGTCGTTCGCGCAGGTGATGGTAGCGGGACATATCTCCGCGAAAATCGGCGTGACGCCCCGACACAAAAATCAAGCCGGAGCATCCGTGGGACAGAAGGGTTTGAACGTAGTCACCCTCGGAGGTGGAGCCGGGAGTCTGACTGCAGATCAATGGGATTGCACCTGTGCGCGAAACCTCGGCCTGGATGGCGTGGGCGTATGCGGCGAAAATTGGATTGGTCAGTTCGGGGATGATGATCCCGATGCAGGGGGTGGAGGAGGAGCGTTCAGGAAGGGGGCGTTCATACCCCAGAGAATCAATCGCCGTCAGGACGCGGTGGCGCGTCTCGGCTGACACGGGGCCAGTTCCGTTAATGACGCGTGACACGGTAGCTGTTGACACCTGCGCGTGTTCAGCGATATCAGTCATCCGTGTGCGGTGCTTCGGCATTGAACCCTCCCGGTTATGTACGTCTTATCGATCGTAGTCGATCACGAGGGTGAGCCGTGCATGGCTCACCGAGTGGACGCTGTACTGAATGTAACAGTTCTCTATCTTTTCTGTAAATCCTTGCACAATTGTCGGAGATTATTTACAGTAAGAGCTACAATCGCACGGCAGCGGAGCGTGCGGATTCACGATCACCCGATCATAGGAGTTTGAATGCGCAGACGCATAACTGTACTTGGTGCCCTCGCCATCGTTGCCACACTGACAGCGTGCGGCGGAAATTCGCCGTCCGGCCAGTCCTCAGACGGTGTTGACGCGGAACAGTCCGCCATCGGACAGTCTGCTTCGGACGGTGCTGCAACCGTTGGATCCCTCACTATCTGGGCAGATGACACCCGAACCGGGCCGCTGAAGGAACTCGCGAAAGATTTCACTGCTCAAACGCAAATTGACGTCAATATCTTCTCCAAGTCCAACGACACCATGTCGAAAGACTTCATCGCGCAGGTACCTACCGGCAAAGGCCCCGACATGATGGTGACCGCTCACGATGGGCTGGGAGAACTGGTCAACAATGGTGTCGTCGCTCCGGTTGACATTGCCGATTCAGCTGACGCCTTTACCGAATCAGCAGTGCAGGCCGTGACCTATGACGGGCAGACCTACGGTGTACCCTACGCCACCGAATCGCTGGCACTGGTGCGCAATAACGCGCTGACCACGGATGAGCCTGCCACATTCGACGAGATGATCGAATCGGGCAAAGCGACAGGAGCCGAGTATCCGTTCGTCCTCCAAACCGGAGATCAGGGAGACCCGTACCATTACTACCCATTCCAGACCTCCTTTGGTGCAACGGTTTTTGCTCAGGAAGCTGACGGCTCCTACACCTCAGAGTTGACGATGGGTGGCGAAAAGGGGGTGGCGTATGCTACATGGCTGAAGCAACAGGCAGACGCTGGAATCTTCGACATCAACATCACCGGCGAAATCGCCAAGCAGTCCTTCCTGGACGGCAAAGCGGCATACACCGTGACGGGTCCGTGGAACGTTGACGCTTTCCGCGATGCCGGCATGGACATCTCTGTGCTGCCCATCCCCTCAGCGGGAGGTGAAACAGCGGCGCCGTTCGTCGGCGTCCAGGTCTTCTACGCATCTGCAAAGAGTCAGAACCAGGTGCTTGTCTCGAAGTTCATGGACTTTATGAAGACCCCCGAAGCGCAGCAGAAAATGTACGACCTGGCTGGGCGCACACCGGCTCTGAAAGAAACAGCCGCCGCAATTGATGACCCTGACATTCAGGCTTTCTCCAAGATTGCCGAAACCGGTATGCCTATGCCGTCTATTCCTGAGATGAGCGCCGTGTGGCAGTTCTGGGGTCTGACCGAAGCAAACATCATCTCCGGCAAGGAAGCTCCCGAAGAAGGCTGGAACACTATGATCTCCAACATTCAAGGCGCTATTGAGTAGTGTCTGTCGCGTCGCGCTGCTCACTGCAGCGTGACAGACCGGTGGCACGGGGATGAGAAACGAGGCGCCTCGCATCTCTTTTCTCATCCACCGTGCCGCCCGCACCCTGTTCACCCAATCAGGAGTAGGCCATGTCGTCGCCTTCATCAGCAACGTCTTCTCACACAGAACAGTCCTCACAGTCAACGGATTCACCGCAGGCCCCCTCGTACCGCACCTCACATGCCCGCGACATAACGAGGCCCGGTTTTATCGCCAAATTGATCTTGATGATGCTCGTCAATGCACTCGGCGTCTACGGCATCATCACAGCGGCGTTCGTCCAGTCGTGGCTCATCGTGGCGCTACTGGTCCTTCTGCTGGTTGCCGTCGATTTCATCTATTTTTCCTCGCGGATGCTGCCCGCCAAATACCTGATCCCCGGCCTGGTGTTCCTCCTGATCTACCAGGTCTTCGTCATGGGGTATACCGGCTACGTGTCCTTCACAAACTACGGGCAAGGGCATAACTCGACCAAAGCTGACGCCATCAGCTCCATCATGATGGAGAACAAGAAAAGGGTGGATGGCGCGCCCACCGTCAATATGGCGGTCGTCGACGACGGCGGCACACTGGGGCTGGCGGTCGAAGATCCCGATACACATGCGGTGAGCGTCGGTTTTGAGGATGTGCCGCTTCATGAGGTCAACGCACAAGTCGGCTCCCTGGGTATCACCTCGGTGGAAGGCTACGACGTCCTCGCGTTTGCAGATGTTGCAGCCCGACAAAACGACGTGGTCAACCTGACTGTACCGGTCAGTGACAACCCTGACGACGGGTATTACGTCACCACTGACGGCTCCAAAGGTTATCTGGCTCAGCCCACATTCCACTACGACGAACAAGCCGACACCATGACAAACACGGCAACCGGCGTGGTGTACACGGCAGACAGTGACGGTTTCTTCACCTCACCAGACGGCGAGCACCTCACGCCCGGGTGGCGCGTCTTTGTCGGTTTCGACAACTACGCCTCAATGGTGGTTAGCCCTGACCTGGCCGTCCCGTTCTTTAAATCGCTGATCTGGTCGTTCGTCTTTGCATTCGGATCGGTGATCACCACCTTCGCCTTCGGCCTCTTCCTGGCATTGACATTCGCTGATCAGCGCATCAAGGGCAGACGGATCTTCCAGTCCCTGATGATTCTGCCCTACGCGTTCCCTGGCTTCCTCGCCACCCTGGTCTGGCGCGGCATGCTCAACGAGCGCTTCGGCTTCGTCAACGAGGCATTGCTGGGCTGGATGCCCGGAGCGAATATTCCGTGGCTGACCGATGGGACGTGGGCGAAGGTCTCCATCTTGGGGGTGAACTTGTGGCTCGGATTCCCATACATGTTCCTCGTCTGCCTGGGTGCACTGCAATCGTTGCCCTCTGACGTCATGGAGGCGGCGAAGATAGACGGAGCAGGGGCGCTGCGCACAGTGTGGTCAGTGAAGCTACCACTGGTGCTGCAATCGACGGTCCCACTGCTCATCTCATCGTTTGCCTTCAACTTCAACAACTTCTCACTGATCTACATGCTCACAGGTGGCGGCCCGTCCTATCCGGGATTGTCGGTGCCGGTGGGTGAGACTGACATTTTGATCTCGATGGTCTACAAGATCGCATTTGACCGGGGCGGGCAGAACTTCGGTCTGGCATCAGCCATGTCGATCGTCATCTTCATCGTCGTAGGAGTGATCTCCTGGCTGGGCTTCAGGAAGACGCGCGCATTGGAGGAACTGTGATGACTACTGCATCAACGTCTCAAGCTGCCACAACACGCGGCGCACACAACGATCAGGCGAACAATACACGCCACTCGATGTCGGCTGGCCGATGGATGCGAGAGCTGGGGTGGAGGTATGTGGTCGGTATCCTCGTCACCATCTACTGTCTGATTCCTCTGCTGTACGTCTTGTCTGTTTCCCTGTCGCCGGGCGCGACGCTGACCGGAGCCAACAAGTTATTCCAGCACTTCTCATTGGAGAACTTCCAAGCACTGGGGCAAACCACGTACTGGCAGTGGATCAAGAACTCGCTGATCGTTTCATCGATTACCGCGATTGGTACAGTGCTGATGGGCGCTGCGGCCGCTTACGCATTTTCCCGTTTTCGTTTCCGAGGGCGACGCGGCACACTCACCTTCCTGCTCCTGGTTCAGATGTTCCCGCAGATGCTGGCATTCGTGGCACTGTTCCTGCTGCTGCTCGCCCTCCAGGACGTTTTTCCGGTCCTGGGACTGGACTCTCGTCTGGCGCTGATCTGCGTGTATCTGGGCGGCGCATTGGGGTCGAACACCTTCCTGCTGTACGGGTTCTTTAACACCGTTCCCCGCGAACTTGACGAAGCGGCCGAAATCGACGGGGCAAGCCACGCTCAGACGTTCTGGACGATCATCATGCCGCTCGTGATCCCGATCCTGGCTGTTGTCGGTTTACTGTCCTTTATCGCCAGTTTCTCCGACTTCGTCATTGCGCGTGTTGTGCTGCAAAGCGAATCAAATTTCACACTGGCTGTCGGCATGTACAACTGCGCTGCCGATGAGCGCGTGGCACCGTGGGGCCTGTTCGCCGCAGGAGCCGTTGTCGCGGCAATTCCGGTGATTGTGCTGTTCCAGTATCTGCAAAAGTACATTGTGTCGGGTCTGACAGCGGGCGCAGTGAAGGGGTAACGCAGTAAAACCGGTAGACTCGAGCGCGTGAGCGTCGCACCAGCCAGGTGCGACGATGAAAATAAGGAGAATATCCAACATGGCACAAGGCCCTTCACGTCTCGACTCGGTCATCAGCCTGGCCAAGCGCCGCGGCTTCGTGTTTCCCTCCGGGGAAATCTACGGTGGTACCCGTTCAGCCTGGGATTACGGTCCGCTGGGTGTGGAGCTGAAAGAAAACATCAAGCGCCAATGGTGGAACACTGTTGTGCGCTCCCGTGACGATGTTGTGGGACTGGACTCAGCCGTTATTTTGCCCAAGCGCGTGTGGGAAGTGTCCGGTCATGTCACAGCATTCACTGACCCATTGACCGAATGCCTGTCCTGCCACAAGCGTCTGCGTGAGGACGAACTAATCGAGCAGTACGCTGAGAAGCATTCGAAAGATGAAGGCGACGTGTCGATGGAAGACGTGCCGTGTCCGAACTGTGGGACGCGCGGTCAGTGGACACAGCCCAAGGCTTTCTCCGGACTGCTCAAGACATTCCTTGGTCCCGTTGATGACGAGGCCGGACTGCACTACCTGCGCCCCGAAACAGCACAGGGTATCTTCACGCAGTTCGCCAACGTTATGTCGACCTCCCGCAAGAAACCACCGTTCGGAATCGCTCAGATCGGCAAGTCCTTCCGCAACGAAATCACGCCAGGTAACTTCATCTTCCGTACCCGCGAATTCGAGCAGATGGAGCTTGAGTTCTTCGTAGAACCGGGCACTGATGAGCAGTGGCATCAGCAGTGGATCGACCAGCGTTTCCAGTGGTACGTCGACCTGGGCATTGATCCCGAACACCTGCGCCTGTACGAACACCCGAAAGAGAAACTCTCGCACTACTCCAAGCGCACCGTTGATATCGAATACACGTTCGGTTTCCAAGGCTCCCAGTGGGGCGAGCTCGAAGGCATCGCGAACCGTACCGACTACGACCTATCGGTCCATGCCGAAGCTTCCGGCGCCAAGCTGGACTACTTCGATCAGCAGAAGAACGAACGCTGGACTCCGTATGTTATCGAACCGTCGGCTGGTCTGACCCGCTCTCTCATGGCATTCCTCGTGGAAGCTTACGACGAGGAAGAAGTACCCAACGCGAAGGGTGGTGCGGACAAGCGAACGGTGCTGCATATGGATCCTCGTCTGGCTCCCGTCAAGGCCGCCGTCTTGCCGCTGTCACGCAAGCCGGAACTGCAGGAGCCTGCACGCGAACTGGCGAAGAGCCTGCGCATGCGGTGGAACGTGGACTATGACGATGCTGGCGCGGTGGGCCGGCGCTACCGCCGTCAAGATGAGATCGGCACACCCTACTGCGTCACCATTGACTTCGACTCGCTCGACGATCACGCAGCGACAATCCGTGAGCGCGACTCGATGGAGCAGGTGCGCATCCCGATCGACGAGGTTCCTGCCTGGCTTGCCGATAAGCTCGGCGCCTGCTGAGGCATACCTGTCCATCCGATGACGTTACTTCCCGTTCAGTGTGCTCCCGCCTTCGCGCCTGTAGCTGTCGGCCCCATTCAATTGTGGTCACCGGTCATCCTGGCGCCGATGGCGGGAGTCACGAATGTGCCATTTCGGCGCCTGTGCCGCCGCTTCGGTGAGGAAGGCCTGCCCGAGCATTTGCGTCCAGCTCCTGACGGGCAGGCACATCCACGTCCCCGGATCGATGCGCCAGCGGGCCTGTATGTCACCGAAATGGTGACCTCGCGCGCTCTGGTTGAAGGCAACCAACGCACGTTGGATATGGTGCGCGTGGATCCTGAAGAACGGGTGCGCTCCATCCAGCTATATGGAGTCGATCCTGACGTGATGGCGGCTGCGACCCGACTGCTTGTCGAGCAGGATCTGGCCGATCATGTGGACCTGAATTTTGGTTGCCCGGTGCCGAAAGTCACGCGCAAGGGTGGGGGAGCTGCGCTTCCCTACAAGCGGGACCTGTTTGCCTCACTGGTCGGTGCTGTGGTTCGCGCGGCTGACGATGCCGGCCGCACTGTCGGCCGAGATATTCCCGTCACTATCAAGATGCGAATCGGCATCGATGACGGCCACGTGACCTACCTGGATGCCGCACGCATTGCGCAGCAGGCAGGCGTCGCCGGTATTGCTCTGCACGCACGCACACAGCACCAGTACTATTCGGGCGCCGCCCAGTGGCAGGCGATTGCGCGACTACGCGACGTCGTGCGTGAGGACATCCCCGTCTTCGGCAATGGAGACATTTTCAGCGGAGACGATGCCCGAGCCATGATGGACAGCACAGGATGTAATGCAGTGGTGATCGGTCGCGGCGCGCAGGGCCGCCCCTGGCTGTTCCGCGAACTCGTTGCAGCCTTGCACGGGCATCCGCTTCCACCACCGCCCACGCTCCGCCAGATCACACCCATCATTGAGCAGCATGCTCGCTGGCAGGTCGAAGAAATGGCCGACGAATATCGCGCGATGCGTCACCTGCGCGCTCACATCGGCTGGTACCTGCGCGGATTCGCGATCGGCGGGCCATCTCGCCAGGCTCTCAATCTGGTTTCCTCCCTGGAGGAGCTGCATGAGCGACTGATGGATCTTGACCTCGATCAGCCCTTCCCGTCGGCAGCGCAGGGCAGCAGAGGACGCGCAGGACACGAGAAGAAACCGCATCTTCCCGATGGGTGGCTCAACTCGCGCACACTAACTGACGATGAACGCCAGCACCTGCACCTGGCTGAAGATGACGCGTCAGGCGGGTGAGAACATGCAACGAGAAGTCCAGATCGGCCCCGTTTTCCTGGGGCCGGGGCATCCGACCAGAATTATCGCACCGCTGACCGGGAGCACATGGGACGCCCTCGTCGACGAGATCGACAACCTACATGGCGAGCCGATTGATCTTGCCGAGTGGCGCGCAGATATGTGGCCAGATCCCGACGAGCTTGCCAGCGTGTGCAGCGCTGTTGTCCAACGGTGCACCATTCCCGTCCTCGCCACCATACGCACCATTGACGAGGGCGGCCGCAGCGCCCTGGATGAAAACGCATACGCTCACAATGTCAGGAACCTGGCGGCGCTTGCGCCCTGTGTGGACGTGGAAGCCAGATGGCCGAGCAGCGCACAGATCGTGGACGATGCTCACAACGATGGCAGTACCGTCATTATTTCCGCACACAACTGGGAGCTGACACCGTCACCTGAAGAGATCACGCGCCAGCTTGAGCAGATGGCGGCACTGGATGGAGATATCGTCAAGGTCGCCTATCGCGCTCACTCACATGCTGATGCGGACGCGATTATGCAGGCTGGACGGTGGGCGATGTCGCACCTGGACGTGCCGACGATCTGTATCGGCATGGGCGAGGCTGGTGTGGCGACGCGCCTGGCGGGGCCTGAGTTTGGACTGGCGGCCACATTTGCAACGGTCGGCGCGTCCAGTGCGCCTGGCCAGTTGCCGGCTCAACAGGTAGCACACACACTACGTGGACATGCGCACCGTGCGCACTGACATTGCGCACCGCGCACCGATCGAAGGAAGGCGCCTCATGGCGAGCGCTCAGCATACAACGTCACACCACCACGACCTGCGCCTGTGGTACAGGCAACCGGCGAGCCTGACCGAACTGATGTCCAGTGGAAAAGGGCCGCAAGCTGGCTCGCCCTCCATCGTGGACGCTGACTCTCGCATCTGGCAGGAAACAGTGATGCCGATCGGAAACGGTGACCTGGGCGGCGCGATATTTGGTGAGATCAGCCGCGATCGCATCGGTTTCAACGAGAAAACCCTGTGGACGGGCGGACCGGGAAGCACGCCGACCTATGACGGCGGCAACTCAGTCGAACACGGCAGAAACGGCCAGACGCTGCGCTCGGTGCAGCACCTATTCGAACAGGGACGCCGCGAAGAAGCAGCGCGCCTGGCGTCGAACACTCTCATAGGCGGCTTCAATGCCGCCGAACAAGGAGGCTACCAGGCGTGGGGAACCGTCTACCTCGACTACGGTTTCGCTGATGACCACTACTCGAATTATGAACGTGACCTGAATCTGTCGACCGGGATCGCGCACGTCGCATTCGATCATGACGGGACACACATCACCCGCGAATACTTTGCCTCCAACCCTGACAACGTTCTTGTCATGCATCTGACGTCCACCACCGCACAGACACTGGCCGTGTCGTTTCCAACGAAGCAGGACAGTCAGAAAAACGCTGAGCGCACCACCGTTGACGTGGCTGGAGGCCTCCTTGAAGTCAGCGGTGCACTGCATAACAACGGCCTGCGCTATGCCTCGGCAATTAAAGTGGCCAGCACTGACGGCGAGGTCAGCGACGGGGGAGACCACTTGAGTATTGCAGGGTGCACGCACGTGTCGCTGCTGGTGAGCGCGGCGACTGATTATGCGCTGACGTTTCCGGCATATCGAACTGGCGAGAGCCCGCGCGATGTGTCGAGACGTGTCAGGGCGGTGCTGGAAGAGGCTGCTGCACGCAGCATTGATGACCTGCGTGAACGCCACCAGCGTGACTACAGCGCGCTGTTTGACAGAGTGGAGCTGGACCTGGGCCAATGCGACGCGAAAAATGCGGGCCAATGTGACGGGGGCGAAGCGGATCAGTGCGCCCGGACCGTTCCGACTGACGTGCTACTCGACGCCTACCGCGCAGGAGATGCCTCGCCTGCGCAGCAACGCGAACTGGAAGTTGTGCTGTTTCAGTACGGACGCTACCTCGGCATCAGCTCCTCGCGGGAGAACTCACTGCTGCCAGCCAATTTGCAGGGCGTATGGGCGAACAGGTCTGACGATACCGTTGGGCCGAATGCATGGAACTCCGACTACCACCTCAACGTCAACATGCAGATGATCTACTGGGCGGCCTACAGTACGAACCTGGTCGAAACTGCCGATCCGATGATCCGCTTCATGAAGGCTCTGGTCGAACCGGGCAGACGCACGGCACGCATCTACCTGGGTACCGATGGCAGTGAAGGATCAGGTTTCAGCGCTCACACCGAGAACACTCCATTTGGCTGGACCACTCCGGGACGTGACTTTTTCTGGGGATGGTCGCCCGCCGTGGTTCCGTGGATGCTGCACAACGTCTACGAATGGTACGAGTTCACCGGGGACACGGAGCGCCTGCGAGAAGACATCTACCCGCTGCTCAAAGAACAGGCAGACCTGTACGTGCAGCGCCTGCTGCACCCGTCCACCGACTCGACGGGCACACGCCGCCTAGTCTCATCGCCTGCCTACTCGCCCGAACATGGGCCGGTCACTGACGGCAACGTGTACGAGCAGACCCTGATCTGGCAAATGCTGACTGACGCCATCGAAGCGGCAGAGGTGCTGCAGGTGGATGCCGATCGGCTGACGATGGATGAGAGCTGCTCCATCGACGATTGGGAGCGGGACTGGGAAAATGGCGGCGCGTTCACCTCGGACGCTTCACGTTCATGGGCGTGCGCCAGGCAGCTGCTCGACCCCATCGTCATTGGCGACTCAGGCCAGATCAAGGAATGGTACGACGAGGGCGCCCTCGGGCATCATACGGATGGCTCCGCGATCGCGGACTATCAGTGCTACCACCGCCACATGTCGCATGTGCTGGGCCTCTATCCTGGCGACCTGATCACTGTTGATCATGCAGAATTCCTCGACGCGGCAAAGGTGTCGATGAATGATCGATCTGACCGCGCGACCGGGTGGGGAATTGCTCAGCGACTGAATTCGTGGGCCCGCGCCGGTGATGGGGAGCGTGCGCACCGCATCACCCAGTCTCTTTTTGCCAACGGGATCTACCCCAACCTGTTCGATACACACCCGCCGTTCCAGATCGACGGGAACTTCGGCTACACCGCAGGTGTCAGCGAAATGCTGCTGCAGTCCAATTCGACCTGGGTGGGTCAGGATGGACGCGGGTACCGCAACTATATGTATCCAGCGCCCGCGTTGCCGCGCGTGTGGAGAAACGGTCGAGTCAGTGGGCTGCGCGCTCGCGGCAACTTCACGGTTGGCTATGAATGGGCCGATGGCGCCGTCACTTTGATGACGATTACCTCCGGAAGTGGCGGGCACGCAGTGGTACGTCTGTCGGGAGCCTCGAACGCGACCGTGACAAGCGCTGACGGCGCGTGCGTGAGATCGACGCTGCTGGACGCCACGCACCTCGCATTCGATACGCGTCCTGGCGAAACCTACACCATCACTCACCTGACCAAGGAAGCGTGAGCGTGTGGGCGCGAGGAGACCTACCGGCTCCGTGGCGAGCGAACCAGTTCGACAACCGTATCCAGGCGGCGCTGCGCGATGGGAGCGAACTCGTCGATAAGTGCCTGCTCTGACATGGATGCGAGAGGTTCGAGCTGGACAATGTAGCGCATCGTGGCCACACCGTACAGCGTGGACATGACGCACTCAATCTCCCGCGCAATCGCTGTGCGCGTGGCGGGTGACAGGGGAGGAGCGTCAGTTCCGCACACGTGCTGATGAATAAAGTCAGTAATGTCGGGGATGATGCTGGAGTGTACGTAGGAGCGGAAACGCTGCTTGGAGTCGAAATAATAGTTCACCATTGCCGGATCGCAGTTGGCGCGAGCCGCGATATGACGGGTTGTGGTGCCGTCGTATCCATTCGCAATGAATTCTTCTTCTGCGATGCGTCTGATGATTTCGCGCATGTCGCCGCGCTTGCCATGCGCGACATCGCGCAAACCCCTGGTGGGACTGGTCGGGGAAATCCTGGTGAAGTTCCATCTCGAGGCAAACAACCACGCGGTGCGTGTTATTGAAGAGGAAGGGTGTGAGGCGGAACTGCCCACACTGATCCAGTTCTTCCACAACGCGATGGCATCAGCATCGTGGAACGCTCACAACCTGGGGATGGTCGACATGATTGAACATGGCTGCCCGAACATCATCTGTGCACAGCCTTTCGGCTGCCTGCCCAACCACATCATCGGCAAAGGCATGTTCCGCGCGCTGCGCAACCGTTACCCGAACGCCAACATTGTCTCCGTTGACTACGATCCCGCTGCCTCTCAGGTCAACCAGCTCAACCGCATCAAACTGATGATCTCAACGGCGATGGAACAGCATCGGCGCGAAAGCGCGGATGGCGTGCTGGATTTCGGCACAGTCGACATTGTGTGGGATGAGGAAGACAAGGGATTTGAGCCACGCTGACCGGCATGCGGAAGTTGCGCGATGGCCTCACTGGCCGCCCAGTCCAAATTCGCCGTCGATCGCGGCGATCGTCCCTCCCTGCCGATTGCGGCGGTGACCAGCAATTAGCGCGTTGGTCGGGCTGCTCCGCAGAACAGACCGACCCAGGATCAAGATCGGCGCGATGTTGCCAATGCCCGGGCGCTGATGGTTCTCTGATTGAGCAGGCCCGTGTGGCTTACGAATAGCTGGAGACGGGAGGGGCCTGAACCAAGGCTGCTTCAAACCAGGCGCACTGGTCAGGGCCGACAACAGTGGGCTGATTCGGCTCACCACCGGAGCGCCCCGTTGAATCAAGCAGCAGCGCATGTTCGGGCGGAACCTCAACAGGAGTATCAGAAGCGTTGACCACCACCATGACGCCGGCGCACAGGTGCACACCCACACCCTCATGCGCCCAGGCCAGGTGGTTCACGTATGCCAAGGATCCTGACCCCATGGAGCGCTCAACACGGATCCTCAGGGCACGTGAGACCATTTCGCGCTCGCGGCGCGCATCCTCACTCGGCTCCCACTCCACGTGAGCCCCGTCGTGAGCATCAAAATTGCGGCGACCGGCCAGCCTGTCGAACGGTGTGTAGGCCGCGCCCGGAAGTGACAGCGCCACCAGTGCCATCGCATTGCGGCGCCACTGCGAAGCGCCTTCCTCCCACGAACCAGGGGAGGGAAGAACGGGGCGGTTGTCGGTGACGCAGTGCGACCACTGCCAGGCGGCAACGTGACCCAGACGCGAACGCTCCGACAGCGTGCACGCAATGCGTTCATGCAGCTCAGTGATGTCCCACGGGCAGGTGACCAGTGCGTCGTCACGCAGATGGTGGAACCAGTCTTCCTCCAGGTGGCGGCTCAGGGCATGCGGAGTGGTGATGGAACTTTCCGCACTCAGAATTGGCATGCGTTCAAAATCAGCCAGCTCTGCCTGCAGAATGTGGATCAGTTGCGTGAAGCGCTGCGCCTGATCGTCACCTGACTGGTCATCCTCGCGAATGATTCCCAGGTCAATCCCGTCGGCACCGGCTTTCAGAGCCGCCCTCGTGCGCACGACCAGTGAGGACACGTCCTGTTCGAAGTTGACAAACGCTCCCTCGCTGCTGCCCGGCACGCGCGCGCCGGACAGTCGGACGATGACCTTGACGCCGGTGCGGTGAACACGCTCGATAAATGATGCCAGGCGCGACCCATCCACCGCGATGTCGGCATGTGCGGGCCGGACGGCAACAGCCGTGAAGCCGACGCGTGCAAAATCGAAGGAGAGTTTTTCGATAACTTCCAAATCCTCATCGGTCACACCGCCGCCGATATCGCAGGTCACGGCGCGTCTCCACCAGGGGAAATGTCCCCGTTGGACGCGCTGAACCAGTCGCGTAGTCACGCTTGAATCGGATGCGACGTGAAAAGTCGACGTGTCAGACATAACACCATTGTGGCCCATTCGCGTGCCGAAGGCACATATTGTCCAAGGAAGAGCATGTACGGGCGTTAGGCTGGAGCCGTGAACCAGCGCATGAACCACGCCCAGGCGCCCCATCGGATCGTCTACTCGGCAGATGACCGTGAACGATTCGTCGCAGAATCACCCAAGAATCCTGAACGCACCGATTTTGAACGTGACCGCGCGCGAATTGTCCATTCATCAGCGCTGAGACGCTTGGGCGCCAAGACTCAGGTGCTGGGACCCATCAGCGATGACTTCGTGCGCACGCGCCTGACGCACTCACTGGAAGTGGCACAGGTGGGTCGCGAGCTTGGTAAAGAACTTGGCGCAGATCCAGACGTTGTGGAGGCAGCGTGCCTGTCTCACGATTTGGGCCACCCGCCGTTCGGTCACAACGGCGAACGCGTGCTCAACGACCTTGCGCAAGATGCCGGAGGCTTTGAGGGCAACGCTCAGACACTACGCATTGTGGTGCGCCTCGAACCCAAAGTTGTCGCCCCGGACGGGGCACCCTCGGGACTGAATTTGACGAGGGCGACGCTGGACGCCATCGCGAAGTATCCGTGGAAGCGCGGCCAGGGCCCAGACCCTGACAAGTCGATGAAGAAGTTTGGCGTCTATGAAGATGACGCCGAGGTGTTCACCTGGATGCGCGGCGATGTGCCCGCGGGAAGGCGCTGCCTTGAAGCACAGATCATGGACCTGTCTGATGACATCGGGTATTGCGTGCACGACGTGGAGGACGCGATCGCCACGCGCGCGATGGATGTGAGCCACGTGAGTGATGATGAGCATGTGGCGGGCATTATCGACTCCACGCTGCAGTGGTACGGCCCGGGAGCGAGCGCAACTGAACTGGAAGCGGCTATGGAACGCCTGCTTGCCTTGCCGGTGTGGCTGCACCGTTTCGATGGCACCTATGCGGATCTTGCGGCCTTGAAGAATCTGACTAGCCAGTTGATCGGCAGGTTTTGTCAAAGCGTTGTTGCAGCCACGCGTGAGGTGGCCGGTGATGGCCCGCTGGGACGGCACCATGCGGACCTGGTGATTCCTCGGGACGTGCGGGCGGAGATTCAGCTGCTTAAGGGGATCGCTGTGCACTACGTGATGTCTCCGCGAGAAACCGAACCGGTCTACCTGCATCAGCGCACGATTCTTGCCGACCTGGTTGACGCGTTGCTCGAATCGCGTGGGCAGCACCTCGAAGAGCCGTTTGCGACTGCATGGCAACATGCCGACGGTGATGCCGAGCGGCTGCGTGTCGTCATCGATCAGGTGGCGACATTGACGGATATTTCAGCCTCACAGTGGCACGCCCGCCTGTGCGGGCTGCTATCGACCCAGTGGACGTGAGGGCGCGGAACAGTACACTGAAGCCATGGCTGGCATGATCCGTCGAGAAGACATAGCGGCGGTGCGTGAAGCCTGCCGGATCGAAGAGGTGGTAGGCGAACACGTCACCTTGAAGAGTGCGGGCGTGGGTGCGTTGAAAGGACTGTGCCCGTTCCACGATGAGAAGACCCCTTCGTTTCACGTGCGCCCCGTAGTCGGCCTGTGGCACTGCTTCGGATGTGGTGAGGGTGGAGACGTTATCAGCTTCATCCAGAAGATCAACCATATGAGCTTCGTTGAAGCCGTCGAGATGCTCGCCCAGCGTTACTCGATCACGCTGCACTATGAAGAAGGCGGCCGGCGGGTACGCGAGGAAGAACCGGGGAAGCGTCAGCGCCTCCTGGATGCCCACAATGTGGCAGAGGATTTCTACCGCGAACAGCTCCTGTCCCACGAGGCAAAGCCGGGCCGCACTTTCCTGGCCAACCGCGGTTTTTCGCAGTCCGACAGTGCGCAGTTCGGGATCGGGTATTCGCCGCAATCGTGGGATTCGCTCACACGTGTGCTGCGCTCGCGTGGATTCACGGATGCGGAAATTCTGGCAGCCGGACTTGCCAGTCAGGGTAACCGCGGCATCTACGATCGTTTTCGAGGGCGCCTGATGTGGCCAATCCGCGACATTACTGGCGCGACCGTCGGATTCGGTGCGAGGCGCCTGGACGATTCTGACACGAATTCTCCGAAGTATCTGAATACCCCCGAGACACCGATTTACCACAAGTCACAGGTTCTTTATGGCCTTGACCTGGCCAAGCGCGAAATTTCCAAGCGTCGACGCATCGTCATTGTGGAAGGCTACACCGATGTGATGGCCGCGCATGTGGCTGGTGAAGTCACTGCGGTGGCCACATGCGGCACGGCGTTCGGCTCCGAGCACGTCAAGATCGTGCGGCGTCTGCTTGGTGACAGTGCTGATCCTGCGGCCGGAGTGGTGCTCTCATCGGGGCGTGCTCACGGTGGAGAAATCATTTTCACTTTTGACGGTGATGAGGCCGGTCGTAAGGCGGCGCTTCGTGCTTTTGGTGAGGATCAGAACTTTGCCGCCCAGACTTTCGTCGCCGTGGAGACATCTGGCCTGGATCCGTGTGACTTGCGGCTTCGCAGCGGTGATCAGGCGGTATTAAATCTGGTCAATTCGCGCACACCGCTGTTTGAGTTTGTTATCCGCTCGTTGCTGCACCTGCAGGATTTGAACACTGCTGAAGGTCGCGTTGCCGCGTTGCACGCTGCCTCTCCCGTGGTGGCCGGGATCAAGGACAGGGCGTTGCGTAACGAGTACACGCGTTCACTGGCAGGCTGGCTCGGCATGGATATGCGAGATGTGGCCAAGTCGGTGCGCACCGCGCCGCGGATGGCGTCCAATCAGAGTGGTCGTTATGCGCAGGCGCGCAGCTACACGTCGCCCTCGGCAATGGACATGGCGGGCGCGGGCGTGCCTGGACGAGTGCCGGCAGCAGTGATGGACGATCCGGTGGCGAACCTGGAGCGCCAGGCCCTTGAGGTGTTGATTCAACGCCCAGTCGACGTGGTGGATTCCGGTTTTGAGGAACTGGGCGGGGAAGCGTTCACGGTGCCTGCTCACAGGGCAGTTCACGACGCTGTGCGCGCTATCGGCGGGCTGCAGACCTTTACTGACATGCTGACCCGAGCAGAAGACTCGATGGGCAGGGGGGACGCGGCGGAAGCTGCTGCGACGAAGAAATTTGCCGAAGCGATTCGTGAAAGCGCCGGGCCGGTTGTCGATGCGGTTGTCACGCAGCTGGCTGTCGCACCCTTGCCGCAGGACCGTCCCGACCAAATGCGTTCGTTTTCGCGCGGCATTATTGCTGCGATGGTGCGTATGGATCTGACGCGTCGAAGTGCCGAGCTGCATGCGAAACTGCAGCGTATGAACTCTGATGATGAGCGCTATGCTGAGACCTTCACAGAGTTGATGAAATGTGAAGAGCGGCGGCGAGCGTTCGCTGAGCAGAATTAGGAGAAGAAATGGCGGAAGTGGAAAGTTTCCAGCTCGATCATACGGCTGTGCGCGCGCCTTACGTGCGGCTCATCAATCGTGAGAGCGGGCCTGCCGGTGACGTGATCTCGAATTTCGATCTTCGTTTTGTCCAGCCCAACGCGAACGCCATCCCCACCGGGGGGTTGCATACGATTGAGCACCTCTTGGCGTCACTCCTGCGTGACCGCATGGACGGAATCATTGACTGCTCACCGTTCGGTTGCCGTACCGGGTTCCATCTGATTACGTGGGGAGAACCGGCAGTGGAGGACATTGCGCGCGTAGTGACCGATTCTCTTCGCGCCATTGCCGAAGACGTCGCGTGGGACGATGTGCCGGGTACGGATGAAAAGTCGTGTGGCAACTACCGTGATCATTCGCTGTTCAGCGCTCGCGAGTGGGCTCGCTCCATCATCGATGCCGGCTTGAGCGTTGATCCTTACGAGCGCCAGCTTCTGGACGCGAACTAGATCACCGTTGCGGATATCCTCATTGCTATGACACCTTCGAAACCTTCTCACAGCCAGCTTCCCTCCACGGTTGCGCAGCATCTGCCCGCCTATGATGCGAGTGCTCCATGCGAGCGCCTCGAGGACGGGCGAGTAGTCATCGCCGGCAAGTACGCATTTTTCGTCGCCAGTGACGAGGGTGTCCACCTCGCTGCCATGTGGTACGAAGTTCAGCATGCGCGCTGGAACGCTGAGAAGCGGACGTTGAGCGTCACGTGGGTCGATCCCGACCGCGAACCGTTCACGGGCGTCACGATCAGTGAGGACCCAGAGCGTTTTATGGCGCTTATGAGTGAAGCTGTGTCGCAGTCGATCGTGACTCAACGTTCGGTGACGGTTGATTCGGGTGCGACAGTGACTGCTGCAATCCGTCGAACTGCTGATGGGCAGTTGTTCTCCACACTCGTGTCGGATGGGCCGCTAACCGGTGAGGAAGCGCATCAGGCGGACGCGCTTGAACGGGATGTGCGTGAAGGTGTCGGCCTCGACTAGCGAGACCGAGCAGCGGCCTCACATGAGCGTGCGAATGTGAGCCTGAGCCACTCACCCTGGCCGTTGGCGCGTGAGCAGTGCTGTGCTGGCACGTGCAGCAAAGTGAGGGATACACCACCTCTTTCAAGTTGCCCCTTTTGGTCATCAGTCGCTAGACTTCAATGCGTTGATCCCGCGTAGCTCAACGGCAGAGCATCCGACTGTTAATCGGACGGTTACTGGTTCGAATCCAGTCGCGGGAGCTTTTTATTGCCTTGACTTGGGCCAATCGACGTGCTCCAATTGGCCGAACAGTGGCCCCTCGCCTTACTCTCGCGTAGGCCACGTCCCCGAACGCTCCCCCGGACAATCATTGCTTAAATGTTCGTGAGGCGATCTCCCAGCGTCAGCCTACTTTCGGTCAGGCATTCCTCGATGATGTCGTGAAGACTAGCAAACTCCGATGTGTCGAGATCATTCAGGTCCTCACCGCTTTCGCGGATCACTTTCATCAGTTGGCCATATGCTAGGCAGCTTGCGAACGTGAACTCTCGTAGTGCGTCTCGCAGCGCGATCGCTGCAAGTGTCTGTTCGACCTGGTCGTCAGCAGCCTTATGGCGCAGCATGCTCGCCAGCCACCCGGCTAAGGTTTGGTACAGCATCCACAATGTGGCCTCATCTTCGTCGGCATTCTCACGGAACGCGCCGAGGGCATTGTAGAGCTTGACAGCTAGTGCGTGAACGTCAGTGAACTGGTTCATGAGTAGACTCCTCTGGATGATTGGGGTAAGGCAGCGACTGGTTCGTTTTGCGTTCCTGTCATCGTGGTGCACAGTATGACCCACACCACTGGCATTTGCGTTCAGGCGCGATTCGCTTTCGAAGCCTTAAAGCGGTTAGGCTAGATCTGCCCTGATAGCTCAGTCGGTTAGAGCAGCGGACTCATAATCCGTTTGTCCCGGGTTCGAGCCCCGGTCGGGGCACCGCAGAATAACAACGACAAGCGCCTGCCCAGACGGTGATGGGACGCATACTAGGCCCCCAACTGGACGCCGCGCATGACAGGCGAAAAATGCGCGGGCAGGTATCACGCACACCGCAGTACGTGAGGGACAGAAACGTTACTGCTTTAAGGCTGCATCGAGGGCGTCTGACATGTCAGCACTGCCCGATGCGGCTCCTGCCACAATGTCAGCGGCCAGGCTGCGCACCCCCAGAGCGCGCACATCCGCATCGGCGGAATCAACCAGAGTCAGATCCGTTGCCAGCATCAACGCATCCAGTGACTGAGGTGACGACTCTTCCAGATGGCACCGGAACTCGCGCGTATCGTCCACGCCAGCGTTGAGGACAACTCGCGTGCGTTCCAACAATCGATCCACCGTGGCAGATGCGTCAGCGATCCCCTCGCCCTCCACCTGGAGGGCAGGAAGAGTCTGACCGACACAATCCCATACGCGCACCGCATTGGACACGTCAGCATCTTCAGTGAAGTCGCGTTGATCGCTGTGCATGCCCTGGTCAGCGGGTGCCAGGTGCGCAAAGAGGACGGTGCCTGTGTCGACAGGCGCAACCTCCTGGGCATCCAAAATTCCCTGAGCCGCGCGCATCACGCCATCACGAGCAGACCCGCCCGCAGAATCCCCGAAAGTCCGAGCCGCAATCCGTTTCGCCAGTACCAGCACACTTGATGCGCCCTCACCGTAATCAACGCCCACAACCGCACCGAGCGTGGTCGCATCCGCCAGGCGCGCCGCCGCGACCCTGGAAAGTATGCGCGCATCGGCATCACTGAGCAGGGCAGGATCAGCGACGGATGACAAGTCGCGTACAGCACAGGCCGCCATCCAGGCGACGAATGCATCCGCTGCAACGGGAGCCTCAGCGATCGGATCGGGCAAGTCAGCGCCCTCAGGGGCACCATCAGGCCACGGATGCCACACGCCTCCCAGTGACTCGACTCGCTGCGCGGCACGGTCGGCCACATCGCGCCACGCCTTCTGGCACGGCTCACACTGTCCGGCCAGATCAGCGAGCTCGTCGGCACGAGCGGCAATTGCCCAATCCGCGCGAACAGCACGATCGCGCACCAGCTGGGGCGCTGTCAGCTCAGGCAGTGAGCCCTGCGCCGATTCCAGGTGAACCCCGCAGCCCGTGAGTGTCACGGCGATGGCAGCTATCGCGGCGCTTGCGCACGCCGCCCTCGCCAAATGGTAAAACGAGTGGCGGTGCAGGCTGGAGGAAAACTTCACGGTGTCATCATCGCATGCGCATGTGGCTAAACTAGTGAATATTGGCGTGTCGTTCGGAAGGAAGAAACTGTGGCACAACCCGCTCAGCCAGTAGATCAGGATCTGATCAGGCGCATACTGGAGCCCGTCGTCGCCACGTGCGGACTCATCATCGATCAGATCGAGGTCGTCGGCCCCCAGGCGCGTCCGATTGTGCGCATCAGCGTGGATTACGGTGAGGACACGTCTGCAGACTCCTACGAGTCAGTTGACTCCGACACACTCGCGCAGGTCTCACGAGCCATTTCCTTGGCGATGGACGAGGCCGACCCGATTGACAGTGAATACATTCTGGAAGTGTCCACACCGGGAGCCGAGCGTGAACTCACGCAGCCGCGGCACTGGCGCAGACAGATCGGACGGCTCATCCGCGTCAAGCTTCGCGACGGGACCACCGTTGAGGGGCGACTGTCCGAAGTGGCTGATCAGCAGGTCATTCTGGTGGTCGATGGTGAGCCGGTTACCATTGAATACGACACGATCAAGAAGGCGCGTCCGCGCGTCGAGCTTGGCACGGGTAAGTCAGACAAGTGAGGGATCATGGAAATTGACATGACAGCGCTCCGAATGGTGGAGCAGGAAAAAGGTGTAGATCTCAATACTCTTGTGGACGCGATCGAAGAGGCGCTGCTCAAGGCGTATCACAACATCCCGGGCGCTATCCGCAAAGCTCGCATTGAGATCGACAAGCGTTCAGGGCGGGTCACCGTCATGGCGACCGAGGAAGACGACGACGGCAACCCGATCGGTGAATTCGATGACACTCCCTCCAACTTTGGGCGCATCGCACAGGCAACTGCGCGCTCGGTGATCATGCAGCGGCTGCGAGACGCCGACGATCAGAAAGTTCTGGGCGACTTCGCATCCAAGACCGGGCAGATCGTCACCGGCCTTGTCCAGCAGGCACGTGAACGCCACCTGACGCTGGTGAAACTATCGGACGACTTCGAGGCCGTGCTGCCGGATTCAGAAAAGGTTCCGGGCGAGGAATACCACCACAATGAGCGGATCCGCGCCTACGTCGTGTCGGTTGAACGCACCGAGCGTGGTGCGCGAATCGTCCTGTCACGAACCCACCCCGGCTTGGTGCTCGGCCTGTTCGAACGCGAGGTTCCTGAGATCCAGCAGGGTCTGGTGGAGATCAAGGCCGTTGCGCGCGAAGCGGGCCACCGCACGAAGATCGCCGTTGCAGCAACACGTGAAGGTGTCAACGCCAAGGGAGCATGCATTGGGCCGATGGGGTCGCGTGTACGCTCGGTGATGACTGAGCTGGGTGGTGAAAAGATCGACATCGTTGACTGGTCGGCAGATCCTGCTCGTTTCGTGTCCAACGCGCTGTCTCCGGCGCGCGTGAGCCGAGTGGTCGTGCACTCGGTTGAAAATCACACCGCCACCGCCGTTGTGCCTGACTTCCAGCTCTCACTGGCAATCGGCAAAGAGGGACAAAACGCTCGACTGGCTGCGCGTCTGACAGGTTTCCACATTGATATTCACTCCGACACGGATGCGGACGGAAAGATGGAGGCGTCACGCTCATCGATGCCTGACATGCCCTATGGAGGTGACGAGGCTGCCAGCGTGTCAGATGGTAGCGGCACCGACGCATTCGACATCACTGCCGAGGACGAGGACGAGGACGACGTGACCAGTCGCTCACATACAGATTCCAATACGGACGCCGACCTCAGTTAGACTGGTTGGGCTGGACTAGTATGTGTGCGGTGGAGACGCATGACCATTCAGGCCCGATTCGCACATGTATTGGCTGCCGGCAGCGAGGCGCCCCCTCGAGCATGGTTCGAATGGTGGCGACTCACGACGGATCCGCACAGGTGGATCCAAAAGGCATCCTGCCAGGTCGTGGTGCGTGGATTCACGCACATGCGACATGCATGGAGAAGGCCCGCCGACGGCGAGCCCTCGAACATGCATTACGCCTGCCTCACACCGTGGGGGAGGACCAGTGGGATCACCTGATCGACACGATCACATTGTCAGCAACGCACCGTGCGTTGGACATCGAGTAATGGAAGCGGGTTGGAAGCTGATGGGCACCCGATGAGTACCCAGCGATGAGCTGCCAGCAAGAACGATAAGTCCCGTCTCCAGTTCGGAGACGGATCCGGACAGGAGAATTGTGGCAAAGTTGCGTGTACACGAGCTCGCCAAAGAGCTCGGCATTGCCAGCAAAGAACTCTTGGCGTACCTGCGCGATAGCGGAGAGTTCGTCAAGGCATCAAGCTCGGCTCTGGAACCGCCAGTGGTTCGAGCCGTGCGTGAACACTACGCCTCCCTTGCGCCTCAGGACACAGAAGAATCCGAGAAGGCGAAGGCACCCAAGAAAACAAGGAAAACGGCTGCGAAGACAACTACTGCGTCTCGTAAGTCGACCAGGAAGTCGTCCACTGCGTCCACACCTGCCGACCTGGCACAGCCAGAAAGCAGTGCGGCCAGTAATGATGCGCCGACCGGAAAGTCAGAAAAGAAACCGGCCAAGACGCGAGCACCAAAGCCAGGACCGGTAGCGCACGCAGCTGACAAGAAGGCAGCTGCAGCGGCGAAACCGGGACCTCGCGATACTCAGGAATCAGGCGATGCTCACGCATCGGCACCGGTGTCGTCGGGAGAATCTGGTCCCAAGCCCGGCCCCCAATCCGCCAAGAAAGCATCGGCTTCAGATTCCAAGGCTCATGGCCGCCAGTCGGCACCGCGCCCAGGACCTCGTCCCGGCCCGCGCCCTGCTGGGCCACGCCCAGGCAACAATCCCTTCGCATCCACGCAAGGTATGCCTCGACCTGGTGGAACACGCGGTGGCCAGCGCACCAACAGGCCCGGTGGTCGCGGCACACAAGGTGGCGCTGCGCACACGAACCGCTCCGGCGGTGGCGAGCACCGCGCTGAACGCCCGAACCGTTCACGCGGCGGCAACCATCCAAACCCGATGATGATGCCCGATCAGGCACGGTTCGCCAAGCCTGACCGCCCGTCACGTGGCGGACGTGGACGTTCCAACAATTCACGTCACAACAGCCCAGGAGTCGGCGCACACGCAGGTGCATTTGCGCCCCCGAGCGGTGGCCGTCCCCGTGGCGGTCGCGGTGGTCGCGGCTCCACACCGGGCGCATTCGGTCGTGGAAGCGGCTCGCGTCGCGGACGCAAGTCCAAGCGTGCAAGGCGGCAGGAATACGAAGAGCAGAGTGCACCGACAATCGGCGGCGTGAAGATTCCTCGCGGAAATGGCCAGGAGATTCGCATCCGTCAGGGCGCATCCCTGGCTGATCTTGCCGAAAAGATCGACGTCAATCCGGCAGCTTTGGTGACTGTTCTGTTCCACCTCGGTGAAATGGCAACGGCCACGCAGTCACTGGATCAGGACACCTTTGAAACACTGGGCGACGAACTGGGCTACAACGTTAAGGTCGTTTCCCCAGAAGACGAAGATCGCGAACTGCTTGAGTCCTTCGATATCGACCTTGAGGCCGAAGAACTTGATGATGAAGAGCACCTCAAGCCGCGCCCACCGGTCGTCACCGTCATGGGTCACGTCGACCACGGTAAGACGAAGCTGCTGGACGCCATCCGGCACACCGACGTCGTCGACACCGAACACGGTGGCATCACCCAGCACATCGGCGCCTACCAGGTCACGGTGGATATGGAGGGCAAGGACCGCCCCATCACATTCATCGACACGCCTGGTCACGAAGCCTTCACCGCTATGCGTGCCCGTGGCGCCAAGGTAACGGACATTGCGATCCTGGTGGTCGCAGCCGATGACGGCGTCATGCCGCAGACCGTTGAAGCGATCAACCATGCGCAGGCAGCGGACGTGCCGATCGTTGTGGCCGTCAACAAGGTGGATAAGGAAGATGCCAATCCGGATAAGATCCGCTCCCAGCTCACCGAATACAACCTTGTGGCTGAAGAATATGGCGGCGACGTCATGTTCGTGGACGTGTCCGCCAAGCAGCGCACCGGCATCAGTGACCTGCTCGAAGCAGTCCTCCTGACAGCGGATGCCGCACTTGACCTGGAGGCAAACCCTGACACCGAGGCGCGAGGCGTCGCCATTGAAGCGAACCTTGACCGTGGTCGTGGTGCGGTTGCCACCATGCTGGTCCAGCGTGGAACGCTGCGCGTGGGAGACGCCCTCGTTGTGGGATCCGCCTCCGGACGCGTGCGCGCCATGTTCGACGAGTATGGCAAGGATGTGCAGGAAGCCGGTCCGTCACGACCGGTGCAGGTGATCGGCCTGACATCAGTTCCACGGGCAGGCGACTCCTTCCTTGTGGCATCCGATGACCGTACCGCCCGCCAGATCGCTGACAAGCGAGAAGCTGCCGAGCGCGCAGCACTGCTGGCCAAGCGTCGCAAGCGCGTCACCCTCGAAGACTTCGATAAGGTTCTCAAGGAAGGTGAAGTTGACACCCTCAACCTTGTCATCAAGGGTGACGTGTCCGGTGCCGTTGAGGCTCTGGAAGATTCCTTGCTGCGTATCGACGTGGGCGACGAAGTTGCCCTGCGGATCATCCACCGCGGCGTCGGAGCCATTACGCAAAACGATGTCAACCTGGCCACCGTCGATAACGCGGTCATCATCGGCTTTAACGTGCGTCCGGCTGAGCGCGTGGCTGAAATGGCCGACGCGGAAGGCGTGGAGATCAAGTACTACTCGGTCATCTACGCAGCCATCGACGATATCGAAGCGGCCCTGAAGGGCATGCTCAAGCCGATTTATGAAGAGGTCGCGCTGGGCACGGCTGAGATCCGCCAGGTCTTCCGCTCCGGCAAGTTCGGTAACATCGCAGGCTCCATTGTCCGTGACGGCATCATTCGCCGCGGCTCGAAGGCCCGCCTGGTTCGCGACGGTGTCGTGGTTGCTCCCGATTTGGAGATCGCGTCGCTGCGCCGCGAAAAGGACGATGTCACCGAGGTTCGCGAAGGCTACGAATGCGGTATCACCCTGGGCTTCAAGGACATTGCCGAGGGCGACATCATCGAAACGTGGGAAATGAAGGAAAAGGCTCGCGACTAGTTCGCACTGTGTTTCCTGTCCCATTGACGAGGGTGACCCATCCACTATGTGAGGGTGGGGCACCCTCGTTTTACGTATGACGTGCAGCTGATGGTATGGTGAGGGGGCACGGGAGCCCGGACAGGCGGGCTGAGAGGGAAAATTCTCCGACCGTTATACCTGAACCAGATCATGCTGGCGTAGGAACGCGGTTTAGTCGTGCGCATTGGTGAGCACGAGGAGCCGCAAATGAATCGAGACGAACAACTCGACATCATTAACAATGTGTGGCCACTGATCTCAGATCAGGATGTGGCGGCGCTGGAAGAGCGCCTGGTGGATATGCCGCATCTGGCGGGTGCTTCTGCCCAGTGCCCGCAGGTCCTCACTCACTCGGCGCGTCCAATGGCCTCGGCGTGTATCGCCCAGCTGGCATGTGGAACACGCGTCTTCATCAAACGCTATGCGCCCCACCTGATCAGCGAATACGACCTGTGTGTCAAACATGACTATGTGAACCGGCTCGCCGCAGGCGCCTTCCCGACGCCGCGCTTCTTCACCTTCGATACCGGCAGAACATGTCTGACGATGGGCGGATGGGTCTGGGAAGTGAGCGAATGCGCGCCGGGTGAAGACCGTTACCGTACGACGACCAGCTGGATGCCGCCGTGCACACGCGAAGAGAGCGTGGAAATCGGCCGAGTGGCGGGGCAGCTTCGTCGCGCCTCTGAAAAGATTCCGGCAGTGGTCGCACCGCCCAATCCTTACCAGTCGCGCATGGACCTCATGCTGGGTGATCCGTTTGACCGTCTTGAAGCCTGGTGCGAAGCGCACCCCATCGTTGCCAACTATGTGTCCAGAACCGGCCGTGACCTGGCTGGTGACCTGGCAGTTGTCGCTCCTTTTGCGCGGGCCCTTGAGCCGCTGCGGGAGCGCCCTCGTTACTGGACACACGGGGACCTGCACGTGTCCAACACGATGTGGAAGGACACCAGGCAGGGTCCCGTCATCACCAGTGTCTTTGATTTTGGGCTGGCATACGCCAACCCGTCGCTGTTCGATCTGGCACAGCTCATTGAACGTCACGCGATCGACTGGCTGACCATCACTGAAGGTATCGAAAATGCGTGGCGTCCCCAGGTGGTGCGCGACCTTCTGGACGGGTATGTCAGTCAGTACCCACTGATGCGCGAGGAGGCTCGCATGCTCGCGCCGATGGTGGCAGTGTCGAACACCGAGTTCGAACTTGCTGTTATCGAGTATGACCAGCGTGCCCCGATACCGGGGCGTACGTCGGATTGGGCGTACACGATCGGGATGGATGCTCATCACCGGTGGTTCACCACTGAATCCGGCACTCAATTTATCCGCACAGTTACCCAACTAGCAATCGAGAGATCATGAAAACAACCAGGCTTTTGCCCCTCCTCCTCAGCGTCGCCATGCTGGGCGCATGCTCATCAGGCGGATCGTCGGATATGTCCTCAGCTGACCAGTCAGGCGCCGACGCCACCGGCCAGTCGGCTTCGCAGGCCTCTGGACAGATGCGTGATGTGTCCGTCATCTTGGACTGGACAACGAACACGAATCACACTGGACTGTTCGTCGCCCAGGAAAAAGGCTACTTCGCGGACGCCGGATTGAATGTGGACATCATGGGCTTCTCCAAGTCAGGTGTTGACGCTGTTCTCAGCGCGAAGGGCGCTGATTTTGGAATCTCGGGAGCAGATGCACTGGCATCGGCTCACGCCGCCAACCTCGGGCTGACGATGGTGCTGAATATTCAGCAAAAGTCCTCCTATGGCGTGGGAGTTCTGGAAGATTCGGGGATCACCCGTCCAAAAGATCTGGACGGCAAGACAATTGCTGACTACTCGGGCGATTCGGCCCATATCTCCACCCAGATGATGATTCAGCACGATGGCGGAACAGGCGAATTTGACCGCGTCATTGTGGGCGCGCAGGCAATGGCGGCTCTGGAATCAGGCCAGGCGGATTTTGCTGAGGTTCTCAGCACGTGGGAGGCAATTGAGGCAGAACTGTCGGGCACCAAGCTGCACATGTTCCAGCCCGCCGACTATGACGTTCCCACCACTCCGGCAATGATCGGCATTTCGACGCGCAACGACTTGATCGAATCGGATCCCGACCTTGTCCGCGCCTTCGTGCAGGCAGCACAAAAGGGCTACGAGTTCGCCAAGGATAACCCCGATGAAGCGGCGAAAATTCTGGTCGATGCCAACCCACAGGCCAAACTTGATCCCGAACTGGTCACTCGCAGCCAGGAAATACTCTCCACACAGTATTGGCCTGATTCAAAGGGTGGTGTGGGCTTTGCCGACATTGATCGCTGGAACACCTACCTGGCATTCATTGTCGAGCAGGGCCTCGTGTATGACGAGAAGGGGACTGCGGTCACCGAACCGATCGCAGCTGACGACATCGTCACCAATGAGTTCGTGAAGTAACAGATGCCCGCGAGGTACCGCACCGCCGTCTCTGCACGTGAGCGCGACCAACACCACCGGGGCAGTTTCATGCCCGCACTGATGTTTGTGGTGTTGCTCCTGTGTGCGTGGGAGGTGGCGGTGCGCGCGTTCAACGTCAACGAACGCCTTATGCCGGCGCCCTCGACGATTATCCACGCCGGCTTTGATGATGCGCCCAATGTCTGGGAAGCCACCAGGATCACCGCCCTTGAAGTTGGCCTGGGAACGGTGCTCGCACTCGTGTGCGGTGTGAGCCTGGCTTTCATCATCTTTGCGATTCGCCCGATCGGTCGTGTCGCCATCCCTGTTCTCATCATCTCGCAGACCATTCCGGTCGTCGCTATTGCGCCGCTGCTCATTATCTGGTTCGGCTTCGGTATCACGTCGAAAGTACTGCTGGTCGGATTGTTCGGGCTTTTCCCGATCGTGGTGCCGCTGGCGCGCGGACTGGCATCGCCCAGCAGAGACCAGATTGACGTGGCCACGACCTTGGGCGCATCGAAATGGTGGATACTCACGCATGTGCGCATGCCCGCTGCGGCCGCAGTGTTCATGTCCGGGCTACGTATCACCGTCACCTACGGGCCGGCAACGGCAGCGACTGCTGAGTTTGTCGGAGCGCGCAATGGCTTGGGAATCTACCTGCTGACCGCGCAATCCTCGTTTCGCACCGAGCTGGTCTTTGTCGGCGCAGCAGTGTTGACGGCGATGACACTGGTGCTGTACGGCGTTGTTGCTCTGGCCGAACGCATTGCGTTTCCCTGGAAAGCGGTGACACATGCTTCACATCAATGACGTCAGTAAACAATTCCAGGTCCCGCCCACTCTGGCCCTCGATCGCATTTCAGCCACTCTGTACCCACATCAGACTGTGGCAATCGTCGGGCCATCAGGATGTGGCAAGTCCACGCTGCTGCGTATCGTGTCCGGCCTGGATCACGCCACGAGCGGCCAGCTCGAATGGCAGGTGGATAACCCGCACGTCGCACTGATGCCGCAAAACGACGGTCTGTTTCAGTGGCGCACTGTTGTTGACAACGTCGCATTGCCGCTGTTCATCCACAAACTACCCCCGGCCACGGCACGGCAGGCCGCCCTCGACCTTCTCGCTCAGTTTGAGCTCGACGAATTCGCACACGCCTATCCGGACCAGCTCTCTGGTGGAATGCGCTCGCGTGTGGCATTTCTGCGGACGATGCTCGCTGAACCCACATTGATCGCACTGGATGAGCCGTTCGGCGCCCTTGATTCCATGACGCGCGCCGGCATTCAACGTTGGTTGGTCAGCGCCGCCCGCCAGCGCGCACTGTCGATCCTGCTGGTCACGCACGATGTGGAAGAGGCCATTACCCTTGCTGACAGGGTTCTTGTCATGTCCGCTCGGCCGGGTCGCATTGTCGCAGATTACCCCATTGATCTGCCTAACCGCACCGATCCCAATCTGCGCACAGATCCCCGGTTCTTACACGCACTCACCAGTATCAGAGTCGCCCTCGAACAAGGGGCAGAAAGAAGGTAGCAATGAACCTCGTCAGAATTCGTCTGGAATACGTCGTGACGTGGCCCAACCACGCCGGCCTGTTCGTGGCGCGCAAGAAAGGCTTCTATGCCGACCAGGATCTGGACGTCGACATCTCCTGGGATGGTTTTGACCGTGGCACGCCCGCTGAACTGACCGCCCGCGGCGAATTCCAGTTCGCCTCGATCCGCTTGGGCGAGCTGCTCGAAACCCGGAAGACTGATCACCCCTTTGTTGCGGTCGCCACATTCAACCAGAACCAGCTTGGCGGCGTCATTACGTTGAAGTCTAAGGGCATCACCCGCTTCCGTGACCTGGAAGGCAAGCATGTGTCGATCCCACCGGTGGGACGCCTGACTGAAATGGTCAAGGAAGCTGTCGAAAAGGACGGGGGAGACTACTCGAAGGTCATCGTGGAAGATCCTGGCGTGTTCGAGCCGGACATCCGCGCAGTCGAAAAAGGTCATTATGACGCGATCTTCAACGTGCTTGGCTGGGAAGCCTACCAGGGGTCGGAAGACTTTGGTCAGGTCGTTCAGATCTCCTTCGACGACATTGAGGTCACGCCACACCATGCCTACTTCCTATGCGTCGAAGAGTCCTACCTGCGTGAGCATGGCGACACGGTGCGCAGCTTCCTGCAGGCCACCGGCAAAGGATACGACTTTGCGCGCGACAATCAGGACGAGACGATCCAGCTGATTGCCAGCACCATGTGCGCCAGCGAAGAAGACACCCTCAAAGCTTCCCTGGCCTTTATGGCGCCTACGTGGCACGCGCCCAGTGGACAGTGGGGGCAGATGGACGAGGGGGTCATCCGCTCCTACACCCAGTGGATGGTTGATAACGGGTTCACCACCGCGACGATGGATGACATTGATGGCGCGTGGACGAACGACTACCTGCAGTAAGACAATTGCCCGCAGTACGTGAACGCTGGGGTGAGGCCGGGAGAATCTGCCCGACCTCACCCCAGATCGTGTAAGAGAAGAAAACCCCGCCGAATCTCACTGCGCTGACGGGTGAGATGACAAAGAGGAACGAGACAAAACGGACAGCGGCGAAAACAGAAAGCCCTTCAAAGCGACGAAAGTGGAACCCACGAGGACGAACAGAAGATTGTATGAATGTGAATGTCGTTTGTGACAAGAGGGGGAGTGCGATCCGGCACGTTCGTCGCTTCAATGCCGTACAGTAGCGATAAGTGCGAAACGAGTGGGCACTCACTGGCAATGGTGAAGCGTGATCCCTCGTCCGAACGACACATGAAAGGCCAGCAATGAAGCGAACAGAATTCGATGTCGTTGTCGTAGGGTCGGGTGCAGCCGGCCTGAGCGCGTCACTGACGGCGGCAAAAAACGGGCTGCACACACTGATGATCGAAAAAGGCGACAAATGGGGCGGGTCCACCGCTAAGTCGGCCGGCATGGTGTGGGTGCCGGGTAACAAACAACTTCAACGCGTCGGCGGCAACGACAATATGGAAATGGGTCGCACCTACATGAAGGCGACGGTTGGAGACTGCACCAGTGACGAAATGATTGATTCGTTCCTGACCAACGGTACGCGCGCGATGGATTTCCTGACTGCAAACTGCCCCGGGCTGGTGTGGCGCAACATGGAAGGCTACCCCGATTACTGGCTCGACGCTCCGGGAGCTCAGCCGCAAGGACGCGGCGTGGAGGCCGGTGCCTTCGACTCGAACAAACTGGGCAAATGGAAAAAGAACCAGATGGAGGCCTATTTCAAACCGGCTGTTCCGCTGGATCTGAATTCGTTCGACTCCGCCGACATCCTGCTCTTTGCGTCAAGCTGGAAGCCGTGGGCGCGACTGGCCCGACTGACTGCACGCAACATCAAGCATCTCTGTGCCCGGCGCACACCGCGCACAATGGGAATGGGACTGACCGGCGCCCTCATGGAAGGATGCCTGCGCGCAGGTGTCGAAATTGCCATGAACACCGCGTTGAAGGACCTCATTGTGGAGGATGACGCGGTGCGCGGCATCGTCGTGACGCACGAAGGCAAGGAGTCACGTATCCGCGCTGCCAAGGGCGTCATCCTGGCGTGCGGCGGGTTCGAGCGAAACGCGCAGATGCGTCAGAAATACCAGCGCCACCCGATTAATGGCACGTGGACTGTCGGCGCGGAAACGAACACGGGCGACGGTATTCAGGTCGGCCTGCAACACGGTGCTGCGATCGACAATATGGCTGATGCGATCTGGTCACCTGTTATCCAGTTGCCACGTTCATCCGCGTGGACGCCGATCGTCATTGAAGATGAGGAACGCTTTATCGTCCCGGACCGGTCCCTGCCACACACCGTGATTGTCAACGGCCAGGGCAAGCGCTTCATGAACGAAGCGCTGCCATACTGCACCGCTGGCCAGGGCCTGTATGGTGGGCATTTCGGCAAGGGCGAGGGAGACGCTGAAAACCTTCCCGCCTGGCTGATCTTCGATCATCAGTTCCGCTCGAAATACGTGTTCGGCTACGGACACATGCCGGTCGTGCCCCTGCCCAGGGAATACTTCGAATCAGGGGCGATGGTACAGGCAGACAGCGTGGACGAGCTGGCGCAGAAGATCGACGTGCCGGTCGAGCAGCTGCGCCTCACCCTCGAGCGGTTCAACGATTTTGCGCGCACAGGCATCGACGAGGATTTCCACCGCGGCGAAAACGAACACGATCGTTTCTACGGTGACCGCTACCATGAGCCGAACCCGTCGCTCGGCACAGTGGAGAAAGGCCCGTTCTACGCCACGCAGGTCTACCCCGGTGACATTGGAACGTCGGGCGGCCTGGTGATTAATCCGCAAGCGCAGGTCACGCGCGAGGACGGCAGTGTCATTGACGGTCTGTATGCGGCCGGCAATACCACCAAATCCATTGTTGGACACACCTACACTGCCGGCGGCACGTCGATTGGGGCCGCTCTGGTCTTCGGGTATGTTGCCGCGCGTACGATCGCAGAAAAGGCCGGCCGCAATATGGTTGCTCACTAAGAACAGCGAGGGTGCCTGGCCACGCACGCACACCCGAGCGCGGCCAGTATGAGTGCGCCTGCGACCATTCCTCCATGGGCGCCACTGCTGGCAAGGCGCTGCGTGCCCAGTGGCGTAACTGATGCCAACGGGGCACCTGAAGCCGAGGCGGAGGCATGCTGCTCGCCCGTGCTCTGCGCGCCAGCCGCGTCCTGCGGTGTGGTACCTGCATCTGCACCGTCAGTCTTCGTCTTGCCAGAGTCTGTCGGCTGAGATTCGCTGGAGGGAGCCCCGCCAGCGGGAGTATCTGGCGTGGGAGTGCCTGCGGTGGGCGTGTCAGCGCACGAGGGCGTCTTTCCTGACCTGTGATCAAGGATTGCCTGGTGACCGACAAGTACGGTCAGGCACTGCTTGCCTGATGATGCGGGCGCGCCATCGATCGTCCCGCTGTAAGACGCATCGAGCAGATACACGCCAGGCTGGGTGAATGCCCACGCCGCATGTGCGTGAATGTTCGCCGGCATGGTGATGCTTGTCATTTCGCGGGTCGAATTTATCAATTCGGTGGTCTCACCGAAGGTTCCCAGGGTAAAGACGTGGTATGAGGCGCCTTTGGGAATGGAGCGCGGCTCAAGGTGTAAAGTCAGTGACTCGGCACGCTCAGCGTCAACCTCGGTCGTCGACCAGCCTGGCCACAACGCGCCCTGGCGCTGTTCCTGGTCCAGCAGGTAGTACTTGGCTGGAGGTGTGGGAAGGAAATTGGGTCCGTTCGCCGCGCCTGACGGAGTGCGCGGAGTGGACCGACGCGTATTGTCATCCAGTGCGAACGCGACTGACGATAGTTCGCGAACCTGCGATGAATGTGCATGCTGCCTGGTGTCATCCTTCAATGCGATCCCCAGACGACCATTTGCCTCCAAGCGGGCCTGAATATCCACGTGGCCATCGTTCAGGATCAGACGCGGGTCAGCCTGTGTGTGCGGCGAGTCGCTATCGGTTCCGGGAGCGGTGCCTGGTTTCGCACCGGGATTTGAGCCAGGATCAGTCCCCGTCTCGGATCCGCCCGGCTTTCCATCCGTACCGGCTGCGTCGGACGGATCGGAATCTGGATCGGCAGGTGCTGCGGGAGAAGCAGCTCTCAGCGTGCCTGAATACGTCAGCGGCTGAGCAGTATTGACAGGCGTGGGGATCGTGACCTCGGTCGGCAGCGCTCCGATCAGAGCGTGAGGGAGCACCGTGAATTTCAGTGACATCCCATCGCAGTCAGACTGCATATAGGTGATGGAAGCGGTGGCTGCGCCCTTCGACCCCGACACCATCTCCGAGGGCTCAAGACCGCAGGTGGGATTATTCGCGCCAGCCTCGTAATATCCGCCACGGAGCGTCGCACGGATCTTCGGGTCATTGAACCTTATAGTCGTGCTGAATGTCTCCCCGTCTTCCGGGGTGAGCGTGAGAGTGAATCCCAAGTCAGTGGGCGTATACGCGTCGGTCGAAAATGCAGGCGCCGGATCGTGTGAAGCGGGCTGCGGCAGCCCCTGAGCGCTTGCGGGAGACGATACCGTTGCCGCAGCATCGCCTGTCGAGTAAGACACTTCGGGTGAGACCCACCTGGCGTGTGTGCCATCTGCGGGAATAAAAACGGCTTGGAGGGAGCTGGTGGTGTTCCCCAGCATTTCAGGCCACGTTGCACGCCCGTCTTTAACAGGTACTTCCGCCAGGAAATAGCCGTCGATCAAGAAGGTCACTGTTCCGCTGGCACCTTCAGGCACGCTCGCCACCAGATCCGTCAGCTGATCATCACCATCATTGTCTCGCCCGTGGTGGGGGCGAACGGTCAAGGAGTAGGCACCGGCCTGCGGTGGAGCATCAGATGCCGCGGCAAACTGATCGGACAGCGAAGCAGAGGGTGTGCTTCCAGGTTGGCTGCCGCCGACCTGCCACACGTGCGGGTACTTTCTTGACGCGATCAGGGTGCCGTCAGCTGAGCGTGCGGTGACTCGATATGTCGCCGTGTAGCGCCCGGGTTTGGAAAACAGCGTCATATTGTGCGTGTGCGATCCTGCAGTCAACCATGTCGAGCGCAGATCCGGATTATGGCTGGAGATCAAGCGCGTCAGAATCTTCAACGGCCCCAACGTCGTGTAATTCATCAGCTCCATGCGACCAGGTCCATCAAAATCAACCAGGTCGAGGGTGAAAGTGCGACCAGCGAACTGTTCGATCGGAATGTCTGCGTCGGCACCGAATCCTGCCCAGATCGGAGCCTGATTCCATCCCGGAAGCTGCGGAGCCATGTACCACGTGGCACTGGTGTCTCGCAGGAATCTCACCTCGGGATCATCAGGAACGTGGTAGATAAACTGCTGAGCCTGGGTTGTGTCGTTGTACCCCTTGCCGACCCAGTTCACGGTCTGCTCAAGCGGATAGACCTTCCCATGCGCCTCGTTCTTGAGGACGAAGGTTCCGCCTTCCCAATACGTTTTCGGCGCATCGATATGTCCGAGCGTTGCCACGGTTTTCCCGTCATCGGGCGCAGCATGGGTGGGCGGAGTTGTCGACAGTGCGGCGCCGATGGCCATGATTGCAGTGACGAGGGTGGCGCCGGCATATCGGAAGAATCGTTGGCGGGAGATGGCGGGCACGGTGTGCACCTTTCGTAGGCGGTGAAGTTACCACCACACTAGTGCAAGTGAGAATACTTATCAATAAGATGAGAGCTGCCCATTGTGACTCCTTGTCGTCAACGGGTAGCGATCACGCCCAGTGCTGTCCCCACCGCGACGCCCGCCGCATCGGCCACCACATCTACCGAATCGGCACCGCGACCCGGAATATGAGCCTGAAGTTTTTCGGAGATCCATCCGTGCGCGCATTGGCCCGCAGCGGCCACATACCACGGCACTCCCACAGCAATGAGGCTGGCAGTGCCTGCGGCAAACAGCACAGCGTGCACAAGCTTGTCGGCATCACGCGGCATCGATTTCAACATGGCATCTGCGATGCTGTCGTGATCGTCACTGTCGGTGTCGCTGGTGTCATCGGTGGCGCAGCTTCCGCCAGTGGCACAGGTCGCGCTGGTGTCGGTATCGCTGAGGTAATTGGTGCCATTGCCGTCGGTGTCATCAGCGTCAGTGACGCCGATTCCGCTGGCGCCGCAATCCGACCGTGTCACAGCTCGCGGATCAGGGACATAGAGTGCTGCAAGCTGCGCGCCCCACGAGAGACCAGCTAACACCCATGTGACAGGTGAAGGCTGACGCGAGCGTCGTGCCATCAGTGCGTCTTCTCCCAACGGCCAGGTGTCAAAGGCAGTGCACGCTTGTGAGCGGTGCGCGAGTGCCACCTGACGATGGTCTGCTCATCTTCTTCGCTCACCTCGCGGCCCTCAAGGTAGTCGTCAATGGCCTCATACGTGACGCCCAGAGCAACTTCATCAGGACGCAGCGGCTTATCAGATTCCAGATCCGCGGTAGGAACCTTGTCAGTCAGTGTCGCCGGAGCGCCCAGATAGCGGCCCAGCTCCCGCACGCGGCGCTTGGGCAGTCCAGTCAGCGGTGTCACGTCAGCAGCACCATCACCAAACTTCGTGTAGAACCCGACGAGGGCTTCCGCAGCCTGATCAGTGCCGACGACGAGCATTCCGCGAGCACCGGCAACTGTGAACTGCGCGATCATGCGTTCGCGAGCCTTCACGTTGCCCTTGACAAACTCCGTGTAGGAATCGACATGATCATCATCTGCTTCACTCACTGCCTGCCACATGGCATCGGTCGACGCTCCGATGTTGACTGTCAGAACCTGATCAGCATCGATAAACGACAGGGCATCTTGCGCGTCGTCCTCGTCAGCCTGGACCTGGTATGGAAGGCGCATCGCGACGAATGTGGCGTCACCACCATCCTCGCGCACTTTTTCGCACGCCAGCTGAGACAGGCGACCGGCAACGGTAGAATCTACTCCGCCCGAAATGCCCAGGACATAGCCCTTCAGGCCAGTTTCCTTGAGATATTCGGCCAGGAACGTGATTCGACGCTCGACCTCGTGAGCCGCATCGAAATCTTCGACAACTTCCAGTTCTTCCATAATCGCGCGTTGGCGTTCATGATCAGTCATATCTGAATCGTAGCGAACTGAGGGCGCTCGCAGTACTGCCAACATCGGCGTATCTCACGCTTGCTCGGGTGGGGCGATAAGTTTCGCCAGCGTAGAGTAGAAGCATGCAGGTAAAGAACCTCTTGGATCGCGGACTGATCCCGTACATGGAAGGTGACCGAATCCAGCGTGAGACCTTCGATGACGTGAAGGTGAGCCATTGCGATGACACGCTCATTGTTGCTCAGTTCGAACCGACCTACACGGCTGGGAGGCGCACGAAGCCTGAAGATATCGTCGATGCTGACCTGCCGGTCATTTCGGTTGACCGTGGAGGATCGGTAACGTGGCACGGGCCCGGGCAGCTGGTGATTTACCCGATTATTCGCCTGGCAGATCCAACGGAAACGATTGGATACATTCGCGCCGTCGAAGCGGCAGTCATCGAGGCTGTCCGCACTACATGGCACCTGCCGGTTGTTCGCATTGAGGGCAAAGCCGGTGTGTGGTTGCGTGACCCTGATCGCAAACTCTGCGCCATCGGACTCAAAGTGGCTCAGGGCGCAACGATGCATGGTCTTGCTTTGAACGTCAATCCTGACTTTTCGCGCGCCTTCACAGGTATCATTCCCTGTGGGTTGCACGACTGCGGTGTCGCCTCCCTCGTTGGGGAAGGCGTCGATGGTGTCAGCGTTGCCGATGCGGCTGACCCGCTCATCGCGTCGCTGACAGCCCACCTGGAGCCACTGACATACTCTGCACACGAATCTGAACTAGCTGCAACGAAGTGAGGACCAGCGTTGTCGACACTGCCAGAACCTGAAGGCCGCAAGCTCCGACGCGTCGAAGAGCGCAACTCGCAGACGCCTATCGAAAAGCAACGTCCCACATGGCTGAAGACGCGCGTTTCCAATGGGCCGGGATATCAGGATATGCAGCAGCTGGTTCATCGCGGCGGACTGCACACCGTCTGCGCAGAAGCTAACTGCCCGAATATCTATGAATGTTGGGAGGACCGTGAGGCTTCCTTCCTGATTGGTGGAGCGCTGTGTACGCGTCGATGCGACTTCTGCGATATTGCCACCGGACGGCCAACTGAATACGACCGGGATGAGCCCAAGCGCCTGGCTGAGTCGGTTAAAGAACTCGGACTGCGCTATGTGACGATCACAGGCGTCAGTAGAGACGACCTTGAAGACGGAGCCTCGTGGCTCTACGCAGAATCGTGCCGACAGATCCATGTCATGCAGCCTGGTACCGGTGTCGAATTGCTGGTCGATGACTTCAAAGGCGATCCGCATGCCCTTGCACAGATATTCGAATCCGGGCCTCAGGTGTTCGCTCATAATCTGGAAACAGTTCCGCGCCTGATGAAGACAATCCGGCCGGCGTTTCGTTACGACCGTTCGCTGAGTGTCATCAACGCAGCGAAGGAGGCTGGCCTCGTCACAAAATCGAACCTGATTTTGGGCATGGGCGAGACGACCGAAGAAATCGAATCCACCATGCGTGACCTGCTGGACGCGGGGTGTGACATCTTGACCATTACGCAATACCTTCGCCCCTCGGCATTGCACCATCCCATTGACCGATGGGTCAAACCTCAGGAATTCGTGCGACTGCGTGACGTGGCGTATGCGATGGGATTCCCCGCCTGTATGTCAGGGCCGCTCGTGCGTTCCTCCTACCGTTCAGGCAAACTGTGGGGCGAAGCGATGAAGAACCTGGGTCGGGAAATCCCGTCCGAATATGCTGACTTCGTTGAACTGGCCTCCGCTGGTGCGGCGCGTCAGGAAGCCTCAGCTGTTGTGGGACGGATGTCTCCGGCAGAGTGTGCTCACTCAACGTCGGCCGAACCTGCGATCCCTGCCAGCGGGTCGCTGGTAGGACGTCCGCTTCCGGTTTCGGCCCTCTAGGAACCTCATACATTACACAACGCGCGCCTTGAAGCTGGCTGATGAGCCAGTCAAGGCGCGCGTTGTACGTCGGCAACCAGAAGTTATGACCTCGGCGAGAAGGCGTGTTCAGTGTGATGGCTACCAGTGATGACTGGCACGTTCGAAGCAGGAGCTTCTGGCTCCGTGTCGAACAATGACTGAAAATTCTCCTCGTTGATAATCTGCCGGGACGCATGCGCTCCCCTGAAACCAGATCCGGACGAGGCTGCTGCCGCCATCGAACCACCGGCGCCTGCCATCGCCATCGGCGGAACCATGAAGCCGCGCCCAGTCGCCGCGGCGCCACCACGAGCTGCCAAGGAGGCAGAGGACGCGGCTGACGATTCAGCGGCGTGGAAGCCCAGACGGCCCGCCTGCGTGGGAGCAGATGAAGACGCGTGGACAGCTTCTGCACCTGCCGGAGCCACCGGGATGCGTGAGTCAGGAGTGATATCACCGTTGTGCCGGATACCCGCGAAGGCAGCAGAGTGGCTCATTCTCACATCAGACGCGCTATGAGCGCCCGACACGTCATAGGAGCCTGGCATGCCGTAGGAGCCTGCGTGATAGGAACTCGGCAAAGCTGAGGCGTAGTGGGTGCCATAGTAGTCTGAGTAACCCAAGCCGCCATATGCTCCGCCACCGTAAAATCCTGATCCTCGGTTCAGCGAGGTGCCTCGGCCGTACGCCGCAGGATCCATCATCTGACGCTGGGAACCAAAGAGGCCGCCACCCTGTGAGCCACCCGTGATCTTGTTGAGCAGCGCGTTTCCACCAGTGGTGAGAAGCTTGGTGCCGACATCTTTCAGAATCTGACCACCGGGGGTGGCCAGGAACTGATTCAGCAGGCCGCTTACCTTGTCGAACAGGCCGGCAAGCTGACCCAGGAGGCCTTTGAGGTTGCCGATCGACTCGATTACCTTGTTGATCGTTTCGCTGATGCGCGTGGCCAAGCTCGACACCTTGGCCGAGACCTGTTGGATGATGGCCGGCAGTGCCAAACCAGCGGTCGCGACTGCTTCGATTAATGCTGAAGCAAAAGCACCGATGATCTGTGAGAGCGCGTCGCGGACCAGGTCATGAACGACCTGGACGAGGGACGCGGCTACTTCCAGTGCCGTGCCCATTGCATCTGCCCAACGTCCGGCTTTCTCAACGGTCTTGGCGATGTCGCCTTCGAGGGCATTCAGCGCCTGAATGGTCTCACCGCGCATATCGGACAGGTCGACGCGGGTGTGGTTCTGCAGAAGCGTACCGGCTTCAGCGAGCTGAGCGTGAATGTTTTTCCACGTCGCGCTGTAGGCGGCCACCTGGTCGGCATCTCCAGTGAATGCGTCAAGCCATTCGTCCAGAGGGTGGACATGCTCGATGAGCCACCCCAGGCCCATCGCAATCAGTGTGCCCAGCGGGTCGAGGACCGCGGCACCGATATCCAGCGCGGTTGAAAAGAGCGCGACGCCGCCACTGACCCAGTCCTTCGATTCAAAGGCCTTGACGAGGGCCTCACCATCTTCGATCAGCAGCGTACCGGCCAGCTGCCCTGTGGATTCCTGGCGTTCAGCAACCAAAGAATTACTCATGGCGACCTCGCTTACCCCATACGTTTACCTCAGCTTTGAACCCGCGTGTCAGGTCCGCTTCCTGAGAGTTGAAGTCTTCAGTGGTCAGTCCGAGCTGCCTGGACGTCCTCTCCAAGGCGTCGGTTGCGCTTTGCATGGTTCGGCGCGCTGCGCTTTCCATGATCAACAACGGAGGCAGCAAGATCGGGGTGCAGAGAAGCCCAAAAGCGGTGCCGCCTATACCCGCTTCATATGAGGCCTGCTTAGCCAGGTCAACAGCGCTGGCCACCTGTGCTACGTGTGCTTTGTGCTGGGACAGTTCGTCTGTTCTGATCTCGAGGTCGCTCACATTTCACCTATCAATCTTGAGACAATCGGAGAATCCTCACCAAACAGTTCGCCCGCGATCGTGTGCACCTGACCGCGAAGGTCCGTGCGCGCCGCGTTGTAAGCCTCCATCACGTCGTAGGCGATGTGATCGGCTGGCACGCCCTGGGCATGACTATCGATATCTGTACTTCTGAGATGACCTTGAAAATTCACCGTGATTCGCACGAGACGGTCGCGACTGGTGCCCTGTCCGGTCACTTGCTCTGCTCGGCGACGAAATTCTGTTGCGGTTTCTGCGTGCTGTTGAGCTTGGGCCACTTGACGCTTGACCCGCTCTTGCGCTTGTGCAATTTCGTCCACACCTAGGAATGTAAACGGAAAACAGGACCTTTGTCCATACCTGACAGCAAATTTCCGCACATTTACATTTGCTCTGTACACCGGCCGCTGCACCGTGATGCAATGTTCTCTTACCGATACGCGTCCACACTGCGACAGAACGCGACGCGTGCGTATGCGCGCACATTCATCCGTTCATTGGATTCAATGCCAATGTGCCCCGTACACGCACATGTCTGGTACACACACTTCCGGTACACACACCGCCCTGCTAGTCACCTGGTGCGAACACTGCGCGAAGCGCGCAGACGGTGACCTTGCCGTTGGACGATACCGGCAGTGACTCAACTACCGCCAGGCGTTGAGGCACTTTGAAGCGCGCAAGATATCGACCGGCAAACTCACGTACATCGTGAAGCGATGGCGCTTCGCACCCCTCATCCATGACCAGCACCGCGCTGACAGCTTCGCCCCACTTCACATCGGGCACACCCACCACATGCGCGGATCGGACTCCGTCCATGCGCGTGAGCACCTGTTCAACCTCGTGAGGGAGCACCTTTTCGCCGCCTGTGTTCACCGTGGCCACTTTGCGCCCCACGATGTGAACGAAGCCGTCCTCGTCAATGAAACCCAAGTCGCCGGTGCGCAGCCACGGGCCCCTCAACGATGCCGCGTTGAGTTCGTCGTCATTCCAGTACCCGTTGGTAACGGATGGGCCGGTGCAGATGAGTTCACCAATAGTGTTCGCACGGATGTCTCCCTCGCGCGAGCTGGGCGGCAGAACGCTCGCAGTTGACGAGGGGGACTCGCCCGCCCGGGTACCTTCAACTGGGACAGCGTGTGCGTCCAGCCCATCCACCATCTCGATACCGATACGTGTGTGCGGGAAAGGAAAACCGCTGGTTGTGGAGCGGTCGGCTGGAAGACCGGGAACCAGGCACGTACCTGACGCTGCCTGCTCAGTCATCCCCCATACGCTGAACGGTTCAAGGCCTCGTTCGCGCAACATGGCGGCAAGGTCAGCCGGTACGGGTGCGCCACCGATCAAAGGGCGCGTGAATGAGGGCAACCCATCTGAGGTGAAAGTGGGAACCTGACACATCATGCGGTACATCGTGGGAACGGCGAACATCATCTCCACCTGGTAGCTGCCCAGGGCTTCGACCAGTGCAGCCGGATGGAACGCATCCACGATGATCACCGTTCCGCCCGAGACCGCCAGGTCCAGCGTGGTGCCGTTGAAACCACCGATATGGGACAGGGGAACGCTGACGGCTTCGACGGTGCGTGGACCATATTCGAAGACGTCGCGGAAATTGCGCGTGCCCCACCACAGGTTCTCATGGGTGAGTGTGACGCCCTTGGGATGAGCGGCCGTTCCCGAGGTGTACAAAATTGCGCCGACCGTGTCCGCAGGCAGTGCCGCCACATCAGCAAGCGGCAGGGGAGAGGTCTCAGCAACCGCGCGACTCCACTGGTCAACTGTCACGACGCGTGGCTGGCGGGCCGGGTGGGAAGCGTTGTCGGTGTCGATATTCAAGGTGGTCGCGCGCTCAACGCGGTCAATCTGAGCATCCCCGCAGATGATGACATCCGGATCGCAGTTGACCAGGATGGCGGCTAATTCCCCGGCCTGCAGGTGCTGATCGAGCGGCACAGTGATGGCTCCTATTGCGGAGCAGGCCACGTGCACGAGCATATGCCAGGCGCAGTTCGGCGCCATGATAATGACGCGGCAGGTGGGCCCGACATTCCAGTCCAGTAAGACCTGAGCAGCGCGCAGCGCGTCGTCGAGGCTGTGAGCCAGGGTGCGGCGCGAGGCTTCCGAGTAGGTGTGCGCTGCAGGATCCAGATGCAGCTCGATGAGATTGTCGCGCCCGGCATGGCGCGCAGCGGACAGCGCGAGGAAATGGATGGCGGAAAAATCTGCGTGCGGCTCAGTGATCACGGCTCCTATTATGCAGCCGCCGATGTGCTGACGGTGAACATGAGGTGATGGACACGATCATTAGGAACACGACGGCGCAGACACGTACGATAGAGGGTCGCAACGTTTGTTTACCAGCACAGGAGGCATCACCATGGCAGATGAATCGCGAGTACATAAGGTGGAGGACCGGATTCATCAGACGGTCGCACGCTTGCTGGGCCGACGCATCAAGGATCCGCGCCTGGGGTTCGTGACCATTACAGATGTGCGCGTCACAGGAGACTTGCAGCACGCCTCCGTGTTCTACACCGTCCTGGGTGATGACGAGGAACGCGCAGCAACGGCGCGCGCTTTCGAATCCGCCAAGGGGCTGATTCGCTCCGAAGTGGGCAAGGCATTGGGCGTTCGATTGACCCCGACGCTCGAATTCATCCTCGACGCGCTTCCAGAGACGGCCGCCTCCATTGAAGATGCATTGGGCAAGGCTCGTGCGCGTGATGAGGAGATCGCGCGCGGTGCTCAAGGTGCCAGTTATGCCGGTGAGGCAGATCCCTACCGTCATCCCGAAGAAGACGACGAGGAATACGCCGACGAGGGAGGCGCTGACGACACATACGTCGATCAATCAGACATCGACGAGGCCGACGCCGACACCGACGAAATCTAGGCCCACCCAGATCCATGACACCTACCGATTCGAAGCAGAAGCCGCAGCCACCCTCGGGAATTCTGATCGTTGACAAGCCCCAGGGGATGACCAGTCACGACGTGGTGAGCCGTGTGCGACGACTGGCGCACACCCGTAAAGTCGGGCACGCCGGTACGCTCGACCCGATGGCGACCGGTGTGCTGGTGATCGGTATCGGCAAAGCGACGCGGCTGCTCACCTACCTGAGCGCCAGTACGAAGATCTATGACGCCACCATGCGTCTGGGAATCGGGACAACCAGCGAGGACGCAGATGGGCAGGTCACGGAGTGCCCAGGAGCCAGCGATGTAACAGTCGATCAGGTGGCCGACGCTGCCCGTGTGGTGCGTGAACGCGGGTGGCAGGTGCCCTCTGCCGTCTCTGCCATCAAGATCGGTGGGAAGCGTGCGCACGCCCTGGTGCGCGAAGGAGAAGACGTCCACATCCCTCCGCGCGAGGTTCATATCAGCGCGATTGACCTGACTGCTCCGCTCCGCCCGACCGCAGCGGAGGCAGGCGTGCCGGTGGTGGACTGTGATATTCACGTTGAATGTTCGGCCGGCACCTACGTGCGAGCCATTGCCCGCGACATTGCCGAACAGCTCGGCACAGCTGCACACCTGACTGCTTTGCGCCGCCTGCAGGCCGGCGCGTTCACCCTGGACGATGCTGCGCCACTGGATCGGCTTGAAGCGCTGACCGCTCAAGGAGCCGACGTGCCGATCATTCCCATTGGTGAGGCCGTCAGCAGACTCTTTGACACCCTTGAGATTTCTCAGGAGGAGGCCGCGCGCTTTGCTCACGGGAATCCGCCTGAACGCAGCGGCGCGCAGCTGGCTGATATGAATGTGGACCAGCCGATCGGCGTGTATTGTGAAGGCCGGCCTTTAGGCCTGGTGAAGGTACAAAACGGTGCTCTGCGCACGATAAGGGTGTGGTAAGACATGCAGGTGTGGACGTCAATTGACCAAGTGCCACGAGATTTCGCCTCCGTGGTGACGATCGGCAACTTCGATGGTATGCACCGCGGTCATCGGCGTGTGATCTCCGCCTGCGTGGACCGTGCGCGCAAACGCGGGGTGGCGGCAGTGGCCTGCACCTTTGACCCGCACCCCCGGCAAGTCCACCAGCCCGACTCGCATATGCAGCTGATCAGCCCACTGGAAGATCGCCTGAGCGCGATGGATGCTGCCGGCCTTGATCACACGCTTGTCATCCACTATGACCGCTCCTTCTATTCGCTGACGGCGCGCGAGTTCGTCCAGCTCACGCTCGTTGAGGTACTGGGTGCTGTGGAAGTTGTGGTTGGTGAGGATTTCCGCTTCGGCAAAGACAACGCCGGCACGGTCGAAACCTTGCGTGAACTGGGCAGAGAATACGGCTTTGATGTGGTGATGGTCGCTGACATCATCAGCCCGCAAGGTCGGCGCTGGTCGTCGTCCTGGGTTCGTGAACTACTTGACGAGGGTGACGTTGCTCAGGCGGCATATGTTTTGGGCCGACAGCACCGAGTGCGTGGCGTTGTTCAGCACGGATTCAAACGCGGACGCAAACTCGGTTTTCCGACTGCCAATCTGTCCGAGGGGATCGACGGTGTGGTGCCTGCGGACGGTGTGTATGCCGGATGGGTCGTACGCTCGGTGCCGAATACGACGGCGCGTGAGTTCTATCCGGCAGCGATTTCAGTGGGCACCAACCCGCAGTTCGGTGGAGATAAGCGCACCGTTGAAGCGCACGTGCTGGGGCGCGCCGACCTGAACCTGTATGGCGAGCGCATCGCGGTGCATTTCGTGGAACGCATCCGTGCGATGCAGGCGTTCGACTCGGTCGATGCTCTGACGGCTCAGATGGATGATGATCTGCGGCAAACAGCATTGGTGCTGGGGATTGGCGTGTCAGGACGCGTGGATCCTGATGCCGTGACGGCCAACTGACTGAGAGCAGACATCTGCTCGGCACCAGGCAAGCTGCTCACGCCACGTTCTTCACCCGATAAATCACGAGTGCGCCGGTCAGAGCGAGCACTCCGGACAGGATATACAGGCCCGCATAGCCGCCCAGGAATGACAAGGCTCCCGCTGCCACGACCGGTGCCAGCGCATTTGGCGTGACAACCGCGATATTCATGATTCCGACATCGCGTCCGCGTTGCGCGGGGATTGGCAGTACCTCGTTGATCAGCGCCTGATCGACCGCCATATACACGCCCCACGAAATGCCGAGTACCAGTGCGGCAATAATGACCACCCAGAACGCGTGCGCCCACGCCATGATCAAGCAGGCGGCCGCAACCCCAACGGATGATCCGGCCACGAAAATCAGGCGCCGGTGCATCTTGTCAGAAATCGACCCGGCCACCACGGCGCACACCACCACGGCCAGCGCATAGATTCCGGTCAGGATCAGCACGCCCGTATCTGGATCGTCCAGCTTGATGCGATCTCTCAGGTAGTAGAACAGGTAGAACAGTGCCGTCACGTTCCCCAGGGTCACAGCCATGCGCGCAATGAACACCCAGATAAAGTCTGCATATGGACGGTCGGCATTCGCCTGAGCGCCGACGGGTTTCTTCACATCCTCATCACTGTCATCGGTCGCGGCAGGTGTGGTCGGTGAGATCGCGAAGACGCCCTCGCCAGTGGGGACCTCGCGGTAGAAAACCAAGAACTGTACGACCAGGACCACCACGACTGCAGCGGAAATCCAGTAGGCCGGCGCGACATCGAAGACCGTGCCGATTGCCGTGCCGAGGACTAGGGCGAGTGTGTACGTCAGACCCATGACGCCTGAAACCGTGCCGTACTGGTTGGTCGGAACACGGTCGGGTGCCATCGCCTGGCTCGCTCCCACGGCGCTTGCGATCATGATCTGGAACAGCGTCCACGCGATCAGCAAACTGACGAACGAGGATGCCCCGCCCATCCACACCAGCAAGGCAGCTGATGTTACCGCGCCAATCAGCACCCACGGGGATCGACGCCCAAAACGCGAACGCGTCCAGTCGGTGACAAATCCCCACAATGCGGTGGCGATAATGGAGGCCGCACCGCCGACCGCCATGATCAGCGCAAGGTACTGCTCTTTGCCGTTGTCTCCGAAGAAGTCAAGGACCTGCTTGGCGATGAGGAGCTGGCTGGGGCCCGCCCACGCCAGGTTGATGCCCAGGTAAGCCAATCCGTAGCGACCGATCCAGCCTTTGGTGACGGGTGGTCGCGCATGAGGATCAACGAAGTGATCGTGGTGGTGGGTCTGGTCAGATGCGGTGCTCATTGCGGATCCTCCCGGTAACGCTGGCCGGCAACGTAGGTGTCGTAAAGATCCGGTGTCAGTGCGCCTTCGCGAATGATGTCGCGGTACATGAGGGCGGAGGGTTTGCACGTGCGCTGACCGGTGGCAGGATCCACACTGACCAGGCCGAAGCGCGCTGTCATTCCCTCGCTCCACTCCCAGTTGTCGGTAAAGCACCAGTGGTAGTAGCGCTCGACGGGCAGGCCACTGTGCGCCAGTGCATTCAGGTGATCCCAGATGAAGCGGCAGCGGAATGATTCATCGGCGTTTGCATCGCCGTTGTCGCACGTGCCGTTTTCAGTGATCCATACGGGTGCGTTGTAGCGCTCAGCCAGTTCGCGTGTCACCTCCACGATGCCGTCAGAGTAGACCTCCCAGCCCAGGTCGTTGACAGGGGTACCGGGTATGGTGCCATCTTCGAGCTTGTCGATCGCGCTGCGCGAATAGTAGTTGATGCCCAGGAAGTCGTAGTAGCGCCCCGGTTTTACTCCGCCACTTGTGCCGAGGGCGACCGGAAACTCACCGACCAGCATTGCCTGTGCGATGGCGTCCTGGAACGCATAGCGGGCAACGCGGGTGAGTACCCTGTGCGACGGGTTCGAGGCGACGCGCGGCACAAAAACACGCATGTGGTGCGCGAAACCGACCTTCGCTTCTGGTTGCAGCCGGTGGATCAGCATGTAGGCGCGGCAGTGAGCCTGAGCGAGGTGGCGCAGGCAGGCGCGCACGCTGCGCCACGATACATCTGCCGGGGGACCTTCCTGGAACAGGTGCGCCTGCGTGACATAGACATTGGGTTCGTTGATCGTCACCCAGTCGGTGACGAGGTTGCGAAATTCGCGTACTACCCGGTAGACGAAACGCATGAAGCAGGTGATGTTCTCGTGGCGGGTGAATTCACCTCGCTGGGCAAACCAGCGCGGATTAGAGAAGTGGTGCAGCGTCACGAGGGGTCGGATCCCTGCTTCGACGAGTGCTTCGAGCTCGTGTCGGTAATGGGCAATGGCGTCAGTGTCGAAAACACCTTCTTCGGGTTCGATGCGCGCCCACTCCAGGGACATTCGGTAGTCGCGAATGCCAAGGTTGCGCATCAGTTCGATGTCCTCGCGCCAATGCTGCCAGTGGTCGACCGCAGTAGCGGGGTCGGAGTTGTCGCGGATAGTGCCGGGCTTTTGAGCCCAGTCATGCCAGTCGTTGTGGGTGTCGCCGCCCTCGATCTGAAGGGAGGACGTGGCGACGCCCAGATGCAGGCTGGTCGGTAAGGTCACGTCGTCGGGATCCATACCGTGATGCTAGCAGGGCGACAGCACGTATGTGAGTGGTCGCTCACAGCAGCATGGGATGTGAGCCTCGTCAGGCCTGTTCGCTGACCGGCTGTGCGAGTCCCTCGATCACCTCGGCACCGGGCAGGGCCGCCAGCAACTCGCCGGGCACCGCCAACTTGGAGCGACGCAGACCTGACCCGATGACACACATGTCGACTATCACGCGTGGATCAAGCAGCAGGCGCCACTGTGGCGGCACGCCCACAGGCGTGATGCCGCCGTATTCCATGCCGGAGGCTTCCACTGCTTTGTCCTGCGGCCAAAACGAGCACTTGCGCACGTCCAGTGTCTTCTTGATGACATGGTTGACGTCGGCTCGCGTCGTTGCGCGCACGACAGCGGCAGCCACGCGTTCATCACCGTTGCGCTTGCCAGCAATGAGGACGCAGTTACACGACAAAGCCAGATTCATCTGGTAGTGCTCAGTCATCGCCTCGGTATCGGCGTAGTCTGGATCAATGTCGGCTACAAGGGCCTGCGCAGCCAGCTCCGGCTCGCGCTTGGCCAGTTCCTGAAGTGCCTTCGCGGTAGGATCCGCGAGAAGATCGAGATGCTCGAGGGCAGGGAGCCATGTCGCTGTTCCATCCAATTCAATACTCATATGGTTATTTCAGCCTGCCTGATCAACAGGCGCCACCTGAATTTCTTATGATGAGACATTAAAGCTGAACGTGCGCCATCTCACCGCGCTCGCAGCGTGATTTTCGCCCTGATCAGGCTGAAGTGAGGGCGGAGCGTGTTAGCCTGTATTCGCCGTTAGATCGGCCGCGGGATGGATTGCACGAAGACAAGCTTCGATGCTCCGCGCAGCGAGACATTTGAGGAGAACACGTGCCGCTGAGTAAAGATGTTAAAGACCAGATCATTGCTGAGTACGCAACTCATGAGGGCGACACAGGCTCTCCCGAGGTGCAGATTGCTCTGCTGAGCCAGCGAATCAAGGATCTGACGGAGCACTTCAAGTCGCACCCGCACGATCACCACTCACGTCGTGGATTGATGCTGCTGGTTGGTCGTCGCCGCAGGCTCCTCGGATACCTGTCGGACATCGATATTGAACGCTACCGTTCACTGATCGACCGCCTTGGCTTGCGTCGCTGAGTAAAGCTCGGCCCGGCTCCACCTGGAACCGGGCCGCTTTTGCTATCCCGACTCGACAATGCGCGCCTTGAACGAGCGGTTTTCGACAGTGGCTTACGGAACGCATGAACAGAAAATGCCGGTCCGTGGGCTTCGATCGAAGGCCGACGTCGGGCGCATGACCAGAACAAGAAATGGAGTATTACGCCCATGATGGAAGGCGAAGAAATCACCGCTGCCGAAGCCATTATCGACAATGGCAAATTCGGTAAGCGCACCGTCCGTTTTGAAACCGGACTGCTTGCGCAACAAGCTGCCGGCTCAACGCTGGCATACCTCGACGACGAAACAGTCGTCCTGTCCACCACGACCGCAGGGAAAAATCCCAAAGATCAGTTCGACTTCTTCCCGTTGACCGTCGACGTGGAAGAGCGTTCCTACGCTGCTGGCCGCATCCCCGGATCATTCTTCCGTCGCGAAGGCCGCGCCGGAACTGAAGCGATCCTGGCTGCACGTCTCATCGACCGCCCGCTGCGCCCCGGATTTGTCAAGGGCCTGCGCAACGAAGTCCAGATCATTGAGACCGTTCTTGCGGTTCACCCCGATGACGCATACGACGTCCTCGCCATTAACGCGGCGTCGATGTCCACCCAGATCGCGGGCCTGCCCTTCACTGGCCCGATCGGTGGTACGCGCCTGGCTCTGATCGATGACCAGTGGGTCGCATTCCCGCGTTGGTCCGAGCTGCAGCGCTCCGTGTTCAACATCGTGGTCGCCGGCCGCATCGTCACCAACGAGGACGGCACGGATGACGTGGCCATCATGATGGTGGAAGCCGGCGGCGGCGAGAACGAATGGGAACTCATCCAAAACGGTGCCACCGCGCCGACTGAAGATGTCGTTGCCGACGGCCTGGAAGCCGCTAAGCCATTCATTCGCGCGCTGTGCGAAGCACAGATGAAGGTGGCGGAGAAGGCCTCCAAGGAAACAGGCGAATTTGAGCTCTTCCTTGATTACACCGACGAAGAGTACGACGCCCTCGAAAAGCAGGTGGGTGACAAGCTGGCCGAGGCCCTCAAGACTGAAGGCAAGCTTGCCCGCGACGAGGCCGTTGACGCTGTGCGCGACGAGGCTCTGGCAGCACTTGAGGAACAGTTCCCTGAAGGCGAGAAGGACCTCAAGGCTGCATTCCGCGCCTTGGAGAAGAAGACGATTCGTGAGCGCACACTGCGTGAAGGCATCCGCATGGATGGCCGTAATCCGCGCGAGATCCGCTCCCTGTTCGCTGAGGTCGGTCTTCTGCCTCGCGTCCACGGTTCAGCACTCTTCCAGCGCGGCGAAACCCAGATCCTGGGTGTGACCACGCTGGCCATGCTGCGCATGGAGCAGCAGCTCGACAACCTGAGCCCGATTACCTCCAAGCGCTACATGCACCAGTACAACTTCCCGCCATTCTCCACCGGTGACACCGGCCGCGTCGGATCCCCGAAGCGCCGCGAAATCGGTCACGGTGACCTGGCTGAACGCGCACTCAAGCCGGTTCTGCCCACGCGCGAAGAATTCCCCTACGCCATCCGTCAGGTCTCCGAGGCATTGGGCTCGAACGGCTCCACCTCAATGGGATCGGTGTGTGCCTCAACGTTGTCACTGCTGCAGGCTGGCGTGCCGCTGCGCGCACCCGTCGCCGGTATCGCAATGGGCCTGATGACCGGCGAAATTGACGGTGAGCAGAAGGCCGTGACCCTGACCGACATCCTCGGCGCAGAAGACGGCTTCGGCGACATGGACTTCAAGGTCGCGGGCACCAGCGAATTCATCACCGCTCTGCAGCTGGACACCAAGCTGGACGGCATTGATTCACAGCTCCTGCGTTCCGCGCTCGCACAGGCTCGCGATGCCCGCCTGGCGATCCTCAAGCTGATCCACGACGCGATCGACGGCCCCGATGAGATGTCCGCCAACGCGCCTCGCATCATCACCGTCCAGGTTCCGGTCGACAAGATCGGTGAGGTCATTGGACCCAAGGGCAAGATGATCAACCAGATTCAGGACGAGACAGGCGCTGAAGTTGTCATCGAAGATGACGGCACAGTGTTCATCTCTTCCTCCGATGGTGCTTCTGCAGAAGCGGCACGCACCATGGTCAACCAGATCGCAAACCCGCAGATGCCTGAGGTGGGTGAGCGGTTCGTCGGCACCGTCGTCAAGACGACATCCTTCGGCGCATTCGTCTCCCTGACGCCAGGTAAGGACGGTTTGCTGCACATTTCGCAGGTTCGTCGCCTGGTCGGTGGCAAGCGCATCGAATCTGTCGATGACGTGCTGCAGGTGGGCCAGCAGATCGAGGTTGAGATCGCTGAAATCGGTGACCGTGGCAAGCTGTCTCTGCATGCCGTCGTTGACGGAGAGGCCGCTGAATTCGAGCCGGAACCGCGTAAGGACAAGTCCGGACAGTCCGACAAGGACCAGGATGATCGTTCAGAGCGCTCCGGACGCGGTCGCGGACGCGGCCGTGGAGAGCGTCGCCAGCGCACCCGCACCCGTCGTCATCACAACGACGAGGGCGGCTCTCACGACGCAGACTCGAAGGATCAGTCAGATTCCACTGACTCCTCCGACGATGCTGAGTAAGTGAGAACGCTGAATAAGTCTGAACGCTGAGTGATGCTGACTCGGCAAGGCGCGGCACCCGACTGAGGGTGCCGCGCCTTCTTCGTGGGCTGGCCGAAGGCCTGCCTCGAACAACGCCGGTATGGTCACAGGCGGGTGCGTCGCGGCTCAATGGCATAAGCTAAGTCTGACGCGTGCAACACAGCTGCGAACCAACGAAAGGACAGCTCATGAAGCGCTTCACGGATCCGGTCTTATTCGGCGCCCTTTTTGTCTTGGATACGCTGGCATGGCTGATACTGATGTCCACCGGCGGCATTGAAACCGCAGACCCCGGCTACGTCGCACCGATGACGGTCGGCAGCATCATTGTCATCGCCTGCCCAGCTCTGTTGGTTGCCACAGTTCTCGGCTTTGCGCGCGCTATCACCCGCCAGTCACCACGCAGCTTCTATATGTGGGCATTGTGCATGACGGTTGCCGCCGCCGTGATCGTCGGAATCGCCAGCGCCGCAACATCTGCATGGGGTATTGAAGTGGGATTCGGATGGATGACGTGGTTCTTCGCCATCATGGCTCTCGCACTTCTGATCGCTCTGATCATCGCACTCACCGGCGGCATCCCGTCGGAAAAGCACCTGGGCACCAGCGCCAAGGAGTCCAACGCTGACACCTCAGCCAGTCGCAACGACAAGACGGCAAGCGCCAAAACACGCACAACGGCTCCGCTCAAGTCCCGCTCGAGCTTGGAAAGCGATCCGCCACAAGACATCGCACCTGTCGGCGCCTCCGCAACTGAAGGCTCCAAGATGACGTCGAAGCAGGCGCGCCAGGGTGCCGACCCGCTTGACCTGCCCGACTCGTCAATTACGCCATCCGCGTCAAATGGCACATCAACGAATGCACCAAAGGAATCTCGTTAGTGACCGCACCAACCATAACTGGTATCGATCTTCCACTCGGCGGCGCGCAGGCAGCGGCCTCGTCAATGACCGTCAGCGATGATGAAACGACGGTGACGCGCACGATCCTGCCACGCGGCGTCAGAATCATCACTCAGCACGTCCCCGCCACGCGCTCAGCGGCAATCGGGCTGTGTGTGCCGGTCGGCTCGCGCGACGAAAGCCCTGTTCACGCTGGAGCCACACACTTCCTGGAGCACCTGCTGTTCAAAGGCACACCAACGATGAGTGCGCTCGATATTGCGGTCGCATTCGACGCGGTCGGCGGTGAAACAAACGCGGAAACCGACAAGGAACACACGCAGTACTATGCGCGGGTGCGTGACGCGGATGTGGATATGGCGCTGAGTGTCCTCACCGACATGGTGACCTCCTCATCGCTGGTGCCCGACGCCTTCGACGTGGAAAAAGGCGTGATCCTTGACGAACTGGCGATGGCGAAGGACTCACCGCTCGATGCAGTCCACGAAGCATTCGCTGCCGCAGTTTTCGGTGACACAACGCTGGGCAAACCGGTCGGCGGAACTCCTGAAGCAATCCGAGCCGTCAGCCGTGACGACGTGTGGGAGCACTACCAGTCCCATTACGGTCCAGACCGCCTCATCGTCTCCGTTGCCGGAAACGTTGAACACGACCACATCGTCGACCTCGTTGCTGCTTCGCTCGACCGGGCAGGGTGGCGTGGGGACGAGGGAGACCTCGGACCTGCTCCCAGGCGTGACACAACACCGGCACAGCTGGCACAACCCACTGTCCAGGAACGTCACCGCGACGTCGAACAGGCTCATGTGATCGTCGGATGCCCTGCGCTGCAGGTCGGTGATGACCGCATCCCTGCGATGTCAGTACTGCTGTCTATCCTGGGCGGGTCGATGTCGTCACGCCTGTTCCAGGAGATCCGTGAAAAACGCGGCCTGGCTTACACGACATATGCCTTCAACATGCGCTACTCGAATGCCGGCGCATTCGGGATGTATGCCGGTACGTCGCCCGCACACGTGGAGCAGGTTGAACAGCTCATGAACGAACAACTGCAGGCTCTGGCTTCTGACGGGCCGACCGAGGAAGAGATCGTTCGGGTACGTGGACACGTGCGCGGCGCGATCGCCCTGGGGCTGGAAGATAACCTGTCACGGATGGGCCGGCTGAGTAACGCCGAGCTGACCGGCACGTATTTCACGGTTGATCAGGGCTTGGCCCGCATCAACGCAGTCACCCAGGAAGACGTGCGAGCGCTGGCAGCTGAGCTGGTCAACGCCGAGCAGGGCCGCGCGGTCGTGCTGCCGAACGCGCGCAGCTAAGACAGCCGCAGGCCACCGCGGCGAAGGAGGAGAGATGAACACACTGCGAGTTGCAGTCGTTGGTGCTCGAGGACGCATGGGTGCGACCGTCGTTGAGGCCGTCAGCGCAGCACCAGACATGGAGGTTGTCGCGCGCATCGATGTCGATGACCAGATCGCCACTGACACACTCAACCAGGCGACGGTCGCTGTTGATTTCACCGCTCCGGCCGTGACAGAAGATAATGTGCATGCGTTGCTGGACTGCGGCGTAAACGTCGTGGTGGGGACAACGGGCTGGACCGATGAGTCTCGCGGGCGCGTCGCGGAGCACGCCGAACGCGCAGGTAGATCCGTCATCATCGCGCCGAACTTTGCGATGTCAGCAATTCTGGCGATGAAATTTGCCGAAATGGCCGCGCCGTACTTCGAATCGGCTGAAGTGATCGAGATGCACCATCCGAACAAGCTGGACGCACCCTCGGGAACGGCACGCACCACAGCTGAACGCATTGCCCGTGCCCGCCGCGAAGCAGGATGCGCCCCGATGCCCGATGCGACCCGCACCGACCCTGAAGGAACTCGCGGCGGCGTCATTGACGGTGTCCCCGTGCACGCCGTGCGGCTGCGTGGACTGGTCGCACATGAAGAAATCCTGCTGGGAAACGAGGGCGAGCAGCTCGTCATCCGCACCGATTCCTTTGACCGCGCATCGTTCATGCCCGGCGTCCTGTTCGCTATCCGTCACGTGCACGAACAGCCTGGTTTGACCGTCGGTGTCGATCAGCTCATGACACTATGAGCAACGCTGATAGCCGCGTCTCAGTACGCCCCGCAACCGCCCCGGATGCAGCCGACATTGCTGCCATTCAGGTCGCATCCCTACGCAGCGTTGCCCGCGCCGTAGGGGGAGCATCCGTCGACGTTTCGCCTCTGGAGGTGCAGCGCGCCTGGAATGACACGCTCTCACGCATACCACCGCCGGGATGCTCCACAATGGTGGCGCTGCACGGCAGCCGCGTTGTCGGGTTCGTGGTCGCGCAGCCGGCACCGTCCCATCACATTGACCATGCGAAGGCACCTGATATTCCAGACGGCCTTGAGCTGGCCGCCCTCGACGTGGACGAGAGATTCAGGCGCTCTGGACACGCCTCCCGCATGCTGGCCGCGATTGTGGATACCGCGCGGGAAGCGGGGCTGTCTGCCCGCAGTCTCCAGGTGTGGATCAGCCCCAACGATGAAGCGCGCGTCAGATTCTTCCAGTCAGCAGGTTTTGCGCCGGCAGGGCTGCTCAGACGGCTCGATGTGGCAGGAACGCCGATGACGCAGCACCTGTGGTGGGCAGGACTCGACTCCGCGGGATCAGGTGGCGGTGGCAGGCCGAATGCGCAAGCAGACAGTGCCGGTGCTCGCGGCCCTGAAGGGTGCGGCCACCCTGCAGAATCCACCAACTGAAACAACGCGGCCCCTCGTGACGCCATCTCCTAGACTGTGAAACATGAAACATCTTCCGTCACGTACATTCGGATCCCTCGCCCCCGCATTGGTGACCCCTTTTCACCAGGATGGCTCACTTGATGCCGAGGCAGCAGCCAGGCTCGCCACCAAACTGGTCGACGACGGATGCGACACGATCCTTCTGTCGGGTACGACGGGTGAATCACCGACCACTCACCAACCTGAAAAGGACGAACTGACCAGAGCTGTCAAGGAAGCTGTGGGGCAGCGCGCTCACATCATGTGCGGCGCATGCTCGAACGACACTGCTCACGCCGTGCGCATCGCGGAAGGAGCGCAGGCATGCGGAGCTGACTGTCTGCTGGTCGTCGCCCCGTACTACAACCGTCCTTCCCAGGCTGGACTGATTGCGCACGTGCGCGCCATAATGGACGCGACCGACCTGCCGATCATGCTCTACGACATTCCGGGGCGCACCGGCCTGGCGTTCAGCGACGAGACGTTCGATGAGCTGGCCCAATACGACCGCATCAAAGGCGTGAAGGATGCGACCGGTCAGGTGGAACGAGGATCGGCACGTATGCATCGCACAGGGTTGGAATACTACTCAGGCGATGACGGTGAGAACTTCAACTGGCTGGTGGCCGGCGCATCAGGACTGATCTCAGTGGTTGCCCACGTTGCCGCCGCCCAGTACCGCCGGATGATTGATTTGCTGGATGACAACCAGGTGTGGGAAGCGCGCGAAATCCACTTCGAACTACGCCCACTGGTCGACGCCATCATGGGAGGCGGACAAGGGACAGTGATGGCGAAGGCCGCACTGGCACTGCAGGGAATCATCGACACACCGGCCGTCCGCCTGCCGCTCGTACCGACATCTGATGAGGAGCTCACGCGCCTGCGTCAGGTCATGGAACGCATGAACCTGCTGTGAAATAGCGTGGGAAAACATCTGGACGCGCGCCGCCGCTTTCAGCGCGGTCCAATGCGTGAGACACTTGCCCCATGAAGTCCCTGTACGAAAACTTAACCGAACCGGCACCCCTACCCGAGGGCGCCGTGCGGATCGTGCCCCTCGGTGGCCTCGGTGAGGTCGGCCGCAACATGACCGTCCTCGAATATGACGGAAAGCTGCTCATCGTCGACTGCGGCGTTCTCTTCCCCGAAGAAAGTCAGCCAGGTGTTGACCTGATTCTGCCTGACTTCTCGTGGATTGAGGAGCGCCTCGACGATGTGGAGGCGATGGTACTGACCCACGGCCACGAAGATCACATCGGCGCCGTCCCCTACCTGCTCAAACTGCGCTCTGACATCCCGATCTATGGGTCGGACCTGACATTGTCGTTCGTTGAGCCCAAGTTGCGCGAGCACCGCCTGGAGAACCCACCCCTGAACGTCGTAGATGAACATGACACTGCCGAGGTCGGCCCGTTCAGCCTGGAATTTATTGCGGTGACGCACTCCATTCCGGATGCGCTCGCAGTGTTCGTGCGCACTCCCGCCGGCAAAGTTCTGATGACCGGTGACTTCAAGATGGACCAGTTGCCCCTCGACCACCGCCTGACCGACCTGCGTTCATTCGCCCGGTTCGGCGAAGAAGGCGTCGACCTGTTCATGGTGGACTCCACAAACGCCGAGGTGCCAGGATTCATCACTCCTGAACGCGAAATCGGCCCCGTCCTCAACCAGGTTTTCTCAGATGCGACCGGCCAGATCATCGTGGCCTCCTTCGCCTCGCACGTGCACCGCGTCCAACAGGTCATCAATGCGGCGGCGCGCAGTGGACGCAGGGTCGCCCTCGTGGGACGGTCAATGGAACGCAATATGCGCATCGCGGAAGAAAAAGGCTACCTGTCAATTCCCGAGGGTGTCCTGATCGAACGCTCGATGATAGGGGAGCTGCCTCCAGAGCAGCGCGTCTACATGGCGACCGGCTCGCAGGGCGAACCGATGGCCGCGCTGTCACGCATGAGCGTAGGATCGCACCGATTCGTCACGATCGAACCGGGCGACACTGTGGTGTTCGCTTCCTCACTGATCCCGGGCAATGAAAACTCGGTCTATCGGGTCATCAACGACCTGACTCGACTGGGCGCAAAAGTCGTGCACCAGGCCAATGCGAAGGTTCACGTGTCCGGTCACGCCTCTGCCGGTGAACTCATCTACGCTTACAACCTCGTGCAGCCCGCCAACGTCATGCCGATTCACGGCGAGATCCGCCACCTGGTGGCCAACGGACAGCTGGCCGTCAAGACAGGTGTCTCCCCGGAAAATGTCGTGCTGGCTGAAGACGGCGTGGTCGTTGACCTGATCGATGGGAAAGCGCGCGTTGTGGGCGCGGTTCCATGTGAATACATCTACGTCGACGGACGCTCGATCGGTGAAATTTCCGACGACGAACTCGAGACGCGTCGCACGCTGGGAGCCGAAGGGTTCATCAGCGTGTACGCCGTGGTGGAACATGATTCAGGGATGGTGCTCGCACCGCCGACGATCCGCGCGATCGGCATGGCTGAGGACGATTCTGTTTTCGACGAGATCCTGCCTGATGTGGATGACGCACTGCGCCAGGCAGCAGCGCCAGGAGGACAGGATCCCTACAAACTGCAGCAGGCCATGCGGCGCGTTCTGGGCAGGTGGGTGGCGCGCAAGCTGCGTCGCCGGCCGATGATTGTGCCTGTCGTGGTCGAGCAGTGAACGTAACACCGTCCACATCGAAACGCAGTCCGCTTCCACCAGCCAGCGAGCAGGCCACCGCCCGCGCGCTGAGAATACCGACCATCGTCTCGGACATTTACGCCATTACGATGATCTGGTCCCTCCTGTCGGTGCTGATCCACCTGATCGCTCCGCGCGTCGTTGAAATCGGCATGTTGATCACGAGCGCGTTGAACTTGCCGTCGGGTGCCGGCCTGTTCGAAGCAGTAGTGTGTGGGTCAATCGCGCTGGCCGCATCGCGACGAAAACGCGTCGTACTATGGGCCATCGCCTTTTTCCAGATCATTGGCGCCCTCACGTCCGTGTTGTTCATCATCCTTTTCGTTGCGGACGGTAGCGTTGTGTGGCTGGATATGCCGTCCTTACTGATCTCGCCGCTCGTGGCGCTCATCGTGATGGTGGCGCTGTTGCACTATCGGGCCTCGTTTCCCTCGCACATTGTGCGCGGGTCCCTCGTCGGTGCCTTGGTCATTCTGATCACAGGGATCGGCACTTCGATCGTGTGGGGAATTGTGCTGGTGACGTGGGGACCGTGGTCGCATACCACTGCTGGACCCGGATGGGTGATTTCACGTTCTCTGGGCTTCGTGTCGCTGACACTGACCGACGGTAGCGAGCCGATAGGGCCGCGCCCCCTTGCACTGGCGTTGTCTTTATGGTCAGCGCTGATCTATCTGTTGGCACTGGCCTACTTCCTGCGCGGGCAGAAAACTCCGGGACGCACTTGCGGAGATGACCTGAAAACGCGCGAACTGCTGGCCCGTTGGGGAACAGATTCGCTCGGGTACTTCGCAACCCGTGGTGACCGGTCCCTGGTGCTGTCAACAGATCAACGTGCCGGCGTATCCTATTCGGTTCTGTTTGGTGTCTGCATGGCTGCCGGCGACCCGCTGGGTGATCCCCAATCATGGCAGAACGCGATCGCGCAGTGGCGCCTGCGCTGCGCCCGCTTCGGATGGATTCCGGCCGTTCTTTCTGCCTCCGAATCAGGAGCGCGTGCCTACCGACAGCAGGGGTTTGCCGTGCGAGCCATGGGGGATGAAGCAATCGTCCACGTCCGCGACTTCGAATTGCGTGATCCCTACATGAAAGACCTTGCCCATGCGGTTCGCCGAGTGGCACGCGCCGGTATCGATATTTCGATCCGCCAGCTCGGAGAGATCGACGCCGAGGAACGCTGCTGCCTGGAACGGGTCGCCAACGAGTATCGCAGAGGCGACGAACGCGGCTTTTCCATGGCGCTGGACCGCATGTTCGACCCGGTGGATTCACGCACACGAGTAGTCGTTGCCCGCGCAGGTGACGGCACTATCGAAGCAATCCTGACATTCGTGCCGTGGGGCAATACGGGGCTGTCACTGAACCTGATGCGTCGATCAGCTACAGCGACAAACGGCATCATTGAAGCCATGATTGTCGCCCTGATAACGGACTGCGCTGACGGGCCGATCAACGCGATCTCATTGAACTTTGCGATGTTCCGTCGCATTTTTCGCGAGGGCGAGGCGGTTGATGCCACGTGGCGTGCCCGGCTGCTCCGGCGCATCATGCGCGCCGCATCCAAATGGTGGCAGCTCGAGTCCCTGTATGAATCCAATTCCCGCTACCGCCCCGAGTGGTTTCCTCGTTATATGTGCTATCGCACGTTCGCAGAAATCACACATGTTCTGGCTGCAGCCGGTGGACTAGAGGGTTTCCTGCCCGTATGGGCTGACATTGACCATGGACAGTCATGGGGCATTGATGACGAACACCGCCGGGCAGTGCACGCCATCGAGCAGGAAGCCCATCAGGCTGTTGTGCCGCAGCGTGCACTCACGGAGCAAGAACGCGTCCGCCGCTCCAAGGCTGAGCGTCTGCGCCAAAGCGGCATGGAACCATGGCCCCCGTCACTGTCGCTGGGGCTTCTCCCTGATCAGGTGCGCGCTCAAGCGCGGCAGTGTGCCGATGATACCTGGTCCCCTGACGAGGTCACTACCGGTGGGCGCATCCGTGCCATCCGAGATCATGGCGGCATCATCTTCGCCGACCTTGACCGAGGCGGGCAGACGATTCAGATCATGCTGGAACAATCCACGACGGAACCGGCAGTGTTCGAACTGTGGGGCCTGTGTGACATCGGAGACTCGGTGGCAGTAACAGGGCACCCAGGACGTACACGCTTTGGCGAGCCGACGGTGCGGGTGGCAACGTGGACGATGGCGGCAAAATCGCTGCGTCCTCTGCCTGCCCACGGCACGTCGCTGGATGCTCAGACCCGCTCCCGCCAGCGTGTGACACATCTGTTGACAGACTCCACTGCGGTGGATCTTCTGCGCAAACGCTCGCGCGTGATGGCCACTACGCGCGCTGTGCTGGCGCACAACGGATTTACCGAAGTGGAAACGCCAATCCTGCATCCGATTAAGGGCGGGGCGAACGCTCGGCCATTTATTACACACCTGAATGCCTATGGTTCCAACGTATTCTTGCGGATAGCTCCCGAACTGTACTTGAAGCGACTGGCTGTGGCGGGTATGGACGCCATTTTCGAAATGGGACGCTCCTTCAGGAACGAGGGGGCGGACATGACCCATAATCCCGAGTTCACCTCCCTGGAGGCCTACCGAGCGGGCGGCGACTACACAACGATGCGTCATCTGGCCCAGGAACTCATCCAACGCTGCGCCCTGGAAGTCAACGGACAATGCGTATGTCTGCGGCCGGCAGGGTCATTCGGTACCGAGGGATTGCAGACGGTGTGCCGCTACGACGGTGTGGACATGGTCGAATACGACCTGTCAGGTGAGTGGCCTGTGATTGGTGTCCATGAGGCGATCAGTGCTGCCACGAACACCACAGTGACACCGGATTCGGACGATGATGAGCTGATCGGCCTCTGTCACGCGCACGGCATTGACGTACCACCCGTTGTCGACCACGGAGCACTGATCGCGGTACTCTACGATGACCTAGTTGAAGCGCAAACGGTTCAGCCGACGTTCTACCGCGACTTCCCAGCATCCTCTTCGCCACTGACCCGCAAACATCGCGACGACCCCCGTCTTGCCGAACGGTGGGACCTGGTGGCTTTTGGCATGGAGTTAGGCACGGCCTACACAGAGCTGACAGACCCTATTGACCAGCGCGAACGTTTCGTTGAACAGTCGCTGGCGGCAGCAGCGGGAGACCCTGAGGCAATGAGCATCGACACGGCATTTCTCGATGACCTCGACCTGGGATTGGTGCCGACCGGAGGTGTGGGAATCGGAATGGATCGGTTGGTCATGTTGTTGACCGGCAGCACGATTCGTCAGATTCTGGCGTTCCCATATGTGCGTCCTATGACTCACGCAGGAACAGAAGGTACGGTAATGGCATGACCGGTCGTTTCATCTCGACAGATTCCATCGTGCTGTCGCTCCCGCTGCACGTTGATCACATCCCCGAGCGGGGAACATCCGTGCGGGCAGACAGCGCCATGTCACGACCGGGAGGTGGTTTCACCACGCTGTCAGCCGTGGCAGCCTACGGGATCCCCGCGCTGCTGGCCTCACCACTGGGAACCGGACCGAACTCCTTCACCGTGCGCCGCCAGCTTGCCCACGCTGGCGTCCAGATCGTGACTGATGAACTGGTGGGCGACATCGGCGCTGCCATCATGTTGGTGGAAAACGACGGCTCGACCACGTCCGTCGCTACGTCAGGCGTTGAATCTGAACCATCGCGTGCCGCCCTCGACCGTATTGAGCTGCAGGAGGGGGACCTTGTCCATATCGGTGGCGCTGACCTGGTCAACGAGTCCAGTGCGCGCGTCCTGTCCGGATGGGGAGCAGACCTGCCCGATGATGTCACTTTGGTGGTCTCCGTGTCACCGGCTGTGGAGCAGGTACCAGTGTGGGCGTGGCGCCGACTGCTGAAACGTGTGGATGTTCTGACCATGAATATCCGCCAGGCCTCCACGTTGAGCCGGATTCTGGCAACTACTGAGCCTGGCACTGCGATTCGACATGTCATACGCCCCGACGCCGCAATCGTGCGTCGCCTGGGCGTGATGGGGTGCGAAGTGCAGGTCGATGAGAACTCGCCGCGCGTGCAGATTCCCGCATTCGATTCCATCACCGTTGACACGGTCGGTGTGGGCGATACGCATATCGCGATCATGTCGGCCGCACTGTTGGAGGGGCATGACCTGATCGAAGCATGCCGCATTGCCAACGCCGCGGCAGCGGTGACCATTTCACATGAATCGGCTCTGCCGGTGCCCACGCGCAGCCAGATCGAGGAAGTCCTGCGGGAAAAGCGCGTGAAATACTCCATGTGAGGCGATCTGGCGAGTCGGTCGGCGCGTCTGAAACGGATCGGAAAGTGTTCGCGGTAGCGTCGAAGTATCATGGCCAAAAAACCTGCATCATCTTCGCGTACTCGCAGCTCTCGAACCTCGGGGCGCTCCTCTGCACGCGCCGAGAACGCTCCGGCACGCCCAGGCGGACTGGCACGGGCAGCGTCGGCAACCGGCCACGCGGTTCGCAGCGCACACGAGCAGTGGCGCGCTACGGACCCTCAGCTTAAACGCGACGCGTTGGCATTCATCTTGTGTGGGCTGGCCATTATCATCGCCCTGCGTGAATGGTTCGGCATATCGGGGACCGCAGGAATGATCGTGCATCACGCGGTAGCCGGCCTGGTCGGACTGTTCTCCGTTCTGGTGCCGATTCTGTTCGTGGCTTTGTCGATCGAGCTCATCAAGGCACGGTCCGGCCAGCACGCGCTGCCACACCACATTGCAGGTGGAATCGGCATGGCCATGTCGATTGCGGGCATCACCCACATCACCGCGGGAAACCCGAACATCGATTCCTTTGACCGGCTTGAAGCAGCCGGAGGGCTTGCCGGCTGGTTCATCGGACGCCCGCTGGCTCAGCTGCTGTCACCCTGGGGAGCGATCCCCATTCTGGTGCTGCTCGCCCTGTACTCACTGCTGCTTGCCACCCGCACCCGAATCAGTGACATTCCCGCAGTGCTGCGCTCATGGTGGCGCATCCTGTCACGCCAGGACCAGCGTGAACGCATTGATGCAGACGATGTCGATAGTGACGAGGACGAGCTTGCGGCCACCGCTCAGCTGGATTCCTACGACGCGGATGAAGCATTCCGCCGTGCACACGAGAGCGCACACGCCGTCCCGAATGTGTCAGAACACCAGGACATCGAGGAAACGGAGCCCCCCTCGTCAGACCACGAACCAGAAGCAGCAACCCAGGTCCTGCCACAGGCAGATACGGGAGCAGGGGAGGAGACCTCCACACTGGCCGCACCGCCCACGACCGAGCCGCCTGCCAGTTCGTTCCAGCCCGAGCTCGACGAGTCGATTTCCTATACGCTGCCTGACGAATCCCTTCTGGTCCGCGGCGCGCCGCACAAGACGCGTTCTGCCGCGAACGATCAGATCATCGAGGCCCTGCAGCGCGTATTGACCGAATTTAACGTCGACGCCACAGTGACAGGCTTTTCGCGCGGCCCCACGGTGACTCGATACGTCGTCGAGCTGGGTCCGGGCGTCAAGGTTGAACGCATCACGAACCTGTCGAAGAACATTGCCTACGCTGTGGCAACAGCAGACGTGCGCATCATTTCACCGATTCCCGGCAAGTCCGCCATCGGTGTGGAGATCCCGAACCCTGACCGCGAGACGGTCGCATTGGGTGACGTGCTGCGCTCCGGTGTCGCCAAGCGCAATCACCACCCGCTCATGGTCGGTGTGGGTAAGGACGTCGAGGGTGGCTACGTTGTCACCAACCTGGCGAAGACACCGCACCTGCTGGTTGCAGGCCAGACCGGTTCGGGTAAGTCGAGCTTCATCAACTCGATGATCACGTCCATCATGATGCGCGCCACTCCGCAGCAGGTACGCATGATTCTGGTGGACCCCAAGCGTGTGGAACTGACGGTCTATGACGGAATACCGCACCTGATCGCACCGATCATCACGGATCCGAAGAAAGCCGCCGAAGCGCTTGAATGGGTTGTTGAAGAGATGACCAGGCGTTACGACGACCTGCACACATACAAGTTCCGTCATATTGACGACTTCAACAAGGCCGTGCTGTCCGGGCAGGTGCACGCGCTGCCGGGACTGGATCGCACGCTCAAGCCCTACCCGTACCTGCTGGTCGTGGTCGATGAGCTGGCGGACCTGATGATGGTGGCGCCTCGTGACGTGGAAGCGTCCATTCAGCGCATTACACAGCTGGCACGTGCGGCCGGCATTCACCTGGTGCTGGCCACCCAGCGCCCGTCGGTGGACGTGGTCACCGGCGGCATTAAAGCTAATGTTCCCTCTCGTCTCGCGTTCGCAACAGCCTCGCAAACTGACTCGCGCGTGATTTTGGACCAGACCGGTGCTGAAAAGCTGATCGGTCAAGGTGACGGCCTGTATCTGCCGGCGGGTGCGGCGAAACCTTTGCGCGTTCAGAGCTCGTGGGTCACTGAATCTGAAATCCATGCTGTTGTCACGCATGTGAAGGAGCAGATGGAAGTGCAGTACCGTCAAGACGTCACGGCACCTGCGAAGAAGCCGAAGGTTGCTGAGGATATTGGTGATGATCTTGAGGATCTGCTGCAGGCAGCCGAACTGGTGATTTCCACACAGCTGGGCTCCACCTCCATGCTGCAGCGCAAACTGCGCATCGGGTTCGCACGCGCAGGACGATTGATGGATCTGCTGGAATCGCGCGAAATTGTCGGCCCGTCCGAAGGATCCAAGGCGCGCGAAGTGCTGGTTCCACCTGAGTCCTTGCCGGACGTGCTGGCAATGCTGCGCGGGGAAACGGATTCCGTACATGCTTCCGAACCGGAACAACCTGCCGATCCGGCCTCCAGTCAGGGCGGCTACCACGGCGCGCCCTCGTCCGCTGATCACGCACCTGACGCGTACGGCGACTCAATGGGTCATGACTCACATGCAGGGCCGTTCGCCCACCCTCACCGGGACCTGACCAGCATCGGCGCACCTGATGACTGGGTCGATGAGAAGGACTATGACGACGGGTCAGGTCCAAATGAAGACGCCTGGCAACTGACTGGTCGCTGAACACGATAGGATTCATCATGATGAAGTCAGCACCGGAAAACGTCTCGATGTTGGATGAGGGGCCGAAGCGCTCCTGGGTCAATGTTCCCAACATCCTGACTGTTTTTCGCCTCATCATGGTGCCCATCCTCATCATCTTGATGCTGCAGCATGACTGGAACCTGCACTGGTGGGCGGTCAGCGTGTTCGTGATTGCCGGCGTCACCGACCAGCTCGATGGGCACATCGCCCGCTCGCAGGACCTCATTACCGATTTCGGCCGGATCATGGATCCGATTGCCGACAAGGCACTGACCTTGAGCGCCTTCATCATGCTGAGCATCGCGGGTTACCTCCCGTGGTGGTTCACCATCGTCATTGCGGCAAGAGAACTAGGCGTGACGGTGTTGCGTGCACTCCTGCTCAAACGCTCAGTTGTCGTTGCTGCATCGCTTGCGGGCAAGTTCAAGACCTTGTTGCAAATGTTCCTGATCTTCATTCTGCTGCTGCCCTGGTCCACTTTTTCGAACATCGTTATGCCGGGATCATGGTTCATGGTCGTCGTTGCAGCACTGACTCTGATCGCCACATTGTGGAGTGGAGCCGGCTACGTGATCGAAAGCGTCAAACTGTTCGGCAAACATTAGGTGTCATCTCAGACATGAAGAATATCTGGCGAATCCTGTCAAACGCCCGGTCACTGTGGCCGCTCTACGTTGGCATTATCATCGGCGCCATCGTCACGACGGTGACCTCCCTGCTCAGCCCCTTCGTCATCGCGCAGGGCACGCAGATCGTCGTGGACATGATCGGCGGCAAGACGAACGCGACGATCACCACCCTGGTGTGGCTGGCCGTTGGACTGCTCGCACTCATGGTGCTGAACTCGTTGATCACGAACGTCACCGGCTATATGGGTGACCAGATGAGCACGAGGATCCGCGCGATCCTGTCGCACAACTATTTTTCGAAACTGCTGCGCCTGCCGCAGCGCTATTTTGATTCCGAGCTGACCGGCACGATCATTTCGCGCCTGAACCGTTCAATCACTTCGGTGGCTGACTTCCTGCAGGTATTCGCCAATTCGTTTTTCACCACGATCCTCACCGTCGTCACGGTGCTGGTTGTGGCTGGCCTGCACTCGCCGTGGCTGGCGTTGTGCCTGTTCATCATCTACCCGCTGTTCGTCTGGCTTACAGCTTTGACCTCGGTGAAATGGCAGGTGTGGGAGCATCAGAAGAACGAGCACTACGACATCTCGGGTGGCCGTTTTGCTGAAGTCATCGGCCAGCTTCGCGTCGTGAAGTCCTATACGCGTGAGCGTTCCGAACTGGAAGCCTTCGACGGGCACTACGACGACGCAATCAGCATCACGCGCTCCCAGTCTGCCTACTGGCACCGCATGGACATTATTCGTCGCGTGTGCCTGGACCTGGTGTTCTTCGCGGTCTACCTGATTATCTTCATCCAAACTGCTCGCGGCGCCTTCTCCGTTGGATCAATGGTGCTGCTGATCCAACTGATCAACATGGCCAAGCAGCCTGTCACGTCGATGAGCTACTACGTGGATACCCTGCAAAAGGCGATCACCGGCTCCAACGAGTACTTCAAAGTCATGTCAGAACCCGACGAGCCGCTGACCGCCGTGCACGAGACAATCGACTGGTCCAGCGAGGATCCATACGTCGAGTACACCCACGTCAACTTTGGTTACACCGACGAGGCAGTCCTGCGCGATATTTCCCTCGCTATTCGCAAAGGTGAACGCATCGCGTTTGTGGGTGAGTCAGGTGGTGGGAAAACCACGATGATCAACCTGCTGATGAAGCTGTACACGCCTGATTCAGGCGTGCTGAGGGTACGCGGACATGACGTGACGCAGGTGCCGACTCAGACGTTGCGCGATCAGATCGGTGTTGTTTTCCAGGACGCGAGCCTGTTCTCCGGCACGATTCGTGACAACATCACCTACGGCAAACCCGACGCTACGGACGACGAGATTGTCGAGGTGGCGCGTCGAGCGAACGCCCTGTCGTTCATTGAGCGCCTTCCCGAACGCTTCGACACGCAGATCGGTGAGCGCGGCATCAAACTGTCAGGTGGGCAAAAACAGCGCATCTCCGTTGCTCGCGCCATGCTCAAGGACGCGCCGATCCTCGTGCTCGATGAGGCAACCTCAGCCCTAGACACCAAAGCTGAACGGCAGGTTCAGGCCGGCCTCGACGAACTCATGCATGGGCGCACGACGATCATCATCGCGCACAGGCTGTCCACGATCGCAACGGTGGATCGAATCGTCACCTTGAAGAACGGGACGATCGATGAGGTCGGGTCGCCTGCTGAACTGGCGCGCAGTGGCGGAATCTACGCGCAGCTCCTGGCGCTGCAGGCCACAGACTCGCACGCCAGCCGCACACTGCTCAAACAATTTGAAATCACGCACTGACGCTGCCGGCCAGGGGAGTACCAACTCCCCGAATCGAGACGTACCCCACATTAGGGATCTGTCAACTGCCGGGAATAAAGACATCGTCAAGGGCGTTGAAATGATCAGACAAGGAAATGATCCTGCGCATTGCAAGCTGGTGTTCAGTAACTTCCCAGTTGGTGAACATAGGATGCATGTGAGTTCAACGAGAGGATACAGTCAGAACATGACGACAACTGCAACAGCACCACTGCTTCGCACCGAGATCGGCGACGTGCTGCGCTCACTGCGTCAGGACCAGGGCCGGACCTTACGCGAAGTTTCATCTCAGGCACAGGTGTCGCTGGGATATCTGTCCGAAGTTGAGAGGGGACAGAAAGAAGCCTCCTCTGAACTGCTGCAAGCCATTACCGGAGCACTAGGCGTCCCGCTGTGGGTCGTCCTGCGCACCGTGTCAGATCGCATGGCGATCATTGAAAGCACAACGGTGCCCGATACGGTACCCGATGATTTGATGTCGGTTGCGCTGTTGAGCTAGAACGGTTCAGCTTCGTGCTCAAATCAGAATTCTGGAACGCCCTTGACCAGGTCTATGGACCTGCGTTGGGGCGTTCCCTGTTTCAGGACCTCTACCTCGTCCCGCTGAAAATGAGCGGCCGTGAGGCGATGGATGCCGGTGTTGACGTTGAGGTGATATGGGACGCCCTCGTCGATGAAACCGGAAAAGGCGAAGAAGCCCGCTGGGTGCACAGGCGCCCGAAGAAGAAGCGCTGAAGGCGAGCCGAACGGTTGCCTGCGCGAGAATTGACGGGCGAGGCGGCTCACGTTTGTGACATCAGCGTGTCGTTTCACAATCGAACACGTGTTCCACTACTGTATCCACAGGTGGCCCGATTCGCTCCAGCTTTCCACAGATTGCTCGCGACGAATCCCAAATGCCTATGGTCGGGCATATCGTCACTCATGCACCCCGGCGAGGGGACCGCATTCCGAGACCAGGACTGATCCATTGGGCGGAGAGCCCGCAACGACGAGGAGAAACACGATGGCCAGGAAAACAGCCCCGCGTGCGCAGCAAGCGACCACAGATCGCGACAAAGCACTGGAAGTGGCACTCGCGCAGATCGATAAGCAGTTCGGAAAAGGATCTGTGATGCGACTGGGCGACGATGCGCGCCCGCCCGTACGCGTCATTCCCACAGGTTCGCTGGCCCTCGACATCGCACTGGGTATCGGCGGTTTGCCGCGCGGTCGAGTCGTTGAAATCTATGGACCAGAATCTTCCGGTAAAACCACCGTTGCTCTGCACGCCGTTGCCAACGCACAAAAAGCGGGTGGAAACGCTGCGTTCATCGACGCTGAGCACGCACTTGATCCGGAGTATGCGCGTGCTTTGGGCGTGGACACTGACTCCCTGCTGGTTTCACAGCCTGACACCGGTGAACAGGCACTGGAAATTGCCGACATGCTGATCCGCTCGGGCGGCATTGACATCATCGTCATTGACTCGGTGGCCGCGCTCGTTCCCAAGGCAGAAATCGAAGGCGAAATGGGTGACTCGCACGTCGGCCTGCAGGCCCGTCTGATGAGTCAGGCGCTGCGCAAGATCGCAGGCGTCCTGTCGGCCACAGGGACAACTGCGATCTTCATTAACCAGCTGCGTGAAAAGATCGGTGTGTTCTTCGGATCTCCCGAGACAACAACGGGTGGCAAGGCACTGAAGTTCTACGCTTCAGTTCGCATCGACGTGCGTCGTATCCAGACTCTCAAAAATGGCGATCAACCCGTCGGCAACCGCACCCGCGCCAAAGTCGTCAAGAACAAGATGGCGCCGCCGTTCAAGCAGGCGGAGTTCGACATCGTCTACGGTAAGGGAATCTCACGTGAAGGCTCCCTGATTGACATGGGCGTGGAAAGCGGCATCGTGCGCAAGTCAGGTTCCTGGTTTACCTACGGAGATGATCAGCTGGGCCAGGGCAAGGAGAACGCCCGCCAGTTCCTTGTTGACAATGCTGAACTTGCCGACGAGATCGAACACAAGATCCTGCAGGCCGTTGGCATCGAAGCATCTCCCGAAGAAGAATCAACACAGTCCGAGGAGGCTTCGGAGACAGCGGAGCCGGCCGTTGACCCCTCCGAAGATGCAGGATTCTAAGGTGTGTGCACGTGGTCAACTACTCGGATCCCGAAGACCATCCTGAGCTGGGTGACCAGCGTCGGCGTGCAACCGCGGATTCGGCTGCGCAACGCATGGCGCGAATTCGCGAACGCAACGCTTCTTTAACGGGGACAGCCGCGATTGAAGCGGCACGTGAGGTGGCACTGCGTCAGCTGGACGCCAGGGCGCGATCACGCGCCGAACTGCACACGGCCATCACGTCGCGTGGCTTTTCCAGTGATGTTGCCGATGACGTACTGGAACGGCTCGAACGCGTTGGACTGGTTGATGATCGCGCGTTTGCCGCCATGTTCGTCAAGGACCGCTTCTCGCTGGGCGGCAAAGCAGGACGCGCACTGGCAGCAGATCTGGCGAAACGCGGAGTTGCGCTGGAGCTGATTAACGAGGCCCTGAGCGAGATTTCTCATGAGGATGAACAGGCGCGGGCTCGACAACTTGTCGACGCGAAGAAACGGTCGGTGCTGTCACGAGGGCTCGACGGCGCTGAACGCGATAAAGCCTTTCGCAGGCTGACGGGTATGCTGGCGCGCAAAGGATATGCGGCTCACGTGTGCGTCAGCGTTGTCGGCGCCGCGTTGAATGAGTGGAGTAGAGAATCGGACGATGACATCTGATGATGCGACTTTTCGCCTGGTGCACGACCTTATCGACTCACACCTGACGATTGCGACAGCTGAATCCCTGACAGGTGGGCTCCTGTGCTCGACACTGGTCAACATTGCAGGCGCATCCGATGCGGTGCGCGGAGGCGTGTGTACCTATGCCACTGAGCTGAAGGCTGACATTCTGGGTGTCGATCGGGCACACCTGGCACGAACCGGTCCGGTAGATGCGGACGTGGCCATTCAGATGGCTCAGGGGGTACGCACCCTGATGGGTGCCGATATCGGTATCTCCACCACAGGCGTGGCCGGCCCAGGTCCGGCAGACGGGCACGAAGCAGGAACCGTCCACATCGCCTGTGTCACTCCAGAAGGCTTCACGCAGCGTGAATATCACTTCACTGACCGCTCACGCACACAGGTGCGCACCGCGGCTGTGGACGCTGCAATCACGCTGGTGAGTGACGTGGTCACACGCGGGCATGACGAACCCAACAGGGTGGAGTAAGGCATTGTTGAGTAGAATCTTCAGACGATGACTTCTTTGACCGATCTTTCCGCGCCAGCCGCACCGTCTGCACTGCCACGTACCTACGCGGTGCGCACACTCGGATGCCAGATGAACGAGCATGATTCAGAACGCATGGCGGGACTACTGGAAGAGTATGGACTGGTTCCCGTCTCACAAGTACCCGAAGCTGCAGCACGTGCCACTGATGCCGGCGACATGGGCGCTGACGTGGTGGTCATCAATACCTGCTCGGTCAGAGAAAACGCTGCGACTCGTCTGTTCGGAAATCTTGGCCAGCTCGCCCAGGTCAAACGTGAACGCCCCGGCATGCAGATCGCAGTGGGCGGGTGCCTGGCTCAGCAAATGCGCGGCGGTATTGTGGAACGCGCACCTTGGGTCGACGCCGTTTTCGGCACACACAACATCGATGTTCTGCCCGCACTGTTGCGGCGCGCTGAACACAACCAGGAAGCAGCAGTTGAGATCGAAGAATCGCTGAAGGTTTTTCCATCGACGCTGCCCACACACCGCGAATCCGTGTATGCGGCATGGGTGTCGATCTCTGTCGGATGCAATAACACCTGCACATTCTGCATCGTGCCGCATCTGCGCGGAAAGGAACGCGACCGCAGGCCAGGTGAGATCCTCCAGGAAGTCGAAGCAGTTGTCGCACAAGGCGCTATCGAAGTGACGCTGCTGGGGCAAAACGTCAACTCCTACGGTGTGGGATTCGGTCACAGAGGAGCCTTCGCTGATCTGCTGCGCACAGTCGGCGCAGTCGATGGAATTGAGCGCGTACGCTTCACCTCCCCTCACCCGGCAGCTTTCACTGATGACGTCATCGAGGCGATGGCTCAGACACCCACCGTCATGCCATCCCTGCACATGCCATTGCAGTCAGGCTCAGACACGGTGCTGCGCCAGATGCGCCGCTCGTACCGTCGCAAGAAATTCATGGGCATTTTGGAACGCGTTCGCGCAGCAATGCCCGACGCGGCTATTACGACCGACATCATCGTCGGCTTCCCCGGCGAAACGGAAAAAGATTTCGAGCAGACCCTCGAAGTCGTCGAAGAAGCACGCTTCGCATCTGCTTTCACCTTCCTGTACTCACCGCGCCCCGGCACGCCCGCAGCCGATCGCGACGACCAGGTTGACCCCGCGGTCGCCTCCGAACGCTACAGCCGTCTTATCGCCCTGCAAGATAAGATCTGCGCGCAGGACAATGAGAAGCTCGAAGGCACTGCCGTCGAAGTCCTCGTCAGCGAAGGACAAGGCCGCAAAGACGGTGCCACTCAACGCATCACGGGGCGCGCGCGTGATAACCGACTGGTACATGTCGCCCTGCCCGACACTCTTGTAGAAGCGGACAGGCCACGACCCGGCGATATGGTGCGCGCAACGGTCACGCACGGTGCGCCTCACCATCTACTCGCTGACTCGGCCCTGACCGGGGGACTTTTCGACGTTCGCCGTACCCGTGCAGGGGACGCATGGCAGGAGGTTCAGCGTGCGCACAACGAGGCATCCGATCCACGCGTAACTCTTGGAATGCCGACGCTGCGCATGAGATCATGAATGCATGAAGCAAAGCGACGTTGACGCCGTCCAGGACGTCACGCTTATTGAGGTGCGCCCCCAAATCAGCCGTCCGTTCAACAATGAACACCCGCACGCTGATCTCTACTGCCGGTTGGCGGCTCTCACGGAGCAACATTCGCAGCGAATCTTTGGCACATCTGTGTGGGCGCTGACCGCCCAGCAGCTCTCCACGGCTCGTCATTCGTGCGCTCAGCTCTTTATCGTTGCCTGCGCAGGTTCCCAGCCCGTCGACGTCGATCGAGCCAGCGTGATCGGCTTTGCCTATCTGGAGCTACCGCTGCTGGAGAACACTCATCTGGCAACGTATGACATCTATCTGGCAGATTCCCACAATGAGGCGATCGCTCAGGCGCTTCGCGCCCGATGTGAAGAAAAAGCGCGGCGCTATGGGCGCACCGGTATCGACACGTGGGTTGTGTCGACCTCGTGGCACAAGATCGAGGATTCCGAAGCTATCGCTGACGTCAGTGGATATCACCCGGATCGGCCGGATACCCTCGTCAATTTTGATGAGGATGCCGACACTCGGGCACTGCGAGCCGGGGGCTATGAGCCTGTGTGCGGTGAATGGGTGAATGTTCTTCCTGCCCAACGTATCCGTGAAGCCGCACCGGTCGCGCCTGACGGTTTTGAAACAGTGACGTGGACAGGACCCTTCACTCGGCCCGCGCTCGCCAGGCAGATGGTGCGCCTCTACGAAATGTGTGCGCGTGACATCCCTTCAGGTGCGCTACCCACTGATCAAAGCGCAATCTGGGACGAACAGCGTATCCGACTGATGGAGGACGGACTCTACCGCGCCGGCACCAAGTGGATGACGACCGCAATTCGACCAGCCGGAGGACCACTGGTTGGTTGGACAACGCTGACGTATCGTGACGACACATCCGGCTACGCTTACCAGGAAACAACGCTGATCGACCCGCAATACCGGGGCAGGAAACTGTCAGCGTGGATCAAGCTTGTCAATGCTCAGGCACTGGAACGTGAACGCCCCGACATCTGTCACATCGTGACATCGAATGCCGTGACCAACCGCGCAGTATTGGCGCTCAACCGCAACTTTGACGCTCGCGCCGTTGCCATTGACGTGGACTGGTACAAACCGCTGGGTGATCAGAACCTGTGACCTCTGACCACACTCCGATTATCGCCGTCGTCGGCCCCACAGCCTCAGGAAAGTCCGACCTCGCCCTTACCATTGCGCAGGATCTGCCGGCATTGCTGGGAACATCCGGTGAGGCCGAATTGGTCAGCGCGGACGCGATGCAGCTGTACCGAGGAATGGATATCGGCACGGCCAAAACACCACTGGAGGAACGCCGAGGGATCACACACCACCAGATCGACGTCCTGGATGTGACAGACGAGGCCAGTGTTGCCGCCTATCAGCGCGAAGGACGACGTGACATCGCGGATATTCATCGTCGTGCGGGCATCGCCGTGGTTGCCGGCGGATCGGGACTGTACGTTCGCGCGCTCCTTGACGTCATCGACTTTCCTGGCACAGATCCGGACATACGCGCCCGCATTGAAGCTGAGGGTGACGGGCCACTGGGCGTCCAAGGGCTGTGGGACAAGCTCTGTGAGCGTGACCCGATTGCTGCGTCCCGAATCGACCCGCATAACGCGCGCCGAATTGTGCGCGCACTTGAAGTGATTGAACTGACGGGGGAGTCGTTCTCAGCGCGCCTGCCGCGCTACGAGTTCGCCCAGCCGGCGGTCATGCTCGGAATGAGGCGTGAGCCTGCCCGCCTCGATGAGCGCATCGCGGTCAGAACGCACGCCATGTTTGACGAGGGCCTGCTTGACGAGGTTGCCCACCTGATTCCTCTCGGATTGCGCGAGGGCAAGACGGCATCCCGGGCAACGGGATATGCGCAGGCTCTGTCCGTGCTTGACGGTCATATGAGTCGTGATGAGGCGATTGAGTCGGTTGCACTGGCCACCCGTCAGCTTGCACGGCGACAGATCAAATGGTTCAGACGGGACCCACGCATCATGTGGATCGATGCAGACGGGTGCGATGAGGCGGCACTGCGCGCGAACGCGTTGAAGTTGATCGAGCGCGCACTCAGTGATGCACAGCCCGAATCGTTCTAGCGCTGCGCAGCCTGAATCGCGATCTAGCGGCGCGCGACCCGAATAATGCGGTAGCCCTTCTTGGATGCAATCTTGCCGGCATCCCAGCCTTGCTCGCACAGCCAGGAGATCAGGGAATCTGCGCCAAGGTTGCGCTGTACCACCAGGTACGCCTCACCCTCATCGGCCAGCAGGTTGAGCCATTGAGTCAGCAATTCACGCAATGCTTTTTTCCCGATACGCACCGGAGGGTTTGACCAGATCAGGTCGAAACGCACGTTCTCGGAGTGAGCTTTGGCCAGGGCAGCGGGCGCACGGTACGCCGTGATATTGGACACTCCCGCGGCTGTGGCGTTGCGGCGCGTCAAATCGAGCGCCCTGTCTGTCACATCGACTGCCCACACCTGAGCCTCGGGCGACTCCAGCGCCATCGCCAGCGCGATCGGCCCCCATCCGCACCCGACATCCACAAACGTTCCTGACGAAGGCGGCGTGGGAGCTTCTGCCAAAAGCTGGCGTGTCCCCAGGTCCAGACGGTTGGCAGAAAAAATATGATCACTGACCCAGGCGCGAAAATCGTGTCCGCGCAGCGCCACGTCAATGCGGCGCAGTTCAGATTCTTCGGCAGGAGCAGCGTTGGTGAAGTACTGGTCAGTCATGATGTCCAGCCTAGTGGATCACTCAGGTGTCCACACCCATCGCTGTCTCATCTGCGCGGGTGGGTCTGCTCGTGGCACACTAGGATGAACCCGCAACGAAGGAGATCAGTGGCCGACTCACGTGATTCAACCTCAGCGCATGACGACGAATCGTTCAAAGCAGCAGAAGACGTCGTGGCGCGTATCCTCGCCCGCCAGGGCACAGCACTGGCATCCACGCGCTTTCAGGACACGACGCACGATGCTGGCGACCTGGAACGGGAGGCGCGCGCCGGTATGCGCCGCGTCAATGACATTGCGAGCCAGACCGAGCTTGACGAAGTCAGTGAAGTTGAATACCGCCAGGTGCGTCTCGAACGTGTGGTCCTGGTGGGCCTGCGCACAACGCAGAGTCTGGAGGAATCGGAAAATTCGTTGCGTGAACTGGCAGCACTGGCTGATACAGCCGGATCCCACGTCCTCGATGGCATCATTCAGCGGCGCCCCACCCCAGATCCTGGCACCTACCTCGGCTCCGGTAAAGCGCGTGAACTCGCTGAAATCGTGGCGGATAGCAGGGCAGACACGGTCATTGTGGACGGTGAACTGACCGCTTCTCAGCGCCGCGGCTTGGAAGACGTCGTCAAAGTGAAAGTTGTTGATCGTACGACGTTGATCCTTGATATTTTCGCCCAACATGCCAAGTCTCGTGAAGGCAAGGCACAGGTGGAGCTCGCTCAGCTCGAATATCTGTTGCCGCGACTGCGAGGTTGGGGTGAGTCCATGTCGCGTCAGGCCGGTGGCCGTGTGGCCGGCGGTGAAGGTATCGGCTCACGAGGACCCGGTGAAACGAAAATCGAACTGGATCGGCGCCGCATTCGATCACGCATGGCGCGCCTGCGCGCACAGATCCGTGACATGGAACCCGCCCGACGCACTCAACGAGCTGCACGCCGTCGCATGGGTGTGCCCTCTGTGGCGATTGTCGGGTACACGAACGCTGGGAAATCTACCCTGCTCAACCAGCTCACTGATGCCGGCGTGCTTGTGGAGGACGCGCTGTTCGCGACTCTCGACCCAACTGTCCGCCGGACGCAAACTTCTGATGGCCGGGTCTTCACACTGTCTGACACGGTGGGGTTCGTCCGTAATCTGCCGACGCAACTGGTGGAGGCGTTCCGATCCACGCTCGAAGAGGTCGGTGAAGCGGACGTGATCGTCCACGTCGTTGATGCGGCTCACCCTGATCCGGTCGGCCAGGTCGAAACCGTGCGCGGCGTGCTGGACACGATTGACGGCACGGAGACGATTCCCGAAATTCTTGTGCTCAACAAGAGTGACCTGGCCTCGCCTGAACGCCGGGCGCTGAACCGTACGTTGTTTCCCAAAGCTGTTGCGATCAGTGCTCGCACTGGGCAGGGAATCGAGGAGCTGCGCCAGCTCATCGAAGACACGTTGCCGCGTCCGCGCGTCTATGTTGACGTGGTCGTCCCGTACGACCACGGCGACCTCGTCCATGCCGCCCACGAACAGGGCGAGGTCCTCAGTGAAGACTACGAGGCAGCAGGCACGCATATCACTGCTCACGTCGACAGTGCGCTTGCAGACCGACTTCATCATGTGAATGCCGCGCCCCATGAGTGAGGCTGACGAGCAGGAGACTGCCCTCGAACATCGTATTTTGACCCGAGTGCTCACCGCGATGGGAGGCAGTCGGCGCGACGGCCAGGTTCGCATGATTGACGAGGGCGCCTCCGCGCTGAAATCAGGTCACCATGTGATGATTCAGGCGGGAACCGGCACGGGCAAGTCGATTGGTTACCTGATTCCGGTGCTGGCTCGGGCAGCTGAATCAGGCGCACGAACCCTGATCACAACGGCCACGCTGGCACTGCAACGCCAGATTCTGACGAAGGACGCTCCTTTGGTCATTGACGCCGTGGCGGATGAAACGGGTGTGCGTCCGCATGTCGCACTGCTCAAAGGATGGTCGAATTACGTCTGCAAGTATCGAGCTGACGGTGGGCGCTCCCAGCTGGATACTCTTTTCGACGCTGCCGACGCGCATCAGGGACCAATCAGTGACCTCGGCAAAGAAGTGACGCGGGTGCGAGAATGGGCGCGCATCACGGATACAGGTGATCGTGATGATCTGATCCCCGGCGTCTCCGACCGGGCGTGGAGACAGGTGAGTGTCTCGAAGCGTGAATGCATGGGGCGCGACTGCCCATTTGTGGAGGAATGCTTTGCTGGTCTCGCGCGCGATGAAGCGCTTGAAGCTGACGTGGTGGTCTCAAACCATTCCCTCTTCGGTATTGACACGATGAGTGCGCTCAACCTGTTTGGAGAGTTGGATCATGTGGTGGTTGATGAATGCCACGAACTTGCTTCCCGCGTTCGCTCTCAAGCCTGTTGTGAAATATCCAAGGCACTGTGTACGCGCGTGGCGCGAGTAGTACGCACGCTGGTCAAATCCGTTGATATTCAACCGTTCGAGCAGGCAGCGAGCGCATTGATGGATGCCCTCGACGCGCAGCCTGACGGGCTGATGGTGTGCAGGCCAGATGCGGTAGTTGAGGCGATCAGCGTATGTGATTCAACGGTGCGTACCGTGGCCAGTGAAGTTGAGCAGTCCTCGGTGGAGCAGAGTCAGAAACTCATGGCGCAGGCGGCGTGTGATGAGTTCATCGAGGCGATCGACGCGTGGAATGTCGATCCAGCTCAGACGATTACGTACATCGAGAGGGACACGGATAGCAGCGCTGTGTCGTTGAAGATTGCGCCTCTGGATGTCGCCGGACCGCTCGGCGCGGTCGGGCTGGGGGAGCGTGCGGCGATCTTGACGTCTGCCACGCTGGCACTGGGCGGGTCTTTTGATTCGGCGGCTCGGGAATGCGGCCTGATGGTCTCCCACGTGCCCTGGCATGGCATTGACGTTGGTTCGCCCTTCGATGTGGCTCGTCAGGGCGTCATCTACGTGGCGCAGCATCTGCCAGTTCCGGGTCGCGAGGGCCCGAGCGGAGAAGCGCTTGATGAGCTTGTCACCCTGACTCAAGCGGCAGGTGGAGGTGTACTCGCCTTGTTTTCAGCATGGCGTGGTCTGAAGGCCGGTGCGCGAGCACTTCGCGAGGGGACATCTCTGGACGTGTACGTGCAGGGAGAGGAAACCACGTCGGCGTTGGTGTCGCGTTTTCGAAACGAACGCGATTCGTGTCTGGTTGGCACACTGTCACTGTGGCAGGGGGTCGACGTTGTGGGCCCGTCCTGTCGGCTTGTTGTCATCGACCGGATTCCGTTTCCTCATCCTGATAACGCGGTGTTCCAGGCGCTGCAAAACGATGCAGCGAAACGGGGAATGAGCGGTTTCGGCGCGGTGGCACTGCCTCACGCAGCACTGTTGATGGCCCAGGGCGCAGGCCGACTGTTGCGTTCCTCGCAGGATCAGGGAGTTGTGGCAGTGCTGGATCCGCGACTGGTCACAAAGTCGTATGGCAGCTTTATCCGCGCCACCATGCCGCAGATGTGGCCGACGACAGATTCGCGCATCGTGGTACAGGCGCTTGAACGTCTTGCAGCCAGTCTTGACACACCCGATTCGTCCAGTCGCCCTCGTGAATGAGACCATAGACCACTTCTCAAAATTCATCTGATTTGGGATGATGGTGCCGGATCGGAATGAAGGAGGCATCAGGTGCACCACATGACTGCTCAAACCTTGTACCCCTCAGGGACGGAAGGACACCCGTCGAAAATCGCGGTGATCGGGGCTGGAGCGGTTGGCACCGCAGTCGCCTATGCGTGCGCCATGAGGGGCGACGCCCGCACCATCGTCCTCCAGGACATCAACAAGAAAAAGGTCGAGGCTGAAGCGCTCGATATCGCTCACGGCATCCAGTTCACCCCATGCGGCGCCGTTGAAGGATCCGACGATGTGGAAATCGTGCGAGGATCCGACCTGGTGATTGTCACCGCCGGCGCGAAGCAGAAACCGGGACAAACCCGCCTTGAGCTGGCCGGCTCCACCGTCAACCTCATGAAAACCATCGTGCCGAACCTGCAGAACGTCGCACCGCACGCCCGCTTCATGTTCATCACGAACCCCGTTGACATCGTGACCTATGCGGCGCTGAAAATCATGGGTGTTCCACGCAACCAGGTCTTCGGCTCGGGCACCGTGCTGGACACATCGCGCCTGCGCTACTTGGTTTCGCGCGAAACCGGAGTGGCCACACAGAACATCCACGCCTACGTGACAGGCGAACATGGTGATTCAGAGGTGGCACTGTGGTCATCCGCTGAAATTGGAAACGTGCCGATCCGGCACTGGGGGCCCACCCTGAGCGGCAGGCTCTTCGACAGTGATCTGCGCAAGGAAATTGCGGAAGAAGTCACTCAATCGGCCTACAAGATCATCGAAGGTAAAGGCGCCACGAATTACGCGATTGGCCTGTCGGCAGCTAACATTGCCCGCGCGGTGCTGCGAGACGAAAACCGAGTTCTGACGATCTCCTCGCTGCTTGAAGACTGGGAAGGCATCTCAGATGTCTGCATGGCTGCACCCACCATCGTTGGGCGAATGGGTGCAGGACGGGTGCTGAACCCGCCGCTGACGCTGGCTGAGCGCGACGGTCTGACCGAATCAGCCCGACGCTTGCGTGCTGTTGCGCAAGAGCTCGGGTTCTGACCTACAGGCAGCGGATCACGGTGACGACGAGGCCGAGGATCGTTGCCTCGTCACCAGGGATCGGACTGTAGGACTCGTTTTTCGGCAGCAGCCACACATGACCGTCGGCGTGAGACAGAATCTTGACAGTTGCTTCACCATCGATCATCGCGGCAACCGTCTGCCCGTCAACAGCGGTGGGCTGAGAGCGTACCACGACATAGTCACCATCAAGGATCCCCGCATCAATCATTGACTCGCCGTTGACACGCAGCATGAACACGTTGCCTTGCCCCGTCAGTGAGGTGGGAAGCTCGAACGTGTCCTCAACATGCTGTTCTGCCGTGATAGGCGCGCCGGCAGCGATCTGCCCGACGAGGGGGACAGGAACTGTGTCCTGGTCAGCATGGCTGACCGGGATCTCGATTTCATGGACAGTGGCAGGTGCCTGATCCTGAGCATCGCGGGGATCGCGGGAATCTCCAAGACCCTGCTCCGTGAGTTCAATGCACCGCGCCTGGCCAGGAAGACGACGGATAAAACCAGCCTCCTCCAGTGCGTCAATATGATGCTTCACTGTCGAGGGGGAGGCCAGCCCCACGTTCTGTGCAATCTCACGCACCGAGGGAGGGTAACCGCGTTCGCGGATACTCTCACGAATCGTGTCGAGAATCTCACGCCTGCGACGGCTTAACGTCGCCTCATCCGTCTTCTTCGCCATCGATCCTCCCGTTTATGCAGGTCAATCAGTATTTGGAACGCAAATGCACATGGTCGTTGTTTCACTGTGTTTACAGGGTACCGAAGACTTAGGCAAATGTGAAACATTTGTTCGAGCAAGTCTTGTTGCCCTCATAAAATGATGATATCGTACAAGTGTTCGACGAACATTTGTACGACGATTGAAAGTGAGGGATTCTCATGAGCGCTGCGATTCTTGGAGCAGCTCGAACCGAACACTCCACAACGCGTCATGCTGCGAATCTGCATGTGGTGGACACCGGCGAACTCGCAACAGTTCGTGACATCTCCACTGCACCGTCTCTTCAACGCAAGCGTGCTCGCCTGCTGGAAGAAGACCCCGCCATTCGTCGTCATCCTGTTTTCGCGCGACATCGCGAGGCAGCCACGCCGCGGCTCACTCTTCGCTCTGTGGTGTGCACACTGAGCACATTGGCTGCCGCCACGACACTGAGCGTGGGTGCCGGTCTGTATTTCCAGCCAGACGACTACTCGGGGCCGACCGTGGCGCATTCGGTGACGAATGGAGAGTCAGTGTGGAGCCTTGCTCAAGCCGTGGATACTTCCCGCCCGCTCGAGCAGGTTGTTGTCGACATTGAGCGCCTCAATGACATTGACGGTCCCCTTCAGGTGGGGCAGCGTCTGCAAATCCCAGCAGAGTAGGATTGCGAGCCTGTTGTCACTGTGTCTCGTGTTGCAAATGAGGTGTGAAAACTCGTAGCGTTGAGCTAACACTAGATGGAGGCTCGCGTGCACTGCCCCTTTTGCCATAATCCTGACTCACGTGTCGTAGACACCAGGATCGCTGATGACGGAGCGTCAATTCGACGCCGCCGCGAATGCACTGTGTGCAAGAAGCGCTTCACCACGATTGAAACCTCCTCATTCCAGGTCGTCAAAAACTCAGGAGCCGTTGAGCCTTTCTCCCGAAACAAGGTTATCGCCGGCGTGCGTAAAGCATGCCAGGGAAGGCCAGTTACAGATCACGACCTCGCATTGCTCGCTCAACAAGTAGAAGAGCATCTGCGATCCAGTGGCGTCTCGAACGTCTCGTCAGAAGAAGTGGGCAAAGCAATTCTGCCGTTCCTGTCTCAACTCGATGAGATCGCATTCCTGCGGTTCGCATCTGTCTACCGCTCGTATAACTCGCTCGAAGACTTCGAAGATGCGATTGCGCAACTGCGCCTGCAGCGCCAGGAAAATGACGATGCTGACAAGACGGCCGATGACAAGGAAGCAACGGTGTCTACCCCCGGCAACACCCGCGACAGTGCGGCTGGGGTACCGCAGCACACTGGAGTGCACAAGCAGCACGCCCGAAAGCCTCGCAAGAAGCAGATCAGAGAAGAAGAGCCCACACTGCTCGACTCCTAATCGCCAGCGTGGGCCCCTACAACCGACTCCTACAACCGAGCGGCCTACTTGTCGCTGCGGCTCGAATCCTGATCGCGGTGCGAATCTCCCTGCCGTTTATCACGCAGACGCTCCACTGCAGCAGACACGGCAGACTGAGCCTGGTCGACAACCTCCTGGGCCTGCTGCGCAAGGTCAGCGGCACGCGACTGCATCGACAAAATATCCTCACGCACCCTGCGGCGCATCACCTTGCCGATCTGAGAGCGCGGCAGCTCATTGAGGACAACGAGCTGGCGTGGCAGCGCATAGTGCGACAGTGACTTTTCAGCCCAGGTGCGAATGTCATCCAACGTGACAGAGGCGCCCGCCTCCAGCACAATCGCTGCAGCAACCGACTCGCCTGACTTCTTGTCAGGCAATCCCACCACGGCAACATCGCGAACACCTGGCATTGAGCGCACCGCATCTTCAACCTGGCTCGGGAACACCTTGAAGCCCGACGAATTGATCATCTCCTTGCGGCGGTCGGCCATCGTGATGAAACCGTCATCAAGGACCACCAGATCGCCCGTGCGCAGCCACCCGTCAATCAGTGTCTGTTCGGTTTCATCCTCACGGTTCCAATACCCGGCAAACACCTGGGGACCTTTGACGATCAATTCACCGATCTGACCGTCGGGAACATCCTCGTCAATGTTGTCAGGATTGACAATTCGCACCTCGGTGGACGGGAAGGGCAGACCCAGCGTGCCGGGGCGGCGCGCGGGGGAAAGCGGCGAACCCAAGATAATCGGGCTTGCTTCCGTCATGCCGTAGCCCTCCACGATCAGGCCCCTGCTGGTTTCTTCCCAGCGGGCCGCAAGCTCACCATCCAGCGGCATCGCGCCCGAGATCGCAAATCGGACTGACGTGAGATCGGAATCAAGTTCTTCTGCCGCATCCAGGATGCGCTCATACATCGGCGGAACGCCGACGAAGAAGGTACACGGCAAACGCTTTTGTGCAGTCAGCAACATCGCGGTGTCGAACTTTGGGAAAAGCGCCAACGTTGCGCCCAGGCGGATACCTGCCATAAACGAAACACCGAAGCCAAAGGCGTGGAAGAGGGGGAGCACGCAGTACACAACCTCAGAGCCCTCGTGCAGATCTGGAACCCAGGCAATATCCTGCGCCACATTCGCCATGATGTTGCGGTGCGTAATCGTCGCAGCTTTCGGAGTGCCTGTCGTGCCGCCTGTATGCAGCAACAGCGCAGCATCGTCGGGGCGAGCAGGACTGTCACCGGACATCGGCTCGGCATGCTCAACCAACTTGTCCCACGAGGGTACATAGGCGGGAACTGGAGCGGAGATCTCCTGACGTTTTTCCCGCGCAGCCTTAACCGGCAAGCTCAGCAGGAAACGCGTCACCTTCGGCATGGCGTGCGTCAAATCCATTGCGAAAACCCTGCCGGTTCCGCGCAGAAAAGCCAGCTTGTCCACCACTTTTTCCCACGCGATAGCGACGCGCGCACCATGACGGTCAAAAGATTCGTGAATTTCGCGCTCAGGTGCCAGCGGATTGTGCTCCACCACAACAGCACCCACGTACAGCGCTGCGTACACCGCCACAATGTGCTGTGGGCAGTTCGGCATCAGAATTGCCACGCGATCGCCTGGCCGCACACCGGCTCTCTTCAGCACCGTCGCACCCTGCCGAGCCTGCTTCACCAACTCCTGATAAGTAGTCGGGCGTGAGAAGAAATCTAGCGCCACGCGGTTCGGATAACGCGAAGCGACATCCTCAAGAACGTCGGTTATGCGGTGGTCCTTGATGTCAACAGAGTAAGGAATGCCAGGGGCGTACCCAGCCTGAAGCTGGTGCATCAGTGTCATTGTTCCTCCTGGATCGTGCCACTAGAATTTACCTACCCTACGGTAGCGTAGGTTGGCAGGCCAGGAGAAACGCGTATCACACTACAAACTGGTCACGGTCAGACGAATCGTATCGTCCATCGACTCAATGGCATGAAGAGCCTCACGCGGCAATTCCGAAGAAATGTCGGTCAGGGCGTAGCCCACAAACCCCTGCGTCGACAGAATCTGGCCGTCAATGTTGGCCCCGGACTCAGCAAATGTCTGGTTGATCAAAGCCAAAACGCCGGGCGTATTGCGGTGAATGAGCGCAATCCGGTAACGCGACTGTGCCGAAGCCGCAAGCTGCAGATTCGGCAGATTCACACTCATATCCGTCGACCCTGTCGCCAGATAATCGCACAGCTTTGTTGACACAAAGTGTCCGATGTCCAGCTGAGCCTCTTCGGTGGAGCCGCCCACGTGCGGCGTCAAAATCACGTTATCCATCCCCACCAGCGGCGAGGAGAACGGCTGGCCATTCTTCTTCGGCTCCTGCGGGAACACGTCGATAGCGGCGCCCGCCAGATGACGAGACAACAAGTGTGAGCGCAGCGCGTCAATATCCACCACGAACCCGCGCGACAGGTTGATGAAAACCGCCCCGCTCTTCATCATGTCGAATTCTTTTTCGCCAAATAGATTCCGGTTCTGCGGTGCGCCGTCAACATGGATCGACACAATATCCGCCTCACGCAACACCGATTCCATCGTCGGCATCTGCGTGGCGTTGCCCAGGGCGAGTCGCTCCGCAATGTCGTAAAAAATAACGTTCAGCCCCATCGCCTCGGCCAGCACTGACAACTGCGTGCCGATGTTGCCGTAGCCGATAATGCCGAGGGTGCGTCCGCGCACCTCGTGCGATCCGTCCGAACTCTTCTCCCACACGCCGCGGTGCAGACGCGAGTTCTTGACCGTGACACGACGCGTCAAGTCAATGATCAAACCGATCGCCAGTTCCACAACCGAACGGGTGTTGGAATACGGAGCGTTGAACACGGCGATACCGTGCTTGGTGGCCGTGGAAAGATCAATCTGGTTCGTCCCAATACAGAAAGCACCAATTGCTTGAAGCTGAGGGTTCGCTTCAATGACACGCTGTGTGACACGGGTCTTGGACCGCACACCCACCATGTCAAAACCGTGAAGCGCCTCAATCAACTCATTTTCGTCCAGGGCACCGCTCACGCGTTCAACCTCGACATTGTGATCTGCGAAGATTTGATCAGCGTCAGCGTGAGGATTTTCAAGCAAGAGAACACGAGTCATAAGCTCATATTCTCACAAAGGTGACCTGAAAGTCAGTTTTGTTCAAGTCCGGACAGAACCTGTCCGCTGGAGACGATATGCAGGCGCTGAGTGGATCGCGTCAGCGCCACAAAAAGATCACCCGGCCCGTCGCCCAGAATCTCAGAAGGCTCCACCACGATAACTGAGTCAAACTCCAGCCCCTTCGCAGCCGTCGCACTCAGCACTGCGACCCGCTCACTGAGAGTGGTGTGCCCATCTGTGTCAGCGTTCCACTGGTCGGCGCGCTCCGATCCCATGATGATGGCCAGGCGCCCTCGTCCAATCCCAACTGTGTGGTCAAGTACGGACAATTCTCGCCGGATCGCCTCACGCGTCGGCTCCCACATGTCGTCTGTTTCAGGTGACGAGGGTGGCTGGTGCTCCTGCGCGAGATGCGTGAGCTCATAGGCATCGGTCACATCACGCACAGCCTGAAGCTCACCGGACATGGGTTCGCCTACCGCCGCCATAACGCGCTGAGCACGGTCAATGAGCTGGCGAGGCGTGCGATACGAGATCGTCAGCACATACTCCTCGCTCAAGGCGCGCGCAGCTGGCCCAAGAGCCTCGTGCCACGTGGACGGGCGATCATGTCCGCGACGCTGATCGAGATCACCGACGACAGTAAACGAGCGGGACGGGCAGCGGCGCAACAGAGCGCGCCACGCCATAGGGGAGAGCTCCTGAGCCTCATCCACGACGATATGCCCATATGTCCACGACCGGTCGCGTCGCGCACGCTCAGCCAGTGACGAATGAGATTCCCCTTCACGTGTCGCATCAGCCAGCATCTGAGCCGTGACGATACCGTCGCCCAGGTTTTGGCGCTCAATGGCTTCGCGCGCATATGCCAGACGCTCGGCGCGCTCATTATCCTCACGCTCACGCAAGGCCGAGGATGTCCCCAGCAGCTCCGCACACTCATCAAGCAGAGGAATATCACTGACTGTCAGCGGGGAACCTTTCGGGCGCCGAAGCCCAGCAATCTCATCGAAAGTGAGGCGATTGGGAACCGAAGCGTTGAGCTGTTCCAGATAGCCCGGGCGAGCAAAAATCCTCTCCAGCAACGTGAGCGGAGAAGTCGGCATCCACGCCAGGTTGATGGCGCGACGAGCATCCACCGAATCACGGATCTCCTGACGCCACATCTCCACGTCGTTGCCGTCCACGTCATGCACCCCTTCGCGCGAACGGCGATCACGTTCATCGGCAGCCAGTCGGCGCGCCAGAACATCCATGAGCTCCAGCGCAAAACCGTCACGCGCCTCATTGTGGGGCTTGCCCGTGCGGCGGGCGTGAGCATGCGCGGCGCGGATGTCCTCTACGGTCAGCGTGACGGTGCGTGACCACACGCGCAGCTCCTGATCAGCGTCAGGTACGCGCTGCAGCCCCTTGACTGCGCGGCGAATAATCGACTGCCACACCGCCTTGCCTTTGATGCGTGCCACGCGCTCGCTGTCGTGGGCCTGTGCATGGAATCCGGGCAGCAGGTCACCCATCGTCACGGACACGACGCCTGTTTCACCTAGAGACGGCAATACCTGCTCGATGTAGCGCAGGAAAACGTGGGAGGGGCCGATCAGGAGGACACCGGAATGCTGGAGCCTGTCACGCTGTGTGTACAGCAGGTAGGCGGCGCGATGCAGCGCAACAGCGGTCTTCCCGGTTCCCGGACCACCCTGAACGATGACCAGGCCGGAATCTTCTGAGCGGATCACGCTGTCCTGCTCGGCCTGAATGGTCGACACAATGTCGGTCATGTGGCCCTGACGGGCTTCGCTCAGTGCGGACATGAGTGCGCCTTCGCCCTGGAGCGTCATATTCCGCTTGTTTGCGGCCTCCTGATCCAGTGCTTCATCTTCGATTGCGGTGACGCGGCGGGCTCGGGTGGTCAGGTGGCGCCGCCGGATTACACCCTGTGGATCAATGGCCGTCGCCTGGTAAAAGGGTCGCGAAGCGGGGGCGCGCCAGTCAATCAGCATGGGTTCGCCCTCGGCAGTTGAGATGCCGATGCGACCCACATAATGAGTGAGATCATCTTCCATGTCGATCCGGCCGAACACCAGGCGGTCCTCCACCTGATCGAGGCGCTCACGCAGGTCAGAAAAGTGTGCTGAGAGCACGTCACGTTCTGTGAATCCCTGAGCGTTGCCGACACCATGCTGGCGGTGGGCGCGTTCCTGCGCCAGACGGTACTCATCCTTCAACTGGTCAAGTCGGTGGTACGTCGCATCAACGACAGCCTGCTCATGAGCAATCTCGGGGTCCTGTGAGCCTGCGTCGACGGGTTCGAACATGCATCCTCCTGGCTAACTGACGGCATACTATTGTGCCCTATCTGGAGGACTTCGGCATATACAGCGAGATAGAAATTTCACCTTGTAGCTCAAAGCTCGCCTGAGGGCACGGATTTGGGTACCGTGGTAGTAACGACACAGCTGAAAGGAGGCAGCGATGGCTGACAATACGCTTGATCAGTTCCTGGACGACCAGGAAGCGTACGACGACGGCCCCGCCAAAGGCGCGCGTGCCCCCATTTTGCTGACACACTTTGACGGTGCGATGGATGCGGGAACCGCCGGCCACCTCGCAATCGAGCAACTGTTGCACACGCTGGACACCCAACGCGTGGCCACGTTTGAGTCGGACATGTTCATCGACTACCGCTCACACCGCCCTGTGATGAATATTGACGACTGGGTGACAACCTCTCTTGAAGTGCCTGAAATTGCACTTGACCTGGTCTACGACGATGCGGGAGTGCCGCTGCTGGTTCTCCACGGGCCTGAACCCGACGCGAAGTGGGAAACGTTTGTCCGAGCCGTGTCCCACCTTGCCGAGCAGGCAGGCGTGGAGATCTCGTTCTCGCTGCACGGCATCCCTTCCGGTGTGCCGCATACCCGCCCCACACCTGTTCATATGCACGCCACAGACGGCTCCTTGTTGCCTGAGCAGCCGCAGATGTCGGGAACGATGCGCTTTCCGGCACCCATGACGTCATTCCTGCAGTCCCACCTGGCCAGTCAGGGCATTGACGGTGTGACCATGCTGGCGGCAGTGCCGTATTACATGTCTGACACGCAGTACCCGCGTGCCGCTTCAGCGCTGTTGACCTCGCTGTCGGACTACGCTGACCTGTCTCTTCCGGTTGGCGATCTGGAGCGCGGTGCCAGCGAGGAGATTGACCAGGTAACTCAGCTCATTGAGGCCAACGAGGAAGTCTCGCGTACCATCGCCGCCCTCGAAAAGCACTATGACGCGCTGGCGACCGCGTCGAACAGCACGGAAACCTTCCGACTGCCTGACTCGGAAAGCTCCGCAATGTCGGCGGAGGACATTACCGAGACCATCGAGGAGTTCCTGCGTACCCGCTCACAGCGTTCAGCCGAGGCTGACGCGACCAGCGCGAACACCGACGAGACAACGCAGGGTGACGAGGAGGATCAGGTCACCATTGATGATGTCCTCGACCGCCTCGAAGAAGGTTCCTTCCACGCGCGTCCTGCTCGTGGCGCCGAAAGCGAATCATCGGCGCGCCCATCACAGGGCCAGCGCGAAACTGTCGAGGATGTTCTGCGACGCCTGCGTGACCGCGGCAACGACAGTGAGGCAACCGAACGTAACCAGACCCTGCGCCACCGTGCCGATCCGACATGGGGACCCCCTCAGCAGCCATCCGATGACTAGGCGGGCACTTCTCGTCTGGACGAGCGCCATGTTCGCCTACATGCTGGCCGTTGCTGCACGTACATCCCTGGGCGTTGCCGGTATTGAAGCGATGGATCGTTTCGCCATGCCCGCATCCGTGTTGGCTGCGTTCTCCTCCGTGCAGCTGTTCGTCTACGCTGCGATGCAGATCCCATCGGGACTTGCGCTGGATCGGTGGGGGCCGCGACGCGTTCTCATGGTCGGCGCAGCCCTCGTGTCCATCGCCCACATTGCCATGGCGTGCGCGACGAACCTGCCGCTGGCATTTGCTGCCCGCATTCTGCTGGGAGTGGGTGACGCGACGGCCTTTATTTCTGTGCTGCGCCTGGTACCGAGCTGGTTCACCCCATTTCGCGTACCGCTGATGACTCAGCTCACCGCAATTGTCGGACTGCTCGGTCAGGTGGTGTCAGCCGTTCCCTTCCTGTGGGCGCTGCGCGCCTTCGGCTGGACTCCAGCCTTTTGCATCCTGGCGGGTATTGGATTTTCGGCAACCCTCCTCATCGGATTGGCTGTTGCGGACAAACCCGGAGCGAAACGTGAGCGTTCAGATCAGCAGGGGGAGCACGCGCTGACCACCATTAAGTTCGTCATGCGTGACCCGTCGACATGGCTCGGGTTCTTTGCCCACTGGACAGGCGGAATGCCCGGCATGACGTTCACACTCTTGTGGGGCGTTCCGTTCATGACTCTCGGCATGGGACTGAGCCCCGCTGTCGCCTCAGCGGTGCTCGTAGCATTCACCTGCGTCAATATTGCGATCGGTCCAGTTGTCGGTCAGCTGACCGCGTTACGACCCGGTGGCAGAGTTCTGGGCGTGTTGGCCGCGGCCGCTGCCTCCACCTTCGCATGGGTCATCGTGCTGGCTCGCGTGCAGCCTGCCGGTGCCTGGGCAGCATTCTTGCTGGGAATCGTGCTTCCCGTCAGCGGCGTCGCTTCAACAATTGCATTCGACTTTGTGCGCCGCTCTTCACCCGAACACCGCCTGGGTACGGCAACCGGAACGGTCAATATGGGCGGTTTCGTTGCCACGATCGTGACAGTGCAGGTCATCGGCGTCGTCCTTGACCTGTTGAACCCAACACGCGAATACGGGTGGAGCGAGTTCCGCGTGGCGATGTCCATCCAGGCCATCACACTGCTCATCGGGGTGATCGGTGTGATCGTGAATGCGCGGCGTGCTCACGTACGCATCATTCGCCCTGTGGATCTTCCATAGGCCGAGCCCCCGCAATCCACTGGTTTAACGACTTACCTGCCATGATGCGCGCTGGAAGTGCGAGCTTGCGCAGCAGCCGGTCCAACTGGGCAACATCCAGCGGCGCAAAGTGCGGCAACTGGTCGCGGACCGTCTTCCGTCCGGCCACCATGACATTGCCCCACCTGCCTGAACGCGCCACCTTCGGGTCCGCAACGGCGACAACTTCGCCGAACGCCTCGCTGATTGCAGCAACGTCAGGGCGCCCGTTTGCCTTCCCACCGTGCGGCACGTTGGCCACGTACAGTCCACCCGGTACGAGGGCATCCCATGCTGATCGAGCCGCCTGAAGCGTCATCAACTGGCGGGGCACGCTCTGATCGGAAAAAGCGTCACGTACGATGACGTCCCACCGCTCAGGGCGTGTCGAATCGAGGACCTGGCGCCCTTCGCCCACACGTATCTTGAGTTGAGGCGAGCGCGGCAGATCAAACAGGTCACGCACGGTGTGCGCCAGATCTTCATCGATTTCAACGACGCAATGGCGCGACTGTGGACGCTTGATGCTCCATGCCCATGCCAGAGCGCAGCCGGCTCCGCCGATATGGAGGACACGCACCGGCTCAGGTGATGGTGCAAGCGCTTCGAGGGCGGCATCCATATGCTGCATGTATTCAAATTCGAGCACCTCAGGATGGTCGACATCGACACTGGAGGACTCCGCACCGTTGACGAACACTGTCGCATGGGAACCATCCCACGTCACCCGTGCCGAGCCAGTGGAGATCGCAAATTCGTGAGCGTCGCGTGAAGACATACCCGTTACTGTAACGCCCCTAAGATAGTGATGAGGGGAGGAGCCATGTCGAACGCGCCGCGCGACAAGCGCGCCAAACGCAACTGGGGCGATGACGATTCAGCCACCCCGATCATCCACGTGGATATGGACTCCTTCTTTGCTTCGGTTGAACTGCTGGAAAATCCGCAGCTGCGTGGCAGACCGCTGATCGTCGGCGGATCAGGAATGCGGGGCGTGGTCACATCCGCAACCTACGAAGCACGTGAATTCGGAGTGCGTGCCGGTATGCCGATGGCGCGGGCGCGCGCACTGTGCCCCAGTGCGCAGGTGGTCTCCGGACGCCGGGAAATATACAGCGCATACTCGACGCGCGTGATGGCGATCCTCGCTCAGATCACGCCACTGGTTGAGCAGGTCAGTATTGACGAGGCCTTCCTGGACGTCGCCGGCGCCAGGCGCCGGCTCGGGTCACCCACCACGATCGGACATCTCATCCGCAGGCGAATCAGGGAGGAGGTCGGCCTGCCGGCCTCAGTCGGGATCGCTTCCACGAAATCCGTTGCAAAGATCGCGTCATCACACGCCAAGCCGGACGGACTGCTGCTGATACCTGAGGATCAGACGGTGGCATTTCTGCACAGTTTGCCAGTGGGCGTGTTGTGGGGCGTGGGAGGTCGAACGCTGGATGTGCTGCAGCAGGAAGGCGTTGAACGTGTCGCCCAGTTGGCGCAGATGCCGATGACACGGTTGACGAAGCTGTTGGGAGTGGCCAGTGCGCACCACTTGCACGACCTGGCGTGGGGCATCGACCGCAGGCGCGTGCATGTGGAACGCGAAGAAAAATCGGTCGGAACCGAAACAACCTTTGAGACGAACGTGACCAGTCGGCGTGACCTTGAGCAGTTCATCGTGCGAGCCGCCCACAAGTGCGCTCGTCGACTGCGAGCAGGCGGACAGGTGGCGTGGACGGTTACGATGAAGATGCGCGATGCCTCATTCCGCACGATCACACGATCCGCCACACTGGTGGCGCCTACCGATGAAGGCCGCGTCATTGCCCGCGCTGCCCACGACCTGTTTGCAGCCGAAGTGATGCCGAGCGGGGGAGTCAGACTCATGGGCGTGCGAGCCGAAAATCTGCAGCTGCGCCGGGACGGCGTGGCGGTCCTGATGGACAATGACGGGCGCTCGCGGGCTGTGGAGGAGGCGATGGATCACGCCAGTGAGCGTTTCGGTGACGGAGCATTGCGACCAGCTTCTTTGCTGGGCACTAGCGTCAAAAAAGACGATGTGTCGCCTGCAGATCGTGGCCCGAATGGTCTTAGGGAACCTTAGACCGTTACACTGGATCCGTAACGTCCACAGCCGAAGGAGGTGCGCGATGGCCCTGTCCGACTATGAAAAAGAAATACTCGAACAAATGGAGAGCCAGCTGCGTGAGGACGATCCGGAACTCGCCTCGACCATGTCGGCTCGCACCTCGCGATCCTCACGTGCACGTTCCTCGTACGACACTTCCGCTGATTCCCCTCGGCGCTCCAAACTCTCCCCGCGCAACATGATCCTCGGCGCTTTCTTCGCTGTCATCGGCATGTGTGTGGTGCTAGGTGGTGTGACGCTCGGTTACGGCATATGGTCGATCCTTCTGGGAGTGCTCGGATTCTGCATCATGGTCGCCGGTATTCTCTTCGCGTTGCATACGCGCCCGGTGGATCCCGCCTCGTCGAAGAAGTCTGGCACGAAGCCGTCCAGTGGACGTTGGACGGATTTCGTTGCGAATCAAAATCGCCGCTGGGACGAACGCGGCCGCGACTAGTCACTGCACACTCGCCGTTCCTTCGTTCTCCATTCTTGCCGCCGCTCATTCTTTTGTGCCCTCATCGACGAGGGTGACTGACGTGAGTTGGCGCTGGCTGCCCACTGATATCACCGCGCCGCGAATGTCGTGGACGTCCACCACTGTGCACCACTGCGTGTGCTGACCCCTCATCGATGAGGGAATACCCCTGCGAAATCTGCAGCCTCGACCCTGATATGCCTCGATGTGGCACATATTCATGCCCGTCAACACCCGGCGTTGAGAATTTTCCCTCCACCTTCCTCCACCCTGATTTTTACGCGATTTTCCAACGTTTATTTTCAAAATAAACCGAAACATGGGCGCAAAATGTTCCCATAGTGGTTGAAAGTGGGTTAAAGTGGAGCTGCGTGTCACGGAGGGGAAGGGAGGTGTGGCATGTTCCTGGGAACGTACGAGCCGAAGCTCGACGACAAAGGGCGTGTCATTCTGCCTGCTCGTTTCCGTGATGACATGGAAGGTGGAATCGTCCTCACCCGTGGTCAGGAACACTGCATCTACGCATTCCCTGCCCATGAGTTTGAGTCCATGGCACAAGAACTGATGCGCGCGCCCTTGTCATCGAAACAGGCGCGCGACTGGGTTCGCGTCATGCTCTCAGGTGCCTACAAGGAAATTCCAGACAAACAAGGACGCGTTGTCGTTCCAGCTGACCTGCGAGCATACGCCGGACTTGACCGGGAACTCACAGTCATCGGAGCTGGCGCACGTGCTGAAATCTGGGACACCACAGCGTGGCGCGAGTACCTCACCGTCCAAGAAGATGTTTTCGCCAATACAGCGGACGAAATCATCCCCGGAATGTTCTGACCCCACCGTGCCCTCCGCCCGACGCTCTGACATCACTTCCCCGATGGCAGATCGGCGGGGGAGAAGCAGGTGGGAAGAACGCACACAGGCAGATCACGGACAAGGAGGCGACGTGAGCGCAGAAACTACACGCGATGCAGCTCAGCTGCACACGCCCGTCCTTGTCGACCAGTGCATGGATCTGCTCGCCCCTGCCCTCACTCGGCCCGACTCTCTTCTGATCGACGCCACCTTGGGAATGGGCGGTCACACGCACGCAGCCTTGACACGCTTTCCCTACATCCGTGTGGTCGGAATTGACCGCGACCCGCAGGCCATTGCGCTGGCAAGCGAACGTCTGCGCGAATTTGGACAGCGCTTCGAAGCCGTGAACACAACATACGATCAAATCGGCCAGGTCATTGACGACCACTCGGCAGACGGACTGGCAGATGCCGTCCTGATGGATCTGGGCGTCTCCTCACTGCAGCTCGATGAGACAGAGCGAGGCTTTTCCTATGCGCATGACGCACCCCTCGACATGCGCATGGACCCGACCCGTGGACGCAGCGCAGCCGAACTCATTGCAGATGCGAGCGTGCAGGAACTGACGGACATCCTGCGCACCTTCGGGCAGGAACGCTTTGCGCACCGCATCGCCACGTTGGTTGTCAAAGAGCGCGCCGAGCAGCCCATCACGAGAACCGGACAGCTGGCGGATCTGGTCAAACGCGCCATCCCTGCGCCGGCACGCCGCACGGGCGGAAACCCCTCCAAACGCACGTTCCAGGCGCTGCGAATTGCCGTCAACAGCGAGCTGGACATTTTGCGGGCCGCCATTCCGCAGGCACTGAGCCATCTGCGCGTGGGCGGACGAATGGTTGTCGAAGCCTACCAGTCCCTCGAAGACCGCATCGTCAAAGAGATCTTCGCTCAGGGCGCCCGTGACAATGCGCCGCCCGGACTGCCGGTGGTGCCTGAGTCCATGAAAGCGACACTGACACTGGTCACACGTGGCGCTCTTCAAGCTGACAGCGCTGAACAGGAATCCAACCCTCGATCACGATCCGTGCGCGTGCGCGCCGTCGAAATCCGTTCCCCATGGAGGCCACAATGACAAACGAAGCAGTGGCGCGTACACGTCCAGCATCCCGTACCCGCGAGACGCTGCGGCCCACCCTGCACCTGATCGAGGGAAAGATTCCGCAGCGCTCAGTCATCCCGCTCGCACTCCTGGCGATCGCGATTCTGCTGGCGGCAATTGTCGTGCCGCTGGTCGTCAACACGCAGATGGCTGAAACTGCGTTTGAGATCAGGGAGATGCAGCTGGAGGTCAACGCGCTAGATGCTGAAGCGTGGACCCTGCAGACGCAACTGCACAACGCATCGTCACCTCAGGCCCTCGAAAAATCTGCACGCGATCTTGGTATGGTTCCGGCAGGACCCACCGGGTTCGTCACGTTGTCGAACGGCACCGTCGAGGGCGGCCAGGCCGCTTTTCGTAGTGAATAACGCGCAGCTAGAAAGGCTCACTAGATGAACACTCGTGCGGGGCGGCAGGAGTCGGCTCGGCGCGCCCACTGGATCTTGTTCATCACCCTTTTCGCACTGTGCGCATGCGTGCTGCGCCTCTTCCTGCTGCAAATCGTCCAGGGGCCAGCTCTGGCTGCCGAAGGCCTCGAAGTGCGAACATCGGCCTCTGATATCACCGCTCAACGTGGCTCCATTACTGATGACACCGGAATCGTTCTAGCTGAATCCGTGCAGACTTACCACATTGCCGTCAACCAGATCAATATCCGCACCTACGAACATGACGGTCAGATCGGGCCGGCAGCAGCAGCCTCGCAGCTTGCCCCACTGCTCAGGATGGACCCGGTCGAACTGGGCGGACTGATGGTCGGTGATTCGACGTATGCCTACGTCAAGAAGAACGTGGATGCGGTGACCTATCGCAAGATTCGTGCCATGGACATCTACGGCATTGAGTGGGAATCAGCTTTTGAGCGCACCTACCCCAATGGCTCGACCGCAGGCCCCGTCATCGGCACCATCAATGCCGAGGGGGTCGGCGCCTCCGGTCTTGAAGCCACGATGGATCAGATTCTGCAGGGCAGCGCCGGACGTGAAGCCTTCGAAATTGCTCCGAACGGCGCCATTATGCCAGGCGGAAAGCACACAGTGGCTGAACCGGTCTCAGGCGGATCGGTGCGCACAACACTTCGCGCCGACCTTCAGCATGGTGTCCAGGAAGCCCTCGATGCGCGCGTGAAAGCACACAACGCCGACTGGGGTGCCGTCGTCATCACCGACGTGAAGACCGGACGAATCCTCGCCCTGGCTGATTCCAATTCCACCGCGCCCAACAGTGCCACACTTCAGCCGGTTTCCGCCGTCCAATATGCATTTGAACCCGGATCGGTCGGCAAGGTCGTCACCGTGGCCACAGCCCTGAATAAGGGCACAATCACCCCGACCAGTGAATTTACCGTGCCCTACTCTCTGGACGACCTGCCGGGAGCTGACGGCCCGATTAGTGACTTCCACGAGCATCCCACAGAACGAATGACGGCAACAGGAATCCTGGCAGAATCATCCAACACAGGCACGATCCTGATTGGCCAGACCGTTGACGATGCCGACCGGTATGACATGATGCTGAAACTGGGTCTCGGTGCCCCTAGCGGCATTGAACTGGCCGGCGAATCATCCGGCGTGGTTCGCACACCCGACCAGTGGATCGGACGAGACAAATGGGTGTCCATGTTCGGACAGTCCTACTCCATGACAGCCGTCCAGGAAGCCACGATGATGGCCACAATCGGCAACGGCGGCGTGCGCATGCCGCCACGCATCATCGACTCGTGGCAATTGGCCGACGGTACTGTCCACACCCCCGACCCAGTCCAACCAGTCCAGGCAATGAGCGCACAGAGTGCATCCGACCTGCTGAAGATGATGGAATCGACCGTGGCGACGGACGTCGGCACGGGACAGACAGCCAAGATCGACGGATACCGGCTGGCCCTCAAAACGGGTACTGCTGACATCTTCGTGGACGGCGTGCCCGCAACCGTATCCACTGTGGCAGGTGTCCTCCCCGCCGAAGCGCCTCAGATCGCAGTGTCAGTTGTGCTCTACAATCCGAAAGTCGGAGTGATCTCATCCGATTCGGCGGCGCCCCTCTTCGCTGAGGTCGCCTCACAGGCGGTGCGAAATCTCGCAATTCCCGCATCACAGGAACAGGCAGAGCTATTCCCGCTCAGACCGGGCTCATGATAGAGGACAGGGACAACCTGCTGAAAGAAGGACGATGAACAGGCAAGCAGAATGGGTAGCCCGAGCAGTGGGCGGGCAGATGATCGGCCCCGATGTGACGGTCACGGGACCAGTGGTCACCGATTCGCGTGAAGCAACCGCAGGATCGCTCTACGTCGCCCGTCGCGGCGAGAACGCCGACGGGCACGACTTCATCGCCAGTGCGCGAGACAACGGAGCGGTGGCCGCCCTGGTCGAACGTGAAATACCACAGGCCGGACTGACCCAGATCGTCACCCCCGAATCGACCGAGGCGCTCGGCGTCCTCGCCCATGCACATCTGGAGGACCTGCGACAGGCAGGCCCCCTCGATGTCATCGCTGTGACAGGGTCCGCCGGAAAAACCACCACCAAGGATCTGCTTGCTGCGCTCATGGCGACCGACGGGCCGACCGTTGCGCCCAAACTGTCCTTCAATAACGAGGTTGGCCTGCCACTGACCGTCCTCAAGGCCGACGAACACACACGTCACCTGGTGCTGGAAATGGGTGCATCGGGGCCCGGACATCTGCGCATGCTCACTGGCATTGCCGCTCCGGATGTGGCGATTGAACTGATGGTGGGCACAGCGCATCTGGGAGGCTTTGGATCGCGCGAAGCCACCGCCTCCGCAAAAGCCGAACTGATTAAGGGCATGAAACCTGACGGGACAGCTGTACTGAACGCTGATGATGACTACGTGGCGGCGATGGCTCAGCGTGCGCCAGGACGCATCATCGGATTCACCACGCGCACTCAGTACCCGCAGTTCACCGACACGTGGATCCGCGCGGAAAACATTACGATCGACGCTGACGAACGCGCCGCATTCGACCTAATCACACCCGAAGGATGTGCTCACGTGCACCTGACATTGGTGGGCGCGCATCATGTGCACAACGCGCTGGCAGCCGCAGCCGGAGCATACGCGTGCGGCATCGACACGCAGACCATTGCGCAAGTCCTGACCGCTTCGGGGCCATCATCGCCACACAGGATGGACATCGAGACAGTCACGCTGGACGAGGGACGCACCATCATCCTGATCGATGACGCCTACAACGCCAACCCGGATTCCATGCGCGCAGCACTGACCGCTCTGAAGCATCTGGGTGCTCAACGCAATGCGCGAACCGTGGCAGTGCTGGGCGCCATGCTGGAGCTGGGGGAGCAGTCCGAGGCCCTGCACCGAGACGTTGCCCAAATGGCACTTGATGCAGGCGTGTCCCATATCTTCACGTGGTCAGCTGATGCGCAGCCACTTGCCTCCCACGCGCAGGCGAAAACAGATTCAGGCACCGAAGTGACATACAGTGAAGACTGGAATGAGACACTGGGCGAACTCACCAGCGCCGTTCGTGACGGCGACATTGTGTTAGTCAAAGGCTCATACGGATCTCATGCGTGGCAGATTGCCGCAACACTGATGGAAAGCGGGTGCAGTCGATGATCGGGGTTATTGCGTCATTCGCGGTCGGCCTGGTGCTCTCACTGGGCCTGACACCCCTGTTTATCCGATTCCTTGTCCGTCACCAATACGGACAGTTCATCCGCCAGGACGGCCCCACCCAACACCTGACCAAACGTGGCACACCGACAATGGGTGGCGTTGTCTTCATTGGCGCCACCATCATCGCGTGGCTTGCTGGCAACGCCGTAAACCGCACGCTGCCCGCCTATTCATCACTCCTGCTCGCATTCCTCTTTGTCGGCTTGGGAATCGTCGGCCTGCTCGACGACGGCATCAAAATACGCAAACAACGATCCCTTGGCCTGCACGCAGGTGCGAAGATCATCATGCAGGTGGCGATCGGCTCCATCTTCGCCATTTTGGCACTGATGCGACCCAACGAACGCGGCATCACACCTGGATCGACGGCGATATCCGTGGCACGTCCCACCGGTATCGATCTGGCGTTCGCGGGCATCATCGTGGGCGGCATCCTGTTCGTCCTGTGGGTCAACTTTCTGGTTGCCGCATGGTCCAACGCCGTGAACCTGACAGACGGCCTGGATGGTCTGGCGACCGGCGCATCAATCTTCGTCTTCGGAGCGTACGCGCTGATCTCAGTTTTTCAGGTGACACAGTCGTGCTGGGGAACGACGATCAATACGGCAGCCTGCTACACGACCCGTGACCCCTTGTCACTGGCAATTTTCTGCGCCGGCCTGGTGGGAGCGCTGGCCGGTTTCCTCTGGTTCAACGCCTCACCCGCACAGATCTTCATGGGGGACACCGGATCTCTCGCCCTGGGCGGCGCAGTCGCCGGCATGTCGATTTTCACGAACACGGAGTTCCTGGCCGTCATCATCGGCGGACTCTTCGTCATCATCACGATGTCTGACGTCATCCAGATCAGTGTGTTCAAACTGACGCGCAAACGTGTCTTCCGCATGGCGCCGCTTCACCATCACTTCGAACTCAAGGGCTGGAAAGAAATCACCATCGTGATCCGTTTCTGGCTGATCGCCGCACTCCTGGCAGTGATCGGCGTCGGCCTGTTCTACGCGGAGTGGGTGTCATGGCTGTAATGGAACAACTGCCCCAACCCGGTCGTGCAGCAATCATCGGATGGGGAATGTCCGGTCGGGCCGCAGGCCGCGCCCTGAGTTCACGAGGCTGGGACGTCACGGGCTTCGACCAGCACGACGTTGCCGAAAACAACGACCGTGTCGAGGTTATCGCTGACGCCGATGAACTGGCCACACGCGTCGTGCAGACCGCGCCCGACCTGATCGTCATGTCTCCGGGAATCGCACCCCACGAGCCAGTATGGCAATCGGCATTGTCTGCGGATATCCCAATCGTCGGCGAGATGGAACTGGCGTGGCTCCTGCAGGAATCCGGCCTGCATGCAGGCCGCCCCTGGCTGATGGTCACCGGTACGAACGGCAAGACCACAACGGTCTCGATGCTGGCGGCCATGCTGCGCGCAGGCGGAGAGAATGCCCTCGAAGTAGGCAATATCGGCGTCCCCATCACGCAGCTCATTGACGATGATGCTGACGTGTTTGCAGTGGAGGCATCCTCATTCCAACTGTATTCGACCCGCACCGTATCCCCGGAAGCGTCCGTTGTCCTCAACGTCGATGCCGACCATCTGAACTGGCACGGCAGTGTCGAGGCCTACGCGCAGGCAAAGGCACGCATCTACGAAAACACACGCATCGCATGCGTTTATCCGTCAGCTGACCGTCGCATCGAAAAAATGGTGGAGAACGCGGACGTCATTGAAGGGGCGCGCGCCATCGGATTTACACTGGGCACCCCTGCTGTCTCACAGGTCGGCATTGTCGAGGACACCCTCGTCGATCGGGCCTTTCTGGATGAACGACGCACGCACGCATTGCATCTGGCTGAATTCGATGACCTCGTTCATGTCTCCGGTGCACAGCCCTCGCCCGCACTCCTGATGGATGCGCTGGCGGCCGCCGCTCTTGCACGCGCACACGGAGTGACGCCCGAAGCTGTTGCAGAGGGTCTGCGCACTTTCACGCAACCCGCCCACCGGCGAGCCATTATCTCGCACGCAGCGGACATGACGTGGATTGATGATTCAAAAGCCACCAATGCGCATGCCGCCGCTGCTTCCCTGGCTGGTGTCACGCCGGGAACTGCCATCTGGATTGCTGGGGGAGACGCAAAGGGGCAGAACTTCGACGACCTTGTCACCCGCGTCGCCCCGTTGTTGCGCGGCGTGGTGCTCATTGGCGTCGACCGGGCGCCTTTGAGGAACTCACTGGCGGCGCACGCTCCGTCGGTGCCTGTCGTGGAAGTCGATGGTCATGATGACTGGATGTTCTCGGTGGTGAACGAGGCGGTTGGCCTGTCGCGACCGGGCGACACCGTGTTGCTGGCTCCGGCAACCGCATCGTGGGATCAGTTCGACAACTACGGCCAGCGAGGCGATGTTTTTGCCCAGGCGGTGCAGCGCCTGGAAGACATGTGGAACACCAACAAGTAGGGGAGGCAGATTGTGGCGGACCAGGTGACCCGCAGTCCGCGCGAACGGCTGGCGCGCCTGTGGCATCGCATACCGGCGATCCGCTTCGGGCGGGAAGGCCAGTCATCTGCCGCGCGTGAATCCTCGCCTGTCACGTCCTACTACCTCGTCATCATCCCCGCAGTGCTGCTGGCACTGATCGGACTGCTCATGGGGTTTTCTGCCTCCGCCGTCACCAACATTGCCCAGGGTGAAAACCCCTATATCGCTTTCCTGAAGCCGCTGGCGCTGACGACAATCGGGCTCATCATGATGTTCGTGGCACAGATGGTGCCCGAGAAGGTCTACTACGCCGGAGCCCTTGTGCTGTTCGCACTCGCCTGCCTCCTCCAGGCCCTGGTCATGGTGCCGCTGTTTGGCCGTGCCGAGGGCGGCAACACGAACTGGATCCATATTCCCGGTCTGCCGTTCCTGATCCAGCCATCCGAACTGCTTAAACTGGCGCTCATCATCGCTTTGGCCCAGCTCGTCGCCCGCAGGGATTCGCGCCGTGATGACTTCAAGCAAATGGCGATCCGCTGTGGTGGTGCGACCGCCGTTGCGCTTGGCCTGGTCATGCTCGGACACGACATGGGGACAGCCCTCGTCGTCGCCACGTGTGCCTTTGGCGCGCTGTGGGTGGCAGGACTGCCCAGGAAGTGGTTCGGCTATGCGATCCTGGCAGCAATCCCGATTCTGGCATTCCTCGTCGTGCAGAACCCCACGCGACTGAGGCGCATCATCGCCATTATTCCCGGCATGGGGCCGGAGCGCTCCACCTCAGCTCCCGAACAGATCGACCACGCGCTGTGGGCATTCGGCTCTGGAGGGCTGATGGGGCTGGGACCGGGCGCATCGCGTGAAAAGTGGGAATACCTCCAGGCCGCGCACACCGACTTCATCCTTGCCATCGTGGGCGAGGAGTTCGGCCTGCTGGGCACATGCTCGGTCCTGGTTCTCATGATGCTGATGGTGTGGGGAATGGTGCGCGTCAGCAGGGAAACCACATCGCTTTTTGCCGCTGTTATGTGCGGCGGCATCGCATCGTGGATCGCTGTTCAGACCGTCATCAACGTCATGTCGGTAACCGGCATCGGCCCGGTGATCGGCGTGCCGTTGCCGCTGGTATCCTCTGGCGGTTCGGCGTTCGTATTTACCGCTAGCGCTGTTGGGGTGGTAGCGTCATGTGCGCGCGCGAATGCTCGCATGCGAATGTTCGGCTCTCCCGACGAGGCTTCCGCAGGACGCGATCCACGCCGACGCATTCACAAGCGTCCCGCGCGCACACGACCAGTACGACAGGCACAGAAGGCGCGATGACACACACAATAGTTCTGGCAGGCGGCGGCACAGCCGGTCACGTCAATCCGTTGCTGGCAACGGCCACGTGCCTGCGTGAGCGCGGATGGGATGTGCGAATCCTCGGCACGCGCGAAGGCCTGGAAGCAGATCTGGTCCCGGCAGCAGGATTTGAGTTTCACGAAATTGAACGTGTGCCCCTGCCACGCCGACCCACCCCGGCATTGCTGACAGTTCCGCAGCGACTGCGCCACGCAATCGCGCAGTCCCGCAACGTGATCACAGGAGCTGACGGGTTGTTGGGTTTTGGTGGATACGTCTCCACCCCCGCCTACTTTGCCGCACGTTCAGAGCACATCCCGATCGCCATTCATGAACAAAATGCGCGCCCCGGCCTGGCGAACCGACTGGGAGCCAGATGGGCCGCCCTCGTCGCACTCACGTTCGCTTCCACGCCGCTTGCAGCACGACAGGGACGCACCGAGGTCGTCGGATTGCCCCTCCGCCCGCAGATCGCGCGCCTGGCGCATCTGCGAACCACCGACGAGGGTGCCCGCACCGCCCGCGTCGAAGGCGCGCAGCGCTTCGGACTTGACCCGGATCTGACCACGCTGGTCATCACGGGCGGCTCCCTGGGGGCGCTTCACATCAACACAGTCATGGCATCCATCGCCTCCGAGCTGCCTGAGGGCTGTCAGGTTCTGCACCTGACCGGTAAAGGCAAGGACGATGCCGTGCGTGCCAGTATTGACGAGGCGGGAGTGGCTCACCGATGGCACGTGGTGGACTACACAACTGACATGCATGATGCGCTGGCCGTGGCCGACCTGGTGGTCTGCCGCTCAGGTGCCGGCACCGTCGCGGAGCTGAGCGCCCTCGGACTGCCTGCCGTCTATGTCCCCCTCCCGATCGGCAACGGTGAGCAGCGTCTGAATGCGCATGACCACGTCGCAGCAGGCGGTGCAGAGCTGATCAACGACGCGCACTTCACCGTTGAACGCGCACGCACCGACGTCATGGGCATACTGATTGACCAGGAGCGCCTCAGCCGGATGCGCAGCGCGTCAGCTCATGGATCCTCTGCCAACGCCGCTGAGCGCCTGACAGACCTCGTGGAGGAGATGTGCAGATGAACGCGCAAACCGGTATCAGCACAGTTCATCTCATTGGCGTCGGCGGAGCCGGTATGAGCGTGGTGGCAGAGCTGCTTCATGCTCGTGGTTGTACCGTCAGCGGGTCGGATCAGAATCCGTCATCTGTCATTGACAGGCTTCAGGCAGCGGGAATTGACGCCTATGTCGGCCATGACGCCGATCGGGTCCCGGCCGACGCCACAGTTGTAGTCTCGACGGCAGTGCGTCCAACGAATCCGGAACTGGTCCGTGCCACCGAGCGTGGCCAGAGTGTTATTCACCGCTCCCAGGCACTTGCCTATGCCGCCAGCGGCATGCGTTTTGTCGCTGTTGCCGGCGCGCACGGCAAGACTACGACATCTGCCATGTTGACTATTGCGTTAGCTGAAGCAGGGGAGGATCCCTCGTGCGCGGTCGGCGGTATCGTGCCCCAATTTGGCACTGGTGCGCACCTGGGCGGCGGAGACATTTTTGTGGCCGAGGCAGATGAATCCGATGGCTCATTCCTGAACTACCATCCGACAGTCGCCCTCGTCACCAATGTTGAGCCGGACCACCTGGATCACTACGGCTCAACGGAGGCGTTCGAGCAGGCATTTGTGGACTTTGCGCACCGCATCGTTGCCGGTGGAACACTGGTGTGCTGCGCGGAAGATCGAGGTGCGCGGGCGTTGGCGCAGGCAGCTCGTCGCGATGGCATCACCACGCTGACCTATGGCCGCCCTGAACACTGTGAGGCGGTGCCGGATGTGACGATAACTGATGTTGCGACAACTGATCATGGCTCGAGCGCCCACCTGTGCGGACCTGACACGCTGGAGGCGACGATTCGCCTCGCCGTGGTGGGTGATCATAACGTGCTCAACGCGGCGGGTGCATGGGCGGCAGGATGCGCGCTGGGGGTCGATGCCGGCCGTCTTGCCAACGGTCTGTCGCATTTTTCAAGTACAGGTCGCCGATTCGAACTTCGCGGCCAGGTGGGCTCCAGACGCGTTATTGATGACTACGCGCACCACCCGACCGAGGTGGAAGCAGCTCTCAGGCAGGCCCGGATCGTAGCTGACGGCGGCGAGGTAACCGTCGTCTTCCAGCCGCATCTGTTTAGTCGCACACGTGCTTTTGCCCAGCGTTTCGCTGACGCTCTGGCGCACGCGGATCATGTGGTCGTCACCGATATTTACCCGGCGCGTGAAGATCCGATCGAGGGAGTCGACTCTGGATTGATCGTGGCGCACCTGCCTCGAGCCCAATGGATCCCGGACATGCATGAAGCTGCCCGCCTGGCAGCGCGTCAGACAGGAGAACATGGCATAGTGATGACCATGGGTGCCGGCTCAATCACGCAATGCGCGGATGACGTTCTCGATGAATGGCGCAACGGGGACGTGCAGTGAGGCAACCACCCCGGCCTCGCCCTCCCCACGAGCCTGCCGAACAGCCTGAACGCTCCACCGTGCATGATCGCCATGCAATCGGTGGGCGATCCGCATCAACGCAGCATTCCGAATCGAGCAGGCGGCCCGCCTCGACTCAGCGATCTGCGTCGGCCACGCGATCCGCGTCGGTGGAACGTATCCGCGGGCCACGCCAGATGCGCACGCCGCTGTCCTCGTCCAGTGCGGTCGACGCATTCGGCGAGCGGCGCGCGAGGGGCCAGAAAAACTCGAAGGTCACCCGTCTTGATGAACGACGCAAAGCACGTAGACGGCTGTCTCTTCGCACTCTGATGTCGATTATTGTCACTGTCCTCCTTGCTGCAGCGGCGATCTGGGCCATCTTCTTTTCGCCACTTTTCGCCCTCACGACCTCGCGCATCACCGTCGAGGGCGCGAATGACGTCGTACCGGCCGAGCAGGTGATTGCCAGCGTCGACGAATTCAGCGGAACCCCGATTACGCGACTGTCGATGTCATCAGTTGTGCAGGCTGTGAATTCGCTGACGCTGGTACGCGACAGCCAGGTGCAGCGTTCGTGGCCCAATGGGCTGACCATTACGATCACCGTTCGCAGGCCAGTGATGGTGGAAATGGTCGGTGAAAATGCCCGCGTCATTGACGAGGACGGCGTGGAGATACCCGGGGATCCGCCCGAGGGTCTGCCTGTTGTCGCGCTTCCATCTGAGGACCCTCTCAGAGCGCAGGCAATTGAGCAGGTCCAGACGGTGTGGGCGGCGCTCAGTTCTGAGCTGCGTCAGATGACAGGAAAGATCAGTGCCGACGGACAGCAGCTGACCATTACCTTGGCGGATAACCGTGTGGTGCGGTGGGGGACCCAGGATGATTCGGATCTGAAGTCACGCGTCCTGAAGGTTCTGATCGACCAACGACCTGCGCAGGTCTATGACGTAAGTTCTCCGACCCGGCCGGTCACGTCCTAGCGACACGCCCACATCTTTCCTTGCAGTTTGAGGTGTTGTTTCCTACCGTCTTTCCGGCAGAATACAGGAGAAACACCAACCTTCAACTTGAGGTTGAGGGTTGAGTGGGAGGGGCACAAAATGGCAGGACCTCAAAACCACCTCGCAGTGATCAAGGTGGTCGGAGTCGGCGGCGGCGGCGTCAATGCTGTTAACCGAATGATCGAAGCAGAACTCAAAGGCGTCGAATTCATTGCGGTGAACACAGACGCCCAGGCTCTGCTGATGTCAGATGCTGAAACCAAACTTGATATCGGTCGCGACCTGACCCACGGCCTGGGAGCGGGAGCTGACCCGTCAGTGGGCCGTCAGGCAGCTGAAGACCACATCGATGACATCAAGGCCGCCCTTGAAGGCGCCGACATGGTGTTCGTCACCGCCGGTGAAGGAGGCGGCACGGGAACGGGCGCAGCCCCCATCGTTGCCAAAGCCGCCCGCGACTCCGGCGCTCTGACAGTCGGCGTCGTCACCCGCCCCTTTTCCTTTGAAGGCATGCGTCGCGCCGCCCAGGGCGAACAGGGCGTTGAGGCACTGCGCAAAGAAGTCGACACGCTGATCGTCATCCCGAATGATCGCCTGCTGTCCATCTCGGATCCCAATATCTCGATCCTTGAAGCATTCCAGGCAGCCGACCAGGTCCTGCTCTCGGGAGTGCAGGGAATCACTGAACTCATCACCACCCCGGGTCTGATCAACGTCGACTTCAACGACGTGAAGTCCGTGATGCAGGATGCCGGATCCGCGCTGATGGGTATCGGTGCTGCTACAGGTGATGACCGCGCGCTGCGCGCCGTGGAAACCGCGATTTCCTCCCCGCTGCTTGAAGCCAGCATTGACGGCGCTCACGGCGTCCTCATGTTCTTCCAGGGTGGCTCGGATGTTGGCCTGCAGGAGATCTACCAGTCCGCACTGCTGGTGCGCGAAGCCGCTCACCCTGAAGCCAACATCATCTTCGGCAACGTCGTTGACGATTCGCTGGGCGACGAGATCCGCGTCACCATCATTGCGGCCGGATTTGACGACCAGCCCGTGACGTCAGGTAACACCGATGCGACAGCGAAGAAGCCGGAACAGCCGGCACCTGTCGCCGCGCCGGCCCCGAAGTCTGCGGAAGAACCCTTGCGTGAACGCTCAGCGGGAACCATTTCCCAGACGCCGGTTCGCCCCGCACATCGTGCAGAACCTCGCGTGCCTACCCGCACGCAGGCGCCGTCCGCCACACCGTCGGATGCGCCCAGTGCTCAGCCTGCTCCGCGAGATGCCGATTCGCTGGAAGTGCCGCGCATCTTCGACGAGGATGACTCCGCTGACGACCTGGATATTCCTGATTTTCTGCGCTGAAACATGATCACACCGATCGAGTGGGCAGGCGCCCTGATCACGCACACTGAAGCGGGGTCGGGCACCTGCCCACTTCGCAATAACGTGGGATACCACGTTGGCGATGATGCTCAGGCAGTGGCGAAGCGCCGCGATCACCTGAGCAAGCTGACCGGAAGCCCGCTGACCTGGATGGACCAGACACACTCCACGCGTGTCCGCGTCGTCGATGCGATCAGCGACCACATTGACGCAGACGCCCTCGTCGTCAATCTGGCCGAGGGGCCACGCACGGGACTGGCCGTGATGGTTGCCGACTGCGTGCCTGTGTGCCTGAGTGCAGCTCATGGGACGATCCTGGCGGCGATCCACGCCGGACGCACGGGGCTGCTCGGTGGAATACTCAGCGCGACAGTTCGCCGGATTCGCCGCATGAGCGCGGAGCCGATCAGCGCCTTTGTCGGCGCCTGCATATGCGGCCAATGCTACGAGGTGGACCGCGCGCTGTGGGACGACGTAGCAGCCGTTCGACCACATATGTGTACCCACACCAGTTGGGGCACCCCCAGCCTTGATCTTCGCGAGGGGGTATGCAGCGAACTGCGCGAAGCAGGCGTCGACACAATTGAACACGACCTGCGGTGCACCCGGGAAACGCCGGCCCTCCACTCCTACAGGCGCGACCCCACCTGCGGACGCCAGGCATTGATCATTTCGCCATCGTTGCGACATGCCGAGGCAACTTGAGGCCTGTGCGTTATCTTCTCGATTAGCGTAAGATCAGCGGCCTGACAGAGGAGAAACGATGGCGGAATCATTTTCTACGCGCGCGAAGAAATTCATGGGATGGGACACATCCGACGACGAGTTCGATGAACCCGAAATGGAACAGGAAGAGCCCGGACAGTGGGCAGACGTCACTGAACTGTCCGACTATGAACCCACACCTGCAGTGCGCCGCACTGAAACAGTGCAGCAAACTGAGCCGAATGATCTGGCCCGAATTCAGACCATTCACGCCACCTCCTATGCGGATGCGCGCAGCATCGGCGACGCCTTCCGCAGCGATATCCCTGTCATCGTCAACATGACCGACCTGCCTGACAATGAAGCGCGCCGCGTGATCGATTTCTCCGCCGGGCTGGTGTACGGCCTGCGCGGACACTTTGAACGCGTGACTCAACGCGTCTACCTGCTGTCGCCGCGATCTGTCAAGGTGTCATCCGGAATGGCCCCCTCCCACGGTGCGGAGCTGTTCAGCCAGGCAGAGTAATGCCCGTGTACATACTCGGCGCCGCTGTACACTTCTGTGCCAGCTTGTACCTGCTGGTGCTGTTTGGACGGATGATCTTTGACTGGATCCGTATTCTTGCCCGCGACTGGCATCCGCGAGCAACGGCCGTCATTGTGATCGGTAATGTGCTCTACGCGTTGACTGACCCACCTCTGCGTTTCCTGCGTCGCTACATTCCGCCGCTCAGACTGGGTAACGGGATCGCACTCGATGTCGGTTTCATGGTGCTGTTCATCGGTATTCTGCTTCTTCAGCGCGTTGCACGATTGATGATGGTATTTGGCTAGTTAGGCGTTCAAACGGTAGATTAATTGAAACGCATATTGGAATGTGATGTCGCTGTGACTGAAGTTGCCTCAGTGATTCATGTGTCCGATAGAATAAGTATCACTTACAATCAGTGTCATCAGGTTGAATGCTGGTGACACCACGATCGTCGGGCGGTTACCAATCGGCGTTCGACAGGGCAGATACCGAGAGGTGAGGAAATGGACGAGCCCACAGGTCAGGAACAGATTCAGCTGCTGACAACGGACGAAGTTCTGAACAAGAACTTCCAGGCAGTGAAGTTCCGTGAAGGCTACGACCCCGTCGAGGTTGACAATTTTCTCGACCGAGTCGTTGCGACGATCTACTACCTGAACATGGAGAAGCAGAATCTCCAGGAAAAGCTTGAAGCAGCCGAACGCCGCATCACCGAACTCCAGGAAGGTTCGGCCGACGCATCTGGCTTCTCCACTCCTGCCGAAACTGCTCAGCCTGTTGTCGAGGAAGAACCGCAGGTCGCGCAGCCCGAACCAGAACCAGAACCAGAACCCGTTCAGCCTGTGCAGCCGGTTCAGCCTGCCACGCCCAGCGAACCCGAATCCGCAACCTCGATGCTTGCTTTGGCGCAGCGCGTCCACGACGAGTACGTGCGCGACGGCCGCGAAGAATCAGAACGCATCATTGCTGAAGCTCGCACCAAGGGCGATGAGATCGTTGCCGACGCAGAGAGCAAGCATGAAACGATCCTTGCTCAGCTCGACCAGGAGCGCGGACTGCTGGAAAACAAGATCAACGAGTTGCGTGGATTCGAGACGGAATACCGTCAGTCCATCCGCACTCACCTCGAGAAACTTCTGACCGAAGTGAACGAGGACAGCTCGGAAAACTGACGTTTCTCAAGCCAATGACTGTGTGGCGGCGGCGTACCAGACGCTGCCGCCACATTTATGCCCCACCTGTTAGGAGAACATGTGTCAACGAGTCCAGCTGCAACGAATGTGTCACGGCGCCCACTGGTCAGCGCCATAGTCGTAGCACTCGTCGCACTGATCAGTGACCAGGTCACGAAGTTCTGGGCTTTGTCCTCGTTGTCCGAGGGGCAGCGCCGTCCACTTATTGGTGACTTCCTGAGTCTCCAGCTGGTCAGGAACTCCGGAGCCGCCTTCTCGATGGGGGCAGGCTCAACGTGGATTTTCACGATCATCTCAGTGGTCGTGCTCGGCGTCATCATCTGGGTCCTGCCGAAAATCACCTCCACGAGTGTGGCAGCCGTGGTGGGTCTTCTTGCCGGGGGAGCGGCGGGTAACCTAGTGGATCGCCTCGTGCAGCCTCCCTCGTTCGGGCGCGGACACGTCGTTGACTTCATCAACTACAACGACTACTTCGTTGGCAACGTTGCCGATATCTGGATCGTTGTGGCAGCAGTGTTGATGGTGATCATCTTCCTGCGAACAGAACACTCCCATTCCGGTGCGCGCACCGATGAGTGACGAGTTCGAGCACCGCTACCTGCCAGTGCCGGACGCGCTGGTCGATACCCGCGTGGACGTGGCACTCTCACGCATGCTCGGCATGTCACGCTCTCAGGCCGGTGACCTTGTCAGCGCAGGACACGTGCGCATCAACGGTGCCGTCAGTCGGAAGTCGGACCGGCTCAGCCTTCAGGACCTCATTGAAGTCGACATACCGCAGCACCGTGTGCAACCCGCACCCGTGACCGGCATGGACATCCTCTACGATGATGACGACATCGTCGTGGTCAACAAACCTGTCGGCGTTGCGGCACACACGGGCCCGGGATGGACCGGTCCCACAGTGATCGGCAACCTGGAAGCCGCAGGCTTCCGCATCGCACTGTCAGGCCCGCCCGAACGCCAGGGAATCGTGCACCGCCTTGACGTGGGTACATCTGGCGCCATGATGGTCGCCAAATCCGAACTGGCATATTCGGTGATGAAACGGGCCTTCAAGGAACGCACCGTCACGAAGATTTACCATGCCGTGGTCGCCGGACACTTGGATCCGCCATCGGGCACCATCGACGCGCCCATTGGCCGCCATCCGTCGCGCGAATGGCGCATGGCCGTTATCGAAGGTGGCAAGCGTGCCGTGACACATTACGACACCCTCGAACTCATGGCTGGTGCAGCCCTGCTGTCAATCCACCTGGAAACCGGCCGCACACACCAGATCCGCGTCCACATGGCAGCGGTCAACCATCCGTGTGTCGGCGACGTGTTCTACGGCGCTGACCCCACGCAGGCTGAACGCCTCGGCTTGGAACGTCAATGGTTGCACGCCGTCCAGCTCGGCTTCGCACACCCACGCACCGGCAAACACGTCACCGTGGACGCACCGTACATGGACGACCTTGATGCTGCCCTCACCCTCCTGAGAAAACCACGATGACCACTCTTCACGTCCGACGCGCCACCGACTCCGACCGCTTCGCCATTATCTCGATCAGGTGGGATGTGTTCGTTGTTGAACAGCACGTTCCTATGGTCCTTGAAATTGATGCACGCGACTTCAACCCCGCCGTCACCCAATTCATTGCCGAGGACGAGGCTGGCCACCCTGTTGGAACCGTGCGCCTCATCCCGGATGGTGATGATTGCTATCACCTGGGGCGCCTTGCTGTCAGACAGGAGGCACGCGGCAGTGGATGCGGAGCCGCCCTCGTCAATGCTCTGCACGAAGAAGTCAAACGACGAACCCCTGCCGGCAGGCACGCCCGGGTCGACCTCGACGCGCAACTGCAGGCACAGGGATTCTACGAACGCCTCGGATATGTGTCACACGGCGACGACACATTCTGGGATGCAGGAATTGAGCATCGTCACCTCGCTCAGCTCATCGAGGGCACTGCAGAACCATTAAGATGACACGTATGGCCACCCGTGACAGTTTCGTTCATCTTCACAACCACTCCGAATACTCCATGCTGGACGGCGCAGCGAAAATCGCGCCGATGGTTCAGGAAGCTGCCCGCCTCGAACAACCGGCAATCGGACTGACCGATCACGGATACCTGTTCGGCGCCTTCGAATTCTATTCAGCGTGCAAAGATGCCGGAATTAAACCCATCATTGGCCTTGAAGCATACGTCACTCCCGGCACGTCCAGATTTGACACGAAGCGTGTCCACTGGGGAGAACCGTGGCAGCGCAGTGACGACGTTTCGGCCAATGGCGCATACAACCACCTGACACTGCTGGCCTACACGACCGAAGGCATGCTGAATCTGTTTCGCCTTGGTTCACGCGCCTCCACGGAAGGACAGTTTGGTAAGTGGCCGCGTGCCGACAAGGAACTGCTGCAGGAATACCACGAAGGGTTGATCGTTTTCTCAGGGTGCCCGTCGGGAGCCGTCCAAACCCATATGCGGTTGGGTCAGTGGGATGAAGCAGTGCGTGAAGCAGGGGAGCTGCGCGACATTTTCGGGCCGGAGAACTTCTATGTCGAAGTCATGGATCACGGCATCGAATTTGAACGACGCACACGCAATGACCTGCTCAAATTGGCCAAGCTCATGGATGCTCCACTGGTAGCGACCAACGATGCGCACTACGTTAAAAATGAAGACCGCGATGTGCAGGACGCGTTATTGTGCATCAACTCGGGTGCCAAGCTGGCTGACCAGGACCGCTTCAAATTCGACGGCGACGGCTACTATATCCGCTCCAGCGAAGACATGCGTCGCACCTGGGCTGAACTGCCCGAAGCATGCGACACCACCCTGGACATTGCTGAACGCTGCGACGTGCACTTCACCACCACCAAAGAGGGCGCCAACTACATGCCCGATTTCCCCGTGCCCGAGGGCGAAGACAAAACATCGTGGTTCATCAAGGAAGTTGAACGAGGGCTGGCCGACCGTTTCCCGGACGGCGTTCCTGATGACGTGCGTAAACAGGCTGAATACGAAGAAGACGTCATTATCTCGATGGGGTTCCCCGGCTACTTCCTGACGGTGGCGGACTACATCAACTGGGCCAAGCATCAGGGCATCCGCGTGGGGCCTGGCCGAGGCTCCGGTGCTGGCTCCATGGTGGCCTACGCGATGCGTATCACCGAGCTGAACCCAATGGAACACGGCCTGATTTTCGAACGCTTCCTCAACCCCGAGCGCGTCTCCATGCCTGACTTCGATGTGGACTTCGACGAACGTCGCCGCGACGAAGTGATCGAATACGTGAAACGTAAATACGGCGAAGACCGGATCAGTCAGGTCGTCACCTTCGGACGAATCATGACGAAACAGGCACTGAAGGACTCAGCACGACTGCTCGGCTACGACTTCAAGACAGGCGAGCAGCTCACCAAGGCACTGCCCCCGGCAGTGATGGGCAAGAACATTTCAGTGCACGGCATTTTCGACAAGGAAGACAAGCGCTACGGCGAGGCAGCGGAGTTCCGTAAATACTACGAGGAAAATCCGCAGACTCACGACATCGTCAACCTGGCGATGGGACTGGAAGGACTGACACGACAATGGGGTGTCCACGCATGCGCGGTGATCATGTCCTCGCATACGCTGACCGACATTATTCCGATCATGAAGCGCCTCGCTGACGGCGCGATCATTACGCAGTTCGACTATCCCACGTGTGAAGCGCTGGGGTTGCTGAAGATGGACTTCCTGGGGCTGCGAAACCTCACGGTCCTGTCAGACGCCCTCGAAAATATCAGGCTGAACAACAAGGATGTCCCGGACCTTGATCAGTTGCCGCTCAACGACCCGGCAACCTACGACCTGTTGGCACGCGGCGACACGCTCGGCGTGTTCCAGCTGGATGGCTCGGGGATGCGAGAACTTCTCAAACTGATGCGCCCCGACAACTTTGAAGATATTTCAGCTGTGGGCGCGTTGTACCGACCCGGCCCGATGGGCGCAGACTCGCACACGAACTACGCTCTGCGTAAGAACGGGCGTCAGGAAATCACTCCCATTCACCCTGAACTTGCTGAGCCGCTCAAAGACATTCTGGGCACTACGTACGGTCTGATCGTCTACCAGGAACAGGTCATGCAGATCGCGCAGAAACTGGCCGGATACTCACTGGGTCAGGCAGATATGCTCCGACGCGCGATGGGTAAGAAGAAGAAAAAGATTCTGGACCAGGAGTTCGGACCGTTCTCGCAGGGGATGCGCGAACATGGCTATTCCGATGATGCGGTGAAAACACTGTGGGACATTCTGGTTCCGTTCTCGAACTACGCGTTCAACAAGGCGCACTCGGCGGCGTACGGATTGGTGTCGTACTGGACTGCCTACCTCAAGGCGAATTTTCCCACTGAATACATGGCCGCATTGCTGACCTCGACCAAAGACAACAAGGATCGGCGAGCCTTGTACCTGGCTGAATGTCGTCACATGGATATCACCGTTTTGCCCCCCGACGTCAACGCTTCGATGGGCACGTTCGCGCCAGATGGGTCGAACATCCGTTTTGGCCTGTCTGCGATCCAGAACGTCGGCGCGAACGTGGTGGACGGTATCGTGCAGGCGCGCTCGGAAAAAGGCGCGTATACCTCCTTCCAGGACCTCCTGGACAAGGTACCTGCCACCGTGTGCAATAAGCGCACCATCCAGTCACTCATTAAGGCCGGCGCCTTCGACTCTCTGGGGAAGAACCGGCGCTCCCTGCTGTCCCGCTGCGACGAGGCCGTCGACGCGGTCACCGACCTGAAACGCAATGAGGCCATCGGCCAGTTCGACCTGTTTGCCGCCATGGGTGGAGCAGCAGCACCTGTACAGTCCTCCCTCACGGTCGAAATCCCTGACCTGCCCGAATTCGATAAGCGGCACAAACTGGCCGATGAACGCGAAATGCTTGGCCTGTATGTCTCCGACCATCCACTGCGCGGTGTGGAAGCGGCGCTGCGCCGATACCAGGACATCGACATCGCCGCGATCGTCTCCTCCGAAGAAGCCATGGCGGACCGCAAGGTGCGCGTCGCAGGACTGGTGTCGTCGGTTCAGATGAAGGTCACCAAGCAGGGCAACCAGTGGGCGATCGCAACGGTGGAAGACCTCAGCGCTTCCATCGAAGTGCTTTTCTTCCCTCGCTCGTTCGAAACAATTCAGTCCTACCTGGCTACCGACACGATCGTCCAGGTCGAGGGGCGCGTCACCCAGCGCGATGAGAACGTCGAACTGATCGGCCAGGCCATGACGTTGCTGGATCTGCGTGACGATCAGGACTCCCCGCTGGACCTGCAGATGACTCCTGGCCGATGCACTCGCTCAATGCTGACCGAACTCAAAGACGTGCTGGAAGCTTTCCCAGGCGAATCACCTGTGCGCATCCACTTGCGCCAAGGCGGGCGCGTCACAATCGTCGAAGTTGACCCGAAGTACCGCGTCGAAAAATCCAGCGCATTTTTCAGCCAGGTCAAGGCCGTGGTCGGAGCAGACGGAGTGATGACCTCCTGAGTTAGGCTAAGAGTTATGAAACGCATGGATCTTCGCGGCACCAGTGCCACCACAGATGCAATCCGCCGTCAACTGCCACGAGCTGCATTCGACATCACCGCAGCGGTCGAGGCTGTCACGCCGATTATCGACAGCGTCATCCACGAGGGTGCGAGCGCCATCAAGGACTGTGCCGAGCGTTTCGACCATGTGCGTCCCGATCGCCTGAAGGTACCGGCCGACCAGATCCGTGCCGCCCTCGATGGACTTGACCCTGCGGTGCGCGGCGCGCTGGAAGTGTCGATCGAGCATAACCGCGCCGGCCACACTGTCCAGCTGCCCACCACGCAACACGCCACCATCATTCCCGGCGGCACGATTACCCAGCGGTGGGTACCAGTGCAGCGCGCCGGTGTCTACGTCCCAGGTGGCTTGGCTGTCTACCCCTCCTCAGTTGTGATGAACGTGGTGTGCGCGCAGGTCGCCGGCGTCAGCTCAATCGCCCTGGCTTCACCGCCGCAACGCGAGTTCGGCGGACTGCCGCACCCGACAATCCTTGCAGCGTGCGCACTGCTGGGCGTGGACGACGTGTGGGCAATGGGTGGTGCGCAGGCAATCGCCGGCCTTGCCTACGGATTTGACGACGAGGGTGACGTGTGTGAACCGGTTGATGTCGTAGCAGGACCGGGCAACATTTATGTGGCCGCAGCTAAACGGGTGGTGTCTGCTCACGTGGGGATCGATGCGGAAGCGGGAACCACTGAAATAGCGATCCTTGCCGATGGTGATGCTCACCCCGCTTTCGTTGCCGCTGACTTGATCAGCCAGGCGGAACATGATCCTGCTGCCGCATCTGTTCTGATCACGGACAGTGAGCCGCTTGCGGATGCAGTGGAAGCTGAGATTCAGCGGCTGGCACCGCTGACCGCGCACACCGAACGCATTATGACGGCGCTGAGCGGACCGCAGTCGGGCATCGTTCTCGTCGATGATCTGGATGCTGGGCTGCGCGTTGTGGATGCGTATGCTCCCGAACACCTCGAAGTACAGACTGAGAATGCTGCCGAAGTAGCGCTGCGCGTGCGCAACGCAGGTGCCATTTTTGTCGGCCCGTACACGCCGGTACCGCTGGGCGACTACGTTGCAGGCTCCAACCACGTCCTGCCCACAGGAGGCACCGCCCGCTACGCTGCCGGACTGAACGTGGGACAGTATCTGCGCAGCCAGCAGGTCGTCGAGTATTCACGCGATGCGCTCGAAGCGCTCACCGATGACCTCAACACGCTGGCATGTGCCGAAGACCTGCCGGCGCACGGAGCAGCCGCGCTGATCCGACGCGAGGAAGGCGGACGCAATGACTGATTTACGTTTGCCGCTGCGCCCTGAACTTGCGGGACTGAGCCCGTATGGCGCGCCCCAACTGGAGGTGCCCGTACGCCTGAACGTCAATGAGAATCCGTGGGCGCCTTCTGACGAGCTGGTTGACGATATCGCGCGCTCAGTGGCTCGCGCCGCCAGCGGGCTGAACCGCTACCCGGATCGCGATTTTCTGGAACTGCGTGGGGAACTGGCACGATATCTGGCTGACGAAAGCGGTGTAAGTGTTCCGCCCGAACATGTATGGGCAGCCAACGGTTCCAACGAAGTCATGACCCAGATTCTGCAGGCATTCGCCGGCACGTCACGGACCGTCGTTTCATGTGCCCCGACATACTCGATGTATCACGAGTACGCGCGCGACACGTGCTCACGGTGGGTCACGTGTGATCGGCACGAGGATTTTTCCATCGACCTGGATGCTTTGCGCGACCTGCTCGAAACTGAGCATCCGGCAGTCGTTCTGCTGGCCAGTCCGAACAATCCCACCGGAACAGCACTGTCACTTGACGACATCCGCTCCCTGGCTGACGACACACGATTCAGCGGGCCTGTCGGGCCGGACGGACAGCCCACAGCGAGCCTGCTGGTCATCGATGAAGCGTACGCGGAATTCAGGCGTGCGGGGACATCCTCGGCACTCGAACTCGTTGAGCAGAATCCGCACGTGGTCGTCTCCCGCACCATGTCGAAAGCATTTGGAATGGCGGGGCTGCGTCTGGGATACATGGTGGCCTGCCAGGACGTCATTGACGCGATCATGCTGGTGCGCTTGCCCTACCATCTGTCAGCCATCACGCAGGCAGTGGCACTGGCGGCGCTGCGTCACCGTGAAAGCCTCATGCAGCAGGTGGCCGACCTGCGTGACAGTCGGGACGCCCTCGCGCACTGGCTGGAATCACGAGGGCTGCAGGTGGCTCAATCTGACGCGAACTTCATTTTCTTTGGACGTTTCGATAACCGGCAGGACATCTTTGACAAGCTCCTGGAGCGGGGCGTGTTGATCCGCGTCGTCGGCCCTGACGGCTGGCTGCGGGTCAGCGTAGGGACACCTGAGGAAAACCAGCAATTCATGACGGCACTGGAGGAGGTTCTCTCATGAACGCGCGAACTGCGACAATTGACCGCGAAACATCAGAGTCAACAATTCACCTGGAAGTGAATCTTGACGGCAGCGGCGTGACCAACATTTCGACTGGTGTGCCGTTCTACGACCATATGCTCACCGCATTTGGGCGTCACTCCCTGATCGACCTGACTGTTCAGGCGCGCGGGGATGTGGACGTGGACGTGCACCACACTGTCGAAGACACCGCGATCTGCCTGGGCCAGGCCATCAAGTTGGCGCTTGGTGACAAGGCAGGAATCCGCCGTTTCGCAGATGCTACGGTGCCCCTGGACGAAGCCCTCGCTCATGCTGTTGTGGACATTTCAGGGCGGCCGTACCTCGTGCACGAGGGCGAGCCGGCCGGCCAGGAATACCACCTCATTGGCGGGCACTTCACCGGCTCCATGACACGACACGTGTTTGAGTCGCTGGCCTATAACGCCGGAATCTGTCTGCATGTGCGTCTGCTTGCCGGTCGCGACCCGCACCACATTGTGGAAGCGCAGTTCAAGGCACTTGCCCGCGCGATGCGCGGCGCTGTTGAACCGGATCCACGGGTGAGTGGCATTCCGTCTACCAAAGGAGCACTGTAATGGTCCAGGATGTTCCTCAGCGTCCTGACGATGAGGACATTGACGCTAAGTTCGCGGGAATCGTTGCGGACTTCGAGCGCTCAAGCGCACCTGCCGAACGGCATGACCTGGACACTCCGGTTGATGAATCCTTGCACCTGGAAGGTGGATCCCTGTCGGTCGCATTGGTGCTCACACCGATTCCGTCAGCCGAGGCGCTGCACAAACTCCTGCAGCTGGCCGGGCTTTCCGTCCACGTCGTCCCGATTAAGCCGTGGACCGCGATTTGGCTGAAAGTTGATTCCAATCAGCCGATGACCGAGGAAGACGAGCTGGCCTCACTGATGGGCAAGTGCCGCTCCATGCCACCCGAAGTGGATCAGGTGGCACGACTGACCTCACGCCTGTCCAAGCTGGGCTCCGTGGCAATCATGTCGTGGCTGGTTGAAGGTGACGAGGAAGATGTGGAGCCGGGTGTATCCGGACAGATCAGTGCACGCCGATACGTGTCGGGCGAGCCGGAAGACGATATTCCAGCTGGCGTGCTGATCGGATCAATGCCGGTGGCCCTTGAAGACCTGCTGCTGGGCAGAACCACCCCGGATGACTACAACGGGTCGGTCGCACCTGATGGCACATGCCTGAAGCGGCCACGCGGCCCATTAGGGTGGTTCAGAAAACCATGAGCATGATGCAGCGACGCCCTCGAATCGTCGTCTTGAAATTCGGGTCAGGTAACGTGCGCTCAGCGTGCAGTGCGCTGGAACGAGCCGGTGCCGACGTCTCACTGAGCGCCGATCCGCAGGAAGTCAGCGAAGCTGACGGCCTGGTGGTGCCAGGTGTGGGAGCATTCATCACGGTGATGGACCAGCTGCGCGCAGTGCAAGGCCTGAGGATGATTGAACGCCGGATCGCAGGTGCAAGGCCCGTGCTGGGAATCTGCGTCGGGCTGCAGATCATGTTCGACCGCTCCACTGAAAAGGGCACGACCGAGGGCCTGGGGCAGTGGGACGGAACCGTGGACCGTCTGGACGCGCCCATCATTCCACACATGGGGTGGACACAGGTTGAAGCCGCATCCGACACGACACTGTTCGACGGACTGGATGAGGAGTACTTCTACTTCGTGCATTCCTACGCCGTGATGGATGATCCGGCTCAGACATCTCGCCCTCGCACCGCAGCTGCTCCGCAGACGAGCTGGGCAACCTACGGTCAGCGCTTTGTCGCAGCCGTGGAAGACGGAGCGCTGAACGCCACACAGTTCCACCCCGAAAAATCTGGTGCCGCCGGCTTGAAGCTGCTGCAGAATTGGTTGGCGACCACCGTGTCTGACTAAAACCGCTCTATCTGACTAGAAAAGGTGACTGATGGATACTCCGTTGATTCTTCTGCCTGCCGTTGACGTGGTTGAGGGGCAAGCAGTGCGCTTGCGCCAGGGTGAGGCAGGAACGGAAACACAGTACGGCGTACCCCTGGAAGCTGCACAGGCGTTCACCCACGCAGGCGCCGCGTGGCTGCACCTGGTTGACCTGGATGCCGCTTTTGGACGCGGATCCAATATCGACCTGCTGGCTGATGTCGTACGCCAGATCCCGCTGCACGTTGAACTGTCGGGCGGCATCCGTGATGACGCCTCACTTCAGCGCGCCCTGGCCACCGGTGCACGCCGCATCAATATCGGCACGGCAGCGCTGGAAGACCCCGAATGGACCGAATCGATTATCCAGCGTTACGGCGATCAGGTTGCCGTGGGCCTGGATGTGCGCGGTGAGACTCTGGCAGCACGAGGCTGGACGAAACCAGGTGGAAATGTCTGGAAGGTCCTGGAGCGTCTGAACGAGGCTGGCTGTGCCCGATATGTGGTCACCGATGTGGCGCGTGACGGCATGATGCAGGGGCCGAATATTGATCTGCTCCGCGCCGTATGTGAACGTACCGATGCGCCGGTTGTCGCCTCGGGCGGTGTGTCCAGCATTGACGATATTCGAGCCCTGCGTGAACTGACGTCGATCGGCCTGGAAGGTGCAATCATTGGTAAAGCCCTGTACGCCGGGGCGTTCACGTTGGAAGAGGCGCTGGAAGCGGCCGGCCCTCAACAGTCATGATGGAACTGAGCGATGAGCAACGCGACAAGATTGCGCAGCGCCTGACACTGCACACCGACTCATCGGATTGTGGCCAGACGTTGCCGTTGACGCGTCACGCACTCGGACTGCCAGCCGGTACCCGCAGCGAGCAGGGCGAGCGCCTCGAACAGCTTGTTCACGCACTGAGCAGTGAGCGCGTCATTATTCCAGTTGTCCTCAATGGCGGAAACTCTGACAACCACGTGGAGTTCACCAGGGCGGAAACACCTGAAGGCCCGGCATTGGCCGTGTTCACGTCAACGGATGAGCTTGCAGCGTTTGACCCACAGGCACGCCCATTGCCTGTCTCAACGCGCCTTGCCGCGTTGAGCGCCCTCGTCGAAACCCGAGGGCTGATAGTGGCCGATCCGCGCGGTGCGAATATCGTGATCCCGCGCCCCGCGTGCAATTCGCTGTCAGTGGGGGACAGGTGGCTGCCCGCGTGGAAAGATCGCGAACTTGCCGCCGGTCTGCTGCGCATCATTATGGACGAGGGTGTCCGATGCGTGGTCGATGTGCGTATCCATCATGGAGGCGGCAGTCGCGTCATCGTCGAGCTGTGCGCGGCCGCCGGTGGTGATGAGCGAGCGGTCCGACGCGAATTGTCGCGCGCAATCAACTGCATTCACGGCAGTGATCGCCTCAAAGCTGCGGCTGACCAGATCGTGATCGCGCCAACGTGGGTTCAGGCGGTATAGCTGTTAATCCTGAACGTGGTCTCTTACGATGATCGTAACTTGTCGCGACGCAGGTAAGGAGATCAGCCGATGTTGCAGCACGCACCGAATTCCGCCCCATTTCAGTTATCCAACCTCCCGGTCACGACACCCAGGAAGAAAGCCGGCCTGATTATTGGCATCGTATGTGCAGTGGCCGCTGTGGTGGCCGTGGCTGTCATTGTGATGGTGATGATGGCCCGCCCGTCGCAATCCGACAACCCTGAGGTGTTTGTTCGCCAGTACATTGAGCATCTTGCCGCCGGACAGGCTGAAGATGCCCGGGCGATGGAAAGAGACAGTGTTTCTGATGACGACGGCACATTCACGGAGGCGAGAACTGATGCGGTGCTCTCAGGCGCTTCTGAACGAATCGTTCTAGGCAGCATCGAAGCTAGAGACACGTCTGAAGACGGAACGCATCTATTCGGCGTCACTTACCTGCTGGGCGAACAGGAATATGAAGCGGAAATCGGGGTGAGCCGGCCCGTTGGTGACGATACCTGGCAGATCACCAGGTCGCTGGCTGAGACGGTCGTATTTCCCTCTGGCCTTGCCGATCAGCTGACGATTGGGGACAGCTCACTGGAGACGGTCCCTGACAACGCACTGGCGGTGCGTCTGTATCCTGCGCACTACGAACTCCATGCGGAGGCCACATACACCGACTTTGTGACATTTGGCGATCAGGATCTGATTGTGGCACCTGACGACAGTGATCGATACGCTCCTGAGTCGGTTGTTGAGTGGGAGCCGGAACTGACCGAGCAATTCACTGCGGCTTTTGTTGACCGCGCGAACGCTTTCCTGCACGAATGTCTGGAAGAGCGCGACAATCCTGATGAAGAGTGCGGATTCATTTATGCTGTCTACACAGACGGGCAATCAGAATCAGCCACCCTCAATGGAGAACTGACCACTGCCAGCCCCGCCGACAACCAGCTTGTGTCGATGGCACACTCCACGGGGATTCCGGACATGCAAACAGACGTGACGAGCGTGACACTCCATTTCAGGGATGACGGGCTCAACATACCAGACAAGGAGCAAAAACTCGCCGTCCAGGGCACGGTCGAATTATCGAAGGAATCAAATCCTGTTTTCCATATGCGGATCGTGACTCCTGAGGACTGAAGCGGGAAGATTGTTGTCAAAATGTTGCCTTAAAAGGATGCCTACGCAGCCCAGAGCTTCAACTCTGCAGTGATGGAGGCGATTCCCCTCACGAGGATGAGCTCGAGATGGTCGGAGCCGTTACTTTTGATGACAGTGGAGCCCCTGCATACTCGTTCGACTTCCCCTTCCAGTTCTGAAAGCGGGCGCGATCGGCCATTTCACGATGAAAGTTGACTAGGATAGAAGCGCTTTCATGCGCTAAATCTTTTTACCGGGAGTATGGCACTATGTCTGAAAATGCGAATGGCAACGACCTGAATTCACACTCCGAAACTCAGGGGAGTGCTGACTCGTATATGCCTCCGCCACCACCGCCCGCTGATTCGCCAGAACCGCAGCAGGGGCAGGCACAGCAATACGCGCAAGCGACGCAGCAACCGCAGCAATATGCCCAGCAGCAGTACTATCAGCAGCCCAACCCGCAACAGTACTCGCCGCAACCACAGCCGCAGTTTGCTGCGATGGCTTCTGGCGCCGGGTCTTCCTACGCAGCGACCACGACTAAGTCCTCGTCCGGCAAGACTGTCCGCATCGTGTTGGTGTTCATCGGCGTACTGATGACACTCGCGTTGATCGGGACAATCGCTTTCTACATCCTCAACAGCACGCGGACCCCTGAAAAAGCTGCTGAAGAATACCTGGGATATCTTGCAGCGGGTGACGCGAATGCTGCATCGCAGATGGTGGACCCAGGCAAACCCAATAATCAACGAGCGTTTCTGACAAACGAAGCAATGGCCGGCGCGACCGCGCGAATCGAGAACTTCTCGGTGACGCGAGCTGATTCCGGCAGCGATGACTATTCACTCAGCTCCGACAAGCCGCGCGGAGTAACGCTGGATGTCGAATACTACCTTGATGGGCAAGTCGTCGATACGACACTTCAGGTCACCCCTGCCCAGCCCACCTTCCTCGTTCTCAAGAACTGGAAGATTGACGACACACTGGCCACAGAGATCACCCTCCAGCCAGGCACTTTTGACTCGGTCACCATCGGCTCTCAAAGCGTTCCGATCACGAACGATGATCAGAACTCCCAGGAGTATCAGACGTTTTACCTGTACCCCGGAATCTACCCAGCGCAGGCATCCTACGGATCCAATGAGTATGTGAACTATCCCGACAAGAGCCTGATCGTGGGGGGCCCGGAGTCATCCTCGACGCTCTGGTGGGACGCACCCGAACCGACCGAAAAACTGCAGACACTGATGCTTGATCGGGCCAAGGAATTCGTGGAAAGCTGTGCCTCCCTCGACGGTGGAAATCTGAATGAAGCATGCCCCAGCGGCGTGCAGAGCACCAAACTCGCTGTTCTGGAAGTGACCAAACTGCCCACCACCCTCGAAGACGTCTCCGCATTTGAGTTCGTCACGGATAAGGCCACGATCAAGACCCAGACAAATCCGACCGAATTCAACAAGAACCCCTCACCGGACAACGTTGAATTCCGTGTGTCAGGCCAGGTGACATTCCCCGAGGGAAGCACTGAACCTGAAATCACTGAACTGAGGTCGTCAGGATCATGGTGGTAAACCGCGGGTGATTCGCATACCACCGCATCTCGGTGACGAAGGCCCTGTGTGTGACCAGATGTTGCACGCGGGGCCTTCCACATCTGGCAGTGTGAGGCACCCCATGACGATCCTGCCTAATCTCGCTGGATTTGCCTTCGACGGCAGTGATACAGTAGCTGTCGATTGTCCGGGTACCGTACCCGGGACGTAAGCGGAGATACTCCCACCTTGATTCCCGCCTCAGGGGATCGGGTTCCTGGCTTGAGCCGATGCTGCATGCAGCATCGCTGTGGCCACGTGGTGTCAGTCTCCGTTGCGTTGCGCACGGAGATTTTTTCGTGATGCACCACCATGGAAGGAGCCACCCATCAGCGAGCCTCGGATCAATGAGCGCATCAAAGTAAACGAAGTACGTCTTGTCGGCCCATCGGGAGAACAAGTCGGAGTCGTGCGCGTCGAAGACGCATTGCGTCTGGCAGACGAAGCAGGCCTCGACCTCGTTGAAGTGGCACCCAACGCGAAACCTCCAGTAGCCAAATTGATGGACTACGGCAAGTACAAGTACGAAGCCGCACAGAAAGCGCGCGACGCGCGACGCAACCAGGCAAACACCCAGCTCAAAGAGATCCGTTTCCGCCTGAAGATTGATGACCACGACTTCAACGTGAAGAAGAACCACGTGGAGCGTTTCCTGAACCAGGGAGACAAAGTCAAGGTCATGATCATGTTCCGCGGACGCGAGCAGTCTCGCCCCGAAGCGGGAGTTCGTTTGCTGGAACGTCTGGCAGAAGAGGTCGGTGACATGGCGACGGTCGAATCCGTCCCACGTCAGGATGGCCGCAACATGACGATGGTGCTCGCCCCAACGCGACGCAAGTCAGAAGCAATGAGCGAACAACGCCGCCGCCGCAAGGCTGAGCGCGAAGCCCGCCGTGACAAGCAGGCAGAACGTTCCAGCAAGGAGCAAGCTCGCAGCGCCAGGAACGCTGAAAGCGCGGAACAGTAGCTACTTTCTTGGCACCAGTGCCAAGAGGTGTTGAAGGTTAGGAAACGACACTATGTCAAAAGGAAAGAACAAGACGCACTCAGGAACCAAGAAGCGCTTCCGCGTGACCGGTTCCGGCAAAATCATGCGTGAACGTGCTGGTAAGCGTCACCTGCTCGAGCACAAGTCTTCACGCCGTACTCGCCGCCTCTCCCGTGACCAGGTGCTGGCACCTGCAGATGCGAAGCGAGTTCGTACCCTGCTGGGTAAGTGATAGCGAAGACTTGTAGGTAAGGAGATAACAACATGGCACGTGTGAAAAGGTCTGTCAACGCCCGCAAGAAGCGTCGCACCACACTTGATCGCGCATCCGGATACCGTGGGCAGCGCTCACGCCTGTACCGTAAGGCAAAAGAGCAGGTCACTCACTCTTTCGTATACAGCTACCGTGACCGTAAGCGCCGCAAGGGTGACTTCCGTCGCCTGTGGATCCAGCGCATCAACGCTGCCGCACGCGCAAACGGCATGACGTACAACCGCCTCATTCAGGGTCTGAACCTTGCCGGCATCGAAATCGATCGCCGCATGCTGGCCGACCTGGCAGTCAACGACGCAAACGCCTTCGCAGCAATTGTGAAGACTGCCCGTGAAGCGCTGCCCGAAGACGTCAACGCCCCCAAGGCATCCTGATTGACTCACAATTTTCATCCTGAGCGCCCGCCTGTGATGGACAACCCGCGTGCCGACCGCGTGCGAACAGTCCGTTCACTCGGCGGGCGCTCAGCACAATCACGCACCGGACTCCTCCTGGTTGAAGGCCCAGGAGCAGTCCTCGAACTGGTGACATGGCGCCCCGAGTGCGTCACCGACGTCTACGTCACCGAACGAGTCGAGGAATCCCAGCCAGAAATCGTGGAGCAGGCCCGCCAGGCCACACGGTGGGTTCACCGCGTCACCGACGAGGTTGCTCACGCGATGTCCCCTGACTGTCAGGGCATCATCGCGGTCGCTCGACACGACGCGATTGTTACGCAGATGCCGAGCGTTGACGGACTGGCAGTGATCCTTGCGCGCATCCAAGACCCCGGCAACGTCGGTACGCTGATCCGCACGGCCGATGCGATGGGTGCGCAGTGCGTCCTGACCACGGTGGGCACCGCTGACGTTCGCAGCCCGAAAGTGATCCGCTCAACAGCGGGATCAGTGTTCCACCTGCCGATCATGTCAGGCCTGACTTTCGATGCGGCGATCGAGCGCGCTCGCACCTGGGGTGCACTCGTCCTTGGGACGTCCGGAGGCCACGGATCTGTCAGCCTTCTCGACATTGACGAGGGCGACTCGCCGCTCCTTTCCCGCACACACGCATGGGTTTTCGGCAATGAAGCGCGAGGCCTGTCACCCGATGAAATGCGTCAGTGCGACCATCTGGTGTGCATCCCGATGGCAGGGAAAGCTGAATCTTTGAATGTGGCCTCGGCGGCAGCAATGTGTCTGTATGCGTCAGCACGCTCACGTACACTGACAGCATGAAGGTCCGAGACTGTGATGAAGGCGACCTGATCGCCCGTTTTGTCAATGTTCTTCCCCAAGGTGAGCGCACCATCGTCGGTTCAGGTGATGACTGCGCGCTGATCTCCTGCCCTGAACCCTCATTCCTGGTGACCACCGATACATTGGTCGGAGAGAGTCACTTTCTGAAAGCCTGGTCCACCGGCGCTGAAATAGGTGCGCGGGCTGCGGCCCAGAATCTGGCAGACATCGCTGCGATGGGCGGGCGCACGAGCGCGCTTGTCGTGTCCCTTGTTCTGCGCGGCGACTACGACGTTGACTGGCTTGTGGACATGGTGCAGGCCTTCGGTCAGCGTGCCCGTGAAGCGGGCGCAGGCGTGGTTGGCGGCGACCTGACCGGGGGAGAGGAACTGATCATTTCAGTCACCGCACACGGGTGGGTCGATGGGCCTCCCGTCCTGCGTTCAGGTGCACGACCCGGTGACATCGTAGCGATAGCCGGAACATTGGGGCGTTCCGGCGCAGGCCTGGAATTGCTGTCACGCCGCATCGTTGACCCCTCAGTTCATGACGATATCCTGCTGGGAGATTTCGCTGAAGCGGTGAGGATTTACCGTGCGCCCGAGCCTCCGCTGGAAGCCGGTCCGATTGCCGCTCGCCACAATGCCCACGCCATGATGGATGTGTCCGACGGGCTGGTGCGTGACGGAGGCAGGATGGCACGCGCGTCGGGTGTGATGCTTGAAATCGATTCGTCCCTGCTGGCCGATGACGTCGAGGCATTGGATGCTGCTGCACGGGCCTGTGGACATCACGCGATGGATTGGGTCCTTTTCGGCGGTGAGGATCATCCGATGTTGGCTACTTTCCCGCCTCAGGTTGTGTTGCCCTCACCGTTCAGGGCAATTGGCGTGATCGGAGCAGTGAGCCCGGGAGATCAACCTGGGATTCGTCTTGATGGGCAGCGACTGAGTGGTGGCTTCGACCATTTCCGTCAAGACAATAGTTAAACCGATACACTAGGACTACGTGTAACCTGTCAATACGCTAGTGAGGGGACTTCATGAGCAACGAAAACGTTCATGATAGCAACCAGGACGCTCAAGTCCAGGGATCGCAACCAAGTGAGCCTGTGACCGAGCCGGAAGCCGCCGAAGAACAGCCACTCAGTCAGCCGGAGCAACCTGCGCAGCAGCCGCAGTTTCAGCAACCAGTTGCTGACCAGTCGCAGGTGCAGCAGGGCCAGCCCTATGCTCCACAGCCCATGCAACAGCCGCAGTACCAGCAACCGGTTCCGCCGCAGCAACCGCAGTACCAGCAGCCTTATGCTCAGCCCGCTCCTCAGCAACAGAGCCAGCCATACGCTCAGCAGCCATACGTTCAGCCTCAGGGCCAGCCCTATGCTCCACAGCCCATGCAACAGCCGCAGTACCAGCAACCGGTTCCGCCGCAGCAACCGCAGTACCAGCAGCCTTATGCTCAGCCCGCTCCTCAACAGCCTTACGCGCAGCCGGGCCAGCCCTATGCTCCACAGCCCATGCAACAGCCGCAGTACCAGCAGCCGGGCCAGCCCTACGTGCAGCAGCCTGCGCAACCAGCAAAACCAGTGCTCCCGCCAGCATTTATGGGCGAGCTCAAGGCCGGATTTGCCAATGGGCGCGGCCTCGCTGCCCTCGGCGCCGTGCTGGGGGTGCTCGTCGTCGTCTCATTCATCTTTGGCCTGTTCCTCATGCCTCTGGGATCGGCGATGGGCGGCGCGGCCGGCTCAGATGACTCCATACTGTCGGGCCCCTCGCCCCTCGTATTCGCCGGTGTTGTGCTGGGAGGCTACATCTTTGCAGGTGCTCAGGCTATGGGCTTCACAATAGCCGGAGGAACACTCTCAGTGCTGTTCATCCTCGCCTGGGCTGTCATCTGCACGCTGATCTGGGTCGTGCTCAAACGATTCTTCAAAGTCCAGCGCGATAACACCAACCTGGTTGCCCACCTGGTCCGCACAGTGCTGGAGGCTCTGGCTATTGGCCTCGTTACCTCGATCCTGTTCGGTTTTTGGAGGCTGCGGCTTGTCGCACCGCTCGACGGCGGTGACCTGTCCTTTGACAACCTCGGCAGCCTGTCAATGGGACCCGGTTTCTTCCACATCTTCCTGAACGTGACGTTCTTCGTTGGGATCACGCTTTTCTTTACTCGTAAATCTCTTCCTGCCAGCTGGAAAGACAACAAGTTTGTTGCGGAGCTGCTTACTGGTGCTCGCGAATTCGTTCAGGCACATGCGGTGCTCTTCGCCATCTTCGCTCCCTTCGCTCTGATTCTTGGGATCGTGTTTTTTGCCAAGACAGATGGCGTGTCCGTCACGCTGGTTCTGCCGCTGTTGGCCAACATCATCATCTGGATTACAGGCATGTGCTTCTTCGGTGGATTCTCGGTGGGTGGCTCAATGATGGACATGTTCGGTTCGGGTGGATCCTACGGTGGCAGTGGCACTGCCATGATCTGGAATTTCCACCCCATCGCCGCCGTCATCGGTTTCATCCTCGCCATCGTCGCCATCATCGCAATGGCGATCCACATCGGGGCTCGACGCACGCGCACCGGCTCGATTCAGTGGGCCAGGATCTGGCAGATGCCAGTCATCGGTCTTCTGGCGTGGCTCATTGTTGGCCTGTGGCTTTCCAACGTGTCGATGCATATGTTCGGTGAGAGTGCTTCTCTCGGCATGTCATGGTGGACGCCGTTCACGGTCGCCATCCTCGGACTCTTCTTCGCCTCACTGCTGGCCGAGATTCTTCCCGAAGCATTGGTCGACACGCCACTGCTGCCGTTGCTCGCTGGAAAGAAGACGGCGCAAGCCTGGCGTCAGCAGCCAGCTCCGGTTCAAGCTGCTCCTCAGCAGCAGTACGGGTACGGAAATGGGATGCAACAGGGCATGAACGCTCCTCAAGGCCCCCAAAACTCGGCGCAGTACAACCAGTACCCGCAAGGGGCAGCCGCAGCTTACCAGCAGGAATTCGGTTCGCAGTACCCGAATCAGGGGTACCAGCCTCCGGCTCAGGACCCGTCAGGATCAGCTGATAACCAGGCAGAACCGCCGTATCCGCCGCAAGACTCCTCACCTCAACAGTGAAAGTGAGTCGCTGAATCGATCACTGAAATGAAGATGGTCTCCGAACTGACTTCGGTCAGATCGGAGACCATCTCCACTTTTCAGATGCGCCCGGTTCCTGCCACAGGCGCAAAAAATTCGCCGCCTACACTGTAGACGGCGAATCAGAAAGCAGCGTATCAGCGGGTGTGACGCGCCACCCGTTCAGACTTCAGGCACTTCGTGCACACATTCAGTCGCTTGGGTGTGCCGTCAACCAAGGTACGAACGCGCTGGATATTCGGGTTCCAGCGGCGATTCGTGCGCTTGTGGGAGTGCGAGACACTCTTACCGAAGCCCGGTCCCTTGCCGCAAACGTCGCATACGGAAGCCACGATGATCTCCTCTAAGTAGTCAGTTATCGTCCCAAATGAGACAGTCGATGTGGTGCGAATCCACCACGAGCAACCACAAAATGGTAGCTGATGGCAGGCCTATTCTCCAACTCTTTGAACCACATTGCCTGTGTCAGTTCCACCACATCTGCGCGCGAGCGACCAAAAGTGAGACGATAGGATCACCCGTGACTACTCATAGCGAAAGGCCTATCCGTGACCGGTGAACTCTCAGCACACACGCTGGCAATCACGCTGACAACAGCCGCCACGGAGCTGGCCAAATTGCGTCCCTTCCTGGATGACCTCGATGGATGGAACTCCCACGACTGCGACACGGGCACCAACGCGCTTCTGACAGTGGAATCCATGAGCCGCCTCGCCCCAACTGACCCGGACATGCCTCTGGCTGATTACCTCGACACGTTGGTCAGCGAGGGGATCCGCACAGGGCACGGACACGTCGGATTGCTCATTACCGCTCTATGGAGTGCCTGGGCACACGCCCTGCGACAAGAGTCCGGCGCAGATCTCAATCCGATCATCGTGCGACGGATGCTCACATCCGCCCCCTGGGATGCGCCCGACGCCCACGTGAATGTCGCACCTGCCCTTGCTGCAATGTTTGATGAGGCAACCAGCGAACTCGAGGTTCTGGGAGCAACGGTTCCTGATCAGAGCGACCTTGTCTCCCTGTATTCCAGCCAATTGCAGTATGGGCTGATCAACGCGACTGATGACTATATCGACGCAGGTGCAGCAGCCCTGATCGTCATCGCCGCATCACTGGACTGCACCATGCGTGACGATCCAGCCATCCTGGACTCACTGGCACGTATGATGAGCGACCTGGCTCATTCACATTCGCGCCTGGTTTCGACCGCTGCCCGCCCGCGCGACGCCTTCAATGTGGACATGATTGTGGCAGGCAGTACTGACGATGCCACGAATGCAGGCGACTATCTTGATGCACTGGAAGCTCGGTGGGCGGCAGTGGGAGCCACCGATTTGTTTGCCTATGGCACCTGGCGTTTCCGCATCGACACATCGGCGCCATTGGCAGTTCGACCACCCCACGGTACCGTCACCCGGTTTATGGTCCGTGACGGCCGACCCGACGAACTCATCGGCGTGGACACGCTCAGTGACGGTGTGACGCATCGCGGCGCTCAGCTCCTCGAACGCCGCACCCACCAGCGCATCGAACGCGCCACAGTTATAGCGATGACTCATGCACCCGGCCTTGTCGAAGACCTCGCACAGGCAGGAGCACTGACACTGCTCGACCCGAATGACCAGGACATTGAGGCCATCACTTGCGCCCTCGCGCATTCGTCAACAGGAGTGTCGCTCATTGCCGCCTGCGACAGTGCCAGCCGCGCACGTGCCGAACGTATTCGTGATGTATCGCCCCACACAGTCATTGTCGCCCCGTGCGAGGACGACCTGACAGCGCTGGAATGCACCCGAGCGTGCGCCAGCGCCTTCGTCCCACAGCCAGGCGGACCCACCGTCGCACCTGTCATGCAGACCATGCTGACTCAGTCAGCAGCGCGCGCAGCTGCAGCCAGCTTCGCCCTGGCCATAACCTATGATGCGGATGAGCAACTTCCTCTTGCCGTGCGGGAAGTCAAGGCGCGCGCCCCCAGACGCGTGCGTCTGCTGATCGGAGCTGCCGACGGTCCGAATCTGACGGCAACGGTTCGTCAGATGCTGGCACCTGACATCAATGAGCTCGAAGTAATTGACGGCGGACAGGCAGGCCCCAGCATTATTCAGGGACTGACCGTATGAACGGGTTTTCCACCTCCCTCGACGTCCCCCTTGCGCTGCGTCTGCCCGCCTCGACGGCGCGAAAACTTGCCGCACACGATCTGATCTCGGTGGCTGACCTGCTCACGTACGGGCCACGCAGGCTCGACCAGTGGGGCTCGCTTACACCGATCAGTTCGCTGCGCGAAGGGGACACGGTGACGATCCTCGCTGAAGTGCTCAGTGCCCAGATGATGCCCAACCGCACGCGCAAAGGGGTACGCTTCGTGGTTGAACTGACCGATGGGTCCGAGACGATCACCGCCACGTTCTTCGCTTCCACGCGCTATCGCCTCGCGCCCCACGAACGACTGCTCGAACCTGGTGCGCGCATGCTGTTTGCCGGCAAGGTCGGTTCCTACAAGGGGAAGGTTCAGCTGACAAATCCGCAGTTTGAAGGCGCGCAGGATGCCACGATTCCGGAGATCGTTGAACGCAGTCAGCGACTCATCCCCATTTACCCGGCCACTGCCTCGCTCAATTCGTGGACCATTGAGCGCGCTGTGTCTTTTCTGCTTCAGTCCATGCACGAGGGCGACCTGGCTGACCCCGTCCCGGAAACGATTCGCCGTGAAGCTGGTCTGCCTGATCTGGTCACCACGTTGCGCGCACTGCACGAGCCGGACAGCCGCGAGGACTGGAAAACTGCCCGCGCGCACATGGCGTGGCGTGAAGCATTCACACTGCAGGCTGGGCTGGCCTGCGTCAGACGCGGTAGTGACATGGAAAAGGCGCCGGTGTGTCCGCGAGGCGATGACGGTGCCGTCCAGGCTTTACGCGACTCCCTGCCTTTCGTCTTGACGGGCTCCCAGGAAACAGCGGTGGAGGCCATTTCACGTGACCTCATGCGCGAACGCCCCATGCAGCGCCTCCTGCAAGGCGACGTGGGATCCGGTAAGACGGTGGTATCGGCACTGGCCATGTGCCAGGTTATGGATTCAGGATTCCAGGCGGCGATGCTGGTACCCACCGAGGTCCTCGCTGAGCAGCACTACCAGTCCCTGCATGCCCTGATCGCGCGGATGACCACCCACGCGCCACGCATCGAACTGCTCACAGCTTCCACTCCGCGCGCCGAGCGCCGCACTCTGGAACGCGACCTTGCTGACGGCCAGCCCATGATCGTGGTCGGTACACACACTTTGCTGCAAGATAGCGTCACATTCGCGCACCTGGGCCTGGTTGTCATCGACGAGCAGCATCGTTTCGGTGTTGCCCAGCGTGACCACCTGCGCGGCGCGGCCACCGCTGCCACGCTGACGATCCCGCACCAACTGGTCATGACCGCCACGCCCATTCCGCGAACTGTCGCGATGACCGTGTTCGGTGACCTGGACCAGACGTGCATCAATGAGCTTCCACCGGGGCGTCGCCCCGTCAGCACATTCTTAGTCGATGTGGCCAACGCGGCGTGGATGCAGCGTCTATGGGAACGCGCCCGCGAAGAGATCGACCAGGGCGGCCGCATTTTCGTCGTCTGTCCACGTATTGATGAGGGAGACGACGTCGAAGACACCGATGCAGCTGACCACCGTCCACCGCTCGCATCCGTCCACGCGGTGGCGGCCGCACTGCGCACCCAGACAGCGTTGCAGGGTATCGGGATCGAGGAACTGCACGGACGAATCGGCAGTGCTGACAAGACCCGCATCATGGATGACTTCATTGCGGGTCGCGCCCCTGTCCTCGTGTCCACCACAGTGATCGAAGTGGGAGTGGATGTGCCCGAAGCGACCATGATGGTCATCATTGACGCCCAGCAATTTGGCCTCTCACAGCTGCACCAGTTGCGCGGCCGCGTCGGACGCTCGGATTCAGACAGCGTGTGCATGGCGGTACACCGCCACGACCTGTCGGCACCAGCCCGCGAACGGCTCGAGGCCTTCGCGCGCACGACAGACGGATTCGAACTGGCTCGCGTGGATCTGACGCTACGTCGAGAAGGCGACGTGGTCGGCGCCCAACAGTCAGGGCGCACCTCGGGACTGCGTTTCCTGTCGGTCTCACGAGATGGCGACATTATCGAGCAGGCGCGTGACGCTGCGCGACGCACCATCAGCGCAGACCCCACACTGGCCGATCACAGCGAACTTGAACGAGTCATCAGAGCGCGACTGTCCTCACAGGTCGCGTGGATGGAGCGTTCCTAGCCGACCACTGCTGACAGTGCGATACACACGACTGTTCCGCTGAGAATCGAAATCATGAGGTTGTGTTTCCACAGGTGCAGTCCGACCGTCACGACGAGGGCGACCAGTGTCGGCACTGTTGCCTGCAGGTCGCTCCACGCAACATCCATCATCGTGTAGACGCTCAAGATGGCCATGATGCCCACAGCCATGCGCCTGCCCAGCCATTTGATGAGGCGAGATTCGCGGATCGGGGCGAGCAACGCGAACGGCACGGCGCGCAGCAACACGGTGACAATACCGGCTACCGCAAGGATCGCAATCAGATACATCGTATTCATCGCCTCTCCTTCGCGGCGAACATGACAACCAGAACCAGCACATAGGCCGACATGGCGATGACCAGCATTGATCCGGGCACAACAATCGCGGCCGCCACGCACAGGCGCCCCGCATATGCCACGTCGTGTCCGATGCTCACCGAAATTATGGTGGCACGAGGGCCAGTGGCCGCGATGTATGTCCACGCTGCGAACCAGTAGAGTAGGTCCCATGACACGGATTGTGGCCGGAGAGGCAAAAGGGCGCGTACTGAAGGTGCCTGCACGCGGAACGCGGCCCACATCGGAACGCGTGCGCGAAGCACTGTTCTCACGCCTGGATGCCATGAATATGTGCGATGGGGTAGCGGTACTGGACCTGTACGCAGGGTCGGGAGCGCTGGCCTTCGAGGCCCTCTCACGCGGAGCAGCCCGGGCTGACATGGTGGACAGTTCACGTCAGGCTGCCCGCGCCATGAGTACGAACGCAGCGATGATGGGCTACGAAGATCGCACGCGCATCCACACCCTCGACGCGCTGGCGTTTGTGCAGTCAGGCCGCGTGAGCAGCCCGGTTGACCTGGTGTTCGTGGACCCTCCCTATGATTTGGCACAAAATGCGCTCGCGGCCGTGCTGGCCGGACTCGCGGCGCACCTGTCGCCAGACGCCCTCGTCATTGTGGAGCGATCAACCCGCTCACAGGCGCCAGACCTGCCGGATGGCCTGGTGTGCGAAGATCACCGTCACTGGGGTGAGACTGCCGCGTGGTTCATTGGCCGTGCCGATAGGGTGGAGTCATGACGCAACGCCAGCCACTCATCGCAGTGATCCCGGGATCCTTCGACCCCATCACCTGCGGCCATGTCGACATCATCGAACGCGCTGCACGTTTCGCGGACCGCATCATCGTAGCGGTGGGGATCAACTTAGCGAAAACCACGATGTTCGATTCTGCGGCGCGTATCCGCATGGCGCAGGCAGCGTGTGCCGATCTGGACCCCGCCATCGCCGGCCGCATCAGTGTGGAGAAAATGGACGGCACGGCGATTGATTTTTGCCGCTCCCACCAGGCACGCGTGATCGTCAAGGGAATCCGAAACGCTGCCGACATGCAGTGGGAAGAGGTCCAGGCGTGGGTGAATCGCACTCACGGTGAGGTGGAAACATTGTTCCTCCCCACCGCGCCGGAGCTGGCACTCGTTTCATCCAGCATCGTACGCGAACTGTTGGCGTGGCAAATGGACGCTTCTCGGTATGTTCCACCGGCAATTGTGCCGATGTTGACGGACAATAAGACTCATAGACACTCATGAGGCAACAGGCGGAGGACACAATGGCTTACGACGAGAACGTCCCTTCTGACGAGCCGAGTGACAGCTCGGAAGTGTATGGCCCATCGACGGTGATCGCGGCGCTCGAACAGATCGAAGCACTGGTTGAAGAGGCTCGTTCGGTTCCACTTTCAGCATCCGTGATGGTCAATCGCGCTGAGATCCTTGATCTGATTGAACAGGCCCGAGCCGCGCTGCCTGAAGACCTGGTTGCAGCAGACGCCCTCGTCGCTGACGCCGACGCCGTGCTGGGCCGGGCTGACTCGGCCGCTGAAATGACGCTGACGGAGGCCCGCACTCAGGCACGAACCCTCACTGACGAGGCGCGTGAGCAGGCCGAGCACATGATCGCTGAGGCGCAGGACAAGGCACAACGCACCGTGGCCCACGCGCAGGAACAGGCTGAACATGTTGCCAATCAGGCCCGCTCCGACGCTGAAAACACGCTCAGTGATGCGAACGCTCAGGCTGAACGCCTCATCGCGAGTGACCGAATCTCCCAGATGGCGGAAGATCGTGCACGCCAACTGGTCGGTGAAGCGAAGAACGATGCGCGCAAACTGCGCGAAGGTGCCGACCGCTACGTTGTGAAGTCCCTGGGCGAGCTGTCCGACGTGCTGTCGGATCTGCATCGACGTGCGCAGGCCGGTCAGCGCACCATTCTGGAGCGCGCCAGCCAGGAAAAGACGGATATCTCCCTTGACGATGAGTAAACGCGAACCGGTAGCGGCATCCTCACTGACCGTGTCACTGCGCGACGTGCCGCGCCGCGTTGGAACGACTCGCAGTTATGAGCTGCAGTGGCACGTGCCCGCAGGCATCGGCACCCCGATGATGGCGATTCGAGAAGGCGCGCTCGTCCCCGTCACCGTGGACATCACGTCGATCGACGAGGGAGTCCTGGTGCGCGCACGCTGCCAGTGCGACCTGGAGGGTCAATGCGTGCGCTGCCTGGATGACATTGTGCAGGAAGCGGACGTGGACGAAAGCGTCGTCTATTACGATCAGCAGCCGGAAGGTGACGAGGACGCCCTTGTCATCAGTGCGCACGACATGCTGGATCTGGAACCGATGCTGCGTGACGCAATCGTGCCGCTGATTGATCCGCAGCCACTGTGCGGTCCGGACTGTCAGGGGCTGTGCCCGCATTGCGGTGAGCGTCTGGATGATCTGCCTGAGGATCATCACCATGAGGTTATTGACCCTCGGATGGCTTCCCTTGCGCAGCTGCTGGATGATCTGAACGTACAGGACGGGCAGGATCGTGGCTAAGCATTCGAAACTTCCTGAACCTGTCAATGTGGATACGGCTGAGCTGGAACGCAACTGGGGGATTGAGGTTGACCCCTCGCTGCTGCATCGCGCGCTGATTCACCGATCTTTCGCCTATGAGGCCGGCGGGATTGCGCATAATGAACGCCTGGAATTTCTGGGCGATTCTGTCCTGTCCATCGTGGTGGCAGCCCGCCTGTTCGAGGATCACCCTGACCACAGCGAAGCAGACCTGTCGCGCATGCGTGCGGCCACCGTATCGCAGGAGCCTCTGGCATACGTCGCGCGGCGCATCCACCTGGGTGATTTCCTGTACCTGGGCAGGGGCGAAGATATTCACGGTGGACGTGACAAGGACTCTATCCTCTCCGACGCGCTCGAAGCGCTGATCGGGGCAACGTTTCTGACACACGGGTTTGAGAAGACTCGTCAGATCGTGCTCCATCAGCTTGCTGACCTGCTGGATCGCGCTGTTGTGCGCGGACAGATGCAGGACTGGAAGACAACGCTGAGCGAATATGCGCGCGACCACGGTCACGAGCTGCCCGTCTACCAGGTCACCAGCACCGGCCCGGATCATGAGCGCAGCTTCACCGCCACCGTTGCTTTCGGTGAGGTGGGCTATGAGAAATCGGCGCTGGCAACAGCGGAAGGCACGTCGAAGAAGCACGCTGAAAATGCGGCGGCTCGAGCTGCGATCGCGCGGCTTGACCCGGATTACCCCATGGAATGATCGCGCCGCCAGGCACACTATGATGGGACATGTGATGAGTAACGAAAATCCTGAACGTCCAGATGTTCGCGTCATGATCGTCGATGATCATGAGATTGTGCGTCGAGGAATTGCTGAAATCGTCGACCGGGCCGATGGCCTGGAAGTGGTTGCAGAAGCGGGCACCGTGGCCGACGCGTTGCGCCGCGCCGATCTGGTTCGCCCGGATGTTATCCTGGTGGACTTGCAGCTGCCGGATGGCACCGGCATCGACATTATGGACCGTCTGGGCACTGACCATCCTGAAATCCGCCCGATCGTGCTGACCTCGTTCGATGATGACGAGGCACTGGCTGAGTCCCTTGAAAAAGGGGCTCGCGCCTACGTGTTGAAGACAGTGCGTGGAGCTGAAATCACTGACGTGATCCGCGCCGTTTCAGAAGGGCGTGTCCTGCTCGATGAGCGCACTGTGACGCGTCGCCGCGCTGATCACGATGACCCTACAGCTGACCTGACACCTTCTGAGCGCAATGTGCTCGAGCTGATCGGCGATGGCCTGTCGAACCGTGAGATCGGGGAGAAGCTCGGTGTGGCTGAAAAGACGGTGAAGAACCACATTACGTCGTTGCTGTCGAAGATGGGTCTGCAGCGTCGCACGCAGGTGGCAGCCTGGGTGGCGGGCCAGCGAGCGGCGGCCTGGCGTAACTGACCTATTCCGGGTCGATTTCCGCGCGCCAGATAATTTCTGCACCTGCGCCGTCGATACCTGCGCCGAACACGAAACTGCCGGCGTGACGTCGGGCGCGCTCACGCATATTGGACAGGCCGGAATTGCGTGTGCGGTGCGGGTCGATTCCGCGTCCGTCGTCAGCCACACGCACGCACACTTCTCCAGCAGTGTCATCGGATGGGGACGTCACTTCCAAAATGACGCGCCCCGCCGTTGCGTGCGCATGCCGCGCAATATTGGACAGTCCTTCACGCACGACAGCCACCACATCATCACCCACATCATCGGACAGCATGTTTTCGATGGCGCTCACCATCGCGTCTTCTGCTTCTTCGTCCTCGTTAATCGCCGTGCCGTCCAGTGAAATGACGAGGGAGGGCGCGAATCCGAGGAACGAGCGTGACAGGGAAGATTCCTGACGGACGCGCTCGACCAGACCGACATTCTGGTCGGGCTCGCGCAGGCCGTGGACGATGGCACGGATCTGGCGTACGGCGTCATCCACCGAGGCCAGTGCTTGATCCAGAATCGACGACACCTCGTCGGTCGATGCCTCTTCTTCCCTGACTTTTGAGCGGGCCGCGTCCAGGCTCATCCCCGCCGCGAACAGCTGCTGGATCGCGAAATCGTGCAGGTCCCGGCTGATACGTGAGCGTTCATCGAGCAGGGTTTCCACGTCTTGAATGTGGCGCGCCGATGCCAGCTCCAATGCCAGGGTGGCCTGGGATGCGAGAGATTCAGCCAGTGGCAGGTCTGACTGGGCGAATTCCTGGCGTCCGGGTTTGCGCAGCAGGATCAAGACACCAGACGTTTCGCCACGAGCCTTCAGGGGCGCGTACAGCGCGGGGCCGAATTTCGTGAATTCCGGGACGCGCATGATCTGTGCGTGCTCCATTGAATCAACCATCATGCCGGTGCCTTCCCTCAGCACGGACATGGTGCGGCCTTCTTTCGGGAAGGTCAGTCCCAGCAATCGATCCGCGTCGTAGCCGTCGGTGATCTCCGCCGCATACGTGTCGCCCACGGAGGGCAGCACAATGATCGCGGTATCCGCGTGGGACACGTCGCGCACGGTGTGCGCAATGAGTTCGAGGGCTTCTTCCTCGTCGGTTCCTTCCAGCATTGCTGTTGTCAGGCGTTGTGAGGCTGAGATCCAGCGTTCGCGGTTACGTGAGTGTTCGAATCGTTCAGCGTTTTCGATTGCCAGTCCGGCTGCGCGTGCCAGCGCGCTCACCGTTGCGACGTCCTCGTCGGTAAAACCGCCGACGCGCCCTGTCAGGAACAGGCGCCCGAACACCTGTTCGTGCACGTTGAGGGAGATTCCCAGGAAGTTGTCAATCGGTGAGGAGGACCCAGCGTCGGCTGGTTGGGCGGGAAGTTCGAAATCGACGTTCGGGTTGAGCAGGTCAGGTATGACCAACGGCTCATGGGGCGGGATATGCGCCGTGAGCGTTTCGATCAGGGGCTGCGTGTGAAGTTCCTGGGCTCTGGCTCCGTGACCGACCAGCCGCGCGGTGCGTCCCCACGTGTCCAGCACGGCCACGCCGCCCCACCTGGCGCCAGTGAGCAGGCACGACTGATCGACGAAAGTTGTCAGAATCGGATCCAGTTCCAGTGAAGCCGTCAGGTCCAGTACAGCCTGCAGGATCGACGGGTCCGCATAGGTGTCATTCGTGTGCGTTGGTGGTGTCACTGTTCCTCCTGCTGCAGTGCCCACCGATAGTTTCCAGCGTGAGCGATGAGCTGGTCGTGAGTGCCCGATTCCACGACATGCGCGATGCCGTCCTCATCCTGTTCCAGAACGATCACCTGGTCAGCCTTGGCAAGGCCCGACAGGCGGTGCGTGACGACCACGATGCCGCGTCCCTGGTCAGTCGGGCTGAGCAGTGTATCCATCAAGGCGTCAGCGGTTGTCGCGTCCAGATGCTCGGCAGGCTCGTCCAGCAGAACAAGCGGGGCAGGAGCAGCCAGCGCGCGGGCCAGCAGAAGTCGGCGGCGCTCACCACCGGAAACTGTGGTGCCTCCAGAGCCGATCAGCGTGTCCAACCCTGCCGGCAAGGCATCACACCACTGTCCCAATCCAGCCGTATCCAGCAGCTGCCGGGCTTCTTCACGGGTCACGTCCGACCTGGCAACACGGATGTTCTCATAGACGGTCGTGGCAAAAATGTGTGCATCTTCGGCGGTCATCGTGATGCGGCGGGTCACGTCGTCGCGATCAGCCTGCCACGCGTCCACGCCGTCAATCGTGACACGCCCTTCCTTGGGCGGAAGCATACCGGCGAGCGTAAACAGGAGCGTCGACTTGCCGATGCCGGACGGTCCCACAATGGCGATATGGGACCCCACGGTGATGTCCAGCGAGATTCCACGCGCAATGGTCGGTCCGTCAGGCCACCCAATCGCAAGGTTTTCCGCAACCACTCGAGGAGTGGCGCCGGTGTGCGCAATGGGATGAGTTTGAGGCGCGTCCCCCTCGCCCAGCAGATCCACAATGCGCGTTGCAGCGTCGGCAGAACGCAGAAGTTGAACGGCTGCGCTTGGAAGTTCCGCGGTGCCTTCAAATGCGGCCAGTGGTGTAAGTACGATCACCGCCAGTGCCACCGCGGCAAGCGCGCCCGAGCGTGTCTGCGGGATGCCGACCAGCAGTGCTCCCACGACGGCAGCACCCATGGCCAGTCGATCCAGCGCAGCAGCCCAACCGGCCGGCCACGCTGCCTGTCGTGTGGATGCGACGAGGGAATCCTCAATGCGTTCGATCCGTTCGCGCACATGAGCCAGGCGGCCCTGGATCTGCAGTTCACTGGCACCATCCATGACGGTGACAACAGATTCAGACAGCTGCGTGCGCGCGTGACGCGACGACATCTCGGCTTCTCTGGCTGCATACATGTTCAATGCGGGCGCGATAACGCCGGAGACCAGCAGGCACAGGAGCAGGATCAGCCCGGCGGCAGGGCTCAGCAGGCTGATTCCAATGACGGTCCCGACTCCCACGATGGTGGTGACAATGGAGGGGAGCAGTGACTTGACGACCAGGTTGCCTACTTCATCTACGTCCGAACCGGTGCGTGCCAGCAGGTCGCCGCGCTGAAGCTTGGCAACGGTGTCGACGCGGGTAGTGGACAGGATGCGGTAGACGTTCTGCCGTAGCGCGTCCATTCCCGTTAAGGCGACTTGATGGCTGGCCAGGCGCTGCAGATACCGCATCAGCGCGCGAGAAATGCCGAACAGGCGCACCGCGACGGCCGCGACCGTCAAGTACAGGACCGGCGGGTGTTGGGAGGCGCGCGCGATCAGCCAGGCAGAGGTGGCGGACAGGGCGATTGCAGCGCCTAAGCCGAGTACGCCTAACAGGACCGACAGGATAAAGTTCTTCTTATCGACATCCAGAAGGTCGATGACGCGGCGCACAGCGCGCCGTTCTTTTTGCGTCAGAAACAGGATCATTTCACCGCCTCCGATTCGTCGAGGAATCCGGGCAGCGTCACGCTCAGGTCTTCCAGTTGCTCAATCTGCGTGAGGATGGGGTACTCCTCGGCATCCTGAGCAGTTGCTGCCTGCGCCGAGACGGTGATGACGTGGTCTGCTGCCGCAACGACGGCCTGGCGGTGCGCAATGACGATGACTGTTCGCCCCTGCGCTTTCATCTGCTCTAGGGTGCGTACCACGACGTGTTCACTGACTGCATCCAGGTGCGCCGTCGGCTCATCAAGGATGACGATAGGGGCCGGATCGAGCAGCGCATTCGTGAGGGCAAGGCGTTGACGCTGACCCACTGACAGGCCGACACCGCGGTATCCGATCTGCGTGTCCCATCCGTCGGGTAGTTTGTCGAGCACCGCGTCGAACCCGGTTGCCTTGCTGGCGGCATCACGCTGCTGATCAGTGACATCGTGCGTTATGACGTCTCGGATGGTGCCGGGAACGAACGTGGGGGATTGTGGAACCCACGTGACCTGGGTCCACCATGAGTGTGGATCGATGTCGGCCAGGTCTACAGGTTCATCTGTGCCGGTATCCGGCTGTGCGATGAGGATCCGCCCTCGGGTAGGTGGTTCCAGTGCCAGAAGAGCCATAACCGTCGTTGTTTTTCCGACTCCGGATGGGCCGACGAGGGTGTTGATCGTGCCCGATTGGATCGTGGCGTTCAGACTATGAGGTGCCCACACTTGCCGGGCGGCAACAGACAGGTCCTCGATGATGATGTCGCGCGAACTCATGTCGGGTGACTGGTGCGCGCCTTGTTCGGTTACGGGCGTTTCCAGAATGTCGAAGGCGGCTTCCGCGGCGGCAATTCCGTTTGCTGATGCGTGGAACTGTGCGCCGACTTGGCGCAGCGGTTCGAATACTTCAGGGGCCAGCGTGATGACGGTCAGGCCGACGGTGAGCGATACGGTTCCGCCCACCAGTCGCATGCCTACCTCAACCGCAACCAGCGCCACGGACAGAGTAGTGAGAAATTCCAGGACGCCTCCAGACAGGAAGGCGACCGACAGCGTTGCCATCGTGGTGCGCGTATTTTCCGCCCCCAGGCGCTTCATATGCGCCATCGGGCCTTTTTCGCGCCCCAGGCCTCGGAGCGTGGGCAGGCCCGCCATCAGGTCAAGCAATTGTGAGCCGAGCCGTTCCATGGAGGCAAGTTTGCGCCGTGATGATTCCTGCGTGAATCGACCGATGAGGATCATGAAAACCGGAATCAGCGGGATGACGATCGCTGCGATCAGGGCTGACCAGAAATCAAGCAGGAGCATCGTCAGCAGCGCGAGGGGGGTGACCGTCATTGCGAGGATGAGCTGAGGGAGGTATTTGATGAAGTAGGGCTCCAGATCCGCCAGACCGCGTGTGGCCAGGGTGGCTACGTCCGCTCCGTGACGAGCACGCCAACGTGGTCCAAGTTTTTCAACATGGTCGAGGACTGCGCCGCGCATCTCTCGCACTGCTTTTTCTGCGGCGCGCTGACTCAGCGTTTCACGCAGGCCGATCGTCGCCGCCCGCACAGCCAGCACACCGATCAACAGGCCAATCGTCGGCATGACGTCACGCAAATCCGCTGTTCCCTCGATGACGGGGGAGGCGGTCCGGGAGATCAGGAGGGCCTGCACGATGACGAGAGCTGCTGTGAGCAGACCCAGAAATGCGGTGAAGACGATGTGGACCCGTGCTGAACGTGCGTATTTCAGTAGTCGCGGATCAAGAGGTTTCACACGTTCTATTGTGCCAGTTGTGGGTACGAAGTCCCAAAAGGGCGCGCAATAGGGAAGGTCCCCGGCTCCGTTGGAGCCGGGGACCGTGACCCTTGTCAGCGTTCGAGCGCGAAACTATCCAGCCAGGAAGTTTTCGCCCAGGCGAATCTTCTGAGGCAGCAGTCCCGCATTTTCGTGAACGTCCTTTGTCGAGATACGACGACGGAACGTGTAGTAGCTCCATGCCGTGTAGGCCAGGACAACGGGAACCAGGCAAACCGCGACGATTGTCATCACCGTCAGTGTGCCGGTCGTCGATGATGCCTGCTCGATTGTCAGGGAGTATTCCGGTGCAATCGAGGACTTCATGACGTTCGGAGCCATGATCGTGAAGATCCACGCCACAGCGGCGGCAATGGCGACGGTGGAGCAAATGAATGCCCAGCCTTCGCGACGCAGTTGCTTTTGTGAGAAGGCTGCGGCCGCTATCAACGCCAGGGCGGCGATGACCAGCGGAATCCACGCGAACACGGATGTTGCCGATGTTGCGTAGGCGAACTGACCCCACAGGACCCACACAGCTGCCAGAGCCGTCGCGGCAATGGAGGCGGGTCCTGAGATTGCGTTGGCACGCTCACGCAGGATGCCGTCTGTCTTGAGGGACAGGAACTGTGCTGCGTGCGAGAAGCAGATTGCTGCCACTGCGATGCCGCCCAGTAGGTTGAACGGCATGAGCAGTGAGAAGAAGCCGCCGGTCAGCTGGTGCGATGCGTTCGCCAGAACTTCAGGCGTGACCTGCTCGGGGGGCACAACTTCGCCGGCGCGGGTGACGACCTCGATCTTCATGCCGTGCACCAGGTTGGCGAATGCGCAGCCCATGAGGATCGGAACACCGTAGCCGGCGACAACGTGGAAGCGATCCCACATTGCACGCCACTTTTCGGTTGCGATCTTCGAGCGCCACTCAAGAGCGGCGATACGCAGGATCAGCAGGACGAGCACAACGAACAGTGCGAGGTACATGCCGGAGAACATTGTGGCGTACCACTCGGGGAATGCGGCGAACATGGCGCCACCAGCGGTGAGCAGCCACACTTCGTTGCCATCCCAGTGGGGTCCGATGGTCTTCAGTGCTGTGGTGCGTTCCTTGTCGTTCTTGGAGACGAACGGAAGGAGCATTGCAACACCGAGGTCGAATCCCTCGAGAACCAGGTAGCCGATCCATAGAACGGCGATGAGGATGAACCAGAGAATACTTAGCATCAGTGTCTACCTCCTCAGTATCCGAACGACAGTGCGCCGACTGCTTCGTTGTCAGCATCGTCATCGTGAGCTGTCTTTTCAGAAGCCGATGAGATGCCTTCAAGTGCGTAGCGCTTGAGCAGAAGGAACCACACCACGCCGAGAACCCCGTACAGCAGCGTGAAGATCACCATGGTGAGGAACACCTGGATCGGGGGGATCGTTGTGGAAACGGCAACTGATGTCATTTGCATGACGTTGCCGACCGGATCGGCGTTGGCCAGGCCTGGTAGGTTCGGATGCACGATCCACGGTTGGCGGCCCATTTCAGTGAAGATCCAGCCCAGGGACGCCGCAATGAACGGCGTCGGGATGGTCCACAAGGCGAACTTGCCCAGCGCGGCGCTGGTGGAGATTTGATCCTTGCGCGTTGCCCACAGGCCCCATACGGCCATGATTGCGGCGAAGATACCGAAGCCAATCATCAGCCTGAAGGTCCAGAAGGTCACCATCTGAGGCGGACGGAAATCGTACTGTGAGGCGTCACCGTACTGTGCAACGAAGTGCTCGTTGGCATTGAGGGTTTCCACCAGGCGAGCCTGGATGTCGGCCACACCTTCAACCTCAGCGCTGAAGGAGTTGTGCGACATGAAGGATGTGACACCGGGGACCTGGATAAATTTGGTGGGCTGTGATTCGCCGTTGAGAGGGCAGGAACCGAACTGCGCCACGGTGAAAGCGGCAGATTCTGTGTCAACACAGACGCCTTCGGCAACTGCCATCTTCATGGGCTGCAGCTTGACCATTTCCTGGCCCTGGAAGTGACCGGTCACGACGGTGCCCAGACCGCCGACGATGACGACGACCAGACCAAAGCGTGCAATCGGACGCCAGATATCGCGAGCCTGCTTTTCGCCTTCAGCACCGCCTTCGCGGGCTGCGCGTGTCATCCACCATAGGCCAAGTCCTGCAACGAGGGTGCCGGCAATCAGCCAGGAGGAGGTGAGGACGTGGGTGAATTCCCACAGGAGGACCGGGTTGGTCACAACCTTGAGGAAGCCGCCTGCACCATCGAGTTCAGCGCGGCCCACTTCAGGGTTGAACACTGCGCCGGTGGGGTGCTGCATCCACGAGTTCGCACCCAGAATCCACAGTGCTGAAATCGTGGTGCCTGCTGCGACGAGCCAGATGCTGGCCAGGTGCATGCCCTTGGACAGTCGACCCCAACCGAAGATCCATAGGCCCAGGAAGGTGGACTCCATGAAGAATGCGAGAAGTGCTTCAACTGCCAGAGGTGCACCGAAGATGTCGCCCACGTAGCGGGAATATTCTGACCAGTTCATTCCGAATTGGAATTCCTGGACGATACCTGTCGCGACACCGAGCGCGAAGTTGATTAGGAAGAGTTTGCCAAAGAAACGTGTGGCTTTGAGCCATGTTTCGTTTCCGGACCTGTGCCACTTCGTCTGCATGATTGCGACGAGGAGCGACAGCCCGATTGTGAGAGGGACCTGAAGGAAGTGGTACACCGTGGTGATACCGAACTGCCATCGTCCCAGCGTCAGCGTGTCAAACGCTGCCGGAAGCAGGGTCATGATGCTCGCCTTTCCGGTGACGGAATCGTTGTTGTCGATAGAAATACGGATATACGGCGCCACGCGATTGACATGACGCCATGTCAAGAAGATAACTCATTGACCAGGTGGTTAATGGCAGAATCGCCGAAATTGCGCTGATTCGCTGTTTCATCTTCACTTTCAAGGTGTGGTGAAACTTCCAGGTGGCAACGGAATAGGAAACAAGAGTGTTGCCTATTTCGTGTGACGTGGAGTCGGCACTCACATGTGCCGCGTCGCTCAGGCATTGAACCGGTAGATGTGCCACCCGCCTCAGCGCTTCTTATTCCGTTGGCACTTCGCCTGTGTCACAATAGGGGTAACCAAGGCCGTTGCGAGAGCACCCTCGTAACGGGCGTACTGCGTCGACCGCGACTGCTTAAGTCGGTTGCTCCGCTGTGTACGCTATCGTGCTTTGCGCGAGCCTGAACGCTTCCGCCCACGTGGGCGACGACGGGTGGATCCATGGTGCGTGTGGATCCCCTCCAAAATTGGAGAAAAGTGACAACGACCGAACACGAGGGATCGGCAGCACACGTGCCTGCCGCCTCCCTGCTATTTCAAGCGCCGACTTTTACCGAGCCGGCTCCCGCACCATCCCGCTCGGACGATTCGACATCATCGCAGGACTCGTCCGAGGAATCACCCCGACGCTCACGCTCGCGTCAAAAGAATAAGGGCAAGGACAAGGACTCCTCGCAGTCCCAGGACGACGGCAAAGGTAAGAACAGGAAAGGCAAGTCCTCCTCTTCCAAGTCATCGTCTGGAAAGTCTGGCACGCAGGGCAGCTCCGACGACAATGCCGACAATTCGGGTGAGAGCAACTCCGGTAAGAAGGACCGCAAGCAGGACTCCGGGAAATCACAGCGCTCAAGGAAGTCTTCCCGCAAGTCGGCAGAGCCAGATTTGACGTCAGATTCCGCAGATTCTCAGGATTCGTCTGCGCAGGACGGTGATTCTGCTCCCTCCGAGTCAGAATCGTCCGAGGGATCTTCACGCCGTCGTCGCCGCCGGCGTTCACGCTCGCAGTCCGGTGATTCCTCTGACAGCAACGATCAGGTCACCGCGCTGAAGGGATCAACTCGCCTGGAGGCGAAGAAACAGCGTCGCCGTGAGGGTCGCCGCGATGGCCGCCGACGTCACACGATCACCGAATCGGAGTTCCTGGCGCGGCGCGAGTCAGTCACCCGCAAGATGATCATTCGCCAGCATAACGGCCTTGATCAGATCGCAGTGATCGAAGATGACCTGCTGGTCGAGCATTACGTGGCTCGACGCACCCACCAGACAATGGTCGGCAACATCTACCTGGGTCGCGTCCAGAACGTCTTGCCGTCGATGGAAGCTGCGTTCATTGATATTGGCCGAGGCCGAAATGCCGTACTGTATGCCGGTGAGGTCAACTGGGATGCCGTGGGCCTGGAAGGTCGCCCTCGTCGAATTGAATCGGCACTCAAGTCCGGTGACGCGGTGCTGGTGCAGGTCACCAAAGACCCGATCGGCCACAAGGGTGCCCGCCTGACCAGCCAGATCACGCTGGCCGGACGCTACCTCGTCTTCATTCCGCACGGCTCCATGATGGGTATTTCCCGCAAGCTGCCAGAATCTGAACGAGGACGCCTGAAGAAAGTCCTCAAGAAGGTCATGCCGGCCGGAGCCGGTGTTATTGTTCGCACCGCGGCCGAAGGTGCGTCCGAAGAACAGCTCGTTGCCGATGTTGAGCGCCTGTCGAAGCAGTGGGACGACATCACCAAGCGTGAGAAGAACACGAAGTCGGCCCCGACGCTGGTGCGCGGCGAGCCCGAACTGGCTGTCCGCGTCGTGCGTGACATCTTCAACGAAGATTTCGCTCAGCTGATTATTCAGGGCAAGGACACGTATCACACAGTCAGCACATACGTCGAAGAGCTGTCGCCTGAACTGTCTGACCGCGTCGAACAGTGGGTCGGCACGAATGACGTCTTCGCTGAGTTCCGCGTCGATGAACAGCTGGCCAAGGGCATGGACCGCAAGGTGTGGCTGCCCAGCGGCGGCACGCTGATTATTGACCGCACCGAAGCGATGACGGTGATCGACGTCAACACCGGCAAGTACATTGGTGCCGGCGGCACGCTGGAAGAAACCGTCACGCGCAACAACCTGGAGGCCGCTGAAGAGATCGTGCGTCAGCTGCGTCTGCGTGACATCGGCGGCATCATCATCATCGACTTTGTCGATATGGTGCTTGAATCCAACCGTGACCTCGTCCTGCGCCGCCTGGTTGAGTGCCTGGGACGTGACCGCACTCGCCACCAGGTCACTGAGATCACCTCGCTGGGTCTGGTGCAGATGACGCGTAAGCGCGTGGGGGAGGGCCTTGTTGAAGCATTCTCCACACCGTGTGAGGCCTGCGAAGGCAAGGGCTTCATCGTGCACACTCACCCCGTGGAAACGCCTGGCGCGGATCCTGCCTCGCACAGCAACAACAAGCAGAAGGGCCGCTCCAGGCGAGAGACGAAGAATAACGAGGATGGCCCCGGCTCCAAGCGTGCGCGTGAAGCGCTGAATGCCATCGCGGCGGCAGCGAGCCACGCACACGAAAAAGATCAGGAAGATAGCCAGGACAGCCAGGACAGCCAGGGCGGTCAGGATGGTCAGGGCGGTCCAAACGATCAGCCTGCGGCGTCCGCCGAAACCGAACAGACCAAGGCTGCCAGTGAACAGGACAAGCCCGCTCAGCCGAGGAGACGTCGGCGCGTGTCGACCGGAAAGACGGTCGAGCCGGAACCGGTGACTCCCACCCCGGAGCCGACACCGGAGCCTATTTTGGAGCCCGAACCGGCCGATGAGCAGCCCGAACGTCATCGCGCGGTGACTTCGCTGGATGATATTCAGTTGCCAGATGCCGCGAAACGCTCCACACCTACACGACGTCGCCGCCGGGTGGCATCGCGTGGCGTCATTGAGCCTTCAGCGTCCTAACCGTGTGGAATTGCACAGCCGTGAGAGCTGGATTTCGGCTCTGACGGCTTGCCCACGGGTCCTGTTTTCGGGTAAATTTGATCCTCGGCGCACCAAGGCGCCAGCGAGTGATTGCCAGACGATACGCCTCAGTATCACAGGCAATTGATTCGTTCCGTACGAGTAAAGAGATGAGCTCCAACGTGGTCTACGCGATCGTCAAGGCCGGCGGCCGACAAGAAAAGGTGTCCGTCGGAGACGTCGTAGTCGTCGATAAGCTGGCCGATGAAATCGGATCCAGCATTGAACTCCAGCCACTGATGCTGGTCGACGGCGACGCCGTCACCACTGATAAAGATGGACTATCAAAGGTCTCCGTTAAGGCTGAGGTCATCGACGCGACCAAAGGTCCGAAGATCTCCATCGTCAAATTCAAGAACAAGACTGGCTACCGTAAGCGTCAAGGTCACCGGCAGAAGCAGTCGGTCATCAAGATCACCGAGATCGCCTGAACGATCCCACTGATCGATTGAGTTTCTAGTCGTTCGAAGAGAGAAAGCACCACTAACATGGCACATAAAAAGGGCCTCGGTTCTTCCCGCAACGGTCGCGATTCGAACGCTCAGCGCCTGGGCGTGAAGCGTTTCGGTGGCGAATTCGTCAATGCTGGCGAGATCATTGTCCGTCAGCGCGGCACACACTTCCATCCCGGACGTAACACCGGCATTGGCAAAGATGACACCATCTTCGCCCTCAAGCCCGGTTCGGTTTCCTTCGGAAAGCGTCGCGACCGCCGCGTCGTCGACGTCGTGGAGTCCGTGTCTGCCTGATTCATTCAGCGTCAAGGGCGTTCGGCCGTGAGCCGGACGCCCTTTTCCTGTTGCGTATCATTGTTTGTGTCAGTCAGTTACACCTAAAGGACCACCATGGCGGATTTTGTTGACCACGTTCTGATTCATTGTGCCGGAGGCAACGGAGGCAACGGCGTCGCGTCAGTCAAACGCGAAAAATTCAAGCCGCTGGGAGGTCCCGACGGGGGAGACGGAGGCAACGGCGGCTCGGTGATTCTGCAGGTCGACCCGCAAACCACCACGCTGCTGGCCTACCACCGCAGCCCACACCAGTGCGCCGAAAACGGCACACCCGGCATGGGAGACTTCCGGCAGGGGAAAAACGGAGCCGACATCATCCTGCCTGTCCCAGACGGCACGACCGTTAAGAGCGCGGACGGCGAACTGCTGGCTGACCTGACAGGCGAAGGCTCTCAGTTCATCGCTGCCGAGGGAGGCCGCGGCGGCCTGGGCAATGCCGCACTGGCATCGAAAGCCCGTAAAGCGCCCGGATTCGCCTTACTGGGGGAGCCCGGCGAGACGCGTGACATCATCCTTGAACTCAAATCCGTTGCCGATGTCGCCCTGGTGGGCTACCCGTCGGCCGGTAAATCCTCGATCATTGCCGCCATGTCGGCGGCACGTCCGAAGATCGCTGACTACCCGTTCACCACGCTGATCCCGAATCTGGGAGTGGTCGAAGCCGGCGGTATGCGTTTCACAATGGCGGACGTTCCAGGCCTGATCCCCGGCGCTTCGCAGGGCAAGGGCCTGGGCCTGGAGTTCTTGCGCCACATTGAGCGCTGTGCAGTGATTGTCCACGTCCTCGACACAGCCGCAGTCGAATACGACCGCGACCCTGTCAGCGACCTCAAGACGATCGAAAATGAACTGGCGCAATACCAGAGCGACCTGGGGACGCCTCACGGGTACGTGCCGCTGATGGAACGCCCGCGCGTCATCGTGCTCAACAAGGTTGACATTCCCGATGGGCAGGACCTGGCCGAATTTGCCCGCCCTGACCTTGATGAGTTTGGCTGGCCGGTGCTGGAAGTGTCTGCCGTGACCCACCGCGGTCTGCGCGAACTTGCTTTCGCACTGGCACCCCTGGTTGAAGAACAGCGCCGGGCAGCTCGGGACGCAGCCGACGAGGCACCCCGACCGGTCATTCGTCCACGCCCTGTGGGTGAGGTAAACCAGGTGAGTGTTGAGCCGTGTCAGTTTGAAGGACGCACCGTTTACCAGGTGCGCGGCGACAAGCCAGAACGCTGGGTCAAGCAAACCGACTTCACCAACGATGAAGCGATCGGCTACCTGGCCGACCGCCTTGCCACCATCGGTGTGGAAGATCAGCTCGCACAGGCCGGTGCCAACGCCGGTGACACGGTTGTGATCGGCCCGCTCGAAGGTGGTGTGATCTTCGACTGGGAGCCCTCCTTGACGACTGGGCCAGAACTGCTTGGATCGCGCGGCACGGACAACCGTGTCGATGCGTTGAAGCGGCGCACGAACCGGGAACGCCGTGAGGAGTATCGCGCCGCGATGGACGCGAAAGCTGCGGCCCGTGACGAGCTGTGGACCGAACGCGAATCGGGTGTGTGGACGGATCCGAGCACCGAGGACGATCGGGCGTGAACGGAGTTACGCGTGCGCGACGCATCGTCGTGAAGATCGGTTCCTCATCGTTGACGCGCCCCGATGGGGGGCTTGACCTGAACCGGATTGACCAGGTTGCGGGTATGGCCGCGCAGTGGTGCCGGGACAACCATGAAATCCTCATCGTTTCCTCCGGTGCCGTGGCCGCAGGGCGCACGCCGCTGGGGATTACCGGGCGTCTCCATGACTTAGCCACTGTCCAGGCGTGCGCGGCAATGGGGCAGGGTCTCCTGGTTGCACAGTGGTCGGCCGCTTTTCAGTCCCACCATCGTCACGTCGCACAGATCCTGCTCACGACCGACGATGTCATGCACCGTGAGCACTACACGAATGCGCGCGATGCGATGGAGCGCCTCCTGTCCCTGGGAGTTGTCCCGATCATCAACGAGAATGACACCGTCGCCACACGCGAGGTGCGTTTCGGTGACAATGACCGGCTGGCCTCCTACGTGGCCCAGATCGTGGCCGCTGATGCGCTGGTCCTCCTGACGGATGTGGATGGCCTGTACACAGCGCCGCCCTCGGACCCTGCTGCCGAACTGGTAGAGACCGTGACGCGCACGGATGATTTGCGGGCGGTGCTGGTGGGCGGTTCGGGATCGTCGGTGGGCACGGGCGGCATGGTCACCAAAGTGCAGGCCGCAACGATGGCTGCTGCATCCGGTATCGGTGTGTTGCTGACAAACGCGGATAAGCTCGATCAGGTGTTCGCCGGGCGTAAGGTCGGCACATGGTTCGAGCCGACGACGTCACGCCCCGCCTCGAGGCGCCTGTGGATTGCGCACGCCGCCCCCTCGTGCGGAGAACTCGTCATTGACGAGGGTGCCGTCCGCGCACTGACTGACCGCAAGAAGTCGCTGCTGGCTGCAGGTATCACAGCGGTGATGGGCAATTTCCGCAGCGGCGACGTTGTCGATGTGGCGGGACCGACCGGGCTGATTGCGCGCGGCATCGCAGCCTACGATGCTGACACAATTGCGCAGATGAGTGGCGAGAATGCGGATGACCTGCGTCGTCAGGGGTGGGATAACCCTCGCCCAGTGATTCACCGCGACGATTTGGCGATCCTGTCGCTTGCATCAGCGGCAAGTATGTCACGATAAGAGTATGACTGAACGTTTAGCTGACATTTCGCAGGTACTGGAAGCAGCCAGGAGCGCCTCGCGCATCTTGTCCACCGTGACGACGCAGCAGAAGAATCGCGCCTTGGGAGCGGTGGCTGCAGCAATCGAGGATCGCAGTGATGAGATCCTCCAGGCTAACGCTGAGGACGTCGCCAGAGCTCAGGCCGAAGGCATGGATGAGGGGTTGGTCGACCGTCTTGCATTGAATGCGCAGCGTCTGGCCGGCATTGCGGAGGCGGTGCGCGAGGTGGCATCACTGGCTGACCCGGTGGGAACGATTGTGCGCGGCGCAATGACGGAGACAGGGTTGCGGATCCGCCAGGTACGAGTCCCGATGGGCGTGGTCGGCATGATCTATGAAGCTCGCCCAAATGTCACGATCGACGCCGCCAGCCTGGCGCTCAAATCAGGCAACGCGATTGTGCTGCGCGGTGGCAGCGCGGCTGAGGCGTCGAACAAGGTCATTATCGAGGTCATGCGTGATGCGTTGACGTCGGTGGATCTGCCGCCAGATACGGTCCAGAGCGTTGACCAGTGGGGCAGAGCCGGTGCACGCGCCTTGATGCATGCGCGCGGAGGAATTGATGTACTGATCCCGCGTGGTGGTGCCGGACTGATTCGCACCGTGGTGGAAGAGGCACGCGTCCCCGTCATTGAGACGGGCACGGGCAATTGCCATGTCTACGTCCATGAAGATGCCGATCTGGCTCAGGCGGAGAAAATCATCCTCAACTCGAAGGCTCAGCGCGTGGGTGTGTGCAATGCGGCCGAAACATTGCTGGTGCACCGCGCGGTCGCTGAAAAGTTCCTGGCCAGTGCCTTGTTGCGCCTGACGACTGCGGGCGTGCGCATCCACGGCGATGCACAGACGCTGCAGTACGCATCCGACCCATCGATTGACTCGGCGATGCTGGAGGAAGCAACAGAGGAGGACTGGGCGCGCGAGTACTTGTCGATGGATCTGGCCGTGCGCGTGGTGGATGATCTGGATCAGGCGATCGAGCACATCAGAACGTATTCGACCGGACATACTGAGGCCATCTGCACGCGTTCGCTGGCTGCGGCGAACCGTTTTAGCCGCGAGGTGGATGCTGCGGCGATCGCCGTGAACGCGTCGACTCGTTTCACTGATGGCGGCCAGCTGGGACTGGGCGCTGAGATCGGGATCTCCACGCAGAAACTTCACGCCCGCGGCCCGATGGGCCTGGAGGAGCTGACCAGCACGATGTGGATTATCGAGGGTGATGGGCATATCCGTTCATGACATGTGACCGGAATGCGTCTGCGCAGCCGAGGCTTGGGCTAGTGTGAACTCACCGGTCTGGGATTTACTTAAAGGGGATCTTTGTGACACAGCGACGACGCGTAGGTATCATGGGCGGAACATTCGACCCAATTCACCACGGCCACCTCGTGGCAGCTTCTGAAGTGATGAGCGAATTCGACCTCGATGAGGTGATCTTCGTGCCGACCGCCGTTCAGCCCTTCAAGAAGGGGCGGCGCGTCACTCCGGCTGAGCATCGCTATCTGATGACGGTGATCGCTACAGCTTCGAACCCGCGTTTCGGAGTGTCCCGCGTGGACATTGATCGTGGAAAGATCACGTACACAATCGATACCCTCACTGATCTGAAGAACCAGGATCCAGATGCGGATTATTACTTCATCACCGGTGCGGACGCCCTCGAACGTATTGCTGAGTGGCGGGATTCCGACAAGCTCTTTGAGATGGCGCAGTTCGTCGGCGTGACGCGACCTGGACATGAGCTGAAGAAGCCGTTGACGCCGCATTCGAATATTCGCCTGCTTGAGGTGCCCGCTATGGCGATCTCGTCGACTGACTGCCGTAATCGCGTGAACCAGGGCAAACCTGTGTGGTACCTGGTGCCTGACGGCGTGGTGCAGTACATCGCGAAGTATGGGCTGTATCGGGATACATCTGCGCCACAAACTGGGATTGATGACCCATACGAGCAGTAGTCGTGGCACACTGGAGGTGTCAGGGGAGTTCACCAACAGTAGGGAGTGTTTGTGACAGTCAGCAGTCACACAAGCCAACTTATCGCCGTTGCGGCTCAGGCCGCGTCTGACAAACTTGCCTCCGACATGAAAATGATTGACGTGCGCGCACGTATGCCGCTGTCCGAAGCCTTTATGATCTGTTCGGCTTCATCTGCGCGCCAGGTCAGTGCCATTGCAGAGAACATCATGGATGAGCTGGCAGCTCGGCTGGGTCTTCACCCCGAGCGCATTGAGGGGCGTACCGAGGGGCGCTGGGTTCTGATTGACTACGCGGATGTTGTGATCCACGTCCTGACCGATGAGGACCGCGAGTATTACGCATTGGAGTCCTTGTGGGCTGACCAGCCGATTACTGAGCTTGACGCGGACCGGGACCTGGAAGCGCTCGGCGCGTAAGGGCGTCGGATTCAAGGAACTGTGCCATGTCACCTGCCCGTATCGTGTGTATGCGTCACGGACAGACCGACCACAATGTGGCTCGGCGTTTCCAGGGCATGTCCGATGTGCCGTTGAATGAGTATGGTCGCGAGCAGGCCAGGCGTGCAGCCGGTGTGCTTGCTCAGCGCGTGACCAGTGCGCCTGCCGGTGTGGGAATTTCGGCTGCCGCCACCTATTCCGTCGCACGTGTGGTGGTGGCCAGCTCACCGTTGGGGCGGGCGGCTGAAACTGCCCAGATCGTCGCGGCGGCGCTGCGTCAGCGCGGGACGACGGTTGACGGTGTTCATGCTGATAAGCGCTTCATCGAGCGCTCGTATGGACGTTTTGAGGGTGCGACGATTGAGCAGATCCGTTCTTTAATGCCGGTGTTTTTCGACCAGTGGTCCGCTACCGGTGAGTCTGCGGGTGCGGGTATCGAGCCGTCCGGCGAGGTGGGGGAGCGTTTTGCTGCAGGCGTTGCCGACGTGTCGCAGGGCATGGACGAGGGTGACGTGCTGATTGTCGTGGCGCACGGGTCGGCGATCTCCCGAGGCTTGACAACGCTGCTCGGTCTGGATGCGGGCACTTTCCGCGGTTTGCGGGGCTTGGATAATTGCCACTGGTCGGAGCTTGTTCCCGATCGCAAGCACGGTGGCTGGCAGCTGGCTGCGCACAATGTGGGGTGGAGCGAGCAGGCAATCGGGGCGTGATCACCTGCACATCGTGTGAATTGTGCGATGGCGTCCTGATTCGCTATAGTGAACAGGTCGCCTTTGGTGACACCCATTTGGGGCTATGGCGCAGTTGGTAGCGCGCTTCCATGGCATGGAAGAGGTCAGGGGTTCGAATCCCCTTAGCTCCACCACGAGCACACTGAATTGATACAATTGCGCAAAACTAGAGTTTTGCGCAAAGGTGCGCGCAAAATTTGAAAACGCGCGCAAAATCTAAAAGTCCTGCTCGCGGGCATAAAAATAGGGCTGACTACCTGAGTGGTGGTCAGCCCTTTTGTTTTGCGTGGCTCTAATAGCTGTCTGCTGGGATTTTTATTTTGGTGCCGTCAGCAAAGATTACGCTCGCCTTGCCCGATGGTGTGATCTGGATGTGCTGGCAAAGAGCACGCAGGGTTGCTCGATCAAAGTCTTGGCTGAGGGTGGCGTTTTGGATGGTTTTCTTAAACCTGGTGAGTTTGGCTTTGATACCGTGGCGGCGCTCAATTTCTACCTGAGTTGTTTCGTAGGCGGTAATGGCTTCACGTTGGCGGGCTTTGAGCTGGGTGAAGCGCTCTTGGTAGTCGTCTTGATTTTGGGAGTGATGAGCGTTGCGGGTGATGGCTTGGTTGATGAGCCTGGTAGTTACCTCGATTTCACTTGCTTGCTGTAAGGCTTGTTCTTCTAAAGCGGTGGTGTCTGATGTGGTGGTAATCAGGTAGTCCCAGTCGATGAGTTGCTGGCTTTTGATGAGCTTGGCGAGTGTTGTTTGGAAGATTGTCTGCAACTGACTATCGCGTAGTACGGGCATTTTCTTTGGGTGAGGAACTGCGAATTTCTGGTTGCATTGCCAGACGATAGTCCGATATTTATCAGTGGAATGCCAGGTCTTACTGCCGTAGGCTGCGCCGCAGTGAGCGCAGTAGACCATACCGGTGAAGGCACGCTCGCGCCGGCCTTGGTTCGTGTTTTTTGCTAGCTCGTAGCGCACGAGTTCCCAGGTTTCAGGATCGATGATGGCTGGGCGAGATCCGGTCACGTAATATTGTGGGACTTCACCTTCGTTGGTTTTGCGCTGCTTGGTGAGGAAATCTACGGTGAAACGCTTTTGCAAGAGTGCATCGCCTTTGTATTTCTCGTTGGTGAGGATGGAGTGGATGGTGGTGTGGCTCCATTTTGCCCGCCGCATCGGTGTGGGAATCCCATCCGCTTCCAATGATGTCGCTATTTGGGGGATGCTCATGCCTTCGAGGTATTGGCGGTAGATGCGGCGCACGATTTGGGCTTGCTCAGGGTTGATTACGGGCTTGCCGTCTGGGCCGCGATTGTATCCGAGGAAGTTACCGTAGGGCATATAAACTTTACCGTCTTGGAAACGCTTCCTGTGACCCCACGTGACGTTCTCGGAGATAGATCTGGATTCTTCTTGGGCAAGGCTCGACATGATGGTGATGAGTAGTTCGCCTTTGGAGTCGAGTGTCCAGATGTTTTCTTTCTCGAAAAACACCTCCACACCCTTATCCTTCAATTTCCTCACGGTTGTCAAAGAATCGACGGTATTACGGGCGAAACAGCTCACGGACTTGGTGACGATCATGTCGATGCGACCAGCTAAGGCGTCGGCGATCATGCGGTTGAATCCCTCGCGGTGTTTCGTGGAAGTGCCAGAGATTCCTTCATCGGTGTAGATGTCGACGTATTGCCAGCCGTCGTGATTTTTGATGTAGTGCTCGTAATAATCCACCTGCGCGCTAAAAGGTAGGGGGATTTTCGACACTTACCACATTTACTACGACATGACCGAGCCTGGGGGGATGCTCGAGCTGGACTATGCGCGTTTCGTAGCAAATCCAGCCGAATGGCGGATAGGTGTATATAACGCGCAGCGCGGAGAAGAAATATATTTTTCACAGATTCAGGTGGATTCGGAGCAAAAACTAACCCACGTATGCAAGGCTTCGGGATCCATGCCTATAGCTACACCAGTCACTTATATTGCAGGTGAGGCGTGCATGGACGGAGCAATAGGACGCTCTGGCGGAATTCCTTTGGACGTGGCGCAGGCAGATGGTTACGAAAAGTTCCTGGTTCTATTGACCCGACCGCGGGAATACGTGAAAGAAAATCGCCTACCTGATTTGGCGTACCGCTGCTTGCTAGAGCGGTACCCGCAGGCAGCTCAGAGTCTTATTGAACGCCCTATAAATTACAACCGAACCCGAGCCGAACTAGACCGTTTGGAGTCCGAGGGAAAGGCTTATGTGTTTTATCCGCAGCATATGGGGGTGGCGAATTTTGAAGATAATCCCGAGAAACTGGAAGAAAGCTTCGCCGCCGGATACGAACAGATGCGAGGGGAACTCCCAAAGGTCAAAGAGTTCTTAGGGATGTAATTAGAGCGGGTCTGCCTGACCTAAATCCCGCGATGAACGCGTAAAACTTTCGCAAACTAGGATTCCTCCGCGTGGGATTTTGAATGGGATATAGAGCGAAATTGCAGAATCTGAACACAAGGCTATTATGGCAGGGTGAAAGATAGCTGCCGGGTGTTTGCTCGCGACGTAAAGCGGATTTTTGCGGTTCCGCGATCCCTGATTATGGTCATCGGTATCTTGGTCACCCCAGCCCTGTACACTTGGCTGAATATTTTGGCCTTTTGGAACCCCTACAACGCGACGGAAAACCTACCCATAGCGGTAGTGAACAACGATGTGGGAACGGAATCCGCACTAACTGGTCAGCTAAATGTTGGCAACCTGGTAGTCGACAAATTGTCAGAGAATAAGCAGCTGGGCTGGCAGTTTACTGATCAAGCCACAGCCAATCACAAAATCAGAACCGGGGAAGTTTATGCGACTTTTGTCATCCCTAAGACCTTTAGTAAAGATTTAGTTGATATTTTCAGCGGCCAGCTCCATCAGCCGACCATCGAATACAACGTGAATGAAAAGAAAGGCGCCATTGCCCCCAAAATTACCGGTGCGGGAGCAAATGAACTCGATATTCAAATCACCTCAACTTTCCGGGGCAAGGTAGGCGAGGCCATTGCGCAAGCTTTGCGCGACGGTGCCCTAGAGATCGACGCAAATATTGCTGGTGCTGAGGGCAGTGCTTTAGATGCCTTGAGCGGTATTAACCGGGATCTGGTCGATGCGCAAGACACCTTGGATTCCGCCAGTGCGTCTGTGACGGGTTCCTTACAGACTATGAAAAAAGTCCGGGCTACGCTGGCTGCAGCTGACCCGGCATTGGCTGATGTTTCCGCGGCTTTAAGTGATGCGCAAGGAATTTTAGGGACGGTCGTCTCTGATGCTTCCGAGTTTGCTGCTCAGGCGGGACAAGCCAGTATTAACGCCCAAAAAGCACTCAATGAATCCTCGGCGGCGGCGGATTCGGCGGTCTCCAATGCGACAAATAAACTTACCGAAATAGACTCGCAGCTGCAATCCGGAATTAAAAGAGCGAATACCTCGATAGAGAAAATGCGTGAGCAGATTGCGATTTTAGAAAGATTCCCGCAGACACAAGAGCTCGCTGCAGAGTTGAAATCTCAGCTGAACGAGATGCAGGATTTGCTCGACAAGGTCGGGAAAACCGGGGCGGATGCCACCAAGGCTAGCAAGGATTTGCAGGCACTGATGAAATCCTTTAATCAGGCTCTGACGGACGCGCAACACGGCGCCACTGGTCTGCGGGAAGAGTCCACTCGAACCGCATCTCAGTTAAACTCCCAGGTAACGCAGCTGTCGGCGCAGCTGGGAGCCATCAACTCCGCGGTGAGTACCGCGCGGATTTCCCTTAAAGAAATTTCTACGCTTACCCGCGGAATCGATGACCAGATTGGGGACACCCAAAAGGTGCTTGATCAGGTGCAGGACGACCTGAACCTGCTGTCCAATACGGCTAGCGGGGCGCAAAACGATGTGGCGACTCTGGCTACCGCGCTTCGGACGGGAACTTTGAAAACAGTCATTGGGCTCGATCCGACCAATATCGGACGCTACTTAACCTCACCAGTAAAATTCGACCAGAAGCCCCTCTTTCCCATCAACTCATATGGTTCGGGAATGGCGGCTATGTTCCTCAATCTGTCCCTGTGGATTGGTGCGCTCATCCTGGTCATAATTTTCCGGGTAGAAGTCGATAAAGAAGGCTTTGACTGGTTGAGTTTGCGCTCGGCTTATCTGGGGCGCTTCATGCTCTCCGGGGTGCTGTCCATAGGGCAGGGGTTAATTGTCAGCGTAGGCAGTTTGCTGCTGGGAGTGAAAGCCGCCAACGCTCCCGCTTTCATTGCTACCTCTATGCTGATCGGCCCGTGTTATTTGGCAATTATCTATGCTTTAGCAGCCGCGTTCAGTCACGTGGGACGAGCCCTGGCAATCTTGCTGGTGGTGTTGCAGATTCCCGGTGCCTCGGGCATTTATCCGATCGAGCTCATGCCCAGATTCTTCCGCCAGCTTTCCCCGATGCTCCCGTTTTCTTACGGCATCAACGCGATCCGAGAGACTATCGGCGGGTTCTATCACGGGCGATTCTGGCATGTTATGGCGGTTCTATTGCTCATGAGCGTCACCATGTTCCTTCTAGGGTTTGTGGGGAGGCGTCGTTTCGGTTACTTCACCCAGCTGTTCTACGATGATTTGGCTCGCACTGAACTGGTCGTGAATGAAGACGTTCAGCTACAAAGTCGGGGTTACCGCTTGAGTAACATCATTGCGCTGCTGGCGAACCGAAAAGAATTTTCCACCCGTATCCGGCGACGTCAAGAAGAGTTCAATGCCCGCTATCCCGCTTTGATTAAGGGACTGAGTAGCGTGGGGATTTTGGTACTGGTTGTGCTCGGGATGACTTCCTGGCTCACCTCCGCCAGTAAACCCGTGCTCCTGGGATTAGTAGCGGTTTGGGGAGTGGCCATCATGGGGACTCTGGTTGGCGTAGTTGTACTAAAGAGCTCAATCGAACGAGCCGAGGGACTGTCGCATCTGACGGAAGATGAACTTTTCGAGAGTCTAGCCCGCCAGCGAGACGCGAATGCTATCAAAACCGCAAATCGGTCGGAGAACCTGAGCAGCGAACATTACCGCAGTCGCAGTAAACGTCGCCTCATTAGCGCGTCTGTGCGGGTAGACGCTGCGGATGATAGTTCTGAGCAGTCGGCTGGCGAATCCGATGCCTCCGCAACCAGCGAGGAGACGCGATGAACGAAGTACTTTTCATCATCCGAGACGATTTCCGTCAGATTCGCAGCAGCATTATGGTTCGGATTTCCCTGGTCCTGTTGATTGTCGTGCCCATGTTCTTCACCTGGTTCAACGTGTTGGCTACTTGGGATCCCTTCTCAAATTCGGGACAGCTGAAGATTGCTGTGGCTAACACCGACGACGGTTACACCAGCAAAATACTGAACGTCAAAGTAAATGTGGGAAACACGGTACTTAAGGAACTGGCAGTAAACGACCAGTTTGATTGGGTAATAACCAGTAAAGATCAGGCTTTGGAGGGTGCGCGCTCGGGGGAATATTACGCGACAATTGTGTTACCGGCGGATTTTTCAAAGTCCATGTTTACCTTCTATGCCGGCGGAGCAGCCCCGGCAAATATCACGCTGTACACCAATGAAAAGAAGAACCCGCTCTCAGCCAATCTCACCACGCAAGGCGCCCAGGGAGTCACCGCGCAGATCAACACGGTATTTTCGCAAACCTTGGCAGAAGCCACCGTGGCTATCGCTGAGGACGTGTCCTCTTATTTAGAGCATGCTGATACTCAGGCAGCTCTGGATCGGCTGAGCAACCACCTCCAAACCCTCTCTGCAGAACTGAATTCCGGGGCGAACACCGTTAGTTCTCTGTCTACCTTGATAGGTTCGGCGGTGCCACTCGCCACCGGAGCAAAACAGCTGGCTGCAGGGGTGCAGGATTCCTTTGAGGAGGCTGTTGACTCCACATTTGATTCCGGGAAAAAAGGTGCCGGCGGAACAACCAATCCCCTCGCATCCGTATCCTCTAGGCTCGACGATGCTGTGAGACTGGCAGAAGGCAATATCTCCGATCTGCAAAAGCAGTTAGACGAGTTGCTGAATTCGGCCAATAGCACCAGCCAGAGCAGTGCGGACACAGTCGAACAGCTGAAAACTTTGTTGGATAAACAAATCGCTGGCTTCCAACAAACACGGGACGCACTCGAGCAGGCACTGGGACCGGACGGGGCGGATTTAGAAGGGAAGGATCCAGCCGTTGACCGATTGCTGTCCGAGCTGGACGCGGCGATAGCTCGCCAACAAACCTTGTCCGAGCGACTGGGCAGTATTGCATCTGACCTACGCAGGGGAGTAACCCTCGATTCTGACCTGAGAGAGAAAGCCCGCCAAGCCATAGCAGACGCGCAACAGGCTATTGCCACCGCTCGATCCAATTTTGAGAAAAACTTACAGCCAAGAATTGAGAGCCTGCGTAAGAACCTGGATTCTGCCGGGAAAAATGTGAAGATTTTCCGCTCCTATCTGCAGGCGGTGCAAACCGATCTGTCGGAAAGTGCGGGCGGGATGATAGCGAGTATGCGTCGGGCTCAAAATAGCCTGGACAATACCGCGACAAAGATGCGTGAGGGAGCCCGCCGCTTGGATCAGGCTCGGGAACAGATTTCGTCTGCCCAGTCGCAAGGGGACTTGAAAAAAATCGTCACCACGTTAGGAGCTGACCCCAAAGATTTTGCCCGACTAATTTCGTCCCCGATAGCGGTAAAACGCAATGCGGTGTTCCCAGTCGCCACCTTTGGGGTGGGGATGACTCCGCTTTTCACCGTTATCGCTCTATGGGTGGGGGCGCTCCTGGCGGGGGTTTTCCTGCGCACTGATGTTTCTGAGAATGTGGCTAAACGCTATCTGGCCAGCAGGGGAGTCCGGAAAGATCCTGATGCAGTCGCCGGTGCGGATGCGAATGCAGAGGAATTGTCCCGGTCGGAAGGGGCGGAAACGAAGGCAAGTGAAACCGCACCTACTCCCGATGCGAAAACAGCCGCGAAAGCCGCAGAAAAAAAGTCTATATTTACCGGGGCGCAAGAATATCTGGGGCGTTACTTTATGTTCTGGGTAATTGGGATGGCACAATCCACATTGCTGATGGTCGGGCTGATTGTGTTTGTGGAGATTGAACCAGCCCATCCCTTCCTGCTGATTTTGGCAGGCTGGGTTATTTCCACCGTCTTTACCGTTATCGTTTATACGCTGGTGATGGCACTGGCTAATGCGGGTAAAGCCTTAGCAGTGTTGTTACTGGTGCTACAGATTTCTGCCGCTGGTGGAGCTTATCCGTTGGAACTATTGCCGCAATGGTTCCAAAACATCAGTCCCTGGCTGCCCGCCACCTATGCGATTAATTTGATGCGTTCAGCTATCGCCGGGATTTATGCAGGGGATTTTGCCTATAACCTGGAGATGATCCTGGTGTTTGTGATTCCGAACTTAGTGCTCGGTCTGGTATTACGGCATACGATTGCCGGGCGGATCCACGATATTGCCAAAGAGGTCGAAAAAACGAAAGTCATGTAGCCAGGCGCACACCGGGCACCTCCCACTCCGTCCAGCACGGGAATAAGTTTTTCCTCCTGCCCAAAATCCGAAAAAGACAGCGTCTTTTTCGGATTTAACGCCCGCCTAGCCGACTCGGATAAAACTTATTCCCGTGCATAATGGTGGGGTGGGCAAGTTTTACAGGAACCGATCTTTTGTCCCGCTTAATACCTACGCTCCCCGGCACAATCAGCTAGGCAGGTTTTCTTTGGCTTGGCGGGTGCTTTGGTCAAAGTCCTCAACGTTATTGGCAGAGTTTGCCCCCAAGGGCGAAGACACCGAAGGAACCTTCTTAAAAGTCAGTGCCGGATCATAGGGCATGGGGCGCTGACCTTTGCGGCGTGCCGCTGAAATAAGAGTTGCCACCCAGGACAGTAGCGTCCAGATTGCCAATACCACTAGCGCCTTACCTAAGTGCAGTTCTCCGCCCGCAATCGCCGCGCGAATAGTGCGCGCCACATGGGTCATGGGGAGCAGCGGGCTGAGGAACTGGAAGAACCTAGGGGCGGTTTCTACCGGGAAGGTAGCTCCGGTAGAGGTGATTTGCAGGCAGAGCAGGATTACCGAAAGGGCGCGTCCTCGATATCCGAGGGCGGCTACGCAAGCCTGGTTCACTGCCACGTATCCGATAGAAGCCAGTACCGCTATCAAGACTAAGGCCCCGAAGTTTTGGGCATCTAGCTTTAGGAACAGTTGCAGCCCAGTTACTACAGTAACTGCTTGCAGAGCGCCAAAGAGCGCCCCGATAGCCATAGACCGGAAACCACATCTCCAGAAGCTCTCTTCGGGGTGACGCCGCAAAGCCAGGGCGGGGAAAATCAAGAAGATAGCAATCCCGCCGATCCACAAACATAGCGCCATGAAGAAGGGGGCGAATCCGGCACCGTTATCGTGAACCGGATTTTGGCGTACCGATTGCACGTCCGCGACCCCACTAGCGGCCTTCGAAACTTTTTTCGCCTGTCCCTTATCTACAGTGGGAACCTGCTCAGCGCCATCACGTAGTCCATCTTCTAGGCTGGAAGCACCGGTGGTTAACTTGTCGATTCCTCCCGCTAACTGTTTTCCACCCTCGGAGGCTTTGCCCGCACCCTGGGAAAGCGAATCAAGGCCGCCGCTGAGAGCATTAGCCCCCGTGCGTAACTGTCCGGAATTTTTATCTAGGGTAGAGGCTCCGGCAGAAAGTTTCTGAACCCCCCGTTGCGCCTGGTCTAATCCGTTCGCCAAGGCATAAGTGCCATCTCTTAGAGTCGGTTTTTGCTTTCCGGTCGAGCCTGTGGGGTAAGGGCGGTTTGCCGGCTAAGTTCCTTAACTCCTTGATCTGCTGCGTTCAGCTTCGCCTTCATTTCTTGTGGATCAGCCTGGGAAAGTTTGTCCGCGATCGTCAGCAGGCCTTGACCCTTGGTGATATTTTCGGACAGCTGCTGCAGGGTGATGCCCTGTTTGTTCGCTAGTTCAGTAAGCAACTGGCACTGGGGGAATGACGGAAGTGCCGCCGGGGGCACCTGGGCGCATTTGTCCGCTGCTTGTTTAAGTTCGTTCAACAATTGGTTGATTTTGGCGGTATCGATGTCGGCTTGCGAAAGTGGGGCTAAAAGATCCACCAAGTCATTTCCGGGTTAATACCTGAATTGTGTGTATAAATTCGTTATTTTTTTGGGGTTTGATCAAGGGTTATGACGGTTTGAATATGCTTTGAGAGCATATTGTGTGAAGAGTGCTTGTAATCGACCGGTTTGTGGTGTATGCGGACAAAGGCTTGTAAAGAACGGTAAGACTAGCTCTAGGCGAACTAGGTGGCGTTGCCTGGCCTGCGGGTCCTCGGCAGTTAAATCACGTCCTGATATGAGCGCTAGAGCCCAAGCAGACCTGTTTATAAAATGGCTGCTAGAAGGCTATTCGGTTAGCCAACTCGGGGTAGCTAAAACCTCTTTTGCCACTAAATGCGCCTGGTGTTGGCAAGTCGAGGTGCCCAAGCCATCGGTCACTGGCGAGGTCTACGATCAGGTGCTACTTGATGGAATCTATCTTGCCTACGGCTGGTGTCTAATCACCGCTACCAACGGGGAAAAGATTATCGCTTGGCAGTGGTGCCAACGGGAAAACTCTGCCGCCTACCAAGCATTAATGAACCGGCTACCAGCCCCGACGGTAGTGGTAACCGATGGCGGGGCAGGCATCATCAAAGCACTACGTTTGACCTGGCCTGAAAGTCACATCCAACGCTGTCTTTTGGGTCTGCTGAGGGTTTGGTTGACAGTTTTCCTTCTGATTTTTAGGCCGCAAGGGATGCGGCTGATTCCATGATTGTTTCGTATTCGATTGGTGTCAATTTACCCAGTGCTCGTTGCCGTCTTTTCCTGTGATATGTCCGTTCAATCCAGTGAGTGATCGCGGCAGATAATTCACGGCGCCTGTTCCAAGAGCCACGATCAAGAACGTTCTTTTGTACAAGAGCGAAGAAAGATTCCATCGCAGCGGTAACCATTCACCTGTCCAACCAGCCCGGTGCGTTACACAAGGTCAAGTCCCCCTCCATCAGCCCGCTGCGCACGGACATGTCGTCGTGGGGATTCTTCGAGGCACACCAGGTGTGCGAGCCGTTTAGCTACCTCGATTCCGAGCTGATCGCCCACACGCTCACCGCCTCTGGGCAGGTCACCAACCCCGGACTGCTCGACGCGGTACCGATCATCACGATCAAAGGCACCGGGGCGATGACACTGACGGTCAACGCCGCCACCTACCGCGTCCAGTCACCGGCAGGGCAGATACCTTGGACTCGGCACAAAATCAACTTCAACAGCTCATTCAGGGGTACGTGCACCAGGTTCTGCGGTCTACTCGTGAGGTGCCTAAGGTCTATCCAAAGGTGATGCGGATCGAGGACCACAGCCTGCCGATCGGAGAAACGATCCACGATCAGGTTGAGGGCCGCGCCGATTTCGTGGTGCGCCGCACCTATGGTGGCTGGTTCAAGTCCCTAATGGAGTCTGAATCATTCGACTCTTACAGCGGAAAGTACGTGTTGGCGAAGCTCCTGAACACCTCCTCAAGCATTGTGTGGTGGCATCGCCTGCACCCACACGCAGGTGCATTCGTCTACTACAACCCGAAGGATCGCTACTTCCCGGACTTCGTTGCCCTTGACACCGATGGTGTCCACTGGATCATCGAGGGTAAATCCGAGAAGGGATGAGAAGACGCGGTTGTGCAAGCAAAAGCGCAAGGCTGCGGAATCGCTCGTCCGTCGATTGGTCGCCGAGGATGCCTTCGAAGGCCAGCGATGGGGCTATCTCATCGCGTATGAAGATGACATTGCTGATTCCGATTCGTGGGAAGACCTCAAGACTCGGAGCCAGCCTGTGAGCAACGCTTTATAGCGCGATGTGTGCGCGACTGGTCGCGAGCTACTCACCGCGTTGACGCTAGCTGCCAAGCACGAAGCGGTGGCCGAGGCCCGGCTCGGTGAGGAAGTAGCGCGGGGCGGAGGAATCCTCCTCGAGTTTCTGGCGGATCTGCGACATGTAGACGCGCACGTAGCCGGCCCCGTTCGTGTATTCGGGGCCCCACACGTTCTCGAGCAGTTCGTCCTTGCGCACGAGCTGATTGGGGTGGTTCACGAGGTAGCTCACGATGCCCCACTCGTGCGGGGTTAGGCGCACGGGCGTGCCGTTGACGGTCGCGGTTTTTGCGGCGAGGTCGATCGTGAGGCGACCGTCGGTGGTGGTCACGACGGGGGAGGGGGAGCCCGACGTTCGCCGCCTGAGGTTGGCGCGCAAACGCGCAAGGAGCTCCCCGAGCGCGAAGGGCTTGGTCACGTAGTCGTCGGCGCCGCGATCGAGCGCCTCGATCTTCGTGTAGGTTTCGTGGCGGGCGGTCACGACGATGATCGGGACGTCTGACCAGCCGCGGATCCCGTCGATGACGTCGAGGCCGCTCATGTGCGGCAGGCCGAGGTCGAGGAGGACGGCCTCGATCGGGTTGTCGGCGGCCATGACGAGCGCCTCCTCCCCGGTCGTTGCCGTGAGCACCTGGTATTTGCGGGCCGTGAGGTTAACGGTCATGGCCCTGGCCAGTGCCGGATCGTCCTCGACGATGAGAATCATGACGCGCTCCCAACGGTGGTGGTCTCGTGTGCGGGGGTGGGCACACTGTCGGTGGTGGCTGGGGTGATCGTGAGCGGCAGTGACAACACCATTGTGAGCCCACCTCCTGGAGTATCGTCGGCGGTGAGCGTGCCGCCCACGCCTTCCGCGAGCCCGCGCGCAACCGCGGCGCCGAGGCCAAGCCCGTGGCTGTTCGTCGTGTCACCGAAGCGCGTGAAGGGCGTGAACAGGCGCACCTTGCTCTCCTCGGTGAGGCCGGGTCCGTAATCGATCACGCGAATGAGGATACGCTCGCCATCCTGTGTCGCGTCGATCGTGACCCCCGAGTCGGTGTGTTTGGCGGCGTTGCTGATGAGGTTCTCGAGCACGCGTTCCATGAGCGCCGCATCCGTCGTGATTGCCGGCAGTTCGCGCGGGACGCGCTCGTCGAGCGAAGGCGGCACGAGGGAGGGGTCCATGTGGCGGAGGGTTTGGGCAACCAGTTCGGCGGGTCCGATGGTGACTGCCTTAACCTTGAGCTTATTCGTGTGGATGCGCGACATATCCAGGAGGTCCGCGACGATCCGATCCAGCCTGTCCGAGGACGATTCGATCGTGCGCAGAAGCTCCACCTGTGCGTCGCGGGGAAGATCAACGTCGTCGAGGAGGAGACCGGAGACGGCCGTTTTAATCGTCGCGAGCGGGGTGCGCAAGTCGTGCGAGACGGCCGTCAAAAGCGCCGTACGCACGGAGTTCGCGGCCTCGAGCTGCCGGGCCTGCGTGCGGGTCCGGTTGAGCTGCTCCTGGGTCATGAGGCTCACGAGCCGGCCCGAATAGGCTTCGAGGAGCTGCTGCTCACTCGACGTGAGCGGGCGGCCAACGAGGGCGAGAACGTGCTGGTCGTCGAGCGAAAAGGCTTCGTCGGCGAGCGTGACCGATTCGATCCGGATGCCCACTTCGTAGTCGGGCACGAGCGTCGTGCCCTCGACGGTGGCGAGGGCGACGCCATCCTGGCCGAACGTTGTGGCGATCTGCTCGAGGATCTCCTGAATGCCGATCCCGTCGCGGATCACGGAGCGGGCAAGCTCCGTCATGAGCTGCGCGTGCCGGCGCGCCTCCTGGGACTCGCGCTGGCGGCTCACAGCGCCGTCGACGACCTGGGCGACGAGGACCGCGACGAGCACGAACACGATGAGCAGGAAGATGTTCTTCGGTTCCGTGATGGACAGCGTGTGCGTGGGCGCGGTGAAAAACCAGTTGAGCAATAGCGCGCCGCCGATGGCCGTCGCGAGAGCCGGCCACAGGCCACCCACGAGGGCGACGACGACGGACGCGAGCACGAAGCTCATAATCGCCGTGGGCAGGTGCGCCGTGGGATCGCCGAGCGCGAGGTTCGCGAGGGTGACGACGATCGTGAGAATGGTCGCGAGTACCCAGCCTGTCGCGAGCCGCGCGGGGGAGAGGCTCGTGGACGGCGCAGGAGCCGACCAGTGCGTGGCGGGCGGGTCTACGGCGACGATGTGCACGTCGATGTCGCCGGCACCGTCGATAATCGTGGCGCTCGTGGACCGCATGAGCAGCCGCTGCGCGAAGCCCTGACGCGAAGCTCCCACAACGAGCTGGCTCGCGTTCACGGTCGTGGCGAAATCGAGGAGCGTGCGCGGGACGTCATCGCCCGAAAGCACGTGCCACGAGCCGCCGAGAGATTCGGTGAGGGAACGCGCTTCGCTCATCTGCTCGGGCGACATGCGCGGCGGGCCATCCGCCGCGAGGACGTGAACGACGAGGAGCTCGCGGCCGGCGATCCGCCCGGCGATGCGGCGGCCACGGCGAATGAGGGCGGCAGTCTTCTGGCCGCCGCCCACGGCCACGAGGATCCTCTCGCGCGCCGCCCACGGCTCCTTGATGCCTTCCTCGCTGCGGTACTTCTCGAGACCATCGTCGACCTGATCGGCGAGCCACAAAAGCGCGAGCTCGCGAAGCGCCGTGAGGTTCCCCTTGCGGAAAAACTTGCTGAGCGCCGCATCCACGGTCGCGGGCCCGTACACCTGCCCCTGCCGCAGCCGCACGCGCAGCGCATCGGGGCTCAGGTCGATCAGCTCGACCTCCTCCGCTTCGCGCAGGACCGGATCGGGAATCGTCTCGTTTTGCACGTGGCCCGTAATGTTCGTGACCACGTCGTTGAGGGACTCGAGGTGCTGAATGTTCACGGTTGAGATGACGTTGATGCCCGCATCGAGCAAACGGTGCACATCCTGCCAGCGCTTCGCCGTCGTATCCTCGCCGTGCACGGTATGAGCGAGCTCGTCCACGAGAACGACGTCGGGCTTACGCTCGATAATCGCCGGAACATCAAGCTCGTCATACGTCGAGCCGCGATAGCTCACCCGCCGAGGCGGAATCACCGGCAGCCCCTCAAGCCTCGCGGCGGTCCCCGAACGCCCGTGGGTTTCAACGACGCCCACGACGACGTCCTCCCCGCCCTTCAGGCGGTCGTGGGCCTCCTCGAGCATCGCGCAGGTCTTACCTACGCCGGGGGCAGCCCCCAGATACACCTTGAGTACACCGCGCACCGTGTTCATGTCAGTCCTTCGCCGCAAGCAGGTCGAGGTTCAGGTCATTGACGTTGACGACCTCTTCACCTGCAAAGCCGAGGGTTCGCCCCTGGGTGTGCTTCTTGACGAGCTGTTCAACAGCTGACCGCGAAAGCCCCGAGTTCTTCGCCACTCGTTCGATCTGGATACGAGCATACTCCGGGCTGATGTGCGGGTCGAGACCGGAACTACTCGCGGTCACCGCATCCGCGGGGACAACGGCCTCATCAACGCCGTTCTCGCGGGCGATAAGGGCGCGCTGCTCAGCGATCTGCGCGGTGATCTCCTCACCGACAGGGCTCAAGTTCGAGCCGCCCGAAGCCAAACCGTCGTAGTTGCCCGCCGACATCCGGGGGTGGAACAGGGCGGGATCCTTCGACGTGTCCTGAGCGATCAGGGACGACCCGACGGTGCGGCCATCGAGGCTCATCATGGAACCGTCGGCATTGTGAGCGAACGCCCGGCCGGCGACCCATACGGCCGCCGGATAAAACAGGCCAAGCACAACGAGAAGGGCAAGAAGGACGCGCGTGGAGCGCCACATGGCGGAGACGATGCCCGAGAGTGTCGAGTTCATGAGTTTTCCAATCGAGAGAAAAACGACAGTGGTGGTGGGGCCGAGCCGGAGAGGTCACGAGAAGCGGCGCCCTCGCGGCTCGGCCCTCATGGTTAGAGCCCGGGAATGATGCTCACGACGAGGTCGATGAGCTTGATCCCGATGAAAGGAACGATGAATCCGCCCAGGCCATAGATGAGCAGGTTGCGGCCGAGGAGCTGGTTTGCAGAACCCGGCCGATACTTCACGCCCTTGAGCGCGAGAGGAATGAGCGCAACGATGATGAGCGCGTTGAAGATCACGGCCGAGAGGATCGCCGACTCGGGTGAACTCAGGCGCATGACGTTGAGCAGATCGAGGCCGGGGAACACGCTCACGAACATCGCGGGAACGATCGCGAAATACTTCGCGACGTCGTTCGCGATCGAGAACGTCGTGAGAGCACCGCGCGTGATGAGAAGCTGCTTGCCGATCTCGACAATCTCGATGAGCTTGGTCGGATCCGAATCGAGATCGACCATGTTGCTCGCTTCCTTCGCGGCCTGCGTGCCCGTATTCATGGCCACGCCGACGTCGGCCTGCGCAAGCGCCGGAGCGTCATTCGTGCCGTCACCCGTCATCGCGACCATGTTGCCGCCGCGCTGCTCACTGCGGATCAGCGCGAGCTTATCCTCGGGCTTTGCACCCGCGAGATAGTCGTCAACGCCGGCCTCTTTCGCGATCGCACGCGCCGTCAGCTCGTTGTCGCCCGTAATCATGACGGTGCGAATGCCCATCTTGCGAAGGTGCGCGAAGCGCTCCGTCATGCCTTCCTTGATGACATCCTTGAGGTGCAGGCTGCCGAGCACGCGGCGGGCCCCGGCCTTCTCTTCGGCCACGACGAGGGCCGTGCCACCGTCGGAAGAAATCTCCCGCACAGTTTCGTTGACATCCTCCGTGACGGTTCCGCGCTTCGCGGTGACCCACTTGAGGATCTCGGAAGCCGCGCCCTTGACGATGCAGTGCTCGGGAGTGCGCTGCACGCCGCTCATGCGCGTTTCCGCGCTGAACGGGATGAACTCAGCGTTTCGATACTCGCTTTCGGGAATCGGGCCAACGCCCATGGTCGTCGTCGCGAACTCCACGATCGAACGACCCTCGGGGGTCTCGTCCGCGAGAGAGGACAATAGCGCGCCGTAGGCAATCTCGTCCTCGCTCACGCCCTGGGCGGGAATGAACGCGCTCGCCTGGCGATCACCCACCGTGATCGTGCCGGTCTTGTCCAACAGCAGAGTTGTCACGTCGCCAGCGGCCTCGACCGCACGGCCCGACGTCGCCATGATGTTGCGGCGCATGAGCCTATCCATGCCGGCGATACCGATCGCCGAAAGGAGCGCGCCGATCGTCGTGGGGATAAGACACACGAGCAGGGCGATGAGAACCTCGATCGGTTGCTTCGCGCCCGCGTAATCGGCCATGGGAACGAGCGTTGCGACGACGAACAAGAAGATGAGCGTGAGCACCGAAAGGAACGCCGAAAGAGCGATCTCGTTCGGGGTCTTCTGCCGCTGCGCGCCCTCGACGAGGTCGATCATGCGGTCCACGAACGTGTTGCCCGGCTCCGAGGTTATGCGCACCTCGATCTCGTCCGAAAGGACGCGCGTGCCGCCCGTGACCGCCGAACGGTCGCCGCCGCTTTCGCGGATCACGGGAGCAGATTCGCCCGTAATCGCAGACTCATCGACCGTCGCGGCACCCTTGACGACGTCGCCATCGCCCGGGATCGTCTCGCCCGCACACACCACGACGATGTCACCGGGGCGAAGACCCGCGGCGCGAACCTCCTCGATGCTTCCATCCTCGCGGCGCACGCGGCCCACGGCCGCTGTCTTCGCGGAACGGAGCGCATCGGCCTGCGCCTTACCTCGACCCTCAGCCACAGCCTCGGCGAGGTTCGCGAACACGACCGTGAGGAACAGCCAGATCGCGAGCGAGAACACGAACACGCTCGGCTTGAAAAAGCCCACGATGATCGTGATGAGCGCGCCCATCTCGACGATAAACATGACGGGCGTGCGCACCATGTGCGCGGGGTGCAACTTGCGCAGCGCCTGTGGGAGCGCCTTGGCAAGAGCGCGCGGCGTGAAGCCTGATCCGGAATTCGCGGTCTTCTCCTCGTGAGGCTGCGAAGAAACGCGGTCGGTCACCTGTACCTGAGTCATTACATGAGTCCTTCAGCAAGTGGTCCAAGAGCGAGCGTCGGAAGGAAGGACAGGCCGGTCACGATGAGCGCGATGCCGGTCATGACGCCTGCAAAGAGAGGTGTGTGAGTGCGCAGGGTGCCGCGGTTGGTCGCGACAACCTTCTTGGAGGCGAGCTTGCCCGCGAGCGCCACCACGAACAGCATCGGCAGGAAGCGGCCAAGCAGCATGGCGAGGCCCAGCGCCACGTTGAAGAACGGCGTGTTCGCATTGAGGCCCGCGAAGGCGGAACCATTGTTGTTGGACGCCGACGTGAACGCGTAAAGCACCTCGCTGAAGCCGTGGGGGCCGCCGTTGGCGAGCGACGCCGCCGTCGACGGCAGGGCGATGGCGACTGCCGATCCCACGAGCACGAGCACGGGCACGACGAGGATGTACAGGCTCAAAAGCTTGACCTCGGTCGGGCCGATGCGTTTACCCATGTAGACCGGCGTGCGGCCCACCATGAGCCCGCTGATGAACACGCTCATGATCGCGATGACGAGCATCCCGTACAGGCCGGAACCGACGCCGCCCGGCGCGATTTCACCGAGAAGCATGTTGAAGATCAACACGCCGCCGGAAATCGGCTCGTAGGAGGAGTGCATCGAGTCCACGGCGCCCGTTGAGGTGAGCGTCGTCGCGGTCGCAAACAGGCTCGAACCGACGATCCCGAAGCGCGCCTCCTTGCCCTCCATCGCGGCGAGATGATCGCCCGCGAAGTGAAGCTGGAGGGAGGTCGTGGCGGCGAGCGAACCGATCGCGAGAACAGCCATCGCGCCGAGAACAGCCCAGCCCTGACGCTTGTCGCCCACCATGATTCCGTAGGTGCGGGGGAGGGCGAACGGGATAAGCAGGATCAGGAAGATCTCGATGAGATTTGTGAGGCCGTTCGGATTCTCGAACGGGTGCGCGGAGTTCGCGTTGAAGAAACCGCCACCGTTCGTGCCGAGCTCCTTGATCGCTTCCTGGCTCGCGACGGGCCCGCCGGGAATGATCTGTGTTCCACCGGTGAGGGTGTGCACGTGCTGGGCGGCGTTGAAGTTCTGGATGGCGCCGCCGGCGATCAGAAGGATCGCGCCGATGAACGCGATCGGCAAAAGGATGCGGAAGTTACAGCGCACGAGGTCAACCCAGAAGTTACCGAGCTTATCCGTGCCGTGGCGGGCAATACCGCGGATGATCACGATAGCCACGCAGATTCCGACGGCGGCCGAAATGAAGTTCTGGAACGACATGCCCAGCATCTGCGTGAGATGGGACATCGTCGTTTCACCGCCGTACGACTGCCAGTTCGTGTTGGTCACGAACGAGGTTGCCGTGTTCCACGCCTGCGTCTCTTCGACGGGGCCGAGGCCGTGCGCCATGGGCAGCCACTGCTGAACGCGCTGCAGGATGTAGAGGCCGAGCACACTCAGGAGGGAGACGGCGAGAATGTTGCGAAGGTAAATTCGCCACGAGTGCTCTCGGTCTGTTCTGATCCCCGCGAAGCGGTACACGAGCCGCTCCGGCCACAGGTGGCGCTCAGAGGTAAAGGTGCGCGCCATGTACGCGCCGAGCGGTCGATGCACCGCGACGAGTGCCGCGATGAGAACGAGGATTTGAATGAACGCCATGACTACCCGAACCTTTCCGGTCGAATGAGTGCATAGGTCACGTACACGATTGCGGCTGCGCAGATGAGCAGCCAGGCGATATCGAGGATGGTCACAGCAGGCTCACCGCCGATGCGAGGCCCAGGCATCCTCCGAAGAATACGGTCGTCAATACGACAAACACAATGTCGAGCACGGTATGGCTCCTGAATGATGCTGCCGGAAACCCTCCGGCGTGGCGGATCCGCAACCGGGGTACCCGGCGTGCGAAGTCGCTCGGTTGAGCGGCACTGCTATTGAACGTCGAGGTCGCCCGGGCCCGAATGAAAACTGACGCGTTCTTGACGCGGTGCCGATTTTTCCTGACACATTCTTGACACCGCCTGGTCAGGGGTCACATTTTTTGCCTGTTTCTCGCCGCGCGCGTGCGTGAGGTGTGCCCCGTGAACTTGGAGGCGGGGCGTGGGGCCGCTATGCTGCTGTAGTTGGAGTAACAGGGGCCTTTAGCTCAGTTGGCAGAGCATCGGACTTTTAATCTGTGGGTTGGGGGTTCGATTCCCCCTGGGCCTACCACTGTGATGTGTCGGGACATTGTTGACAGTTTGTTGGCGGTGTCCCGGTCTTTTTGTGTGTGGGGTCGATGGTGTGTTCGGCGATGATTTCTCCGGTGGTGCGGTCGATGGTGATGGTGTCGTTGCCTGCTATGAGGATGAGGACTGGGTGGTGTGCGTAGGGTCTGCCGATGCCGAGGCGGAGGAGTTTTCCTGAGTGGCGCATGGTGACTTTGCCTGCGATGGCGACACTGTCGTGTCATATTCGCCAGATCCTCTCGAATAGCTCGGTGGTGGGGTGTGCGGGTGGTGTGGTTGTGTACACGGTGTGTGGGGTGCGCCTGTTGAAGACTCTGTGGGGGCGTTCGTAGTTGTAGATGCGGGTGAATGTGTCGAGTTGGTTGTGCAGGCTGGTGATGGTTGGGGCTGATGGTTGGGCGGCGAGCCATTTTTCGAGCGTGTAGTGGTAGCGTTCGATTTTTCCTTGTGTGGTGGGATGGCCGAGGAGCCCGTTTTTCTGAATGATGCACAGGTCGTGAAGGAGTTGTTCAAACGCGTTGCGTTGGCGGTTTTGGGCGCGTGCTCCGCGCGCGTGGCGCGTGCTGTAGACCATGGCGTTGTCGGTCAGTGTGGAGCGCGGGTACCCGTAGGTGCGCGTCGTGGTGGTAAAGGTTTCCACCACGACGGGGCCAGTGATGCGCGGGTGTGCGCTTGCGTGCAGGAGGAACGTGAGTGGTCATCAAGCCAGGAGATAATCTCGACTTACTCGGTTTGAATGTGCCAGTGCGTGAAGTCGGATTATCACATTTCATTAGGTGCTGCGGCTTCGAATCGTTTCCATGCTGATCGTGGTTTCTTGTGGGGCTAAGGCACAACACAGTTGTGCTTTTTGAGAATCCTCCAGATCGTGCTCACGCTGGGGCGTTCGTGTTCGTCAAGACGCGCCCATATGCTTTCAGCCCCACCATCAAGACCTTGCTCGAGCAGCGTGGCGCGTAAACGCAGCACGTGATCCACCACGTGGGGTGGGCATTGGTGGGGGTGACGGTGGGGTCTGCATGAGCGGGACTGCAGGCCTGTCAGGCCGTCTTGTTGGTAACGCTGGATCAGGGTGTAGACCCATTGGCGTGAGATGCCGAAACGTCTCGCGGCCTCGCTGATGGTCATGCCTGCTTCGATAACGCTGGAGACGATTACTTCGTTTTTGTTTGTTTCAATCATGTGTCAACGATGACGTGACACACCTGTCAACGATGACCCGACACATCGCCTGCACCCCATGTCAACTATGACGTGACACACCTGTCAACTATGTATTGAAACCAGACAAGCGGCCAAGGCGCACTGTGTTTTGTTGGTTGAATCCGACTGGGAGGGCGACTCAGAGAACGAGACTCTGAAATATTGGAGCCAATTTGACGGCCAGCGCGTGATCGTCGGGCTCAGTGATCTGCGACTGCCCACTGACGTCAGCCTGCCTGTGGGCGAGCCTCGCGGCGGAAACAACTACGTTTTCTGGCTGCAAAATTAAGCGGCAAAAGGCGCTAGGCCGTCACCAGCGGCATCGTCACGGCATACTGCGCAGCGTCGTAGCAATGCGTCGCGTACTCGACGATCCGCCCCGACTCGTCATACGACGTTCGCTTCATGGTGACGAGGGCAGCCGACGGATCAACGTGCAGAATCTCCGCCTCATAGTCTGAGGCATTCTTCGCTCCGATCTGCTGATAGCCCGACTGGAGGTGGACACCAGACTGGGCCAGGCAATGGTAGAAGCCGTCGCGTGCCAGGTCGGTCAGCGACGGGGCAATGTCGGAGGGCACGTAGTTCTGCATCAAGGCAAGGCGAGAGTTATCGAGCCACCGCAAACGCTCGAAGAACACAATTTCCGTCCCCTCATCGCACGCGAGTTTCTTACTGATGTCCTCATCAGCAAAACGCACCTCGTAGCGCAGGATTTCCGTGCGGGTGGTGTGGCCGGCTTTGATGAGGTCCTCGTTCAGACTTGACAGCTTCACCTGGCGTTGAACCGGGCTGGGGGAGACCCGTGTTCCGACACCGCGACGTCGCGACAGCAGTCCTTTCGTCACCAGATCCTGGAATGCGCGTCGAACCGTCGGGCGGGAGATCTGCAAGCGGTTCGCCAGTGACACCTCGTCCTCAATTGTCTGGCCGGGCAGGATCTCACCCTTGGTGATCATGCGTTCCAGTGGTACAGAAATCTGCTGATGCAGAGCAACCGGCGAGTCACGATTAATGGTGATTTCGAGGATAAAGGGCTCGTCGAGGTGTTCCTCGTCTGACTTGGTAGTTGTCATGTCAATCTCCCACTGCCTGTTGTCGTGTTCTCGCGGTAAAGGTGCTCATCAGCCACGATGGTGAAGGAGCATTAGCCAGGATCCACGTCATGTTGTGTACACGCTAGTCATGTCAACTCCGAATGATACCTCATTTTGAAGGGGTTGGAGATGACAAATAAAAAGGAAGTTCACCCAGTGTCAAAATCCTCTTGTTGTATCTAACTGCACAGGAAAACCTTAAATTGTACTGACAAAATCTTGACGATGGGAACTATGTGAGAGATAATGAGTGTAGTCAAGAACCAAGAGCCGGACGGGCACAACGCTGGCCCGACCGATCCTGGTGGAGTGACCGTGAGCAATAGGGCTCGTACGACGATGAGAGAAGAAATGGTAGCTATCAGGGAAATTCCCGAGATCAGGATGTATGAACCGCAGCGGATTGCGCAAGCTTTGGAATCACGCAAGCCGGGCGAGTTGAAGAAAGGCGACAAGCTCATGATCATCGCCTGTGACCACCCTGCGCGCGGCGCGCTGGGAGCAGGAAGCGATGACATGGCGATGGCCAGCCGCATCGACGTGCTCGAGCGTTGCGTGGAAGCATTGAGCAGACCCGGTGTCAACGGCTTCCTGGGTACGGCTGACATGATTGAGGATCTCACGTTGCTGGGAGCTCTGGACGGAAAACTTGTCTACGGCTCGATGAACCGCGTGGGCTTGCGCGGCTCGAAGTTCGAAATGGACGACCAATTCAACTGCTACGATCCGGACGGCATTGAAAAGGCCAGGCTGGACGGTGGCAAGACGCTGACGCGTATCTGCCTGGAAGACCCCGCCACGGCCAACACCCTCAAGGCGACAGCCGATGCAATCAACGCAATGTCGGACAGGGGACTGGTCACCATGATCGAACCCTTCATGTCGAAGTGGGTGGACGGCTCCGTCGTGAACGACCTGACTCCTGATGCCGTCATCAAGTCGATGGCTATTGCTTCGGGCCTGGGTCGCACATCCGCCTATACTTGGTTGAAGTTGCCATGTGTCGATGACATGGAGCGCGTCATGGAAGCTGCGACACTACCGTCGCTGATCCTGGGCGGCGAGGTGTCCAAGGATGCTGACGTGACACTGGAGAAGTGGCACGTCGCCCTGCAACAACCGAACGTCTTTGGCCTGGTCATCGGGCGGTCCCTTCTGTTCCCGACCGATGGCGATGTCACCAAAGCTGTCGACAATACTGTGGAGTTACTGTGAACGACAACGAAAAATACGTCATCAAGGCCGGATCCACGGCCGAAGGCAAGTTCCAGACCTCGATTTCCGCTGAACGTGCTGGCTGGGAATGGTGCTCGCTGCGCGTCGTCGCGCTCAAAGCAGGCGAGTCCCAGAAAGTCGACACCGAGGGCGAAGAACTGCTGGTTCTTCCCCTCGAAGGCTCAGCAACCGTCGAGGTCGACGGCGAACGCTACGAGCTAGCTGGCCGAGAATCCATCTGGACCGGAGTCACCGACTACATCTACATCCCGCGCGGCAAGGAATTCACGCTTACCGCAACGACCGACGGCCGCTTTGCGTTGCCGGCAACCAAGGCGACCAAGGATCTGCCCGTGCGGTACTGCCCGGTTGACGACGTCAACAGCGGCATTCGTGGTTCCGGGAACTGGACTCGACAGGTGAACAACTACGCCCTCGGCAATGAGGTGGAAACGTCGCACCTGCTGGTCACCGAAGTGCTGACCCCCGGCGGCAACTGGTCCTCCTACCCGCCTCACAAGCACGATGAGCACACAGAGACCGAACGCGTCCTTGAAGAGATTTACTACTTCGAGATTCGCGAGGGTGGCCTGTCCGGCAGCGACGAAAAAACTGAGGGCCTGGGCCTGCAGCGCGTCTATGATTCGCCGGGACACCCGATCGATGTGTGTACCGAAGTGCGCTCCGGTGACACCGTTATCGTGCCTCATGGCTACCACGGTCCGTCGGCAGCTGCGCCCGGATACGACATGTACTATCTCAACGTGATGGGCGGCCCGGCTGAAGACTCAGTGTGGCTCATGACAGATGACCCGGTCCACACGTGGATGCGACAGGAATGGGAAGGGCTCGACATTGACGAACGAGTCCCGTTCTTCCCGATTAAAGAATCAGAGGTGAAGTAATGGCCAACGAAGAAAAAGTACGCCTCACAGTTGGACAGGCAATCGTCCGCTTCCTGGTGAACCAGTACGTCGAGCATGACGGGGAAGAACATCGCTTTGTCTCCGGTGCATTCGGCATTTTCGGTCACGGCAACGTCCTGGGAATCGGACAGGCTTTGTTGCAAAACGAGCTGAACCCCGAACCCGATGGCGGATCCCTGCCCTACATCATGCCGCGCAACGAGCAGGGAATGGTCAACGCGGCTGCCGCCTACGCCAAGGCGACCAACCGTCAGCGTATCTTCGCATGCACGTCTTCGATCGGACCTGGCGCACTGAATATGGTCACAGGCGCCGCACTGGCCACGACGAACCGTCTGCCGGTTCTGCTGTTCCCCAGTGATATTTTCGCCACCCGTTACCCCGATCCCGTGCTGCAGCAGGTTGAGAACGCGCAGACACTGGATACCTCGGTCAACGATGCGTTCCGCCCGGTCAGCGTGTTCTTCGATCGGATCAATCGTCCTGAACAGCTGCTCCCGTCACTCATGCAGGCTTTCCGTGCGCTGACTGACCCGGCCGATACGGGTGCAGTGACGCTGGCGTTGCCTCAGGACGTGCAGGCCGAGGCGTATGACTTCCCGGTCAAGGCGTTCCGCAAGCGCGTGTGGCACATTCGTCGCGCTCCGTTGGACCCGGCGTCGCTGGATCGTGCGGTTGACGCCATTAAAGCTTCGAAAAAGCCGCTGGTTGTTGCCGGCGGTGGGGTGAAGTATTCCGAGGCATCCCAGGCCCTGCGTGACTTTGCGGCCGCGACCGGGATGCCGGTCTCTGACACTCAGGCAGGCAAGGGTGCGATCAACTTCGATCACCCTCAGGCCGTCGGCGGCGTGGGATCGACGGGCTGCGACAGTGCGAACCACCTGGCTGACGAAGCTGACCTGATCATCGGTGTGGGCACACGCTACTCGGACTTCACGACAGCTTCGCACACCCAGTTCAAGAACCCGGATGTCGCATTTGTCAACATCAACGTCAAGCCTTTCGATGCGGTCAAGAATGCAGGAGAAATGCTGGTGGCCGACGCGCGTGAGGCACTTGTCGCACTGACCGGCGCGCTTGATGGCTGGCATGTCGATGATGAGTACTCGCACAGGATTGCTGATGAGAAGGCAGCGTGGGAGAAAACCACGAAGGAGCTGTACCACCTTGATCATCAGCCATTGCCCTCCCAGCTGGAGGTCTTCGGCGCACTGAACGAGATGATGGGTGACAACGACATTGTCATCAACGCTGCCGGATCTATGCCCGGCGACCTGCAGGCGCTGTGGCAGGCGAAGAACCCGACGCAATATCACGTGGAGTACGCCTTCTCGACCATGGGATATGAAATCCCAGCCGGCTTGGGTGTTAAGCTGGCTCATCCTGATTCCGAGGTTGTCGCAATCGTCGGTGACGGTACCTATCAGATGCTGCCGATGGAACTGGCCACCGTCGTTCAGGAGCGCGTGAAAGTCATCTATGTCCTGTTGCAGAACCACGGCTTCGCCTCGATCGGCGCGCTGTCAGAGTCGCACGGATCCCAGAGGTTCGGCACCCGTTACACGATGGGTGCAGGCAATGCGCACAACGAGCCGGGTGACAACCTGCCGGTCGATATCGCCAAGAATGCTGAATCATGGGGCCTGGACGTACTGCGCGTGTCAACGATGGACGAGTTCCGCGATGCCTACCGCAAGGCCGAAGCATCCGACAGGGCGACGATGATCCACATCGAAACTGACCTGTACGGACCGAACCCGCCGAGCTCAAGTTGGTGGGATGTTGCAGTGGCCGAGGTTTCGCGCATCGATTCGACCACCGAGGCTCGCAAGGAGTACGAAGAGAAGAAGGCAACGCAGCGCCTTTACCTGTGAAGATGACGAGCGGGCGGTAGGGGACTGGGCTCAGTCGCCTACCGCTGCTCGCGTCTTAAGACATAAAGCAAGCGCGGCAACAGGTGTGTTCCTGCTGCCGCGCTTGATGCGTCGTGCGACCAGATCAGATCTGGTCAGCCGCTTTCAGGATCTGGCGGACGACCACGACTGGTGTCAGGATCGAGGTGGCCAGACCGGTTGCGATGGTCAGCGCTGGGTTAACGAACAGGCCGGCGATTGCCAGGACGGCGGCCAGAGCAAGCAGAACCGTCAGGACAATTGTAAAGGTGCCGCTGTGGGCGTACTCCTGCTCGCGGATTGCTGGCATGGTCATGCTGGTGTCAACGAGTGCAGTCATTGTGGAACTTTCCTTTCTGAATATGCCGTCTCAGACTCGTTTTTTCGTGATTAATGTCGTTTCTTCCCTCACGTCTGAGGTTCCAGGCATAGCGGATTCTGTTTATGGAAGTCAGTGGGATGATCTGAGAAAGTGTGCGAGGCCTCGCGGATAATTCGTCTCAGGATCGTCTGCAGCAAGTAGGTGCAGGCGTGAAAGAATGGCGCTGTCCGTGGGATATGGAGCAGTCGCGGCTGAGCAATGAGAGTGAAATCGCTGGGGCATACGCCTCAGCCTGCATCATCTGCAAAGCGTTTCTCCTTCAACTCGGGCGCGATATGCCTTGGTGGGCATTCGCACCACCTAGTGCATGGCGTGTCCGAGGAGGCTCACCTCGCTCGTACGGTCATTACAGTAACGTATACATCTGGCGATTGCTAGTACAAAGTGTCAATTGTGGTGCACTACTCCAAATTTGAGGCCCTTCATGATGGTAAATAGCCTGATATAGAGGGATTTGGGAAATGTAGCGACAAATGTGTGACTTTCACTTGAATAAGTCAGTGATGCGCGATACACTATTGGCGCGCGCCAAAAGGGTGAAAGAAGAGCGACGTGAGCCCATTCAGGCAGGTGCGCTGAAGAGAAAGGTTCAATGATGAGCGGAAAATCCAGGAACACCGAAAACCCGAAATACTCCAAATTGGTCGTGGGGGTGTGTCCCGACCAGTGGGGAGTGTGGTTTGCCGAAGATGACAAGCAGATCGAGCCACGCCAGGCGATGAAGGAAATGGCCGAGGCAGGCTTTGAGATTCTTGAAACCGGACCGTGGGGATACTTCCCGACTGATCCCAAGGAGCTGACCAAGTGGACTGATGAATTTGGCTTCAAGGTCGTCTCAGGTACAGGGTGGGGCATCCTGCACAAGAAGGAAGCATGGCCAGAAACTGAGCGCCATTTCCGTGAGATGGCGGAAACGGCTGCCGCGGTGGGCGCCGAATACATGGTGCACCTGCCTCCGCTGTACCGCGATGATAAGACGTGGGAATGGACGGATGATCGTGTGCTGGATCCAGACACCTGGAAGCTCTACATCGAAAACGCCAACAAGCTGGGACAATTGCTGCTTGATGATTATGGTCTGAAAATGGTGCTGCATCCGCACGGCGATTCCCACATTGAGACCCCCGAAGAGATCTACCGCATATTCGATGCCACCGATCCTCGGTATGTCAACCTCTGCCTCGATACCGGACACATCGTCTACGGCGGAGGCGACCCGATCGAAATGATCAAGAAGTACCCCGAGCGCATTACCTATGTGCATATCAAGTCCTTCGACATGGACATTGCACGTGAAGCCCATGAGAAGGATTGGCCATTTGGCGAGGCGGTCGCGAAGGGAGCAGCAGTGCGTCCACCTGCCGGCGCCCCCGACATGGTTCAGCTCATTGACGCGCTCTCGGAACTTGATCGAGAGATCTACTGCGTGTGCGAGCAGGACATGTACCCGTGTGCACCTGATTTCCCGCTGCCCAATGCCATTAAGACGCGCGAATATCTGGCCTCCATTGGCCTTGGCACGCTCTAGCAAATCGGAACAAATAGGAGGAAGACGATGACCGTGCGAATCGGTGTGATTGGTTGCGGCGGAATGGGGCGGGCCCATGTCGAGCGCATCATCAATGACTTGTCAGGGGGGCAGATTGTTGCAGCCGCAGATGTCAACCTGGAGGCCGCGCAGCAGGTCGCAGATGCGGTTGGTGGGACAGCGTATGCGTCAGGCCAGGAACTGATTGCAGATCCGAATGTTGATGCAGTGCTGATTGCCACCTTCGGCCGTGTGCACGCCCCCGACGTGATCAACGCGATCGAAGCTGGCAAATATGTACTCTGTGAAAAACCGCTGGCGACGACTACCGAGGACTGTCTGGCCATTATGGACGCCGAACAGAAGGCAGGTAAGCGCCTGACTACCGTGGGATTCATGCGCCGCTTCGATCCTGCCTACAATTCGATCAAGGCTATTGCCGATGCCGGTGAAAACGGTCCGATCCTCATGGTGCACAACAGGCATCGCAACCCGAGTGTGCCAGAGAACTACTCATCGCGCATGCTCATCGATGACACGGCAATCCACGAGATCGACACCATGCGCTGGATGACGGGCGAAGAAATCGTGGAGGTTCGCGTCGATCCGGTACGTCAGACCACCAAGGCGCGCGAGGATCTGCATGAGCCCATCGTGTTGGTCATGTACACAGATACCGGCATTCGCCTCGATGATGAAGTTAACGTCAGTCTGCAGTGGGGATACTCCATCGAGTGTGAAGTCGTCCTGGAGACGGCGGCAGTGCGCCTCGGAGATCAGGAGGGCATCCACATCCGCGACATGGCTGGCAACCGTAATCCGATCTGTCGATCGCACATTGATCGCTTCCAGACAGCGTTCAACGCGGAAGTACAGGCGTGGATCAACGCAGTAGCGCGCGATGAACACACTGGATCGACGGCGTGGGACGGGTACGCGGCAACTGCCGTTGTCAACGCAGCACTGGAATCGCAGGAAAAGGGCGGGGAGGTTGTTCGAGTCAGCATGATCGACAAGCCTGATTTCTACGCCTGAGACAGACAGTGGGGCGCTCACCGGATCTGTTTATACCTGGGAGCGCCTCGCTAACTCGCCGCGCTATTGAAGTTCGTGTGTAAAACAGCTACATTGGAACTATCGATTTAACGCGCGTTAATGCAGGACCGACAAACGGAGTCAGATCCTTACACCGCACATTTTTCACATCGAAAGGGACGCAATGGTTCACATCGCACTTGATCCGAACATGTATTACCGCTCCATGTCAACGGCTCAGACCCTGCATAAGGCTCGTGAGCTTGGTTTCAACTACGTCGAGCTATCACCCAACACAGAGTTCCACTTTTGGCAGCGCCATCCGAAGTGGGATGACGACCTCATTGACGAGCTCAAGAAAGCTGAAAAAGATACGGGAGTGAAGATCGAGACTCTCAACCCGGTCTTTAACTGGTCATCTGTTGACGAACAGGAACGTCAGGCGCAGGTGCGCAACTGGCGCTCCCTGCTCGAAGCTGCTGACCGCCTGGACGTGCGCAAAATAGTCTCCGAGTTCTCCGGCAACCCCAACACCCTCGTCCAGTGTGAACACCAGTGGTACAAGTCGATTGACGAGCTGTCTGGTGACTTCGAAAAATACGGCATCCAGCTGGCGATGGAGCCGCACCCTTACGATTTTGTCGAAACTCACGACGAGGCCTATTCCATCATCCGCGGCGTCAACAAGGACTGGATCGGCTACGAGTACTGCGGGCCTCACACATTCCATATCTCCGAAGGCAAGGGCGACATCGAACGGATGATCAAACACTGCGCACCGAAGCTGCGCGAGGTGCACGTGGCCGATGCCTACAACCGCGCGGCCAATGACGGTAACCGCTACATCGTCAACCCGCCCGGTGTTGACGCCCGAGTCCACCAGCACAATGAAATCGGCCAGGGCGAGGTCAACTGGAGCGAACTGTTCGACGCACTGCGCGAGGTCAACTTCGATGGAGTCTTCTCCGTGTGCATCTTTGGGTGGCATGAATGGGCCGATGAGATGAATACGCGGGTCTTGGAGCGTCTGCGCTCCGAGTTTCCGGATGCTCGATAAGCTGGAGGACAGTCCAGACTCACAGGAAGGCCCCCGCATGCGGATCACACAGACAGATGTTGCTCGCATGGCGGGGGTTTCCCGTCAGACAGTCTCGCTGGTTGTCAATGATGATCCGAGAGTGGCGCCCTCGTCACGCCAGGCAGTCCTCAAGGCGATAGAAAAGAGCGGATATCGCGTCAATGCGACAGCACGCTCCTTGGCGACAGCATCCAGCGGCGTCATCGGAATGCTGCTCCCGAACCTCAACAACCCGTTTTATGCCGTGTTGGCTCAGCAAACGCGCGAGGCGTGCGACGCTGAACGCCTGGGGCTGTTTATCGCCACCTCCGATTCTGCACGCGAAAAATCCGCGATCGAACGCTTCCTTGACTTCGGGGTCGACGGATTATTGCTCGTGTCGCCGCGCCATAAAGCTCACGAACTGGCCGCATTGACACGGGGAACACCCGCTGTGATCCTCACAGCCTCGTCAGCGCCTGCCGGTATCGATCTGGTTCGCGCAGATGACGAGGGCGGGAGTGCCCTCGTCACCGGGGATCTGATGGACGAGGGATACGCACCCGTTATCCATATTTGTACCGACATCGATATGGAGAGTGAAACGGCCTCACTGAGGCAGGCGGGGTACGCGTCAGTCGTGACATCACGCGGACAGGACGTGCTGACCCGTGTGGTCTCAGATCAGGACATCGTCACCACCGTAAAGGACATCATCGCTCGGTATGGCTCAGGCTTTGGAATCGTTGCACACAACGATATGACGGCGTTCCGCGTCATCTCTGTCCTGCTGCAGGCAGGGCTGACGATCGGCCAGGATGTTGGTGTGGCCGGATTCGACAATACATATTTGGCACGTTTCCCTGGAACCGAATTGACGTCAGTGGATCAGGAAGCTGAGCAGCTCAGTAAGCTGGCTGTTCGGCTGGTATTGGAACGCCGCGAAGGCCGGACTGATGACGTGGAAATAGCAGTGCCGACCAAGTTGGTCAAGCGTGCATCGACAAGCAGGGGAGAAGTCACATGAAACCGGTTCGGCAAGCTGATGTCGCCAAAGCGGCAGGCGTTTCACGCGGACTGGTCTCCCTCGCACTGTCAGGCTCTGGCCGCGTAGCGCCAGAGACCGTGGAGAGAATCCAGAAAGTCGCGCGAGAACTGGGCTATAGCCGAAACTTCACGGCCGCGACTCTGGCATCAGCTCGAAGCACTCTGGTGGGCGTGGTGCTGCCCAATTTGCGCAACCCATATTTCGAATCGCTCGTCTCCGCCTACCAGAATGAAGCAGATCGGCGCGGTTTGCTCACCTTGGCCGCGACAGCTGCCGGGCATCTGGGGCGTCTGGAGCGGTTGCTGGACCAATTCGATCAGTTACGTGTGCGTGGCATCATCCTGGTCACCCCCGATCAGGACTCCCAGATCTACCAGTCGATTGCCGAACGCTACCCGGTTGTTGCCGCCGGTGTTCCCTTGACGCATGAGCTCATCAGCACGGTTCATATTGATGAATTCAAAGCAGCGCGCCTGATTGCGCACCACGCGGTCGACACCGGCTGTACGCAGGTGGTGTACGTGACAAATGATCAGACCGATGCGTCTACACGCTATCGTCTTGCTGCCATCGAGCAGGAAACAGATGCGGCTGGGCTGCAACTGGAGCACTACACGATCCGCGATGGGCGTTTAGGAGAACTGACGTCACGCGAGGCGACGTGTTATCTGGTTCAAAACGATCTGATGGCCATCGATGTTGTGGCGTATCTGAAGGCATCTGGCGCCAGGCCGGGTATTGACTTCCCGGTCATGAGTTACGACAACACCTATCTGGCGGAGAATCCGCAGTTCCTCCTCACCTCGATCGACCAGGAGCCGGCGCAGCAGGCGCAGCTGAGTTTTGACCTGATCGAGGCAAACCGGCAGGTCGGAACCGAACGCGTCGTTGAGCCGCGTCTGATCGTGCGTGCCTCCTCACGCAACCTCGCCCGCCCGTAGTGCGACTCACTTTACGATTCGCCTTGACAGTTGTGAGAACAAACCATACTATTACTCGTAGTTAACGCGCGTTAGCGTATGAATAGCGCCGTTAATTCACCGCTTGCGTAGCTCGGGGCGGTGACTCACCAACAGATGATCGACGAGGGAGTCATGATGAATGGTCACACAATTTCAGTAGCTGTTATCGGCGCAGGAATGGCTGGTCGCACGCACGCCAACGCGTGGCGGCAGGCCACGACTATCTACGATCCACATAAGCTGCCGCAGCTTCGATATGCTGCAATCTGCGATGCCTATGAGCCATTCGCGCAAGATGCCGCACGCGCATACGGATACGACAAGACCGTCACTGACTGGCACGAAATTGCAGAAGACCCGGAAATCGACGTGGTCTCGATCGTTGTCGCGAATGCACTGCATCGTGAAATCGCCCTGGAACTGATCAAGGCCGGAAAGCACGTCCTGTGTGAGAAGCCCTTGACGGACAACCTCGACGATGCCCGTGCAATGGCAGAAGCTGCTGCTGCGGCCGACGTCGTTACAGGCGTTGGGTTCGGATACCGTCGCCAGCCTGGCATCGCTGAAATTGCCAAACTGGCCGAGGATGGAGCGCTGGGCGATATCGTCCATTTCACCGGTCGCTACACCTGCGACTACGGAGCCGATCCGAACACCCCGATCGCATGGCGGTACAAGGGGCCGATGGGGTCAGGCGCCCTCGGAGATGTGGGGTCACACCTGATCGACACCGCGGAATTTGTATGCGGGCAGATCAAGTCCGTTTCGGGTGCCGCATTCGCCACTGCGATTACCATGCGTCCACCGGCAGTGCAGGGTGTGTCCGGAGGTCGAGGGATTTCCACCGATGCGAAGGCAACCGAAAAGGTGGAAAACGACGATGCGGCCATCTTTACCGCGCACTTTGAATCCGGCGCGGTCGGATCGCTGGCGGTGTCACGCATCACTGTGGGCGATCCGAACCAGCTTGAATTCGAAGTCAGCGGCACGAAAGCCAAGGCAGCCTTTGATATGTCACGCGCAGCAGAAATCAAGCTGGCTGACAACGCAGGAGCGCGCGGCCTGACAGGATCGCGCCGCATACTGGTGGGACCCGACTTCCCGTACTTTAAGGATGGCTCCTCGATGGCGTTCGCAGGCGTCGGTGTCACCCAGATCGACCAGTTCACCTACCAGGCACGCGCATTCCTTGACCAGGTTGCCGGCATCGACGAGGGACTTCCCGAGGTTCCCGGATTCGACCACGGCTACCGCGCCATGCGTATCCAGGCAGCTGTCGCAGAATCTGCCGCGAATGGCGGCGCCAGCGTCGACATCAAATAGTCACAGTAATTCTCAACGACCGGAAGGAACACCATGTCTTTAACACTGAGCTTCTACACGCAGTGCCTCGGCTCCTACCCGTTGGCAGAGGCACTCGATATCGCCAAGTCAATGGGATTGAACGGTGCCGAGGTCAACGTCGGCGGCTTCGTACCCAGCCCGCACGCGCATGTGGATCTGCTTCTGAGTTCGCAGACGGCACGCGACGAATACCTCGGCATCTTCGCTGACAGGGAGATGAAACTTGCCGGACTCAATGCAAACGGTAACCCCGTCAACCCTTTGCCCGACGTCGGTCCCAAACATGACTACGACCTCAAGCGAGCCATCAAGTTAGCTGGTCTGCTCGGCGTCAACGAGGTTGTCACAATGTCGGGCGCACCCGGCTCTGATTCCAGTGCACGCTATCCCTCGTGGGTGGTCAACCCGTGGGACGGTGTGTATGGGGAGGTGTTGGAATACCAGCTGGATGTCCTTGCCGACTACTGGAAGGAGATGGATCAGCGTGCTGGTGACGCAGGCGTGAGGATCGCCTGGGAACTTCACCCACACAATACGATCTTCACCCCACACGGATTCCTCGACTTCGTCGAGCGTACAGGTGTGCGCAACATTGGTGTGAACTTGGATCCTTCCCACCTGATGTGGCAACAGATGGACATCCTCGCGTGTATCGACCTTCTTGGCAAACACATCCTGCACGTCCATGCCAAGGACACGAAGATCGAGTCTGGCGTGGCAACCAAGGGCGTCTTGGATACAGGATTCGGCCATTGGCCGGAAAACGAGGACGATCGTTACCCCAGTGCAATGGCACACTGGTGCCAGGTCTGGCCACAGGATCCGGCATGGCGCTTTGTCTACCTCGGTGGTGGCAATGACGTCAGCTTCTGGACGCAGTTCTGCCAGGCAGTCGCCGCGATCAACCCGGATATGAATGTCTCCGTCGAACATGAGGACAACCAATACGACATGGTCAAGGGACTCGAGATGAGCGCCCAGACGCTGATCGAGGCCGCCAAGGGCCTGTGAGACTGACTGATCACGGAACAAAGCCGAGCATCGTCACTAAATGTAGTGACAAATGCTCGGCTCTGTCGTACACTGGAAGTGTCCAAGCTGAATAGCACGACGAAGTGAGGAGAAAGGTCATGGCAGTACACGACGTTCTAACCGTTGGCCGCAGTGGCGTGGATGTTTACCCCCTTCAGGTGAACACGCCCCTTGATCAAGTAAAGACGTTCCAAAAGTTCCTCGGCGGATCGCCCATGAATGTCGCGGTGGCAGCGGCAAAACTGGGTGAAGATGCGGCAATCCTGACAGGTGTGGGCGACGATCCATTCGGAAAGTACGTTCGCGACGAAATGCGTCGTCTGGGCGTCAGCGATGAATTCGTCATCACTGATCCTAACCTGAACACGCCGGTGACCTTCTGTGAGCTGGTTCCCGACGCGCCATTCTTCTTCTACCGTGAGCCGTCGGCTCCGGACCTGCAGATCAAGACTTCCGATCTGCCCGAGGAGACCGTGAAGAACTGCAAGATCTTCTGGTTCAGCGGCACCGGCCTGTCGGAGGATCCTTCCTACACCACGCACATTGACGCACTGAAGATGCGCGGCCACAAGCCATACACAATTTTCGATATGGACTGGCGGCCCATCTTCTGGGACGACATTGAACTCGCTAGACAGCGTTACGCCGAGTGTCTCGAATACACCGATGTGGCAGTGGGTAACCGCACCGAATGCGAAATTGCAGTAGGGGAGAAGGACCCCGAGCGTGCTGCAGATGCACTCTTGGAACGCGGCGTTAAGATCGCCATCGTCAAGCAGGGACGTGATGGCGCACTGGCCAAGACGGCCGACGAGCGCCTGGTTGTGCCTGAACTGCCGTGCGTGCCCATGAATGGCGCAGGTGCTGGTGACGCATTTGGCGGCTCGCTGGTGCACGGTCTGCTGCAGGGCTGGGATTTGGAGAAGATCATTCAGGGCTGCAACGGTGCCGGTGCGATCGTGGCAGCGCGTCTGGAATGCTCCACGGCAATGCCGACCGAAGAAGAAATCTGGAAGGCAGTCAACGCAGGAACGTGTGACGTTCTGAACGAAGACAACTGACTCAACTCAGTCAATATGAGACGGTGGGCTAGCGGCCGATTTGCTTCGGCTCTGGCCCGCCGTTTCGTATGTCCTCCGAACAGCGGATCGGTAGACTCCCTCGGTAATCGATAGTTTGTACGTTCAATTCCATTTACAAATGTTACAAATGAGGATAGAATTGATGTACGGTCCGGAAAGCACAATCCGGTGCGTCGGCAGTGAGAAGTGTCTGAATCCAATGGAGGAAAAATGTCAGAGGCAATTCCAGAAACGATGAAGGCTGCGGTACTGCGTGACCCTGCCAAAGGCATGCAGATAGAAACGATCAAGACGCCTAAACCACGGAGCCGAGAAGTTCTGATCAAGGTCGCAGCATGTGGCATGTGTCATTCCGATCTGCATGTTATTCACGGCAAAATCGCCTTCCCGTACCCGTGCGTACTCGGCCACGAAGTGACCGGAGAAATTGTTGAGGTAGGCCCCGACAACGACCACACTGACCTGGAAGTGGGGCAAAAGGTCGCCGGAGCATTCCTGATGCCGTGCGGCCAGTGCGATCACTGTGCAGAAGGCCGTGATGACCTGTGCGACACGTTCTTTAACCTCAACCGTTTGGAAGGAAAACTCTACGACGGTCAGACTCGACTGTTCGGCACCGACGGCGAGGAAATCGCCATGTACTCGATGGGCGCGCTGGCTCAGTACTGCGTCATTCCGTCGACATCGATTGCCGTTCTGCCTAACGACGTTGACCTTGTCCCAGGCGCGATTCTGGGGTGCGCGGCGATGACGGCCTACGGTGCGGTGCGCCGCGGAGCAGACCTGCGCTTTGGTGAAACTGTTGCCGTCGTGGCGACCGGAGGCGTTGGCTCCAACATCATCCAGATCGCTAAGGCATTCGGCGCCAGCAAGATCATCGCGATTGACGTGGCCGACGACAAGCTCGAAGCGGCCAGGCAACTGGGTGCCACGGACGTTGTGAATTCCACCAAGGAAGATGTTCACGACGCAGTCTTCGCACTCACCGACGGCAAGGGCGTCGACGTTGCATTCGAGGCACTGGGACGTCCCGAAACATGGGAGTCCGCACTGAATGCTCTGTCAGATGGTGGGCGGATGGTGCCGATTGGGCTGGGCGCCGGTGTGCAGACCGCGGGCGTTGAAATCAACCGCACGGTGCGCCGCGGACAGTCTATTCTCGGCTCCTATGGTGCACGTACACGAGTTGATCTGCCCAAGGTTGTCGAGATGGCCGCCAACGGCTACATCAACTACTCGCAGATCGTCACCAGGCGTTTCTCGCTCGAAGATGCAGGCAAGGGCTATGACGAATTGGCTGTCGGCAACATTCAGGGTCGTGCAGTGGTCGACATGTCGTTGTGACACCAGACATCGAAAAGGCTGTGGGATCATTTCGATCCCACAGCCTTTCTGTATAACGTCAGGTTTAGCGTGTACGCTCCGTTCGGTAACGCCAGCTCTGTGAATAGTTTTCCTTCATTTCCTCTTCGATCTCTTCAAGCGACTTGCCGGACGTTTCCGGCATGAAGAAGTAGAGCCCGAGCAGAACCAAAGCGTTGATACCCGCAAACACTGCATATGTCACCATTCCGCCGAGATTCGCCATGAGCCAGGGGAATGTGGTCGTCAGGATTGCGTTTGACACCCACAGGCAGAAGACGGCAGTGCCATTCATGAGACCGCGGAAACGAGCGGGGAACATCTCGCCCATCATGGTCCAGCACACGACACTGTTTCCGGACTGGACGAAGAGCATGAAGATTCCCATGCACCCGAGAACTCCGTAGGCGGCGATGGGATCCGGCAGCGTTCCAGCTTCAATATGAGGTTCGATCAGCGTGCCGAACAGGATTGATATCAGGAGCAGTGAAGCCGCGATGCCCGCCACGTTCCACGCCAGCAGTCCGCGACGAGAGAAGCGATAGATCAGGTAAAGGCCCAGCGATGACCCGGCGACAGACAAGATTCCATTAAGAACCTGGGCGGTAATGGCTACAGCTGTTGACATGCCGGCAAGTTCGAGGACCTTCGGCGCGTAGTACATAACGGTGTTGACGCCGGTGAGCTGGTTGCCCACTGCAATGAGGATGCCGATCGCCAGGAGGCGTCGAAGCCACTTGGTCCGGATCATCTCACTCCATGTGCCCTTCTTTATATGGACGTCACGCTCGGTCGCGGAAACCATTTCTGTGAATTCCTTTGAACGCGGCTCGTCGCGATCATCACGAACCCGCTTAAGAGCACCGGTTGCTTCAAGGTACCGCTGATTTGCCGCGTACCAGCGCGGCGACTCCGGCATCAGACGCATACCCAACCACAAGGCGATTGCGGGTATCGTGCACAGAACAATCATGAAGCGCCATCCGGACCCGTTTCCGGACGTGAGAGTGAGCGAATCTGCCCACGCAATCAGGTCTGACTGAGCGTTGAGAGTACAGCTAGCACTGACCTGTTCCTTGAGGTAGATCCACGAGGAGATGTCCTGCCAGTTGTATGTTCCGGGCTCGATGCAGCCAAGCGGATCGGCCTGCACCGTCAGCTTTGGGCCGCCGAGAACCTGATTGATGACGGCGTTGAATGCGAACGCAGCGAGCTGACCAGTTACGATCATCAATTGGTCAATTGCGACGATTGTTCCACGAATTCTTCTGGGAGCCGTCTCAGCAAGATATACCGGTACGGTTGCTGATGTCCCTCCGACGGCCAGGCCAAGGATAAATCTGGACACGTACATGAACCACAGGCTGGGAGCGAGGGTGACCATTAAAGCGCCTGCCAAGAAAAGAGCGGCGAGCAGCATGATGTTGTGACGGCGTCCGAATCGGTCAGAAAGTCGTCCGCCCAACAGTGCACCAATTGCCGCACCGATGAGGAGGGTCCCGCCGATCCATCCCTCCTGGATGGTGTTCAGGTGCATTCCGCCTGCATCCCACGGCAAATGCATGTAGGGGAGAGCTCCGGAAATCACTCCCGTGTCGTAGCCGAACAGGAACGAACCAATGGTCGCTACGGCTGCAACGCGCCTATACCGCGGTGTTTACCTGATGCTGGAGTTTTCTCGACAAGGTCCTCGATCTCACGAGGCGAAAGCTGAGGCGATTGATTAGTCATGTATCCACTCTCTTCGTTGTGAGTCGCATTCTCGAATATTGTGCGAAGTACAACATCTATGTTAACGCGCGTTAATACCCGATAGGAATGAGAGTAGCACACTCTTGTAAGCTTCGTAACAGTCTTGTCATGATATCTGGAGGTTTTGGCGGCAGAAAGTTCTGCAAAAGATCGTATTCGCACACTAATGTCGTCACAAATGCTTGAAGAAACAAAGGGGTTTGTGTGAATTGGTCTCAGAGGTGATAGATTGCCTGCGACGAAGAGGTGTGTACTCGCATGTAAGATCTACCATTATTTGTGAGGACAAAGCGATGTAGGGAGGTGAAGTCAGTTGGATCTGTCAGCGGGAGCGTGGATCGTCCTAGCGATCGCGTCGATATTTGTAGGTCTGGGTAAGACTGCTCTGCCTGGAGTGGTCAGCGTGGCTGTTGCAATGTTTGCGGCAGTATTACCGGCAAGGGAATCGACGGCCGTCCTGCTGATTCTGTTGCTGGTAGGGGACATAATCGCGGTGTGGGTGTACTTCAAGACATGTGACTGGCGAACCCTTTTTCGGCTGATCCCATCTGTCATCATCGGTGTGGCTTGTGGTGCGGCATTCCTGTACTTCGCCTCCGACACGGTTGTGCGTCGCTCCATCGGAATTATTGTCCTGGCACTGACATTCCTCACGCTCGCGCTCATGCACGCCTATGGGGAGAAGATGAAGAAAGCGGTCGCACGAAGCGGCGTGCGCGGAATCTATGGCGCGTTAGGTGGTTTCACGACGATGTCCGCGAACTCGGGTGGGCCCGTCATGTCGATGTACTTTTTAGCCTCCGGTTTTGATGTTCAGAGGTTCCTGGGAACCCAGGCGTGGTTTTTCTTTCTCATTAACCTTGTCAAGCTGCCGTTTTCAGCAGGAATAGGCCTGGTAACGCGTGAGGTTGTGACAATAGCGCTGATTCTGGCTCCCGTCGTCATTGCGAGCTGTGCCGTTGGCAAGCTGGTCGCCAACAGGATCAATCAAAATGTCTTCAACGCCATTGTTATTGTCCTAACTATTGCTTCTGCGGCATATCTACTTGTGTAGAGGATCTCGCAAAGACCTGTCATCTGTCGTCGATTCGGTGCCGAAAGACGCCGAATCGGGGTTTAATGTCAGAACAAGCCGTGATAGGATCGTGGGATAGAGGCACAACGGGATAGCCAACGCCGGTTGTTCATGACAATAAGGAAGGTCTTATTATGGTCAATATTGGTCTCATCGGTGCGGGACGCATCGCACACGTGCATGCCAACACCATCGCTGCCAACCCCAACGCACAGCTTGTGGCAATTGCTGATCCGTATCAGCCGGCAGCGCAGGAACTGGGTGGGCGATTCGGCGCAACGGTTCTGTCCGACGCGCAGGACCTGTTCGCCCTCGACAACCTAGACGCAGTCGTCATCTGCTCCCCGACACCGCAGCACCCACAGCACATCATTGCCGCCGCCAAAGCCGGCCTGCCCGCACTGTGCGAAAAGCCGATCGCCCTGGATTACGAGGCAGCTAAGCAGCTCGAGAAGGACCTCGAAGGCCTCAACCCGACCATCATGCTCGGATTCAACCGCCGCTTCGACCCGTCCTTCGCCGCGATCAAAGCCCTCGTCGATCGGGGTGAGATCGGCCAGGTTGAGCAGGTGACCATCACCTCGCGTGACCCCGAAGCTCCCAGCCCGCAGTACGTGGCCACCTCAGGCGGCATCTTCAAGGACATGACGATCCACGACTTCGATATGGCGCGCTTCTTCCTCGGCGACATTGTCGAGGTATTCGCCTACGGCCAGAACTTCGACCCGGAGATCAAGAAAGCCAACGACTTCGACGCAACAATGATCCTGCTGCGCAACGCCAACGGCGTTGTCGCGACCATCATCAACTCGCGCCACTGCGCCCCCGGATATGACCAGCGCCTGGAAGTCTTCGGTGCCGACGGTGTGCTCAATGCCGACAATGTGCGCGCCACAACCGTTGAGCTGTCCACTTCGAACTTCTCCGCATCGAAAGAGCCTTACCTCAACTTCTTCCTGGAACGCTACGCCCAGGCATACAGCAATGAGCTCAACACCTTCCTCGACGCGATTGCACACGGCCAGACACCGACCCCGAACGTCACCGATGGGATCAAGGCGCTGCAAATCGCTGAAGCAGCACAGGAATCCGCTCTGACCGGCACATCCATTACATTGTCCTGAATCGCCCGCATATCCACACGACATGAAAGGTTGACACGATGAAAATTGCAGGAGCCCCGATCAGCTGGGGTGTATGTGAAGTTCCAGGCTGGGGATACCAGATGAGCCCGGAGCGCGTCCTAACGGAAATGAAGCAGATCGGTCTGACCGCCACAGAATTCGGCCCCCAGGGATGGCTGCCGCTCGAAGCAGAAGCCCGCGCCACCGAGGTCGCCAAATACGAACTCGACGTCGTCGGTGCATTCTTCCTGGCCATCATGCATGACCCTGAAACCGACCCGATTCCCGCCGTCCAGAAAGAACTCGATGCGTTCGAGGTCGCAGGCGGCAAATACTTGATCCTCGCAGCTGACTCCGGCGTTGAAGGCTATGACGAGCGTCCAGTCCTGGACGAAAAGGGCTGGGAAACACTGTTCACCAACCTTGACCGTATCTCAGCCGCATGCGCCGAGCGCAACGTGATCGCGTGCCTGCACCCGCACTGGGGCACCATGGTGCAAAACGTTGACGAAGTCGAGCGCGTCCTGGACAACTCGAAGGTCGGCCTGTGCCTGGATACCGGCCACCTCGCCTGCGGTGGCGCAGACGTAGTCGAACTGGTCAACAAGTACGCCGACCGCGTCGACATCGTCCACGCCAAGGACATCCACAAGGAAATGACCGACAAGCTTCTGCCCGGCGAACTCACATGGAGCGAAGGCGTCAAGGCCGGCATGTTCGCACCCATTGGCGAGGGCGACATCGATTTCGCCGAGATCGTCAACAAACTCGACGAAGCCGGATTTGACGGATACTACGTCCTGGAGCAGGACATCATGATCGATGAGGAACCACCGGCAAACGGCGGTCCCGTCGTTGATGTCGAGAAGTCGCTGGAAGCACTCAAGACTCTCGACAAGTAAGACGAGTCTATTCATGAGGCGTCTCGCGCTGTCTGGCGAGGCGCCTCATGAGCGTCTAAGGCGCGATGGTTGCGCCTGTCGTCTCCCTTTCGATCAGAGATGGCGACACGACCACATGGTGTGGCTCCCCGTCCGGATCCTCCATCCGCTCCAGCAAAATCGACGCCGCGCGCGTCCCCATTTCCTCCACGGGCTGCGAAATCAAAGTCACCTGAGGTGACACCATTGTCGTCCAGTCAGCATCATCGGTGCCGATCAGTGACACATCCTCGGGCATGCGCCGCCCACTTTCCTGCACCGCCCGATACACACCCATCGACAGCACGGCGTTCGCCGCGTAGATAGCGGTCGGCGGGTGGGCTCGAGCCAAAGCGGACGCGGTCGCCTGGCGGGCTCCTCCGGCGTGAATATTCGTCTCCACCAGCTGCAAACCATGACGATCGCGATGCGCCTCCGTCCATGCGGCCTGGAAACCCAGATAGCGGTCAAACGTGGTGGAAGCTGCAGACGGACCAAACAAACACAGAACACGCTGGTGGCCGCGTTCAATCAGATGATTCGCAGCCAACCGGCCGACAAGAACGTTATTCAAGAGCACCGAGTCACCCTCGTACGATCCGACACGCCGGTCAACGACGACGGTGGCAATGCGGGCCCGGGTCAGCAGCTCAACGTTCTCATCAGCTTCCGACGCCGCGGTCAGGATCACTCCGCACATGCGCTGTGAAATGGCATTGGCAATAAAGCGGCGCTCGCGGTCCAGATCTTCACCCGTATTACACAACACGATCGACAGGCCGTTGGCGGTGGCGATCTGCTCAATGGAGGCGACCAGTCGCGAAAAGTACGGGTTCTGAATATCCGACACGATGACAGCCCACACATCCGAGCGCTGGCGGCGCAGGGCGCGACCTGTTGAATCGGGGACATAATGCGTGCGCCTGACAGCTTCCATCACCCGTTCAGCGAGGTCAGGCTTAACGGTGCCTGCATTGCTCAACACGCGTGAGACGGTCGCCGTTGACACCCCTGCGGCGCGAGCGACATCGATCATGCGCACGCGTTGGGGAGCATCGATGGATTGATGTTTTCTTTTCATAGTGTCTTTTCCGCAAAATGCCAACCAGTGTTGCTGTCAAGTGTAATGACTGCGCCACTGCAGACCCGTCTTGACGTGGACTGTCAGCAATATTAGCCTAAAATGTAATCGATTGCATGAAAGGCCGACGATGACCACCCCACATCCATTCACTGCTCTGCCCCTCGGCGGGATCGGAACGGGAAACCTGGCGCTCGCTGCGGACGGATCACTCAAACAATGGCAGCTGCACAACATCGGAAATCACACGGGAACGCTACCCGGATCATTCTTTGCCCTACGCATCAGTCAGTGGGAGCCGCCTTTCAACGAACAGTGTGTCCTGATCGCCCAACCAGGTGAGCCGCACGAACCAACAGTCCTGGTCAACGATGATGACGTACCGACTTGGCAGCGCGACCTGCTCGAGGACTTCTCACCGATGGCCAGTGCCTCCTTCGAAGGACACTATCCATTTGGCACCGTGACATTCGATGACGACACACTGCCGGTGAAAGTCACGCTCGACGCATTCACCCCGCTCATCCCGCTGAACGAAGATGACTCCGCACTACCTGCCGCCCTTTTCACCTTCACCTTCACGAACACTGACCCCAAGACCGGGCTCAACGGCTGGCTCGGCGCAGGTCTGCAGAACGCCATCGGTCATGACGGCATGACCAACCCGGTAGGCGTCCACTCACCGCGATACGGCGGCAACGTCAACACCGTCCACCGCGCAGACGGTTGGACCGAACTCACCATGACCAACCCCTCCTTAAACGAATCCGCCCCGCGCGATCCCGGCGCAGGCACCATGAGCCTGAGCGTGTCAGGCACGCGCGTCAGCTCCCTTCCTCAGTGGACTGATCCGGCGCAGTTCATGGACTTCATGGCGACACGCCAGCCGGTGGGCCCCGACGAATGGAACGGTGTTCCAGATGACCTGCCTGACCCGCAGCCCAACGGCATCACAGCGCGTCCCATGCCCAGCCCGTCAGGATCAACATGGAACGGGGGAGTGGTCTCGCAGTTCTTCCTTGAACCGGGTGAAACCACCACAGTGCGCGTCGCGATCACATGGCACTTCCCGAACAGATACGTCAACTTCGTTCAATTTGGAGGCGTACAACCCACCTACGCTCCGGCCACACACTGGCTGGGAAACCGCTACACCACACGCTGGTCGGATGCCTCACAGGTCACCGCGTACGTACACGAAAACTGGGACACCCTCGAACACCACTCACGCGCATGGGTGGATGCCATGACGAACTCTGACCTGGCCGACGAACCGGGCGGCGAAGTCGCAGATCGGATGCTCACACAGGCCGCAATTGTGCGCTCCCCGAGCTACTTCCAAAGTGCTGATGACCGCACATTCGCCTTCGAGGGAGTCCTGGGCGCATCCACGCCGATGTGGGCTGGATTCGTCGGCGGGTCATGTCCGCTCAATTGCACGCACGTGCACGCCTACGCGCAAGCCACAGCCAAGCTCTTCCCACGCATGGAACGCTCCATGCGCGAAACAGAGTTCACCATCACGCAGGCACCCGAAGGATTCATCCCGCACCGCGTCCTGCTGCCACTGGAGACGCCACAGATCTGGGATCGGGAAATCGGAGGACCGGGCGATCCGGCGCTTGACGGAATGCTGTCAATCGTTCTGCGCACCTACCGCGAAGCCCGCTACCAGGCGGGCAGCGCATGGCTGGAGCAGTACTGGCCGAACCTGGTGCGGCTGATGGACTACATCGAAAACACATGGGACCCCGACTCAACCGGACTGCTCCACGGCATTCAGCCCTCCACGCACGACATTGACCTGTGTGGCATTAACTCCTACATGGGAACGTACTGGCTGGCAGCACTGCGCGCGATGGAAGAGATTTCCAAACTTCTGGGCGACGATGAGCGCGCCAGCCACTACCGCGAACGCTTCGAGGCATCCTCACGTGCCTACGATGAGGCGCTGTTCACCGGCGAGTACTACCGCCAGGTCCTCGAAGAAGGGGATCGCGACGACTTCCAGTGGAAGGACGGGTGCCTGTCTGACCAGCTCATCGGCCAATGGTGGGCGCACCAGCTTGACCTGGGATACCTGCTGCCACGCGACCACGTGGTGACGGCGCTGAAGAATGTTGTACGCCTGAACCTACGCACCGGTTTTGACGACTTCGAGCACCCCTACCGCTCATTCGCTACCGGCAAGGAAACGGGTCTGCTGATGTGCTCATGGCCGACCGGTGGGCGACCCGATGTGCCCACACGATACTGCGACGAAGTGTGGACGGGCATCGAATATCAGGTGGCGGCACACTGCCTGCACGAAGGGCTCACCGACGAAGGCTATGCGGTCCTGCACGGACTGTGGGCGCGTTACGACGGCACGACACGCAATCCGTACAACGAAATCGAATGCGGTGACCACTACACGCGCGCGCTGTCCGGTTGGAGCGTCTTCGATGAGCTCACAGGGATCACGTGGAACCAGTTCACCGGCGAACTGAGGATTGCCCGCGAGCCGCGCCGCAGCCTCGTCGTGATGACGGGCACCGGTTGGGGCACGCTGACGCGCGACGAGGGAGGCCTCACACTGACCTGCCTGTACGGCACCATCGATGCCACGACCGTGACCGTGGCAGATACCCTCGTGGCGCCGGAAGGAGTGAACATCTCAGCTGGAGAGAGCGCTAAACTGTCTGCAGCACAGGAAAGTTGATCGAAAGGCGCCCAGTGACATCTGCGAAGCGTGCAGGAATCCCGACCACCATCATTGTCGTGGGGTTGATGCTGTTCTCCATGTTCTTCGGAGCGGGAAACCTGGTCTTCCCTCCACAACTGGGACAGCAGGCTGGAACGAACTACTGGCCGGCGATCCTTGGTTTCCTGTCAACCGGTGTGGTTCTGCCGATGCTGGCGATTATTGCGGTGGCAGTGTCTGGCGCCGGGCTGGGAGATATTGCCAAGCGAACCGGCAAGGTTTTCGCGATGATCTTCCCGGCACTGATCTACCTGTCGATCGGCGCGTTCTACGCGATCCCGCGTACTGCGAACGTTGCGTACGAAATGGGGTTTGTCGGGCCAACCGGAATATCGGGCACAGTGGCGCTGCTCCTGTTCGTCGTGGCGTTCTTTGCTCTGAGCCTATGGCTGTCACTGCGCCGCGCCGGCATCGTCGACGCGCTGGGCAAGTATCTGACTCCTGCCCTTCTGACATTGATCGTCATCCTGGTGATCGTGGGATCCGCGCGCCTGAGCGCTGCTCCCAGTGCGCCGAGCGAGGAATACGCGTCCTCGCCTTTCACGTCCGGCATCCTGGAGGGCTACCTGACGATGGATTCGCTGGCTGCACTGGTCTTCGGGATTGTTGTCCTGCTGTCGCTGTACTCGCGTGGAGTACCCGCGGGGCGCCCCTCCGTCATCGCCTGCATCATGTCAGGTGTGGTCGGGGCAGTACTGCTGGGACTTGTCTACCTGGGGCTGGGGCATCTGGGTCGCTCCGTTGGCCAGCAATTCAACAACGGTGCAGAACTGCTTGCCTACGCTTCGCACGTCGCCCTCGGATCAGCAGGATCGTGGGTGTTTTCCGGAATCGTCCTTCTGGCATGTCTGACGACGGCGGTTGGCCTGATCACCTCGACCGCCTCCTATTTCGCGACCCTGATCCCTGCTGTTGACTACCGAGGGTGGAGCATCATCTTCACCATCATCGGCGCACTGATGGCGAACCTGGGCCTGACCGTCATCCTCGACATTGCGGCTCCTCTCAACGCGCTCCTCTACCCCGTAGCCGTTACGCTGATTTTCCTCACGCTGATCCAGGCCGCACTGCGTTTCCGCCTGGTGTGGGCCTATCGCCTGCCGGTTGCGCTCGCGGCGGTTTTCGCACTCAACGACCTTCTGCGTTCCTTCGACATTGAAATTGGTCGGGCGATCCCCGCCATCATGAAGCTGCCGCTGTATGGTCAAGGACTGTCATGGATCCTGCCAGTTGCCATCCTGGCTGCTATCTGCATCGTGATCGACAAAATCCGAGGACTGCCAATTCAGAGCCCCTCGGAGATTGCCCGCCGGTCAACACTGCTGCATGACCTGCCCGAAACGGGAACTACCGCGTAATCAATCCGGCGTACTCAAAAGCGCGCGCCAGACCATCCTCGTCAACGGGGGAGGTCACCCACGAGGCGATCGCCTTGACGTCTTCGCTTCCATTGCCCATCGCGATACTCGTGCCCACACCCGCCAGAAGCTCACGGTCATTGGGGGAGTCACCGATTCCTACAACGTCACTGATGCTGATTCCAAGGTGACCACACAGCACATGGGCGCCCGTCAGTTTGTGACACTGTGCTTTGAGGATTTCACCGACGCGCGCATCGGCCGTACCCACCGATCCACCGATGATGTCGAAACGCTCATCCAGCTGGCTGCTCATCGCCTCAAATATTCCGGCGCGAGGTGCCAGGAACGCACATTTCGAGGCCGAATCGGGTATCCCGGAGCGCAGGTACGGTTCGATCTGGCGCATATACGGCACCCAGTCGGGATCTTTGCCGGGGAAAACTGACAAATAGTCGGCAGACGGATGCATGGCCTCGGAACTTTGCCACACCCACAAACACTCATTGCGGCTCAGCACCTTGTTGACTGATTCAATGTCCGCACGGTCGATGCGTTCATCTCGGATCACCTGACCATCGACCTCAACGTAGGCACCTGATCCGCCGATTACTGCGGAAAAGCCCAGATCCCACAGCCACGGGTAGATTTCTGGAGTGGATCGGCCGGTGCACATGGCCAGAATATGTCCGGCCTCGCGTGCCTCGCGGCAGGCAGCTTGAGCAGATGGTGGCACGTCCTGCGTCCGTGTGAGCAGCGTGCCGTCAAGATCAATCAGAACGAGTCGAGCCACGGTACCTCCTTCGTATTAGGCAGTGTGTCATACCTGTGGAAGAATGGTCAGCTGAAATAAGGAGAAGCGATGGCGTATATCGGAACCGATGATTCCTCGGGCGACCCGGTCTTTCAGGAAGACTCGGACGTTGAAGTACGCACCTACCAGCGCGGTCGTATCCGCATGGTCTACGCCATGCGTGATAACCGCGTCGAGGAACATGCGCCGGATCCTTCCCGCCCTGTCTTCGTCATGATTCACGGCGTGGGGATGGGCAGGCGAGCACTGGCTGGACTGGCCAGGGAACTGGCACCTCACGGCACTGCCTATACGGTTGACTTGCCAGGCTTTGGTGATTCACCCACTCCGAAGCGCCCCCCGTCGATGGCTCAGTACGGCAAACTCGTTGCCGCTTTCATACGGGACAACAAGCTGCGTCACGTGATCGTGATTGGTCACTCGATGGGCACCCAGGTCGCAGTGGAGGTGGCGCAGCAACGGCCCGACCTGATCGATCAGCTGGTTCTGATTGCTCCGACCATCAACCCCGCCAGGCGGACCCTCCACCAACAGGCATGGGATCTGATTACTGACTTTGCCGACGATGGGCTGCACGTGATGGCAGTGGGTGTTGCGAATTATCTGCGTGCCGGCCCAGTCTGGTTCTTCCGAACGATTCGCGCCATGATGGATCACCGCGTTGAACGCATCTACCCGCAGGTGCCCACACCCACACTGGTCATGCGCGGAGAAGACGACCTGGTGTGTCCGCACGACTGGACGAAGCGCGTGGCACAGCTGCTGCCACACGGCACGTACGCGTCGATCGAGGATCACGGCCACGAAGCTGTGCTGCGAGATGCCGTTCCTGCCACTCAGATCATTCTCGATCACGTACTATGACCGATGTGGACATATCTCATCAGCCACTGCTGAGCGTCATCATCCCGGCGTATAACTCGCAAGATTATCTGCGCCGATGTGTGGAGTCCCTGATCGGCTATGCGCACCCCATCGAAATCCTCATCATCGACGATGGATCGAGTGACAAGACTCCCGAGCTTGCCGACAAACTGGCGCGCAGATTCCCTGAAATCCGCGCAGTCCACCAGGCTAACGCAGGGCATGGCGGCGCCCTCAACACCGGCATCCGCGAGGCCACTGGCCGTTACCTGAAAGTCGTGGACTCTGACGACTGGCTCGACCGGCGCTCGCTGACACGCGTGTTGGATCAGATGGCCGCAGACCAGGACCGCGGCGACGACGTCGACATGTACGTGGCGAACTACGTCTACGAGAAACAGGGAAAATCTCATAAGCATGCGGTCCGCTTCCTCAACGTTCTTCCTGCTGATCGCATCATTGGGTGGGATGACATGCGTGCGTGCCGCTACGACCAGTACCTCATGATGCACACGCTCATTTTTCGCACCGAGCTGGTCAGACAATCCGGGATGATCCTGCCGGAGCATACCTTCTACGTGGACTACCTGTATTCCTACGTGCCCTTGCCGCATGTGCGAACGCTGCGCTACATCGATGCGAATCTGTACCGCTACTTCATTGGCCGCGATGACCAGTCAGTGAACGAAAAAGTCATGATTTCACGTATCGACCAGCTGCTGCGCGTCAACGCGGGGATGCTTGCCGGCACCCCTGACGAATCCACTGTCCCTGCACACCTGTATCGCTACATGATTCACTACCTGCGCATCAATTTCATCGTGTGCTCCCTGATGTTGTTGCTCTCTGGCACACCAGAACACGTCCAGGAGAAAGAACGCCTGTGGGCGGAAGCTGACCGAGACTACCCGCAGGTCACTCGGCAGGTCAGATCAGGTCTGCTCGGACGGCTGATCTCGCTGCCGGGAACGCCCGGACGCGTCATCCCGCTATCGATCTACCGCATCGCCCGCGCCGTCCTCGGCTTTAATTAGAATGCGAAAAGAATCTGCCCTCCGGGCTCGGTGATCGTGACGTGCGGCGCGTCAGAATCATGCAGGTCGAGAAAAACGCAGATCGTGTGTCCATCCGCGCTGGAGCGGTACGACAGCTGCTCGTTGGTTACCTCGCACACCTGCGTGCGCGCATGGACAAGCCACGGATGCTGGCGACGCAGCGCAATGAGCGCCTGGTGGGTCTGGAACACTGATTCGCCCAGATTCGACAGGTGGTCGGGCAGATCAGGGAACGAGGGACGCACCTGATCGTCGCCGCCGAGCTCCTCGGTCTTGATTCCGGTATAGCCCTGTTCGTCGCCATAGTAGATCGATGGGATCCCGCCGACAGTCATGACAATGGCGAGAGCGACGCCGACATGTTGGCTCCCGATCTGCGAGGCAATTCTCGTGACGTCGTGGTTGCCGATGAATGTCTGTGGGGTGAAGGAATCGAGGAAATGGTTGTGACGATCGAGGCACCACTGCAGCTCAAAGAAATTTCGATCCGAGATACCCGACCAGATTGCCTTCCACAGTTCGTATTGGGTCAGTGAATCAAAATGGCACTGCTCGATCATGTCGGTGTAGTCACCGTGGATTACTTCACCCATCAGCCACGCTTCAGGGAAACGCGCCCGAACGGGGTCGATGACGTCGCGCCAAAAATCGCTCGGCACAGAGTAGGCGGCATCCAGACGCCAGGCGTCGATGCCGCGTTCAAGCCAGTAGGTCATGACGTCGGTGGCGTATGTGCGTGCCTGTGCACCGGCGTGATTGAGCCGAACCAGCTCACCGTGACCCTCGAAGACGCGTGGAGTCGGACCTGCGGGATCCTCCCAGTCAATGTCGAATAATTCCGCGTGCTCACTGTCCGGGCCGGCAGCGAGAACCTCGCTGACCAGCGGGTGCTGGGAGCTGACGTGAGAAAAAACACCGTCACACGCCACGCGGATGCCGCGCTCGTGGCACGCGGCAATGAGGTGATCAAAGTCAGCTTCATCTCCCAGGCGCGGGTCAACTGCGAAGTGGTCAAGAATGTCGTAGCCATGTGATGTTGACTGGAAGATCGGGCCCAGAAGCAGGCCGTTGGCTCCCAGCTCGATCAGGTAGTCCAGCCAGTTTTCCAGCATGGTGATCCGGTGCGCCGACGCGTCGGCCCCGAACGGAGGACGAATGGGGGCGCCGCACATTCCCAGCGGGTAGACGTGCCACCACACCATGTGATCAATCCATGACATGACTTTCGCTTTCCTGGTTGTGGCCATAATGTAGACGCGTGGGACAAGTAATCGAGGGCATCGCGGTCATCGCAGTCATTATGGCTGTTGGATGGATCGCGCGCGCAACGAAGATCCTCAAGACCGATGCTACTGGACACATCACTGACCTGGTGTATTGGATCGCCGCGCCCGCACTGCTGTTCTCCACGATCGCATCAGCTGATCTTGATGTCGTCATCGGCCGTCCCCTCGTCGTGGCAGCAGCAAGCGGTGTCGTCACCGCCAGCGTGTTCGCTCTGATCGCTCGCCTGACGATGCGGCCGGCGGTTGGCGATCTGACGGTCGGCGCAATGTCGTCCTCGTTGAACAACGCGGCCTACGTCGGCATCCCGATCGCGATTTACGTACTGGGGTCAGCGGTTCACGGAGTGCCGATCATGGTGTTTCAGCTGGGCTTCTTCACCCCGATGTTCTTCGTCCTCATCGACCTGTGTACGCCGGGTATCACGCTGTCGATTTTGACCATCGTGCGCTCCGTGGTGACCAACCCGATGGTGATCGCGGCGTTCCTCGGATTCCTGTGCGCAGCGGTGAGCCTGGATGTGCCGCCACTGATCGCCAACGCGACCGAGATGATCGGGCAGTCCGCGCCGGCGCTGGTCCTGATTAGTTTTGGCGCTTCCTTGGTGGGGCAGCGCCTGACTGTGCGATCCCAGGACGGGCACATGGTGATACTCGCCAGCTGCTTCAAACTCATGGTTCAGCCGGCGTGCGCGTTCGGAGCAGGACTGCTGCTGGGCATGGACGGGCACGCGCTGTTGGCAGTCACGGTGATGGGCGCGATGCCCACCGCGCAAAATGCCTTCATCGCCTCAGCGCGGGCAGGCGTCGGCAATCACATCGCGCAGGGCACTGTGCTGATTACCACGATCATGTCACTGCCGGTGACCGTGCTGATCGCCTGGCTCTTTCACCTTGCGGCTCTGGTTTAGACAGATCACGACAGCGCGGCAGCGACCGCCAGACGCAGCGTCGTCTCAAACTGTGTTTCACGTTCCTGCGCCGTCATATCCGACGACGAGTCAAGCAGGTGATCCGAACACGTCAATACGGTCAGTGCCTCTCGGCCGCACTCTGCCGCCACGCCATACATCGCGGCAGCTTCCATATCCACGCCCAACACACCATAGTCCGCCAGGCGTTGTGTCTGACCGTCGGGCGCGAAGTAGAAGTGGTCACGCGAAATAATCGTTCCCACGTGAACAGTGTCGTCTTCGGTTGCGGCCTCGACGGCGGCTCGCGCCAGGTTGAACGAGGCGACCGCACTGAAATTGACACCGGGAATGCGCAGCTGATTCATTACGGAATCCGTGTGTGCACCGATCGCGACGATCGTGTCGCCCACATGAACTTTCGGTGAGATTCCGCCGCACGTGCCGACGCGGATCACGCGCTGAACGTCGAAGAACTTCATCAGTTCGGTGACGTAGATCGTTGCGGAAGGCTGACCCATTCCCGATCCCATCACCGACAGTGGCTGACCGTCGACAGTGCCGGTGAAGCCCAGCATGCCGCGCACATCAGTGACCAGGCGTGGTGAGTCCAAAATTGTTTCAGCAATACGCTGGGCACGCTTCGGGTCACCCGGCATCAGGACTGCGGGGGCGAAATCACCTGGCTCAGCTGCAATGTGTGGGGTCGACATGGGCCTTCCTTCGTTCTCGTCTGGCGCGAGACCATCCGATATGCGGATACTTCTTCACCGCGCGCTGACAATACTCTAGCGTGAGCTTCATCCCGCAAGTGATGGAGTGACGAAAATGAGCTCACAACAAACCAAACCGCGTCGCGAAACGTGGTCCGGTCAAACAGCGTTCCTTATCTCAGCCATTGGTTCAGCTATCGGCCTGGGGAACATCTGGCGTTTTCCAGGCGTGGCCTACGCCAACGGTGGTGGCGCATTCCTGGTGCCGTACCTCGTCTCACTCGTCTGCGTCGGTATCCCGATCCTCTTTCTTGACTACGCGATTGGTCATAAACTGCGTGGCTCACCGCCGTGGGCGCTGCGCCGCATGACAGCCGGCGGAGAATTCCTCGGCTGGTTTCAGGTCGGCGTCTGCTTCGTCATCTTCATTTACTACGCAGCGGTGGTTGCCTGGGCGGCCAGCTATGCGTGGCACTCCATCACCCTGGCATGGGGAGATGACTCGCAGACCTTCTTCCTCGAAACGTTCCTCCAACTCGACGGATCAGATTCAGTGTCATGGACACCCGTCCTGTCAGTGTTAGTCCCCCTGGCCGTGATCTGGCTGTTCGTCCTGTTCATCGTGGGACGCGGACTGACCAAGGGCGTGGAACTGGCGAACCGTATTTTCCTGCCGTTACTGGTCATCCTGTTCGTGGTGATGGTGGTGCGCGCACTGTTCCTGCCTGGCGCCATGGAAGGACTTAACGCTTTCTTCACCCCGCAATGGGATCAGCTGACGAATCCGCATGTGTGGCTGGCAGCGTTTGCACAGATTTTCTACTCGCTGTCAGTGGGCTTCGGCATCATGGCGACCTACGCCTCCTATCTCAAGCCCAAGTCAAACCTGACCGGAACCGGCCTTGTTGCAGGTTTTGCCAACTCATCCTTCGAGCTGCTCGCCGGCATCGGCGTATTCGCCGCCCTCGGCTTCATGGCACATGCTCAACAGGTTGGCGTGAACGAACTGGAAGGCCTTACCGGCCCGATCCTGTCGTTCGTGACCTTCCCGCAGATTATCTCGATGATGCCGGGCGGCCCCATCTTCGGCGTCCTGTTCTTCACGTCCCTGACGCTGGCAGGAATCACCTCGCTGCTGTCACTGTTGCAGGTTGTTTCCGGCTCCATCCAGGACAAGTTCGGAGTCACCCCGCGTAAGGCTGCGATGATTATGGGCGTGCCTGCGATGGTGCTGTCGCTGGGACTGTTCGGTGTGCGCTCGGGGCTGAATGTCCTCGACGTCATCGACACCTTCGTCAACAACATCGGCGTGGTTGCCTCCGCCATGGCGCTGTGCCTGCTTTCCGCGTTCGCCGGTCCGCGCCTGAAGGGACTGCGTGCGCACCTCAACTCGGTCTCATCGATCCGAGTTCCCGCTTTTTGGGACCTCGTCGTGGGTGTGATCAGCCCGATCGTCCTGGGCTTCATGCTTATCAGCGCACTCATCGACTATGTGATGCACGGATATGACGGGCATGCTACCTCCTTTGTCGGCATGTTCGGCTGGGGAATGCTGCTGGCAATCATCGTCTTCGCCGTTATCATGACGGTGACCAAGTGGCATCACTCCCTCGACTCGCGCGCGAAAGGACTGGAACAATGACAGCGAGCGCACTCATCTTGATGGTCATCTCGATCCTGCTCGTGTGGGGAGGCCTCGTCGCCTCGACCGTCGCACTCAAGACCCTCAAGCAGCCTGGCGTTGACGACACTATTGAGGAGTCCGTGGAGTGAAACTGGCAGCTTTCGATCTGGACGATACGTTAGCCCCCTCGAAATCTCCGCTCCCACCCCTGATGGACGAGCGCCTGTGTACGCTCCTCGACGTTGCCGACGTGTGCATCATCTCCGGAGGACACATCGGTCAATTTCGCACACAGGTCCTGGCGCACCTGCACGCTGACGATGCGCAGCTTGAACGCCTGCACCTGATGCCAACGTGTGGAACCCGCTACTTCAGGTATCGTGACCAGCAGTGGCACCAGATCTACGCGATGGATCTGAGCGCAGACGAGCGCCAGCGGGCCATCGACTCCCTGACCCGGCACGCACACGACCTGGGAATTTGGGAAAGCCACACCTGGGGAGACATTATTGAAGATCGAGGCTCGCAGATCACCTTCTCTGCCCTAGGGCAGGAAGCACCCCTGGAGGCCAAGCGCGCATGGGACCCGGACGGAACGAAGAAAGCCGCACTGGCTGAGCGGGTCGCCCGCGACGTTCCTGAACTGTCGGTACGCGGTGGCGGGTCCACATCCGTCGATATCACCCGACAGGGTGTTGACAAGGCGTTCGGCATGCGCCACCTGGTCGAGGCGACACGTATCGCCGCCAGCGACATAGTGTTTGTCGGGGACAGGCTTGATGAGGGTGGCAACGACTACCCGGTGAAAGCCGCAGGATTCACGACGATCCCAGTGTCAGGATGGGAGCAGTGTGCTGAGGTGATCGCGCAGCTAATTGAGTGCGCGGGTCGCCCAGAAGAACACTGCTGACGCAGCAGCCACATTCAGCGAATCCACTCCGCCGGCCATCGGGATACGCACCGTCAGATCTGTCTGCTCAATGGTGCGGCGCGACAATCCGTCGCCTTCAGTACCGAAGAGCAATGCCACCTTCTTGTCCGGAGGGTTCGCCACGAACTCATCGAGACTCAGTGAGTCATCACTGAGTGCGCAGGCGACCGTGCAGTAGCCCGCCTCGCGCAGCACGTCAACGGCTGGCCAGGTATCCAGCCGAGTCCACGGCACCTGAAAGACCGTGCCCATGGAGACACGGACGGAGCGCCGATACAGCGGATCACAGCAGCGAGGTGTGACGATGACCGCGTCAACACCCAGAGCAGCTGCAGAACGGAAGATTGCACCGACATTCGTGTGATCAACCAGGTCTTCCAGCACAGCGATCCGGCGCGAACGTGCCAAGAGGTCCGACACGTCCGGCAGCTCGGGACGCTGCATAGCGGCAAGAGCCCCGCGATGCAGGTGAAATCCGGTGATGTGTTCGAGCACCTCTTCGGAGGCGATATACACGGGCACGTCACCACCGTCAACACTGCCTGTCGAGGATGCCAGCAGATGCTCCATCTGCTCGAGCCAGCGCGGCGCCATGAGGAATGAGCGCGGGTGATGCCCCGTCTCAAGTGCCCGCATGATCACATTGTGTGATTCCGCCATGTACAGTCCGCGTTCCACTTCCATGCTCGAACGCAGCTTGACGTCCGTCATACACGTGTACTCAGCAAGCGCACCGTCCGGTACGGCTGCTTCCACGTCTTCCAGGCTCTGACATGCGGTTAAATCGATGATCACACCCGCCATTATGCTCCATCGTTTATCCACAGCGCACCGTGGGTACCCTCGTCAATCCACAAAGACCAGGCGCGTGCTGGCACAGGTCGATCCTCATGCGGTGAACTGCACGCACCGACACAGAAGGAGGACGTCATGCTGATCAAGCAGACGAAGGTAGAGGGAATGTATGGGCCTACAGGGTGGCTCGACACGAGTGGCATCACAGTTCTTTTGGCTCCTTACATGGAGCTGGATGATCACGATTATTGTCGCTTCACTATGGTTGGTGGGGACGATGCTCGCGAGCTGAGGAGCCTGCTGAGTGCAGAAAACCTGCAGTGTTCGCAAAATGGAGGGCCGACGGTTGAAGCCGCGCTCGATGCTGCGATCACTTTCCCTCAGGAGGTGTACGTGAGCGGTTATGTCATTCGCCAGCCGCGACGAGACGAACGAGTCAGTGTCGATGCGCTCGTGATACGTCACTCATTACCGGACGGTGTGACGCGAGCCTGGCCCTATCTGCGCGACAGATACGCGCTGCATTGTCTGGCACCCGACGAATGCGACCGCATCTTGCTGGATGATCCGGTCGGGCATCTGGCGTGGTGGTTATGGTGGGACTAGAGACGCTAGGCTAGATCCATGTCCGTCTACTCATGGCTTTTTCGCAGCGTCATCCACCGCACTGATCCTGAACGTGCCCACCATGCAGGCCTTAATGCCGTTGCGTGGGCAGGACGACACGGCTTAATCCGCGCACTGATGCGCGCCACCATCGGATACTGGGATCCGCATGCACGCTCCATGCTGCTGTGGCCCACGCGCTCGCTGCCGACAATCGGTGAGCGCACCGTGCACGGACGCCTGGGTCTTGCAGCCGGAATGGACAAAGACGCACGCGCCATTGAGGGCATGTGCGCACTGGGATTCGGATTCGTCGAGATTGGGACGATCACACCCCGACCGCAGCCAGGGAACGACCAGCCACGCCTGTGGCGCCTCATGGACCAGGCCGGCCTGCGCAACCGGATGGGATTCAATAACGAGGGTGTCGACCAGGCTGTTGCGCAGCTACGTGAGCTGCGATCCACCCGTCACGGCAGGCGCTGTATCGTCGGGGCGAATATCGGAAAGAACAAGGTCACTCCACCTGACCAGGCGCCTCGTGACTACGAGATCTGTGCCCAGAAAGTCGCGCCGTGGGTGGACTTCATTGTCGTCAACGTGTCCTCACCCAACACTCCGGGACTGCGGGACCTGCAGGCTGTCGATCAGCTTCGCCCCATCCTGGAGGCTGCGCGACGCGGAGCCGATGCGGCGCAGCAGCGCCGTCACGTGCCGCTGCTGGTGAAAATCGCGCCCGACCTGAGCGATGACGACATCATCGAGGTGTGCTCCATGAGCCGGGACATGAAACTGGACGGGATAGTGGCCACCAATACGACGATCAATCACGAGTGGGGAGAAGGTGGCGTTTCAGGAGCCCCGCTGTTCCCGCGTGCTCTCGATGTGGTGTCTCTGGTTGCTGAGCACCTGGACGACCATCAGCTTCTGATCGGCACGGGCGGGATCTTCACCGCATCTCAGGCTCAGGCCATGCTGGATGCCGGTGCCGACCTCGTTGAAGCATTCAGCGCATTCGTCTTCGAAGGGCCGACGTGGCCGGGCGCGATGAACCGCGCCCTGGCCCTGAACTAGTCTTTCTGTTTCTTCGACCCCTTCGGGAACTCACCGCGTCCCACCTGAGGAGCCGGCGAGCGCCAGCGGCGTGCCATCAGCATGCGTGAAAATGCGTAGAACCACGAGCCGCGCGGGATCACCTTGTCAGGGAAGCGCTCGCGGATACGACGTTTGAGGATCTGCCAGACGATGACGCCCTCAATAATGCAGAGCAGCAACGCGCCGTAGAAGAAGATGAACATCACCATCATGACGACGGGGAGCTGACCGTTGGTTTGCTGCGCCGGTGCGATGAAGGAAAATGCCAGCGACAATGCGATGAAAACCAGCATCACCGGCATCATGAACTCGCAGATCGACCAACGGGCATCCAGGTAGTCGCGGATGAAACGACGGATAGGGCCACGATGCTGGGGCGGCATATAGCGCTCGTCTCCCGTCGTCATCGCTTCCTGTTCACGGCGGAAACGCTCATCACGCTTCTCTTTGGCCTGACGGCGGGCTTCCTTACGGTCAGCCGGCACCAGCGGACGATTCCTGCGCGCCTCAGCCTGTCGGCGCGTCGGCGTCGGACGGCCCTTCTTTGCGCTCGCTTCATGCGTCGGCTCGTCGACGGGAGCGGCTGTCGTTGACTCTTCTGAAGATTTCTTACGGAATAACACACCTTTAGGGTAGTTGATTGAGACCCACAAGCCGAACTACTAAACTCAGTGATATGACTACCACTACTCATGATGACCTCACGCCCTCAGTCCAGGAGCTGCGTGAACGTGTCGATCAGCATTTCGACGAGCTGCTCGACGAACTCAAGACACTCGTATCCATTCCGTCAGTTTCCTCCCTTCCGGAGCATCAGGACGACGTGCAGAAATCAGCTGAACACGTCAGCAAGCTCTTCAACGATCTTGGCCTGGAGACTGAGATTCTACGTGCCGACTCGCCTTTCGGCGGACAGGGTGAACCAGCCATTGTTGGACACACCCCCGTCATCGAGGGAGCGCCCACCGTCCTGCTGTATGCACACCACGATGTTCAGCCCACTGGTGAACTCGACCGCTGGGACGGTGACCCGTTCGACGCCACCGTTAAGGGGGACAGGCTCTATGGCCGCGGCGCATCCGATGATGGCGCCGGCGTGATCGTCCACCTGGGCGCTCTGCGCACCCTTGCCGATGATCTGGGCCTGAACGTGCGTGTCTTCATCGAAGGTGAAGAGGAGCTTGGTTCCCCCTCGTTCGAAAACTTTCTGACGACCCACGCTGACAAGCTGGACGCTGACGTCATTGTGGTTGCTGACGGTGACAACTGGAAACCGGGGATTCCCGCGATGACTGCGTCACTGCGTGGCAACGCCGTGGTGACCGTGGACGTGCGCGTACTCGAGCACGCTGTCCACTCCGGCGCATTCGGCGGTCCGATCATGGATGCTGTCACAATCGCTGCGCGCATGATTGCGACCTTGCACGACGAGGACGGCAACGTGATTGTCGAGGGCCTCAAAGCCACCGACACGTCCGATATAGACTGGCCTGAAGACGAGTATCGTGAGGCTGCTGGCGTCCTTGATGGAGTGACGCTTGCCGGATCGGGTGACCTGGCGGCGCGCGTGTGGACAAAGCCATCTATCAACGTTATTGGCATGGACGTTCGCTCTGTTGCGGAATCATCCAATACGATCGCCCCGCACGCACGTTTCCGCCTGTCGATGCGCGTGGCCCCCAACCAGGCCCCGGCCGAGGCTCGAGACAAGCTGATCGAGCATCTCAAGGCGCATGTTCCGTTCGGCGCTGCCATCGACATTTCAGTGGAAAAGTGCTCACCGGGATTCCTGGCCGACCTTGATTCCGAACCTGCCCGCGATCTGCACTGGGCGCTGGACATCGCGTGGGACACTGACGCGGTGAATAAGGGTGTGGGCGGATCAATCCCGTTCATCTCCCACTTCAAGAAGCACTTCCCGCAAGCAGAGGTCCTTGTGACGGGCGTGGAAGACCCCTTCACGAATGCCCACTCCGAAAACGAGTCGCAGAGCATCCCCGACCTGAAGGCCGCGATCCTGGCAGAAGCGCTCCTGCTGGCCCGCACTGCCAAGCGCGCACGCAGGTAGTGCGCGTCCTTATCGTCGGACACTGGTTCGCCCCGCGCGCCCTCCCAGCACTGGAAGCGGTCGCGCGGGGTATTCAGCGTGTGCGCGACGCGGCATGTGAGCCGATCGTGTTCGGACCCGGCCCGTTCGTCACATCCGATCGCCTCATCGTTCGTGTCCCAGATTCCGCGACGAGTACACGCGACGCAGGCCGGGAACTTCGCCGCCTCCTCGACCAGGGCGATACTCCCGTGCTCGAAGGTGGTCATACCTCCTGCACAGACGGGGGAAGCGAATTTCTCAGTGCCATCACCTCGCTGCCTGTCGACACGTACGAGCAGATGGAACAGGCATTGCACTGCGCGCAATCGGACCGCAGGCTACGCGAGGTGGTCGCGCTCGCCTCGACCAGGCGCAGCTTGCTCGGCTTTACCTCGGTACTGTCGACACACGCAGACGGGACGGCTCGTCATGACCAGAACCTGGGTTTATCGAGCCGCCTGACACGCCTGTTTGCCACACATCGGGATACAACGGACGTGTCACGTCTGGAAGGCAGTGGCGCGGCAGGAGGAGCGGCCGGCATGCTCGCCCTGTGTGGTGGGAGCATCGTGCCCACAGGCGAGGCCCTGGCCAGAACCCTCAATCTTGACCATCGCATGGAGCAGGCGGATCTGGTCGTCATCCTTGAGCCCTACGCGCACGACCCACTGCTGCATGATACCCTCATCGACACGCTGACCGACCATGCTGGTTGCCATGCGTTGCCAGTCGTCCTCGTGTGCGAATCGACGACACTGTCAGCACCGGAAAAAGCGCAGTGGGGGATCCACGGGATAATTGACACGCATCCTGGAGCACTCATGCCGACCTGTATCGCTGAGAACGAACAGGATGATTACGAGATGCTTGAAGCTGCTGGAATGCGCATGGCGCGCACGTGGATACCCGGCGTGGAAAACACCACGATATGAACACGGTCATGGCGCGTTGCCCATGAGCGTCGTAGGCTGGATCTACGAGTACTGAAATGATGAGGAGCAACATGTCTGACGTTGAGACACAAACCCCGGCCCACGAAGTGACCTTGACTGACGCGGCTGCCGCGAAAGTTAAGAGCCTGCTGGACCAGGAAGGCCGCGACGACCTGCGTCTGCGCATCGCCGTTCAGCCAGGGGGCTGCTCGGGTCTGATCTACCAGCTTTACTTTGACGATCGCCTGCTTGACGGCGATGCCATCCGTGACTTCGAAGGAGTCGAAGTTGTCGTCGATCGTATGAGCGTTCCCTACCTTGCCGGAGCCTCCATCGACTTTTCAGACACGATCGAACGCCAGGGATTCACGATCGACAACCCCAATGCGCGTAACACCTGCGCATGCGGAGAATCCTTCCACTAAACCATTTCCCACCTCAAACAAAGGTCCTGTACGTGAAATTTCAGCGAATCACGGCGGTTGTCGCTACCCTCTTTCTGGCCGCAACGATGAGCGCATGCTCGTCCGGCGACTCCTCACAGTCCGGTCAATCAGGCCAGGCAGCAAGCCAATCCGGTGATGAGAACCGTCCTGCTCCCTCCGATGAGCCAAAAGTTGACCGCTCAGGCACGCAGACGATTCCCGAGGTGAAAGGTGATTTTGGGGAAGAACCTGTTATTACCCCGAGCACCGGATCCGAACCCGTCGACTCCATCATTGCGACAACACTTGTGCAAGGTGACGGCCGCGAAGTTCAACCCACCGATGCCGTGCAGGTGGCATACAAGGGTGTTCTGTGGGACGGAACGGAATTTGACTCCACCTTCAAAGAAGGCGGGAAGCCCATTGCGTTCTCACTGGATCGCGTGATTGTCGGATGGAAAGCCGGACTGACAGGTCAACACGTGGGGGACCGGGTCGAATTGGTCATCCCATGGCAGTGGGCATACGGGGAGCAAGGACAGGCTTCGATTCCGCCCAAGTCAACTCTGACCTTTGTCGTTGATATTCACAATGCGGTCGACACCGCCGATGTGGACCAGCTCAAGAGCGCCACGCCTACAGACGCAGCGTTGCCCGACGGTGTCACCGTGGAAGGTGACTTGGGAACTGCTCCGAAACTGACGCTGGCCGAAGGCGCGAACCCCGAACCAGGAACGTACCTCATTTCCGAGGGAACAGGTCCTGAACTGACCAAGGACAATTACGCTGTCCTGCGTGCCGTTGAAGCAGTGGTGGGCGTGCAGAATGAAGGACAGACGCAGATGTGGGACGTCCCGAACCTTGCACCGGTCGCCAAGCTGGTGCAGCTGGAAGGTCACAAAGTCGGATCACGACTCATGGTCGTCATCGATATGGCCGATCCGCGTCCGACCTCGGATCAATCACAGTCAGGCGAGGTTCAGATGCTGCGCGACGTGGCCATTTTTGATCTGGCTGGATCGCTCTGACCTGTAAACAGATAGAATGACTCGAAGTCGACTTCCGTGACTAAGGAGCTATCGTGACCGAACAGAATGTGAACGTCCTTGTCTTCAGTGATGATGTGGATACCCGAAAAGCAGTCATAACGGGGGCGGGCGTGCGTCCCGGTCGAGACACTCCCACCGTCACATACGTTGAAGCTGCCACCGCTTTCGGAGCCGTTGAAGCAGTCAAAGATACTGAGTTTGCGGCGTTGATCCTTGACGGTGAGACCGAAAAAGAAGGCGGTATGGCTGTCGCCAAACGCCTGCTGACCACCATGGATAATGTTCCACCCATCATTATGATCACGGCACGCCAGCAAGATGACTGGCTGGCGCAATGGTCCGGTGCAGCGGCCACCGTTCCTGAGCCAATTGATCCCATCGTGCTGCAGGAAACTCTGGCACGCCTCCTTCAGGAGTGATTTGCATGGAGTGGACTGACATTATTGAACGCCTCCTTGCCGGTGAGGACCTGAGCTACGAACAGACATATGCGGTCATGGACCGTGTGATGACGGGCGAACTGGGCGACGTGAAACTCGCTGCTTTCCTGACGGCACTATCGGCTAAAGGTCCCTACGTCAGTGAGATCCGCGGTCTGGCTGACGGCATGCAGGATCACGCCGAACCTGTCGATGTTCCCACCGATGTGCTCGACATTGTCGGCACGGGCGGTGATGGGGCACATACGGTGAACATCTCCACCATGTCAGCGATTGTCCTCGCCGCTGCTGGAGTGCCCCTGGTCAAACACGGTAACCGCGCGTCAACCTCGTCGTGCGGATCAGCTGACGTGATCGAAGAACTGGGAATCAAGATCGACCTGTCGCCCAGCGGTGTGGCTCAGGTGTTCGACGAACTGGGAATTACCTTCCTGTTCGCCAACAAGTTCCACCCGTCAATGCGTTTTGCCGCAACTGTGCGCCGCGCTCTTGGCTTCCCAACAGCGTTCAATATCCTCGGTCCGCTGACCAACCCTGCCAAGCCTGAAACATCTGCGATTGGTGTTGCCAACGAAAGTCACGCACCGCTCATGGCAGGAGTGTTCGCTCAGCGCGGCCAGTCGGCTCTTGTGTTCCGCGGAAAGAATCATGGCCTGGATGAGCTCAGCTCAATTGAGCCTGCTCAGATCTGGGCAGTGCACGACGGTGAAATCACCTTCAGCGAAATCGATCCCGTCGCAGAGTTCGGCATGAAGCGTGGAACGCTTGAAGACCTGCGCGGTGGCAAAGCCGATGAGAACGCGAAAGTGGTCTACCGCATCATGGACGGAGAAGAAAGCCCGATCCGTGACGCCGTGCTGCTCAACGTCGCAGCCGGACTGGCAGCATTCGGACGTCACGATGGCGTCGGCCCGACCCACGGCTCACTGACCGACCGTATGCGCATCGGCATCGACATGGCGCGCGAGACGATCGACAGTGGCAAGGCAGCTGATCTGCTCAAGCGGTGGATTGAGGTCTCCAAGACGGCCTCACTCAAGGCCTAGGTGGAACGCCTCTTCAAGGTCCTGGGATGCGAATGAGCGGAACGCGATATGCGTACGCATCTGAGTGACACCCGGGACCTTTCCCAGCTGATCTGACACGACCTCGGCAAGGTCTTCGTACTCGCGGACCTTGACGAGGGCGACCAAGTCGATATCACCGGTCACTGAATACACATCACTGACGCCATCCAGGTCAGCAAGCGCCTGTGCAACCTCGGGAATTTTGTCGATCTCAGCGTTGACAAGAACAATTGCGGTCAGCATGGTCATCCTCTCCTGTAGGTTCCTAGTTCATTGTGGTCTCTGGACGTCTGGCCTGTCCAACGGCGCGGATGAGCGTGTCGCGTCGAAGCGGTGACGTCCACGTTGAACCGAGCGGCACGACCCCATCCCATTCAATCAGGCGTGCTCCCGGCCTGGTCAGATCGCGGTACAGCACTCGCGTCTCCTCCCACGTCGTTCCCGCAAGAAACACGTCTGGGCGAGCGGGGACATCCTCGTCATGGAGCATCTCCACCCACGGCAACGGTGACGTACCCGGCGGCGAGACCGCGACGCGTACCAGGCGCCCGAACGAAGTCAGCGCGATCTCCCACCCGCCTTCACTGCGATGGTGCGCCCATACGGCCCGCCGAGCCAGCCCGAGCGCCCGGACAATTCTCTGCTGCTCAATGCCGCGAATATACGTTCCGAGCAGGGTGCGCAGACGTGCAGCACGCTCAAAATGCTCATCGCCTGCAGCCTGATTCATCTGCTCATTCAACGCATCGATGACGCTGCACTCGTCACAATCCATCGTGTCGGCACCTGCCTGTTGGAGTGCGTCGATCGCCTCACGTGCAGATGCGTGCGTCGAATACGGTCCGAGGGCGTCGAGGGCTTCGTGCGATTCAATCACCGGCACGCATTCAAAACGATCGTGGCGCCGTACCACCCAGTGCGTGGCTTTTTGACGGCGCGAAGCGGAGTTGAACAGGGGAGACAGGGTGCGGATCAGACGCAGTTCCTCCACGCGTGCCTCAAGTTCAGTAGACGTGGACTGAGCCTCCACGCCGGTGGCGACCGCCAGCATTCGTCGGACCTTCCGGCGCGTCTCAGTTGCCGTGAAGTAGGTGCGTACGCGTGAGCGGATATTGCGGGCAGAGCCGACGTACAGCGTTCCGCCGGCATCATCGACGAAACGGTAGGTGCCCGGTGTTTGCGGCAGAGAATCAGCGAGTGTGGATTTTTGACGTGTGCGTGGGGGAACGGGGCGCCCGAGTGTGACCAGATCCTCCACTGTTGATGCGCCGGACTTGCTGACCAGGTCGCACAAACCGTGGAATACCTGCACGGTCGCCAGTACGTCGCCGAGTGCGCGATGCGCGTCGTAGTCGCTGACACCAAAATGCGCAGCAAGGGTTCCCAGCTTGTGGTTGCTGATCATGGGGCGGGGGAGTGCGAGGCGTGCCAGAGCCAGGGTGTCAACGATGCGGATGCGCGGCCACGTCATGTCACACGCATTGGCGGCGCGGCGCAGGAAGCCGACGTCGAAACGTGCGTTGTGGGCGACAATGATGGGCTGCTCGTCAAAATCTGCCCACTGGTGAAACTGTGGATAGACGTCTGTTATCAGTGGGCACTGCGCCACCGACTCATCGCTGATGCCGGTCAGAGCAGTGATGGATGCTGGGATGGGCTGGTCTGGATTGACCAGGGTGTGAAACTGGTCGGTGATGCGCCGACCGTGCACTTTGACAGCGCCGATTTCTGTGATGGCGCTGCGCGTCCCGATGCCGGTAGTCTCTAAGTCAACGACGATCCACGTTGCCTCATCCAGCGGCGTGCCCAGCTGGTCGAGGCCAACCTGGACTCCAACGGGAACAGCTTCAGCCAAACGGCGTGCAACCGGGGAGTGAGGATGAAGGTCGACCTCGCCATGGCCATCTTGAGCCGGATGAGTCGAAATCGTCATACAGTGGATCCTAGTCGGTTGATTGCCCATCGCAGATGTCAGGAGGATTCGTGGCTTTCTATCAGACATTGAAATTTGCCGGTGGTCCGATTCTTCGCACCGCATACAAACCGTGGATTCGCGGAGAGGAGAATATCCCCAGCGAGGGGCCCGCGATTTTGGCGTCTAACCATAACGCTGTGTGGGATTCAGTGTTTCTGCCGCTCATGATTGACCGCGAAGTGGTGTTCATGGGGAAGGCTGACTACTTTACCGGCACCGGTTTCAAAGGATGGGCTACCAAGGAGTTCATGCGCGCAGTCGGCACGATCCCAGTTGACCGCTCTGGTGGGCGAGCGTCGGAAGCCGCGCTGCAGGCCGGTGTGGACCGCCTGAAGGAAGGGGAACTGTTCGGTATATATCCCGAGGGGACCCGCAGCCCTGACGGGCGTCTTTACCGCGGTAAGACAGGTGTGGCCCGTTTAACACTGATTTCCGGGGCGCCGGTCATCCCAGTGGCCATGATCGGCACGCACGATGCGCAACCCATTGGGCAGCGGATCCCCTCGCGTGAAGACATCGGAATGGTCATTGGTGAGCCGCTCGACTTTTCGCGTTACCGCGGACTTGACCGAGACCGCTACGTTCTGCGCGCTATCACCGATGAAATCATGTACAACATCATGCTGCTGTCGGGCCAGGAATACGTCGACATGTACGCAGCCGACCGGAAAGCGCAGCTCGCGCAGGAGGGGAATTTTGATGGGCCTGTGCCCTCGAACGGTCGGACAGGTCCGGGCGGGCGCAAGGCTCCCGACGTGTCTGTGCCGAAACGCCCAGAGGATTCATCTGACGATCCCGTAGACTAGAGACGTTCAGTTTTCATCGTCTGAAAGGTGTTTGTGCCATGTCGGTTCGTCGAGTAGCTTTGCTCACTGCTGGTGGTTTTGCCCCGTGCCTGTCGTCGGCTGTTGGTGGGCTCATCCAGCGTTATACCGATATTGATCCGTCCATTGAAATCATCGCGTACCAGCACGGCTACCACGGGCTGCTGACTGGCAACTACGTTGTCGTCGACGAGGAGGCCCGCAGGAAGGCCGGCATCCTTCACCGTTTCGGCGGTTCACCGATCGGCAACTCGCGCGTCAAGTTGACCAATGCGAAGAACCTGGTCGAGCGTGGCCTGGTCAAGGAAGGCGACGACCCGCTTCAGGTTGCGGCCGAGCAGCTGCGCAAGGACCATGTTGACGTTCTGCACACCATTGGCGGTGACGACACGAACACGACCGCCGCCGATCTGGCACAGTATCTGCACGATCACGACTACGACTTGACGGTTGTCGGCCTGCCGAAGACCATCGACAACGACGTGGTTCCGATCCGTCAGTCACTGGGCGCCTGGACCGCCGCTGAGCAGGCCTCGGTCTTCGCACAGAACATCATCGGTGAGAACCGAGTGGGACCACGCATGCTGATCATCCACGAGGTCATGGGCCGTAACTGCGGATGGCTGACAGCAGCCGCTTCACGCAAGTACACCGAGTGGCTCGACCAGCAGGAATGGGTGCCGTCGCTGGGACTGAGCAAGGAACACTGGTCAATCCACGCGATCTTCGTTCCTGAAATGGCAATCGACCTTGACGAGGAGGCCGACCGCCTGCGCGCCATCATGGACAAGCAGGGCAATGTCAATATCTTCCTGTCTGAAGGTGCCGGCGTGCGTGAAATCGTCGCTGAAATGGAAGAACGTGGCGAAGAAGTGGCGCGCGACCCGTTCGGTCATGTGCGCCTTGACGAAATCAACCCCGGACAGTGGTTCGCCAAGCAGTTTGCTGACCGACTGGGAGCTGAGAAGGTCATGGTACAAAAGTCCGGATACTTCTCACGTTCAGCTCGCGCAAACCAGGACGACCTGCGTCTGATCCAGTCGATGACAGACCTTGCCGTCGAGTGCGCACTGCGCGGCGAATCCGGCGTGATCGGTCACGATGAGGAAAACGACGATCGTCTGTGCGCCATCGCCTTCCCGCGCATCAAGGGTGGCAAGCCCTTCGATATCTCCCAGCAGTGGTTCGTTGATCTGATGGATCGTATCGGACAGCCACTGGCGCCGACGCAGAAGTAAGTATGCGACAGCCTGAAGAGCTCGAACCGGTTGCTGGAGGGTGGAATACGTGGAGACAGTATCCCTCCCTCCAGCAACCGCACTATCCAGATGAACACGCGCTGCGCGCGGTGACCGCTGAACTGCGCAGTCGCCCGCCCCTCGTCTTTGCTGGCGAGGTGGATGACCTGCGTGACGAACTGGCCGCTGCCGGACGCGGCGAAGCTTTTGTGCTCACTGGTGGTGACTGCGCGGAAACCTTCGCAGAATCCACTGCTGATCACCTTCGCCTCAAGATCCAGACGATCCTGCAGATGGCCGTTGTCCTGACGTATGGAGCCTCGCTGCCGGTCATTAAAATTGGCCGTATCGCAGGGCAGTACGCCAAGCCTCGTTCATCGGATATCGAAAAACGCGGTGACGTGACCCTGCCGTCGTATCGCGGCGATGCGGTGAACTCGTTTGAATTCACCGAGGAGGCGCGCACACCCGACCCCGGTCGACTGCTGGGCACCTACCAGCATGCTGCCGCCACGTTCAACCTGATTCGCGCCTTCACGAAAGGTGGCTACGCTGATCTGCGCTTGGTCCACCACTGGAACCGCGGCTTCACGTCCAACCCGGCGTATGCGCGCTACGAATCTCTGGCCTCGGAGATCCATCGCGCCGTGAAGTTCATGGAGGCAGCCGGAGCTGACTTCGAGTCGCTGCGACAGGTCGACCTGTTCTCCTCCCACGAAGCGTTGCTGCTCGAATATGAAGCAGCGATGACGCGCGTAGATTCACGAACCGGCGACCTGTACGACACGTCCGGCCACTTCCTGTGGGTGGGGGAGCGCACGCGAGACCCGCAAGGCGCGCACGTGGAGCTGCTCTCACATGTGCGCAATCCTCTGGGGGTGAAGCTGGGGCCGACTACAACCCCTGAAGAGGCCATTGCACTGATCGACCGCCTCAATCCTGACGGCGAACCTGGACGATTGACGTTCATCGCCCGCATGGGGTCGAAACATATTCGCGATGCGCTTCCACCTCTTGTGGAAGCGGTGAAAGCTGATGGCCGTCCGGTGATCTGGACAACCGACCCGATGCACGGTAACACGATCACGTCCTCAACAGGCCTGAAGACCCGCCAGTTCGAAACGATCATGGACGAGGTACGCGGGTTCTTCGAGGTTCACGACGCCGCCGGAACAGTTCCCGGCGGCATCCATGTGGAGCTCACCGGTGATGACGTCACTGAAATTATCGGCGGCTCCGAGCATCTGGATGAACAGTCCCTCAAGGACCGCTACGAAACCCTGGTTGATCCGCGCCTCAACCACCAGCAATCGCTGGAAATGGCGTTCCAGGTGGCTGAACTGCTGCGCTAGACAACGGTGATCGTGACAGTCGATCCCTTCGGGATCATCTGTCCGCTCCCGGGGTCGGTGGAGCGCACGGTGCCGAAAATGCCGCCGAGGATCTTGTTGACCTCCACTTTGAACCCGGCATCGCGCAGCGTCTTTTCAGCCTGATCGAGCTGCTTGCCCACCAGGTCGGGAACCTCGACCAGTTCGGGACCTTCCGAGACAACAAATGACAGCGTGTCACCGCGCAGCAATGTCGATCCGGCCTCAGCTGACTGAGAAATGATCTGGCCTTCGGGCACGGCGTCCGAATGTTGCGATGTGGATTCAGCAGCCAGGCCCGCTTCTTCAACGGCAGCGCGCGCCTCCTCGCCAGTCATTCCCGCTAGGTCTGGAACCGTGATCGGCTCACGACCTTTCGACACGACGAAATCAACCGCCGTGTCGTGGCGCACCTGTGCGGCAGCCTCCTCTGATTGTGAGATCACCTGTCCCTTGGCAACGGAATCTGAGTATTCCTCGCTCACTGTCCCTGCGGCCAATCCGGCGTTGGTCAGTGCCCCACGAGCCTGGTCCGCACTCAGGCCTACCAGTTGCGGCACAGCGCGCATATCCACACCTTTGGAAACGACGAGGGAGACCTCGCCGTCCTTATGGATCTGCGACCCGCTGGCCGGATCGGATCGAATGATCAACCCGTTCTTGACGTCATCTGAAAATTCTTCACTGAGCGTGGACGATAATCCCAGAGCTTCGAGTTCTGACTGAACGGCTTTGACGGCGCGGCCGTCAGTTTGCGGCATCGTCAGATAGGATCCTGGCCCGTACTGGCTCCACCACCACCAGCCGCCGCCCGATCCGACGATCAGCAGCACGGCCAGCAGAGCGATGACGGTTTTCAAACGCGAACGCGACTTCTTGTGTGGCCGGTCGGTACGCGGCAGCGATCCCGATGCTTTGACGACGGTTTGTGACGAGGGCGTGAGGACGCCGCCAGGTAGCGCTGTCGTGACCGCGTGGAACTCGATGGGTGCCGTGGGCTGGCCGGACTGCACCGGCTGGACATCGGCGCGACGCTCGGCAAGATCGGACGGCAGGGAGGCGCGCACCCGTGCCACCAGTTCCAGTGCGTCGCGCGCATCCCGGGGACGTTCTGCCGGGTCGCGGGCAGCGAGCGTAGCGACCAGTTCATCGATCTCGGTAGGAAGCCACGAACACTCTTCAGATGGGGAGGGAACATCCTCGTTGACATGGGAGTACGCCATTTTCATGGCGGGCGCGCCATCCCAGGGCACGTGGCCCACGACCATCTCGTAAAGCATCATGCCAACGGAGTAGATGTCGGTGCGCGCATCGGTGTGACCGGTGGTTGCAATTTCAGGAGCCATGTAGGCGACGGTGCCGAGCATGGAACCAGTGGTGGACATCGATACTTCGGATGCCGCACGTGCCAGGCCGAAGTCTGTGACGCGCACGTGCGAGTCCTCAGAGATGAGGACGTTTTCCGGTTTCATGTCGCGGTGGACAACGCCGACACGATGCGCGGCGTGCAGAGCATCAAGGATTTCCTGCGTGTAGCGCAGTGCCTGCGAGAGAGTAAAGGCGCCCTGCGAGGTGAGCAGCGTGCGTAGATTCGGACCGCTCACGAGTTCCATGACGAGGAATCCCTGCCCGTGCACGATGCCCTGGTCAAAAACGGAGACAACGCCGGGATGAATGATGCGTGCAGCGGCGCGGGCTTCGCGTCTGAAGCGGGCGACGAAGTCGGCGGACTCTGCCAGGTGCGGATGCATGACTTTCAGGGCGATGGGCCGGTCCAGTCGCTCATCGTGCGCGATGTAAACAGTTGCCATCCCGCCGCGCGCAAGTTTGCGGTCGATGCGGTAGCGCTGGTCGACGAGCATCCCGATGAGCGGGTCAGTCACTGTTTCGTGGGTATCAGAAGATGGCGCGTCAGGTTCTGACGACGCTTTCTCATCTGTGTTTCTGGTACTCACGTCTTGGATTGTACGGGATGCGGGCTACATACGACTGCGGCGCGCCCGATGAGACGCCGCCCAAAGGCCGCACGATCATCTAGGCTAGCGACCATGAACGAGCCTACTGACCTCATCAGCGTGGACGCTGCTGCACAACTGCTGGGTATTGAACCGCGCCGAATCAAGCAACTGGTGCGTGACCGCATCCTGTTCACGGTGCCCGGAGAAGACGGCAAACCTGCCATTCCGCGCGAGATCATCGTCAAGTCCGAAGGCAAGTGGGAGCCGCTGGACACGCTGCCCGGCACGCTGACCGTGCTGGCTGATGGCGGCTTCAGCCCCCGGGAAGCTGTGGCCTGGCTGTATACGCCCGAAGCTGAGCTGGGGCAGACTCCGATGCAGGCCCTCCTCGAAGGGCGTCAGCACAGGGTGAACGCCATCGCCTCTATGCTCGCCTGGTAGTCAGCATCGGCTCCATTTCGCTCAGGAGTGTGCGCGAGTGCTCATCAAGTGCGGCCAGTGCATCGCGCCCCTGCTGCGTCACTGTGTCAATAAGCTGTTCGTGGGGCTGCCGCCCGACTTGCTCGATGATGCCTTGAAGGTCGATTACGCCGTCGGGGCTGCCAATCAGTGTGGCGATCGCATGGCGCTGCTCGGCTGATGCGTGCTCCCATGTCAAAGCCAGCAGTGCCGTTCGTTTACCTTCGATCAGGTCTCCGCCTGCCGGTTTTCCGGTGGTCTGGGGGTCACCGAACACTCCGAGCTCATCGTCGCGCAGTTGGAACGCAATGCCCCACGGTTCGATGACGCGCTGCACTGTCTCGACCATGTCTGCCCGGCCGCCGACAAGCAATCCGAGGACCGTGGGGTGCACAACCGAGTAGCGCGCTGACTTGCGGCGGATAACTTCCATGATGACGTCCAGGTCGAAATGGTCCAGTGCCGGCTGCTCGTTGACAATATCGAGGTACTGGCCGAGGGCGACTTCAGCATGCATGAGAGTGAGCTGGCGTAACACGGCTGGATTCGCAACTCGTGTCGCCGTAAAGTCAGCGGCCGAGAGCAGGAAATCGCCCACCAGAAGTGCGCCGGCTGTTCCAAATTCGCCGGCATCCCCGGTCCACCCCTGGTCTCGATGCATCTGCGCGAAAACAACGTGAGCGGTGGGGCGCCCTCGTCGAGTCTGCGCATGGTCGATCAGATCGTCGTGAGCCAGTGCGGACGCTTGGTAGAGCTCGGCGGCACCTGCCAGGCGCGCAATCGAATCATCACAGTCACCCCACGCGCGACCAGTGGCGAGCGCATACCCCAACATGACCCACAGGCCACGCAAACGCTTCCCACCTGCGATGGCGTCACGTGCGGCAGTAACGAGGGCGTCAGCCGGCTCCTGGGTGGGGCCGAGGGTGTTGATCAGGTCGGTGAGCGCGGCTTGGGTGTGGTCTCCAATGCGCTCCACCATGTCGCCTACTGTGAGATTCTCCATGCGCCAAGCGTATCGAATGAAGTGCTTCTAAGATACAAACATCCGCTGGAACAAAGGATTGACCGATATGGCAATTGTGTTGAGCTATCACGGTAACCGTGAATCGGAAGCAGCTTTGCAGGAAGCGTTGAGGCTCGCTGATGTCAGGCGTACATCTGTGGTCGTGGTGTTGGCACGTCGAGAAAGTGAAGATGACGCCCGCACCGCTGAAGATGCCGAGGAGCTGTTGTGGTCGCATCTGCGCCATGCCGACATTCCCTTTGAAATCCGCCACACGCAGCATGAGCAGGAAGTAGCCGACGCGGTCTTGGATGCGGCAGAGGAAATTTCGGCCGACTTGATTGTGCTGGGGCTTCGGCCGGGCGGGTCCGGGCGCACCACGGTCGGCCCGAATGCCTCGCGCATCTTGCTGGATGCCCCGTGCCCAGTGGTAACGACCACTACACACCGGTGATTATTGTTTCCAACGGGCGTTTTGTCGGGGACGGATTATAATGGTTCAGGTTCTTTCACACCAGTGTATGAAGCAGATCTGAGGAAGGGAATCAGCGTGAGCGCAACCCGCCCCAAGAAGGCAACGGCCGAAACGGCCGCGTCAAGCGACTCGAAGAAGGCCGCGCCTCAGTCGAAGTCGACCGCAAAGAAAAAAAAGAGCACAACTGCCAAAAAGACGACAACTGCTAAGAAGTCAGCGACCGCTAAAAAGCCCGCGACTGCGAAGAAGACGACGACCCGTAAGAGTGTTGCCAGGAAGTCCACAACGTCGAAGCGCACCGCCATTAAGAAGACCAATGAGAAGCCCAGGAAATCGGTTCAGGCGCACGACGAAGAAGAAGAGATGCCTGAAGATGACGACATTGATGACTCGAACATTGATCTGAGCAACGAGGAAGAAATCGACGTCGATGAGGCGGATGATGATTCGGACGATTCATCCGAATCGGACAATGAGCCTGAAGACGAGGACGAGGACGACGCGAAAGGGGCTGCCGCGGATCTGCGGGAGCGCACCTCTCAGGGCATCCATACGCGCGGCGGGTTTGTCGTATCCGACTCTGATGAGACCGATGAGCCTGTCCAGAAAGTTACCGTGGCAGGCGCTACTGCCGATCCGGTCAAGGACTACCTCAAGCAGATCGGTAAAGTCTCCCTGCTGAACGCGGAGCAGGAGGTGGACCTGGCACGGCGCATTGAAGCCGGCCTGTACGCCGAATACAAGCTCAAGAACGAGTCGGACACGATGACGTCGAAGGCGCGTCGTGAGCTCCACTTCATTGCACAGGACGGCCAGAACGCCAAGAACCACCTGCTGGAAGCTAATTTGCGTCTGGTGGTCTCACTGGCCAAACGATACACGGGCCGTGGGATGCAGTTCCTAGATCTGATCCAGGAAGGAAACCTCGGTCTGATCCGTGCGGTCGAGAAGTTCGATTACACGAAGGGCTATAAGTTCTCCACGTATGCCACGTGGTGGATCCGTCAGGCTATCACCCGAGCGATGGCTGACCAGGCGCGCACGATCCGCATCCCGGTTCACATGGTGGAAGTCATCAACAAGCTGGCCCGCGTCCAGCGTCAGATGCTGCAGGATCTGGGCCGCGAACCTACCCCGGAAGAATTGGCCAAAGAGCTGGATATGACGCCGGAGAAGGTTGTCGAGGTTCAGAAGTACGGTCGTGAGCCGATTTCACTGCACACACCTCTGGGTGAAGATGGCGACTCAGAATTCGGAGACCTCATTGAAGACTCCGAAGCGGTCGTTCCAGCCGATGCCGTTTCCTTCACGCTGCTGCAGGAACAGCTCCACCGCGTCCTCGATACGTTGTCGGAGCGTGAAGCTGGCGTCGTGTCGATGCGCTTCGGACTGGGTGACGGCCAGCCGAAGACTCTGGACGAAATCGGTAAGGTGTACGGCGTGACGCGTGAACGTATCCGTCAGATCGAATCCAAGACGATGTCCAAGCTGCGTCACCCGTCACGGTCGCAGGTTCTGCGCGATTATTTGGACTGATCCATCAGGTGGCGCTCGTCGTCGATGCGCAGTGCGGAATCCCGCAGGGCGTCCATGTGAAGGCGAGCGTGGTGTGCGCAGAACAGGAGTGGCCCTGAGGCCATAGTGACGCGCACCCATGCACGGGCGCCGCATGCGTCGCATCGGTCTACTGCGCGCAATGTCGGTTCCGTCGTGTCTGGTCGTGTCAGTGTCGCTGCGTTCATGGTTCCATCACAGCACACCGGTCGCTCGCCGTGCATCTTCTTTCGCCAGTGGCACAATCTCGGCGGTGCAATCCAGGAGCTTGCGGTGCTGCACCCTAAAATAGGGTGGTGAGTTCAGACGCTTCAACCTATTCCGCACGGCACCTGTCAGTCCTGGAGGGGCTGGAAGCTGTGCGCAAACGCCCCGGCATGTATATCGGATCCACCGATCACAGGGGGTTGATGCACTGCCTGTGGGAAATCATCGATAACGCAGTCGATGAAGCGCTTGAAGGGTACTGTGACCGCATCGAAGTGCGCTTGCACCCGGATCATTCCGCATCCGTCCACGACAATGGTCGAGGCGTCCCTGTCGACACGGTTCCGTCAGTTGGCTTGTCCGGCGTGGAAGTGGTGTACACGAAGCTGCACGCAGGCGGTAAGTTCGGCGGCGGCTCCTACGCCTCGTCCGGCGGTTTGCACGGCGTGGGCGCATCTGTCGTCAACGCCTTATCCGCACGTATGGATGTGCAGGTCGACCGCTCCTCGAAGACCTATCAGATGTGCTTCAGACGCGGCGAGCCAGGCGAGTTTGATGATTCGCACCAGCGCACCCCGAACTCACCGTTCAGCCCCTATACGCAATCCTCGCGCCTGCAAACTGTCGGTAAAGTCAAGCGCGGTGTGACAGGCACGCGCGTGCGTTTCTGGGCAGATTTTCAGATCTTTCCTTCCTCTGAAGGCTTTTCGTGGGACAACCTGATTGCCCGCGCACGCCAGACCGCGTTCCTCGTTCCCGGCCTGACGATCGCCTGCTGGGATGAGCGCACCACTAACGAGGACGGCGAACCGCTGCACGAAGAATTCCGTTTTGACGGCGGCGTCGTTGACTTCGTTGACTGGCTTTCCACCGATGGGCCTGTCACTGCAACGTGGCATGTCACCGGCGAGGGAACCTATAACGAAACCGTCCAGCAACTCGATCCTGACACCGGACACCTCGCACCTGTCGAAGTGGAGCGCACCTGCCAGGTGGATTGCGCATTGAGGTGGGGAATTGGCTACGACACTCAGGTGCAGTCTTTCGTCAACATTATTGCCACACCGAAAGGCGGCACTCATCTGGCCGGTTTCGACCAGGCACTGTTGAAAGTGATGCGCGCCCACGTTGAGAAGAACGCGCGCCGCCTGAAAGTGACGGCCAAGGACGGTCGCCTGGAGAAGGACGATGTCATGGCGGGGCTGTCCGCTGTGGTGACTGTGCGATTCCCCGAGCCGCAATTTGAAGGCCAGACCAAGGAAGTTTTGGGTACTCCGCAGATCCGCACCGTCGTCAACCGCGTGGTGACCGACGCTCTGGAATCCACGTTGAAATCCAGTAAGCGCGACGTGAAGCAACAGGTGCAGGCTCTGGCTGAGAAAGTCGTGGGTGAGATGAAGGCGCGCGTGTCGGCGCGTGTTCACAAGGAAATTTCGCGGCGCAAGAACGCTCTTGAAACATCGTCCCTGCCTGCCAAGCTGGCAGACTGCCGCTCCGAAGATGTCGAGCACTGCGAACTGTTCATCGTCGAGGGCGACTCGGCACTGGGCACCGCGAAAGCGGCGCGAGATTCACGCTTCCAGGCACTGTTCCCCATTCGTGGCAAGATCCTCAACACGCAGAAAGCATCGACTGCTGAGATGCTCTCCAATGCTGAATGCGCGAACATTATCCAGGTCATCGGTGCTGGCTCCGGCCGCACATTCGACATTGACCAGGCACGGTACGGCAAAGTCATCCTCATGACGGATGCGGACGTCGATGGCGCGCACATCCGCACGCTGCTCCTGACGCTCTTTTTCCGCTACATGCGTCCGATGGTGGAAAGCGGGCGAGTGTACGCGGCCGTGCCGCCGCTGCATCGCATCGAGCTGCCCGCACACGGCAAGAAGCCACGAGATTACGTGTACACCTATTCCGAAGAGGAACTGCACAGCACACTGCGTGAGCTCAGGAAAGTACGGCGCACATGGAAGGAACCTATTCAGCGTTACAAGGGCCTGGGCGAGATGGATGCTGACCAGTTGGCTGAAACCACGATGGATCCGCGTCACCGTTCCCTTCGACGTGTCACGCTGGCCGACGAAGAGGCATTGCGTGAAGCTGAGGACGTGTTCGAATTGCTCATGGGGTCGGTGGTTGCCCCGCGGCGTGACTTCATCGTCGAGGGTGCACATCAGGTTGATCGTGAGCGAATTGACGCGTGAGCCAGCTCATCCGATTCTGAATAGGACTGAAGTCTCGGTAAAGTAGAGATATGACTGGTTTGGCTGATCGAGTCTGTCCACCTGCACAGGCTTCTTACCCGGGTCCTCACTTGGGACTTCGATGGCGTTCGATTCTTCCTCAGGACGGTCCCGCCGTGTACCGACTGATCCTCGAAATCGAAGACCATGACCATGCCATCCACCGCACGTCGCTTCGCGACGTTGCGGATATGATCGCCGGCTGCACGGAAACCGACTGGCTGGACGTCATCGTCGGATTGGATGCGCAGCGCACGATTGTTGCCATTGCATCTGTTCGCGTCATGGGTAACCTCGACGGCGTGGCCACAGCCATCGTCAACGCGTTCGTTCATCCGCATTGGCGAGGGCGAGGCATCGGCCGCTCACTGTTGTACTGGCAGGACGCACGTGCCCGCCAGATGCTGGTCGAACACTTCGGGGCCGATTCGGATGCGCCCGCCTACATCGCCAACGGTGTCGATTCGCATATGACGGATCGCCGTAGGCTCTACATCGCCGCAGGCTATTACGCCTGCCGCACATTCCAGCTTATGTACCGCGAGCTTGAAGGCTCCGAGCAGCTGCCCAGCCCGCGCGACGGCTACACGATTGTTCCGTGGGGCTCGGTGCCGACCGAACAGGTCAAGGCGCTCCACATGGATGTCTTTACCGCTCACTTCTGGCCGCATTTTCGCGAGCAGTGGTGGAACGAGGCAATGGATGAACTGGTTCCGTCATGGTCATGCCTGGCGCTTTCCCCTTCCGGTGAACTTGCAGGCTATCTGACTGTTGGCAGGCCTGATCTGAGATGGGTCCTGGAGGGACGCAAGGAAGCGTATGCGACACTGTTAGGGGTCAACCCGGACCACCGCGGGCACGGTTTGGCGGGCTTGCTGCTGCGCACCGCGATCGTGGCGGCGTCCCGCGCGGGGATGACGCGTTTCGGTCTGGATGTGGACACACACAACGCGTCACATGCTCACGAGATCTACGAGCATTACGGGTTCGTGGACGAGCGAGCGGAAGTTGTGTATGCGATTGAGCACTAGATCAGAAGGAGGCAGCAGTGGTTGAGCGCGACTCGGACATCGTGACATGGAGAGCTCTCACGCCTGATCATGCTGTCGCACTGGCCGATCTGATTGCATGCATTGAGCGTGTGGACGATCCTCCATACCGCACAAGCCTCGACGAAATTGTCGAGTTGCTGTCCAACATGTCCAAGTGGCGTGGCGTCATTGGCGAGCTTAATGAGACAGGCACGTATGTCGCATTCTCGATTATCACCACGCGTTTCGTGGGTGTGCCTGAGTGCGTGTGCCAGGGCGGCGTTCACCCGGATTTTCGCCGCCGAGGCATTGGCCGCTCGCTCATCGAATGGCAAACCCGCACCTCGACCGAGATACTCCGTGTCCTCGCGGAGCGCAAGGAATTACCGGACGATGAGCCCGTGGGAGTTCGTGCTCCGCACATCGAAACCGGCATGGTCACGCCTGACAGTGATGCCATCGGCCGTATCGTGACGCACGTGGATATGGGGCACGAGGAACTCGAGGAACACCTGCGTGAACTCGACTACCACTGGTCGAACACGTATTTTGAACTGCGCGCAGATTTGGAATCAGTGCCGCAGATGCCGGAGTTGAACGCCTACCTGCAGGTCGCCCCGTGGGATGACATGTGGGAGGACCCGGTTCGCCGTGCCGCTAACCGTCTGGCTGACCAGGAATGGGGGAGGCCCCCTCAGTCAATGGAGCAGTGGCTGATGGGGCGCACCGCGTTCGCGCCGCAGTGGTCGTTTGTTGCCCTTGACCGTTCAGGTGACCGCCCGCAGGTGGCGGGTTTCCTGTTGGCCTCGCGCTACGAACAGGACTGGGCGGCACTGGGATGGTCAGAAGGGTACATCGACCAGATGGGCGTGCTCGAAAAGTGGCGTAATGCCGGCGTTGTCGAGGCGTTGATCATTGCCTCCATGCGTGCGCAAAAAGACGACGACATGGATAAGACGGGAGCCGGACTGGGATCGGCTAACCACTCAGGAGCACTGGCCGTCTACGACGGGCTTGGTTTTCACGTGGTGGGCGAATCTCGGCTGTACGCCCTGGACGTCTAACCGATTGTTGCGATCGCGTGCTTGACGGGCCGGCCGGAGCCGTCGCGACGCTCATCAAGTTCGGGCAGGTCCGTGGGCTGACCGTTCGCTGAAGCTGCCCGAGGTGGGCGAGGCCCGACCCATGCAGTGTCCAGGCGTGCTTCTCCACGTAGGAAACGGTGCGCGCGAACGCCTTGCGTGCCGCGGCCCTTCATCGGGAAGACCTCAAAGGGGCTGACCTTGACGGTTGTCTGACCGGTGCCGGGCAGTGCGCCTTCAGCTCCCGCAACCGTGACCACGCACGCTTCGCTCGGATCGGCAACGACCCATAAGCCGATCACCTCGGCATCTGCTGCCAGCTTGATGCCAGCAACACCACCGCCGGTTCGTCCCTGCGGACGTACCTTCGACGCATCGATGCGCAGCAAGTGAGCATCTGAGGTGACGAATGCGATTTCGTCTGAGTCGTCGCACATATCGAAGCCCACCAGGTGGTCGCCCTCGTCCAGCGAAATAACCTCCCACGAATCGCGTTGCAGCACGTCAGGGCGCAGACGCTTGACCACGCCGTGCGCCGTGCCCATCGCCATGATTGTGTCACCGTTCGGATCGATCAACCCAACGGGCGTTTCCTCAGAGTGGACAAGCAGTCCGGCAGGTGTTGCCGCAGCGAAGGACAAGCCGGTGTCAAAACGCGGCAGTCCGGGCAAGTCCACGACATCGATGCGGTGCGCAACACCATCGCTCATCACCACGGCCACCTGTGAGCGGGTGGTCGTCGGGATCTGCATCTTCCAGCCATCGAAACTGGCGCGCGCGCCGCGTTCGAGCACGTCACCGCCCTCCACGCGGGCCAGTCCGCCAGTTGCCGTCAGAACCACCATGCACGGCTCGTCCGGTATCTCAAGAGCAGGGGCAGATGATGATCCACTCTGCGGAGCAGATGCGGCCAAAACGGTGTCGCCCTCGCCGGCCGATGCGAGCAGTAATGTGCGCCGAGGAGTGCTCAGGCGTGCGGATACTTCCTGCAGATCTGATTTGACCATGTCGCGCAGCAGCTCATCGGAGCCGAGGACTTCTTCGAGTTCAGCGATTTTCGCGCGCAAGTCATCCCGCTCAGCTTCCAGTTCGATGCGCGAGAATTTCGTCAGGCGTCGCAGGCGCAATTCCAGAATGTAATTGGCCTGCGCTTCACTCAGATCAAAGGCCATCATGAGGCGCTGGCGCGCTGAGTCGACGTCGTCGGATGAACGGATAATGGCGATAACGTCATCAATATCGGCGATCGCGATCAGCAGGCCTTCAACCAGGTGCAGGCGCTCTTGCCATTTGCCCACGCGGAAGCGGCTGCGACGCGTGGTGACCTCGATGCGATGGTCGATAAAGACCTGCAGCATTGCCTTGAGCGACATTGTCTGCGGCTGCCCGTGAACCAGTGCGACGGCGTTGACAGCGAACGATTCTTCCAGGGGCGTGCGCTTGTACAGTTGCATGAGGACGGCCTCGGGGTTGAAACCATTTTTGATTTCAACGACCAGACGCAAGCCGTGGTGACGATCCGTGAGGTTTTGAACTGCGGAAATTCCCTTGAGTTTGCCAGAGGAAACGCTGTCCTTGATTTTCTCCATGACGCGTTCAGGGCCGACCATGTAGGGCAGCTCCGTGATCACCAGTCCGCGCTTGCGGGCAGTGACACGTTCAATCGACACTTTCGCGCGGGTCTTAAAAGATCCGCGACCGGTCTCGTAGGCTTCGCGGATTCCGTCCAACCCTACGATGACGCCGCCTTCAGGCAAGTCCGGTCCGGGCACGTAGCGCATCAGGTCATCGACGGTGGCATCCGGATTGTCGAGCAGGTAGATGCACGCGGCAATAGCTTCACCCAGATTGTGCGGTGCAATGTTGGTCGCCATGCCGACGGCAATGCCGGATGAGCCGTTGACAAGCAGCTGTGGGAAACCGGCGGGCAATACGTCCGGCTGCATGAACTGGTTGTCATAGTTGGGAACGAAGTCAACGGTGTCCTCGTCCAGGCCTGCCGTCAGATCCAGCGCGGCGGGAGCCAGGCGTGCTTCGGTGTATCGAGGGGCTGCCGGCCCGTCATCGAGTGAACCGAAGTTACCGTGACCATCGACGAGGGGAACCCGCAGGTTGAACGACTGCGCCAGACGCACCAGCGCGTCGTAGATAGCGGAATCTCCGTGCGGGTGGAGCTTACCCATCACTTCACCCACGACGCGCTGAGACTTGACATGGCCCTTGTCGGGCCGCAGTCCCATCTGTTCCATCTGGTACAGAATGCGTCGCTGGACGGGCTTGAGTCCGTCACGGGCATCAGGCAGTGCGCGCGCATAGATCACCGAGTACGCGTATTCGAGGAACGACCCCCGCATTTCTTCGGAGACATCAATCTCAGAGATGGATTCTTCAAAGTCCTCCAAACGAGGCGTGGTCGTGCGTCGCATGTTCGCATTGTGCCGCGAACCACCTGTGGAAAGACGCTTCCCACGCCGCAACAAGGCACAATTGGAGAATGGACACACACGCTTCAATCCGGCAGCACGGCTTCTATCCGTCCCTCGTGATACGCGCCTTGGATCGCGTTCTCGGCGACGAAGAACCGCTGGCTATGGTGTCTCAGCTGGAGGCGGCGTTTGACCGTTCCAGCATGTTCCGCCACCTCACGGTTGCCGTTCTGACACCGACCACGTTGATCCAGATCCACGTTGACGAACTGGACCGGGGTGGCGCCATGACGAACACGATCATCACCCCGACCACTCGCATCCACGGAGCTTCACTCACTGAGGTTGTAACCGACGCGATCCATGATGGCGGCAGTCAGCTGAGCGAGCTGACCATGGCGATCAACTGCGGCAGCCAGCGTCGCGGTGAAGTGGAGCTCAACCAGTGCGATGACCCGCAGTGCACCGCTGACCACGGCTTCACCGTCCACACCTTCCCGGAGGATTTCTCGATGCGTTTTTCGGCCGCCGCTGATGGCGAGGCCGCCCTCGCCAATGCTGAACGATTCGTCGACGCGACACTCCAGGTCATCAAGGAGAATCATGCGCATTAACGAGGGCGACCCGCACCTGCCTGGTCCGAGCGATCTGCGCATCACTGACGTCTTGGGCCGGTGGATCGACGGTGTGGGACGGTCGTATGAGCAGATGGTGGTGATCCTGGCTGATGGTCTGGGGGCGGTGCCGCTGGCGGATCACTTCGGCCATGCGAGCGTGCTGCGCGGATACCGCGATGAGATCGAGCAGGCTTTCACCACTGTTCCCTCGACAACAGCCGCAGCGATCACCTCATTCGCGACGGGAGCGCTCCCTGGCGCCACGCGTATGGTGGGATACTCGGTGGCGTATCGGGGCAGGGCAATGAATCTGCTGGCCTTCGAGAACGGACCGGATCCGACAGTCTGGCAGGAAGTACCCACCCATTTCGAGCGCCTGGCAGATCGCTCAGTGTCCTCAGCTGTGATTTCACCTCCGAGCTTTGCCGGCTCAGGTCTGACTCTGGCCGCGTTGCGCGGGGCGCGTCATGTGGGCGCGGTATCGATGCAGGAGCGCATTGACGCTGCAATGTGCGAACTGCAGGCAGGCACCCACATCGTCTATTTCTACTGGTCAGATATCGACCACGAGGGCCACAGGCATGGCGTCAATTCCGAGCAGTGGCGCCGCGCGCTTGAAGAGTTCGATGCGGGTATCGGGCATCTGCTGACGCGCATTTCTCATATGCGTTCGGCCGATCGAATCGCCGTGATGCTCACCGCTGATCACGGAATGGTGGATGTGCACCCCGATGATCTGATCGACGTGGCGCACACGCCTGAATTGCGCGAGGGGGTCGAGCTGATCACGGGTGAAACACGCTCGGTTCACCTGCACGCGCAGCCGGGTCGAGCCGCGGAAGTCCTCGTCCGGTGGGAGGAGTATCTGGGTGAGCGTGCCTGGATCGTGCCGGCGGACGCGTTACCAGGCGTGATAGGTGAGGGGCCAGGCGTGCAGGTTGTCGGTGATGCGATGGTGATGTCGCGCGGCAGGTACGGCATCGTGGATTCTCGTGTGCAAAGTGAGGGCGCAATGGCGCTGATCGGGGTGCATGGGTCAATGACCGAGGCTGAAATGATGGTGCCGGTCGTGCGCCTCGCTTAGGATTTTGAGCCGAAAACGATCTCATCCCAACTGGGTACCGAGCGGCGACGCGTGTTTTTCTTTGGTGCTTCAGCCTTAGGCTCAAGGTCTTCCATGCCGGGAAGCGCCGAGGTTTCCGGCTCGTCGGGCTGTTCGGCGGTGGGCGTTGCCATCACGGAACTCCACAGATCCCGGGAGGTCCCCGGCGCCGTCGAGGGTGCCTCTTCTTCGGGTGTTTCGGTCACGATGTCATCATCGTGGGGGTCGATCACTCCGGTCTCCATCGGTTCGGGTTCTGTCGTGTGCGTGCGTGAGCGAGCCAGGGAGTAAATGCGCGCTGACAGTGAATCGCGCTGGACGCGCTCATCTGGATCCTCAGTGTCGTCACCTTCACCGTCGATCACAATTTCCTGACGCTTGCCGCGTTGAGCGTTGAGCTGGTCGAGCAGCTCGTCATTGACCGGCGTGGGAGCCGGCTCGCTGTCATCTTCGGGATGCAGGGGAGTGAAGACAGCAGAGACAGGGGAAGATGGAGTGGCGTTCTCGGTGAGCCACCGGGCTTCCTGATCGATTGCTTCCGCGCTGGATTCGGAATGATCCATGCGCCAATGTGCGGCGTGTTCGGCTGCGCCCTGAATGAACGTCACGAAGACTTCCCACGGGCCGTCCTGCTCACGCCTGGCTGACCAGATGATTGATTCGGGATCCACTCCGCGAGCCGCCAAGCGGTCGACAACGAGGTCACCCATCAGAGGTGAATCCTTTTCGCCACCCACATGCGATTCGCGTGCACGCTGAATGGCCCACGCTTTTTCTGCGTCGATCGGTGCTTCGAAACGCTCAATCAGCGCGATATCCGTATCGTATTCAGTGGCGATTTCTGATGCTGACATGCCTGAGCGCAGGAGTGCCTGAATGTCACGCGGACGCAGAGCCCTGGATTGGATGGGTTCAACTCGGGGACGTCCACGGCGAACTGACGCGCGCAATTCGTCAGTGACTGCCACGCGGTAACGTTCACCGTCTGCGTCGGTGAAAATCAGCGATTCATTGTCACTGCCGACACCGAGCAGCTCAAGATCGATCATGAAAACCTCCCGAATACATCTGATTGAAATCGTCTCAAAGAAGAGTGAAGATCGGTGGCGCTTGGCGCGCGTGTCTAGTAAACGATCGGAATAAAACAGTGTCAGTATGGACGCCATAATGCGCAGAAGCGCAATGAGTGTTACTATCCCTGCGCTGAGCAAGATTTGACCCGCAGGCTGTGCGAGGAGGAGGAACCGTGGCAACTGACTACGATGCCCCACGTAAAAACGACGACGATGTGGCGGAAGATTCCATCGAAGAATTGAAGGCTCGCCACAAGGACGCCGGTTCGAATGAGGTAGACGAGGACGAAAACGAGGCGGCGGAGAATTTTGAGCTGCCGGGCGCCGACCTGTCGAAAGAAGAACTGACTGTGCATGTGGTTCCTCGCCAGGATGATGAGTTCACGTGTACGAGCTGCTTCCTGGTCCATCACGCATCGCAGCTGGCTTATGTTGATGACAACGGTCAGCCTGTGTGCACGGAGTGTGCTGGGTAGCTATGGGCTGGTTGAAACGTCGACGTCGCGATGATGAAGAGCAGGTCGAACAGCACGCACACGACGAGTCACAGGACAAGCGGCAGGCCGGTGATGACGCGGAGATCTGGGATGAGCCAGGTCCGCGCACTGCCGAGGACGTGGACGTCTCCCAAGGGTATGTCGACCTGGGTGCGCTGAAGATTCCGGCGATCAAGGGCATGCAGCTGCGCACGCAGCTGGCTGACGACAAGCGCACCGTGTTGCGCGTGTTGATCGTGCTGGGCAATTCGGGCCTGCAGATTTCAATCGCCGCCGCTCCGCGTTCCGGTGGAGTGTGGGACGAGGTGCGCGAAGAGATTCGTGAATCGCTGACATCCAACGGCGCCAGCGTGGAGGACGCTGAGACGCGCTATGGCGCCGAGCTGCTGGCTGACATGCCGGTGACCTTGCCGGATGGTTCAAAAGCGACGTCACGGATGCGCATCATTGGCCGTGAGGGTCCGCGCTGGTTTGCGCGCATTGATGTGTTGGGGCCTGCAGCTCAGTCAAGCGAAGCGGGCGAAGGAATTGAGAAGGTGATTGATCGCCTCGTGGTTGAGCGTGATGACCGTCCCCGCGCGCGCCTTGACCTGCTGCCGATGCATGTTCCTGACAATGCCGTTCAAGCGCCGATTGTGCCGCAATGAGTGACCCGAGCGAGGTTTTCCCGAAGCGCTCGTGGTGGCATAGATTGAGCGACGCGTGGCATTTTTCGACCCCTGAAGCGACTGAGGCCGATGATGAGCAGCGCTCTCAGCGTTCGCGAGGCACTGTGCCGATCAAGGACGTGCGTCCGCGTGAAAAGGTGGTTATTTCGGGTGTTCTGAGATCGGTGACGCTGTATCCGCAGGAGGGTCCTGATCAGCTCGATGCGACGTTGTTCGACGGGACCGGTTCAATCGTGATCAGGTGGCTGGGTCGGTGTGAGATCCCTGGCCTGCGCGTGGGGCACCACGTGGAAATCGAAGGAACTGTAGGTGTTGATCACGGAATCTACGTGATTTCTGACCCGCTGTACCGCCTGCTGGCTGGAGAACATTCGTGAGAGTTGTTGATTCGCTTCAGGACGAGGAATTCTCTGTCTGGTCGGCGTTGGGCGGCTGGCGGGGTATCGTTGAATCGGTCGCTCCGATCATCGTTTTTGTCACGACGTATATTGCGACCCACGAACTGACGTGGCCGCTGATCGCCTCCGGTATTCTCGCGGGCCTCTTCGTCGTTGCACGCCTGGTGTCCGGCCAGCAGATCACCCAGGCACTGTCGGGTGCCATCGGCGTTGCACTGTCGTGCGTGTGGGTGGTGTTCTCCGGTCGAGGGCAGGATTTCTTCATCGTGGGTATCGTCACGGCAGCGGTTCTGAGTGTGGCGTTGCTCGTGTCGATCGTGCTCCGGCTTCCTGCGGTCGAACTTGTGTTGAACATGTTCTGGGAAAAAGGCGCAGTGCCGCGCCGTGTATGCACCACGCTCACGTGGGTGTGGTTCGCACTGTTCTTCATTCGTTTCGCAGTGCAGGTGCCACTGTGGTGGGTAGGCCAGATTGCTGCACTGGGGGTCGCGAAACTCGTACTTGGATTGCCGCTGTTCGCCGTGGCATGTTGGATTACGTGGATGACGCTGAGGCCCTTCGTCTCACTCGCGTCGGTGGAAGAACGTTCGACCGTTGACAACGGTGTAGATGAACCCCAGAGGTGAGTGCCACTTATAAACCCCCGTAGCGACCTGCTCAAGCCTCCAGTGGGCGTGTGTTTTTGCGCGGTGAACGCTTCGCGAGAGTGGACCGAGGTTGTCAAGGCGCGTCTGCCCGGATAGCCCATCTGGATCGAACGCCTGGGTATGGTCGATATCGCAGCTTCGCGAGCGAACATTCGAATACGGGAAGACTTCATAGGGTTCGCGCGTCTGGAGCGCCAGTCGCATATCGCCAGACGGATCATGGCGATCAATCGGCGTGAGAGCCCGCGGATCAAGAACGGGCCGGATCGTGACGCGAGTGTGAGCAAACATCTGCCGCAGCTGTTTCAGCCCGACACTGCCGTGCCCGTCAATCTGCGCGACGGGGGAGTCATCAACGTGGACGATCACAGTGGCAGCAGGCTGGAGTGAGCGCGAAACGGATCCTTCGTCCAGAAGCCTGGCCGCGTAGTGCGGCGTTGCGAGGATACCCAACGCCTGCGAGCGTCGTTCATCGATGCTGAGTTCGTCAGCATCTGCGAGCAATCCAGCTAAACGCGTGATCGTATTGTCCAGTGCAATCGCGTCAGTCGCACTGAGTGTGGCATCGACAGAGGCGATGGAACTGGATTCTTCATGCGTGATCTGAACGCGGCGCGTGGACTGCGCTCGCGCGCATTGCGCGTCGAATTCATCGGGATTAATACGGGCGATGAGGTTGTCAACATGTCGACAGATGCGCGCCTGAGACCAGGCAGCAATAGCCCCGAGGAAGCAGTCAATCTGACGGCAGTCAGCCTGACTGAGCAGCGTCGTGCGCTCAGCGACCGTCATCGCTTTCCACACGGGAGCTTCTGCAGCGACAACTTGCTGCCACAGGCACGGCAGTCTAAAACTCAGGTCAAGTAAGGCTCCCATTTCATCGAGCATTTTGGCAGGGGAGAGCCCTAACGCAGCAGATAGCTCAAGGTGTGCGAATTCGGCAATTCGAGGCACGCCCTCACCGGCTCGCTGCACCAGGTCCTGTTCGCCTTCAACAGCTTCACTCACGGCAAGAACAGCGCGGACAACCATCTGGGCACGCCGAGCCTGCGCCACACGCACCGCACGATCCGCGTCGCGGGCAGCGTTGACCAGCTCACGAGCCGTGGCCTCACGAGTGTCACAATCTCCTGCACTTACCGCAATGTCGAACATGTGTTCTATTGTGGCAGTGGGCACGGGCATCTGCGTTCCATCCACAGGCTCACAAGCAGCCCATGAAAGTGATGTACCTCACATTAAGCTGTGGTGTTTGGAGCATCAGCCTGTCCGGTCTCCGGCACAACGCCATTGACCAGCGTCCCCAAATGCTCCAAGTGTTTCCCGCGCTTTTCGGGCACCAGCATCAACAGTTCATCGCCTGATTCGAACACGTCGTCAGGTTGTGGATTCACAGGAATCTGGTCGCGCAGTAACGCCGCCAGGACCGTTCCTGCAGGGAAGTCAACCTGACCGATTCGCTCGCCCACCAGGGGCGAATCCTCCGGAAGGACAATCGCATACATTGCAACATTGGCCTTGTTGAACGTAAACAGCGGGATGGGAGCGCCCTCGGAAACAGCTTCCTCAACCAGGGCGGTCATGATGCGCGGCGTGGACACCGGCACGTCAACACCCCACGCCTCGTTGAAGAGCCATTCATTGCGCGGGTGATTAATACGGGCCACCACGCGCGGCACGCCGAACTCGGTCTTCGCGAGCAGGGAGATCACCAGGTTCGCCTTGTCGTCGCCCGTTGCGGCAACCAGGACATCGGTTTCTCGCACTCCCGCGTCGGCGAGGACGTCCGGTGAGCACGCATCGGCCAGCACCCAGTCCGCATCAGCCACAGTTGCCACACGCATCTGGTCAGGATTGTTGTCGATCAGGGTGACCTCGTGGCCATGATCCAGAAGTTCGAGGGCGACGAAGCGTCCCACTGAGCCAGCACCGGCAATCACGATTTTCATCTAGTTCTCCAATCTCGGTGCAGAGGTGAGCACATTGCGCAGCGCAAGCGAATCTGTGCCTGACACGGCGAAAATCAGCTCATCATGTTCCTGAACGACGAGGTCGTTGCGCGCAGGCTGGATCACGCCCAACCGAGACACAAAGGCGAGTCGCTCGCCGGTCAGTTCCTCAACGACTGGCAGCGGAACGGAGGTCCACGACGGGTCTGGGATAACGTTCACGAGCGACACCAAGCCGGTCGAGTGCGTCCAGGTCACGTGCGCATTTGGCGGCATCATCCAGCGCAGAACAGCCTCGGACGTGCGGCGAACCGCTGCTACCGTGGGGATGCCTAAGCGCTCATACACCGCGGCTCGCGAGGGGTCGTAGATGCGTGCGACCACGCGCTCAACATGGAAAGTCGTGCGAGCTACTCGGGCCGCAATGATGTTTGAATTGTCGCCATTGGAGACCGCGGCGAAAGCGTACGCATCCTTGATGCCCGCCTGACGCAGAGCATCGCGATCCATGCCGACGCCTGTCACACGCCGACCGGAAAAGTCGGATGACAGGCGTCTGAAAGCCTGAGCGTTCATATCAATGACGGCAACTGAATGGCCCTGTTCATCAAGTGTCGAGGCGATCGACGCGCCGACCCGGCCACATCCCATAATTACGAAATGCACAGGTTCAAAGGTACTCGGTTTTCCTGTCGAAAGGGTAGTAGGCTAGACCATCGTGTTGGAGGCTTTTTCTCGCGCCAAGCGCGTACTGATTGGGCGACCCATGCGTTCAGACGCCATGGGGCACCAGTTATTGCCCAAACGGATCGCATTGCCGATCTTCGCATCTGATGCGCTTTCATCCGTCGCTTACGCGCCAGATGAAGTTCTGCTTACCCTGGCAATCGCCGGAGGAGTTGCAGTAACCCAATCCGTGTGGGTGGGGCTGGCAGTGGCGGTAGTGCTGCTGGTCGTCGTGCTGTCCTACCGCCAGACCGTACACGCCTACCCGTCAGGCGGCGGAGACTATGAAGTCGTGACCAAGAACCTCGGACCGTCGTGGGGACTGGTCGTCGCATCTGCGTTGCTGGTGGACTACGTGCTGACGGTGGCGGTGTCGATCTCCTCAGGGGCGCGCTACGTGACCGCCGCAATCCCACAGCTGGCAGGCCAGGAAGTGCCGATCGCAGTGGCCGTTGTCATCGTGCTGTGCCTGTTGAATCTGCGCGGTATGCGCGAGGCAGGTTCAGCTTTCGCTATTCCGACATACATTTACATGGCTTCAATTGGTATTCTCATCGCGGTCGGCATGGTCAAACTGGTCACAGGCCACCTCGGTCAGGCACCCTCGGCAATGTATGACCTTGTCCCGCAGGCCTCTCACGTATCGGGCCTGGTCGGACTGGGCGGAGCGCTGCTGGTGATGCGCGCATTTTCCTCGGGCTGCGCAGCGCTGACCGGAGTCGAAGCGATCTCCAACGGCGTGCCCTCATTCCAGCGCCCCAAGTCCCGTAACGCGGCGACAACTCTCGCGATGCTCGGCGGGATCGCTGCCACCATGCTGATTTCAATTCTCGTATTGGCGAGGGCGACCGGCGTGAGAATCGTGGAGGATCCGGCCACACAACTGAGTCTGAACGGGGCGCCAGCAGGCGATGTCAGGCTCGACCCGGTGATCGGCCAGTTGTCTTCAGCAGTATTCGGACACGGATCGATCCTGTTTTACCTGATCACGATTGTGACCGGATTGATTTTGGTGCTGGCAGCCAACACGGCGTTTAACGGTTTTCCAACCTTGGCCTCGGTACTGTCACGCGACTCGTTCCTGCCGCGTCAGCTGTACCGCCGTGGAGACCGGCTGACATTCTCAAACGGCATCGTTGCCTTGTCGGCCGCAGCAATCGTCCTGATCATCGCGTTTGATGCGCAGGTTACCCACCTGATCCAGCTCTACATCGTCGGCGTGTTCATCTCTTTCACGCTCAGCCAGGTGGGCATGATCCGCCACTGGAATGCGAAACTGCGCAATCCTCAGCGCGCCGACTCGCGGGCCTCCCTGCTGCGCTCGCGGCTAGTCAACATGATCGGATTCGTGCTGACGGGAACGGTGCTGATCGTCGTACTCGTGACGAAATTTACCCGCGGTGCGTGGATCACATTGCTGCTAATGGGGCTGGTGTTCCTGACTCAACGTGCCATTCGCCATCACTACGACACCGTTGCGACGCAGCTGCGCGTGGAGGACTACTCGACTCGGCGCGCACTTCCGTCGCGCGTGCACGCATTAGTGCTGGTGTCGTCAATGAGCAGAGTGACGATGCGGGCAATTGCCACTGCCCGCGCGACGGCGCCCTCGTCACTGCAACTGGTGAGTGTGGTTGCCGACCAAGCTGAAGAAGAACGGATCATCCGGCAGTGGCGGGCCTCCGGCCTGCCGATCCCGCTGACGATTCTGTCAGCACCTTACCGGGATATCACGCAGGTCATCGTCCAGCACGTGCGTTCCCAGCGACGCCGGTCACCTCGCGAAATGGTGGTTGTGTACGTGCCGCAGTTCCTCGTGTCGCACTGGTGGGAAAATGTGCTGCACAATCAGACGGCACTGAGGTTGCGTCAGGCACTGCTGCGGATTCCGGGCGTAGTCCTCACTCTTGTACCATGGAAACTTGGGGAAGACAGCCAGGTGGAGGGTGAGCAGCCCATCAAACGCCAGCTGATTAACGACCCGTTCCGTTCACGTCAGAAAGGTCCTCATGACTCCGCCTCGTAATCGCGAAGAATTGACGCTCACGCTGGGAGAACCTGCACACGGTGGAGCATGCGTCGCCCGAGACGACGACGGTCGCGTCGTTTTTGTGCGACATGGGCTGCCCGGTGAGAAAGTCGTGGCACGTGTGAGTGCCACCCGCAAGCGCCTTGCATGGGCCAATGTAATCGAGGTGCTCGAGGCAAGCCCTGACCGTGTCGAGCCGGCATGGCCGCAGGCTGCTCGCGAAAAGATCGGTGGAGCCGAACTGTGCCATGTGCGTCCCGCAGCCCAGCGCACCTGGAAGGAAGACGTGCTGCGTGGACAGATCCGGCGCGTCGGGGGAGAGGGCCTGGCACAAGCCGTCGACTCGATCGGAGGCGTCCACGTGCAGGCGTGCCCGGGCGATGAGGATCCGGACGACTTACTGCTGCACAGGCGAACACGCATCGAGCTGGTGGCTGACAAGGACGGTAGGCTGGGCATGTCGCGCTACCGGTCGAACCAGGTCGTTGCATTAGAGTCAATGCCGCTGGCCGTAGACGCACTATGCGAGATCGGCCTGTTTGACGGGAACGATTCACGGTGGCTGACCGCGTGGGGGCCGCGTGATCGTGTGCGAGCGGTCGCCTCAACGGGCGGTGACATCGCCGTGGTGACGCCGTCGGGAACGTACGACGGGCAGGGCAAGCCATTGGACCGCGAAAAGTTGCGGTGGGTCGTGGAGCCCGATCCCGAACCGTTCAACGTCCGTCCCTCGGGCTTCTGGCAGACGCATGTACGCGGTGCGCAGGTCCTGTCCGATGCTGTACGCCGTCTGGCTGGCCAGGGCAGTGCGGCAATGGAACTGTATTCGGGGGCCGGATTATTCACACGCTCGCTTGCGGGCGCGTTCGGACGCGTCGTGTCGCTCGAGGGTGACGACGGTGCCGTGGAAGATGCCGCGCTGAACCTCGGGGGAGCGGCACATGTTGAAACGTTCATCGGGGATGTTGATCATCAGGGGATCCTCGATCTGTCCAACGAGCTGCAGTCACATGCCGATGTCGTGGTGATGGATCCGCCACGCTCGGGTGCGGGCGACGAGGTATGCCAGACGGTAGCCGCGCTTGGTTCGGAGCGAATTGTGCTCGTTTCATGCGATCCGGCGGCAGGTGCCCGTGACCTGCGGACTTTGACGGAGGGCGGATACCGCCTGACCTCCCTCGAAGCGTGGGACTTATTTCCGCACACTCACCATGTCGAATTTATCGCCGCGCTGGAGAAGGACTGAGTTTCTCGGCCCGGTGGCCGCAGACGGGTTTTTCGCGCGACACTGCGATTTCCTGCGTGCTCTGCGCGTGATTTTCGTGTTCTCCTTGCAGCGTCCCCGCCCTCTGATATCTTGATATCGAGACATTAGGGGGATCACATGGCTTTGCAAGGCAGTTTCGATGCACGCTCCACGCTCACAGTGGATGATTCGACGTACACCATCTACCGCCTCGATGCGGTGGACGGATTTGACCGGCTTCCATACTCACTGAAGATCCTGGCTGAAAACCTTCTGCGCAACGAAGACGGTGTCAACATCACCGCCGACCAGATCAACGCGCTGGCTAGCTGGGACCCGAAAGCACAACCCAGCACCGAAATCCAATTCACCCCTGCGCGCGTTGTCATGCAGGACTTCACCGGCGTTCCCTGCGTCGTCGACCTGGCCACCATGCGTGAAGCAGTGGAGGACCTGGGCGGCGACCCCTCGAAAATCAATCCGCTGGCGCCAGCGGAAATGGTTATTGACCACTCCGTGCAGATCGACGTGTACGGCACGCCGGAGGCGTTCGAAGCCAACCAGGACAAGGAATACGAACGTAACCGTGAGCGCTACCAGTTCCTGCGCTGGGGACAGGGAGCCTTTGAAAACTTCCGCGTCGTCCCACCGGGCACCGGTATCGTCCACCAGGTCAACATCGAATACCTCGCGCGCACCGTGTTCACACGCCAGGACGGCGAAGACACGCTCGCCTACCCGGATACCTGCGTCGGCACCGATTCCCACACCACGATGGTCAACGGTCTGGGCGTGCTCGGCTGGGGTGTCGGTGGTATTGAAGCCGAGGCAGCCATGCTCGGCCAGCCAGTTTCCATGCTGATCCCGCGCGTCGTCGGTTTCAAACTCTCCGGCGAGATCCCCTCCGGCGCGACCGCGACGGACGTCGTCCTCACCATCACGCAGATGCTGCGTGAACACGGCGTGGTCGGCAAGTTCGTTGAATTCTACGGCCAGGGTGTCTCCGCTGTGCCGTTGGCAAACCGAGCCACCATCGGCAACATGTCGCCCGAATTCGGCTCAACCGCCGCGATCTTCCCGATCGATGACGTCACCGTTGACTACCTGCGGCTGACTGGACGCAGCGAAGAAACGCTCAAACTGGTCGAAGCGTACGCCAAGGAACAGGGGCTGTGGCACGATCCCTCGCGCGAGGCAGAATACTCCGAGTATTTGGAACTCGACCTGTCCACAGTGGTGCCTTCCATTGCCGGCCCGAAGCGTCCGCAGGACCGCATCGAACTGAGCGCCGCCAAGGAATCATTCCGCGCCACGCTGCCGAACTATGTCAGCGAACACGAACAGCACTCCGCTTCAGAACTCGATGAGGCACTGGCTTCCACCTTCCCTGCGTCAGATCCGGTCGATCCGAACGCCCTCGACCATGAGGACGATGACGAACCGCGTATCGCTTCGGCAATCGACGACCGACCGCACCACATCGTGGATGTCACGTTGGCGGACGGGACGGAAACGAAACTGGATCACGGTGACGTGGCGATCGCCTCAATCACTTCATGTACCAACACGTCCAACCCGGCGGTCATGATCGCGGCCGGTCTGCTGGCACGCAACGCAGTCAAGCGTGGACTGCAGTCCAAGCCGTGGGTGAAAACCTCACTGGCCCCTGGTTCACAGGTCGTCACAGGGTACTTCGAAAAGGCCGGACTGTGGGAGGACCTCAACGCACTCGGGTTCAACCTGGTGGGCTATGGGTGCACCACGTGTATCGGCAACTCCGGCCCGCTGCCGGACGAAATCAGCAAGGCCGTCAATGACAATGACCTGGCTGTTGTGTCCGTGCTGTCGGGTAACCGCAACTTCGAAGGTCGCATCAATCCCGACGTTAAGATGAACTACCTGGCATCCCCGCCGCTGGTCATCGCCTACGCGCTGGCCGGTACGATGGATTTCGATTTTGAGACTGAAGCGCTGGGGCAGGACCAGGACGGCAAGGACGTGTTCCTGCGTGAAATCTGGCCTGATGCGGCAGAGGTGGATGACACAATCAACTCGTGTATCGACCGCTCCCTGTTCGAGCAGGACTATGCGGACGTGTTTGCTGGTGACCACCGCTGGCAGGGTCTCGATACTCCCGAGGGTGACACGTTTGAATGGGACGAAGATTCCACCTACGTGCGCAAACCACCGTACTTTGACGGAATGACTATGGAGACCGCTCCGGTTGAGGATATTCACGGTGCGCGAGTGCTGCTCAAGCTAGGCGATTCGGTGACAACGGATCACATTTCGCCGGCAGGCTCCTTCAAGCCGGATACGCCGGCAGGCAAGTACCTGATTGAGCGAGGAGTGGAACGCTCGCAGTTCAACTCCTACGGGTCGCGTCGCGGTAATCACGAAGTCATGATCCGAGGCACATTCGCAAATATTCGTATCCGAAACGAAATGGTGCCCGGCGTGGAGGGCGGATTCACCCGCGACTTCACGAAGGACGATGCGCCGACCGTGCCGGTATTTGATGCGGCGATGAGCTACAGCGAAGCAGGTGTGCCACTGGTGGTTCTGGGCGGAAAGGAATACGGATCAGGCTCCTCACGTGACTGGGCAGCCAAGGGAACAGTGCTGCTGGGCGTACGCGCGGTGATCACCGAATCATTCGAACGCATCCACCGTTCGAACCTGATCGGCATGGGCGTGCTGCCGTTGCAGTTCCCTGAGGGCGAAGATCGTAATTCCCTGGGTCTGGACGGCACGGAAGTAGTCGATATCACCGGCATTGACGCGCTCAATGATGGGTCGATCCCGAAGACAGTGCATGTCAGTGCCACCCGCGAGGGTGCGGACCCCATCGAGTTCGATGCGGTCGTGCGGATTGACACGCCTGGAGAGGCTGCCTACTACCGTAATGGCGGCATTCTGCAGTATGTGTTGCGTCAGCTTGCCCAGCAGTAGAGGCTTCTACTGTCCGGGCGGATACCGGTGAGACAGTGCGACGATCGTGGCGCCAAGCTCCGAATCGAGCGGCCACGAGCGCGCACACTCACGGGCCGCATCGCGCAGGAGAATATGCGCCTGGTCCGGGTCGGTGCCCACGCACACTGAAGCCTGAGTGAGAAGCTCACGCACCTTCGGGTCGTGAGCGGCTTCACGGGCAACGACTTGCAATGCGTGCGCCGTCAACGGATTGACCGGCCGATGTCGGGTGGGGTGCAGCAGGGGAATGCGGCCATTGCGGATACGGCGCTCCAGTTCGCGCATGTATGCGACGAATGTTTCATCCATCATGCCGGTTGCATGCCACGTGATGCGCCGACCATGCACATCCGTCACAGTGACACAGGTTGAAGTCTGTGCCGGGCGGATTGAAATCGTCACGATGTCAAGCAGCTCAACTGTGCGCGTGCCGCGCACGGATCGCACAGCGAGGTAATCGGGCGTCAGATAGAGCCTGCGCGGAACTTCAACGATGAGCAGAGCCAGCCCCAGCACGCTCAACCCCAGCGCCACAGCGATGATCGCGACGCGTGACTGAGTGGTGAGTTCCCGCCACAGAGCCCACGCACCAATCAGCACCATCGCGCCGTAGCACGCGATCAGTTCCAGCGGCGCGTACAGGGTGAGTGGAAGCGTGGTTGCACGCAGACGTGCCACATGATGACGCCAGAGTGCAGCACAGATACACGCGATGAGGAACGCGATCGGTATCACAATGGCCCACGCTGGCATAGGAGCAGTCTACCCGCTAGCTACGACGACGAGGATGACGCTCACGCCACCGCGAACCGAAAGAGGATTCGATACGTGCGTCGAGCGCTCGCCGTTGATCGCGATACATACGGTCAACCAGGTCGCGCCCGTTGATCCAGCCGACCATGTGGGCGGGCGCACCCTGCCCGTCGTCATGCAAGACGGGAATCCCCTCGACGCCACTGGATGTCAGCACGCGCATGACCGTGGACGGCAGATCCGTGTCAACCACGTGCACATGTCGCAACGGCAGAGCTTCCAACGCGGTGTCATGCTCGACCCCTTCTTCACGCCAGGAGGCAATATCCAGGGCGCTGACAACACCGGACACCACGCCGTCCGCATCGACCACGGGGAGTGCCTGGGCGTGCGCTTCGCGCATTCGGGACACCGCGCGCATGATGGTGTCTGATGGGTTAAGAGTGGCAGGAGCTGGCTGCATGAGCGCCCCGGCCGGGTTGGCACCCAGCAAAGTGTGGGACACGGGATCATCGAGGATATCGCCACGCCTGCGCAGCTTTTCCGTGTAGATCGTGGAGCGTGTCAGGAACCGTGAGCATCCTGTTGCGATCACGACGGCCAGCATCATGGGAAGAATCAGCGAGTACTGGTCCGTCATCTCCACGATGATCAGAACCGCTGTCATGGGTGCACGCGCAGCCCCAGCAAAGGCAGCACCCATGCCGATTACTCCGAACACCGCTATGGACGAATCAGTGAGCGGATCAATCAGATGTCCGATCGCGCTGCCGACCATTGCACCAATGAACAGCGTCGGAGCGAACACGCCGCCCGAACCGCCCATTCCGATCGTGAAGGACGTGAAAATCATGCGACCCACAGCCAGCGCAAGCAGCGTGGCGATGGGCAGTGCGCCATGAAGAGCCTCGAGCTGGATCGGGTAGCCCGAACCGTACATGGCGGGGAAGAAAAACAGGCCAATGCCCAGCACGACTGACATGAGAGCTGCGCGAGACCACTGCGGAAACGCGATAACTGCCGTGAGACGTTCCCACCCCCAGTCGAGCCAGTCTTCCATCGCATACAACAATTTGGAAAAGGCCAGCCCGCACAGGCCGGCAATCAGGCCGACGAGGGCGGCCCACCCTATGTCAGTCAAGGAAGCCAGGTCCACGCTGTAGTTCAGGTCAACCAGGGGCGCTGACCCCTGAAGTGCGCGGGCAACGATCGATGCCATGACAGACGATATGACGACGTAGCCGAATGTCTCTGCGGTAAAGCGCACCAAAATCACTTCGAGCGCAAAGATCGCACCAGCCAGCGGAGCATGGAATGTGGCGGCAATACCGCCGGCAGCACCGCAGGAGGCGAGCACCACGACGCGTGTGGTGGGAAGACGCACCCACGATGCGATCGTGGATCCCAGGGACGCACCGACCTGAACGATCGGGCCTTCACGGCCAGCCGACCCGCCGCCACCGATTGTCAGGGCGGAGGAGACCAATTTGACCACCGCGACGCGGCCAGGAATCTTGCCGCCCCTTCGGCGCACCGCCAGCATGACCTCAGGGATGCCGTGTCCTTTGGCCGTGGGGGCCCATCGCCAGATCATCGGCCCATACATGAGTGCTGACACGACGGGGACGGCAATGATCAGGATGTGTGTCCACGCCGGCCACCCGTGGGGTGCTCCGCCTGTTACCGAATAGTCCGCAGCGCCGGTGGTGGCGCGCATCCACACGGCGATCAGCCAGTTGAAGATGACGGCTGCCAGTCCCACCACTGCGCCGACAATGCCGGCTACTACCGCGAACGCTGAACGGTGATCAGTGACGATTGCACTGATCGCTCTACGCACGCGGCTCATAGAGTGGTGACGCTGATCTCAGCCGCACCATCAGCGTGAAAACCCCACACTGTCGCGTAGAAACCCAGCTCACTCGCCCAGGCCTTCGCAATGCTGGCAGCAGTACGCAGCGAGTGCCCTTCGCCATCGAATTCGACGAGGGCGACCGGTCGATCCAGTTCGCGAAGCGCATCGTAAATGCTGCGTGACTGTGAAGGCAGCACGATCGTGTCCTCTGTGCCCTGCAAAAGCAGGAGCGGTGCGTGAATGTCCTGGACGTGGCAAATCGGAGAGCGCTCCGTCCACACGGGATCGTCCAAGTTGTCCGAGCCCAGAAGCGTGTAGAAGTAGTGGGACTCAAATTTGTGGGTTTCCTGCGCCATGCGATGCAGGTCAGACACACCTGAGGAGGATGTCCCAGCCGTAAACACGTCGGTTGTCGCCAGAGCTGACAGGGCGGTGAAACCGCCGGCGGAATGGCCGCGAATCGCGACTCGTGCGGGATCAACGAGGCCCTGATCAATCAGGTAGCGCGCCCCGTCAGCACAGTCCATGACATCGATGACGCCCCACTGGCCGTTGAGCGCCTCACGGTATTCGCGTCCTGATCCGGTGGATCCGCGATAATTCACGTCCAGGAATGCGAAGCCGCGAGTCGTCCAGAACTGTCGGGCAATGGACAGGCCGGGGCGAGCTGACGAGGTCGGCCCGCCATGAGCGGACACGATCAGTGGCGGAAGTTCGCCGTCAGGTGCGGTGAAGTCGGGATTGACCGGCGCGTAGTAGAAGCCGTCTGCCTCATTGCCGTCGCTGGTCGTCCAGCGCACGGTCTGTGCAGTTGAAATCATCTCCTCAGCGATCTCAGCTTCCGAGGACGGGCGCAGCACGTGCGCGTGCGAATCGGTGATCTCGACGATGGCTGGCGCGTGCGTAGGGGAGTCGGCCAGGAAAACGACGCGCCCCTCGTCGGAAGCGACGTTACCGATGGGCCACCATCCGGTTTCCCATTCTTCCAGCAGGCCATTGTCCAGTCGCACGCTGCCGACGTGCCACGTGTGATCCTGCGACCAGGAGCAGATCAGGTGCTCATGATCCAGGTTGTCGTAGGAGTGCAGGCCCAGTTCCCAGTGGGGGTGTGAGAAAGCGCGCTGACCGGGATGCAGGACACGTGTACGCAGGCGATCCGTCCACGCGTGGGCATCCTCGTCCTCGTGCCATTCGAAGCCTTCAGTGCGGTACAGGTTTGCCCATCCTGAGGAATCATCCACGTGGATCAGGTCGCCGCGCAGGGTCCAGCGAGGCTCATAGACGCAGACACCTTCTCGGTCCACCAGCGTGACGTGGGTATCGATGTCACCCTCGAACGTGAGGGCGCCAACGTGCAGGACGGACTGAGTCCACGGCATGTGCGGGTGGTTCCATGACAGCCACGCCAGCTTCGACCCATCCGGGGAGAGCGTGGGTGCCGAGCAGAAGTCGGCGCCGGAAAAGACGGTGCGAATAGGCTTCGGATCGCGCGCCGCGGAGCCGTCCAGAGGGATCGCCACCATCGTGTTGACCGGTTCACCCTGTCCCGTGTGGTCCTCACATACGGCGTAGACCAGGGAGCGAACCTCGTCAATCTCAAAGTCGCCGTAGCGCTTCTTTTCCATCGGGGTCAGTGCCGTCAGGCCGACGGTGGGTGCGGACATGTCGAACAGGTAGACACGGTCATCAAAGCCGTCGGAGAAGACGAGGATGTTCTCGTGGACGGCGTAGGCGCGACCACCGTAGCCGTGGACACGGGTGCGCACATCGGGCAGGCGCACACCGTCAATCATGGGCAGGAGCTCCATCGTCTGACCCATGCCGTTACGTCGTAATAGAACGTTGCGCCCATTATCGGTAGGATGGCCTTCTACCCAATACGTGTCGGCGCCATCGATGCGTACTTGAGAAAGCGTCACGAATCGAGCCGTGAATGACTCGCCCGTGATCGGGGATTCCCACTGGCCGTACGACTTCACTGAGGGGGACATGTGCAACCTCTGTCAACTCGGATATGCGCGTCTGTCGCGTATATCAATCCTAGCTGGAACCAACGGACTTTGAGAGGACCATTAGACTCGTAACTATGGTTCTTCCAGACAGTGCCGACGAGTTGCCGATTTTGTCGCATATCGACGGGCCTGACGACGTTCAGCATCTGACCACGTCGCAGGCCGTTGACTTGGCTGACGAAATCAGGCGTTACCTCATTGCGTCCGTGTCACGTACGGGCGGGCATATGGGACCCAACCTGGGTGTGGTGGAGCTGACGATTGCGCTGCACCGTATCTTCAACTCACCTACCGACTCAATAATCTTCGACACAGGTCACCAGGCCTACGTCCATAAGCTCCTGACAGGGCGCAAAGACTTTTCACATCTGCGCGAGGCGGGGGGACTGTCCGGATACCCCTCGCGCGCCGAATCAGAGCACGACATCGTGGAAAATTCCCACGCCTCGACAGCACTGTCGTGGGCTGACGGCATTTCGCGCGAAAAGACACGCACCGGGAATTCATCCTGGACAGTGGCAGTCATCGGGGACGGGGCGCTCACCGGCGGTATGGCATGGGAAGCACTGAACAACATCGCTGAGCAACCTCACCGCAACATCGTCATCGTGGTGAACGACAATGGCCGCTCCTATGCTCCTACCATTGGCGGTATGGCGCACCATCTGGATGCGCTGCGCACCTCGGAGCAATATGAGCGCGCCTTGTCATGGACGAAGAAAACACTGCTGGGAATGGGGGAGCCTGGGCGTGCTGCCTTCGAAGCGCTGCACGGACTGAAAGTGGGAATCAAGGACGTGTTGGCGCCACAGGTCATGTTCGAGGATCTGGGGCTGAAGTATTTGGGACCGATCGACGGGCATGACATCGTTGCGATGGAAACCGCGTTGACGCGGGCGCGCAGCCTGCACCAGGCCGTCATTGTCCACGCCATCACGCAGAAGGGGCGCGGATACCGACCGGCGGAAAAAGACATCGCAGACCGCTTCCATGCGGTCGGCAAAATCCACCCGGAAACGGGCCTGCCGATCAAACCCGCGCGCTTTGGGTGGACCAGCGTCTTTGCCGACGAAATCGTGAAGATCGCCCGCGAACGTGAAGATGTTGTCGGCATTACTGCAGCGATGAAACTGCCGGTGGGACTGGGCCCGCTGTCAGATGAATTCCCCGACCGCGTCATCGACGTCGGCATTTCTGAACAGCATGCCGTCACCAGCGCAGCCGGAATGGCCTTCATGGGTGCACACCCCGTTGTCGCGTTGTACGCCACGTTCCTGAACCGCGCGTTCGACCAGGTCCTCATGGACGTGGCACTGCACCATGCGGGCGTGACCTTCATCCTTGACCGTGCCGGCATCACCGGAGCGGATGGGCCCTCGCACAACGGCATGTGGGATATCGCATTGTTGTCGATCGTGCCGGGACTGCAGATAGCGACCCCTCGTGACGAGGAAACTCTACGGGCAGCGCTGCGTCGCGCCATTGACATTGCTGATGCTCCCACCGTGGTGCGTTACCCGAAAGGCCCGCTGCCGCAGCCGATCCCTGCGCTGCGCAGCGTCGGCCCGGTCGACATTGTGCACGAGGGAGGCGACGGAGAAACGAAAATCCTGATCGTCACCCTGGGCGCCATGGTCGCCCAGGCGATTGACGCCTCGAAGCAATTGGCCTCAGATGCGACGGTATGCGTTGCTGCCCCGACGTGGATTCAGCCCGTACCCGATGAACTGGTGGCGATGAGCCGCGACTATGACCTGGTTGTCACCGTGGAAGACGGCGTCGTGCGAGGAGGCTTCGGATGGGCATTGTCGCAGGACACAGATGTGCCGGTGATTCCGATGGGGATTCCCGATGAGTTCCTCGCGCACGACTCGCGCGCTCACATCCAGCACGAGATCGGCCTGGACGCTGCCGGCATCGTGCGTAGCGTGCGTGACTACCTCAAAGCGTCGAACAGACACTGAGATACCAGCTCACGCTGCCAGGCGCGTGCGCCGCCCTCGTCCAATCGCTGATCGAGCGCCTCGGGGGTGAGCGGCTTGAGGGGAGCCCAGCACACGAAACGCTGCACGCGCGGCTCCAGGACAACTTCGGGTGCCAGCCCGAGCTGTTCGGCAACACCGGCGACCGCTTCACGAACCGCGAGCAGACGCTCATGTGCGTGTTCGTCGAGACGCTGCCACAGGCGCGCTTCCGGAATCGTGCCGGCAGGATGTGTAACGCGTTTGGGTGGCAGCTGGTCTTCTGGTATGCGCCTGGCGCGTTCAATCGCATCGAGGAAGTCCGTCGTATATGGACGGGTGACGGGAGAGCGGAAGGAATCCAGTGAGCGCAGCTGGCGACGATTGGTCGGTGGACGCTGAGCGGCTTTCAGCAGGTCAGAATTGCGGACGACGCGCGTGCGTTCCAGGTCTTTGTCGCGGGCGATCTCTTCACGCGTGAGCCACAGTTCGCGGGCAACGGCCAGCGCTCGACGGGAGCGCAGTTTGCCCAGGCCTTTGATACCGCGCCAGTGATGCGTCTTCGGAGTCGGAGCAGGGGCGTGCAGCACGTGGGCGAATTCCTCCTGTGCCCACTCCCAGCGATCCATGTCGTGCAGCGTGATCGAGAGCCGCCGGTACAGTTCTGTCAGAAATTCCACGTCCAGTGCGGCATAGCGCAGCCAGTCGGTGGGCAGCGGTCGCACCGACCAGTCGGATGCCTGATGATCCTTAGCTAATGAAAATCCCAGTACCTGTTCGCACACGGCTGCCAGACCGAAACGTTGCAATCCGATGAGGCGTGCCGCAACTTCGGTGTCAAACAGGTCAGTGGTGTGCAGGTTCAGGTCACGCAGATTGGTCAGATCCTGGCTGGCGTCGTGCAGGATCCACGTGGCATCCAGTGCCGGTGCCAGGGCTGACAGGTCAGGCAGCGCATGCGTATCAATCAGGTACGTTCCGACATCTTCGCGCCGGATCTGCACCAGGTAGGCGTTCGTCGTATAGCGGAAGCCATGGGCGCGTTCCACATCGAGGGCGACCGGCTGGCTGGAGGCTCCCAACTCAGCGGCAACCCGCTCAAGGGCGTCTGTGGTGTCAATGACTGAGGGAACGCCGTCGCGCAAACGCCTGACAGTGGGGGGATCGTCCGTGTTCCCGCGCGGCAGGCCGCCGGGATTATCAACGAGCATCCGTATTCAAAACCTCATGTAGAAACTGATCTGACTCAACGCCGGCAACGTGGCACAACAGGGAATTCCAGGCTACAAGGTGTTCGCCCAGATATGGAGTCGACGGAGTCCACGAGGCCCGCAGTTCGACGTACAAGGTGGATCCGCGCAACGTGAGACCCCCGAAAGATTCGGAAACTTCCCGCGTCACGGTGCCGGTCATGTCATGATACCCAGCGCCCGCATCTTCGAGGCAGTCGTGCGCCCAGTTCCACAGGCCTTCACCGATCATAGGGTCGTTACCCATTTCGGGGTCGATCTGGGCGCGAAGCTGAGCGACAAGGCGGAACTGTCCGTTCCAGCCGGCTTGCGTGTCCGGGTCGAACAGGATGACGAATCGGCCTGATCCCAAGGATTGATCGTGCGCGCGGTGCACGGTTCGCATGGCAAGCGCAGCGGTCCACGGAGCCAGCTTGCTTGGACCGGGCACCTCTTCAATCTCCACATGAGGATTGATCGGTGCGTCACGAAGCGACAATAAAGCTGTGACAAACGCCTCAGGAAGTTGTTCCTCACCCACCCCTTCACACTAAGAGGGCGCAGCGGTGGATTCAGTCAGGCACGCCGACCCATTGCCAGACCCGCACGGCGGCGCCCTTCTGATCAGGGAAGGATGCCAGCAGGGAACCAATATGCCCACCGTTTTCACGTGGCCAATCGTGACTGTCTGCAGCCGGAAGTGCGTCACCGTTCATATCGGCCTCGACCGCGACAGCACCATTGATCATGCGCACAATGTCACCCTCGTGAGTGACGCGTTGACAGACACCGTCACGCACGCCGGGCGCCGTGGCGCGCACATGAATCATCGAACGTGCCCACTCGAGCATGCGTCGGCATCTGCCGTCGCGCGGCTCACTCCAGTCCAGCACGCAATGGTCGACAGTCGTGCGCGAGGTTGGGTCGGGAACGTCTCCGCTCCAACCGTGCTCGCTGAATTCTTTTTGACGGCCCTCGCGCACGAGTTGGGCGCGCTCGTCGTCTTCCTGGTCGGCAAAGAATCGGAACGGTGTGCGCGTGCCCCATTCCTCACCCATGAACAGCATGGGGGTAAAGGGGCTGAGCAGGATGATTGCTTCAGAGGCGGCCAGTTGTGCGTCGGAGAGCACCTGGCTGGGGCGGTCGCCTTGAGCGCGGTTGCCAACCTGGTCGTGATCCTGGGAAAAGACGACGAATTTGCGCCGATCCAGAGTGGCAGGAACGGGTGCACCCCAGTTTTGGTGGCGGAACGTCGAGTAGCGACCATCATGGTAGAAGACATTTTCCAGCACGGTTGCCAGCGCGTGCGTATCGGCAAAATCACCGTAGTACCCGTCAATTTCGCCCGTGAGCGCCACGTGCAGGGCGTGGTGGATGTCATCAGCCCACTGAGCGTCCATCCCCATACCGCCCTCGCTGGTGGGCATCACCATCGAAGGCTGGTTGAGGTCAGATTCGGCAATGAGCGTCATCGGGCGCCCCTCGTCGTGCGACCACTGGGCCACGCAGTCTGATAGTTCTGCCAGCAGGTGTCGATCCGTCTCGTCGTGAATGGCGTGAACCGCATCCAGACGCAGCGCATCGGCATGCATGGTGACCAGCCAATGGCGACACACGTCAATAAGGTAGGCGCGCTGTTCGGGACCGTTCAAGTCCAGCACAGGCCCCCACGGTCCGGTCGCAGTGGGGTGGAAGTACGGTGCGAACATCGACAGGTAGTTGCCCCACACACCGAGGTGGTTGAGGACGACGTCGATGCACACATTCAGGCCGCGTTCATGGGCAGCGTTGACAAATTCGACGAGGGCATCCGGACCGCCGTAGGCTCGGTGAACGGCGAAAAGATCCACGCCGTCATACCCCCATCCGAACTCTCCGCTGAATTGTGCCAGCGGCATGAGCTCAACTGTGGTCACCCCCAGGTCACGCAGGTGGTCGAGGCGTTCGATGGCACTGATCAGGGTGCCTTCAGCAGTGAACGTACCGACGTGGAGTTCATAGATGACGTTGCCCAGGACGGACGTGCCGGGCGATGCGACCCAGTGATGTCGTGAAGGATCCCAACTGCGTGACAGACCATCAACCCCGTAAGGCTGGTAGAAGGATCGCGGATCAGGCAGCGGGTCAGAACCATCGAGGCGGAAACCGTAATCTGTCCCATCGGGCAGATCAGGGCCGTCCCACCAGCCGCCAGCGGCGCGGCTCATGGGGAGCTGCGCGTCGGCCAGAACAAGGTCGACGCTCTGAGCGTCCGGCGCCCACACCCGCGTCACGAGAGTTTCTCCACAACCACGACGTTGTCGTCATTCATCACATCAGCCAGGCTCAAACCGTTGCCGTCAGTGACGTCGAATCGTCGCCCTGACATGATGTCCTGCCATGAGCCGGCTGGAAGGTAGACACGATGATCCCCCCAGCCGCCGATCTGACGCAGTGCCCTGAGCAGTCGCACAGCGATGACACACACGCGTGGGCCGTCCTGGTCGCCGCGTGCATAGGCGATCGCATGTCCGGTGGTTGTTGCCAGTGGTGTATACGTTGCGTGTGCGGATACGAATGCGTCGCGGTGGCGGCTGCGAAGCTTCAGGATTCCGCGGGTCAGGCGCACTTTTCGACCCTCGAGAGTCTGCTCGTCTGAATCCAGCAACCGCCCGAGTCGTTCAAAATCAACCGGACGTCGGTTATCCGGATCAACCAGGGAAGTCGCCAGCCCCTCGGAACCTTGATACACATCAGCCACTCCAGGAACCGTCAATTGCAGGGCTTTCGTCACTTCGATGCAGCAGTTGCGAACCGGCTCCGTCAGCTCATGAAAGCGTGTGAGCAGTTCGGTGATCGAGGAATCAGCGAGTACCTGGCGGGCAAAGTCAAACAGCTCCTCTTCCCGTTCTTCATCAGGATGCGTCCATGTCGTCCACGTTTTCTGTTCCCGCACTGCCTTTTGCAGGTAGTCAGTCAGGCGCTCCTGCGTCATCGGGTCGGACTCACACCACGTGGTCGCGGCAAGTGTCTGCCACAGGAGGTTTTCCGTGCGCCCATCAAGCGTGAGTGGCCGGTATTCGGCGCTGGTCAGACGTAGCTGCTGGACGAGGGAGACCCATTGACTGGGATATGATGTGATGGCGGCCAGTGTGGCTCGCACATCTTCACCACGCTTGGAATCGTGGGTCGTCCCGCATGTCATGGTCGCCGGCCACGACGACTGCAATGCACTTTCGAACGCATGGAACATGTCCAGGTTGATACCGAAATGGGTGGGGTTGCCTCCCACTTCAGTCAGTGCGCACAGGTGGGTCCAACGGTAGAACGCGGTGTCTTCGACACCCTTTGCCATGACCGCACCGCACACTTGCTGGAACCGCACCGGCACTTCGTCGCGGCGCTCATCGGAGGATGCCAGACCTGCCGTGCCGATTTCGTCGCCCAGGATGAGCGCAATGAGCACATCCATCGTGTCCTCAATGCCGTCAAACCCTGAGTCACGCAACTCGCGCAGCGAACGGTCACGCACCTCGGTCATCTCATCGCGCGCCCACTGCGGGGTGGGGGATCCGGGCACCACGTAGATCCGGTAGCGATCCATATTCATCACGAGGGCGCCCAGGCAGCGTTCGAAGGTACGCATCGTGTGGTCACGCAGACGCAGGTCCTGTTGGCAAATTTCCCAGATCAACGAGGCCAGGCGGTGCAGCTCAGCTGCCAGCGAGGTGCGAATGATCTGCCGTTTCGATTCGTGTTCGAGCCGCGCAAAGTCCGCCGGTGAATCTTCGGTCAGCTCCTGCATGATGGCACCCATCGGCATGTTCGCTCGCGGATCGACCTGCAGGGAGTTGATGCGCCATGCGGTGTCATAGCCTGTCGTTCCGGCAACATCCCAATCAGAGGGCAAGTGCTCTTCGCCTTCGAGAATCTTTTCAGCAGCAATCCAGGCGCCGCCGGTGCGTTGGCTCAGACGCTGGAAATAGCCGCGCGGATCAGCCAGGCCATCAGGATGATCCACTCTGAACGCGTCAATGAAGCCTTCGTCGAACAGGTCGAACAGCAGGTGATGAGTCGCCTCGAACACGTCTTCACGCTCGACACGTAAACCTGCCAGCGTGTCCACGTCAAAGAAACGGCGGTAGTTGAGTTCCTCGTCACCGACCATCCAGTGAGCCAGGCGGTAATGCTGGCGCTCCAGCAGAACTTCCAACGGGAGGAACTCGGTTCCCTCCGCCAGGGGGAACACGTGATCGAAGTAGCGCAGGACAGGTTGCTCACCGTATTCCGGCTCAGTTGGAACCACCATTGATTCCACGTGTAGGTCACCGGCGGAGAGCACCTGGCCGATGCGCGCACCCAAAATCGGCATCAAAATGGGCTGATCGGTCGCCACGTCGAACCAGCGTGCGCGCGGTGACTCGGCGCCCCGTTTCAGCACTGACCACATGGCGCGGTTCTGCCACACCGGAGTGGGCACAGCCATGTGATTCGGCACGATATCGACCACGACGTGCAGGCCGAGGGCGTGCGCGGCGCGCGCAAAATCTTCAAACCCTTCACGCCCACCCAGCTCCGCGTTGACATGGGAGTGGTCCACCACGTCGTACCCATGCCGGGAACCCTTGACAGGCTGCAGGATAGGGGAGAGGTAAACATCCGTGGCTCCCAGACGACGAATATGCTCGAGGACACCACGGGCGTGTTCAAATGTGAAATCCGGAGTGAGCTGGAGTCGATACGTCGACAGTGGAGTGTATCGAGATGACGGCGGAACGTGGGGATGAAGATCAGACATGTCACTGTCCCAACGGATTCAGCAGAATCATCGTGGTGCGGCCGGGCAGCGTGATCGAGTCACCGGACTGGTACTGACTGTGATCATCATCGTCACCCGTGTTGATCACCGTTGTCCAGGTCTTGCCATACGTCTGGTTCGGAATGGTGAATTCAACGGAGTCAGGAGACGCGTTGATCATCAGCAGGAAATCATCATCGGTGATCGTGTTGCCCTCAGGGTCGGGTTCCTGAATGGCGTTACCGTTGTAGAAGACCATCGTGGAGCGAGCCCATGCCTGGTTCCACTCGTCTTCCGTCATGTGAGTGCCGGCAGGGGTGAACCATTCGATCTCGCCCAGCTCCGATTCACCGCCGCGCGTTGCCGGCCCTTTCAGGAAGCGTCGGCGGCGCAGAACGGGGTGATCACGTCGCAGGTGGACGAGGCGCTGAGAGAAAGCGAGCAGTTTGCGCTGCCAGTCCTCCAGATCCCAGTGCATCCATGACAGCTCATTGTCCTGGCAGTACACGTTGTTATTGCCCATCTGCGTGCGTCCGATTTCGTCACCGTGAGCCAGCATGGGCAGACCCTGCGAGCAGAAAAGAGTGGTGAGTAAATTGCGAATCTGGCGCTGGCGGAGCTCCTGAATGCCCGGATCATCCGTCGGACCTTCCGTTCCGCAGTTCCAGGAGCGGTTATTGGACGAGCCGTCATTGTTGTCCTCACCGTTTGCCTCGTTATGTTTGCCGTTATAGGACACGAGGTCACGCATGGTGAAGCCGTCATGAGCGGTGATGAAGTTGACCGAGGCGACAGGGCGCCGTCCTGAATGCTCATAGAGGTCAGCACTGCCAGCCAGACGGGAGGCAAAACTGGACAGGGACGAGAACTCCCCGCGCCAGAAATCGCGCACAGCATCGCGGTATTCACCGTTCCATTCGGACCACAGGGGAGGGAAGCCTCCTACCTGGTAGCCGTTGGAGCCGACATCCCACGGCTCAGCGATGAGTTTGACCTGGCTGATCACCGGATCCTGGTGGATCAGGTCAAAGAAAGTCGAGGCGTGGGAGACCTCGTCAAACTGGCGTGCCAGTGTCGTTGCCAGGTCGAAGCGGAAGCCGTCGACATGCATGTCAGTGACCCAGTAACGCAGCGAATCCATGATGAGCATCAGGACCGAGATCGAGGACATGAGCAGGGAATTGCCTGTGCCGGTGGTGTCGAAGTAATGCCTCAGATCATCGGGAACGAGGCGATAGTACTTCGCGTTATCGAGGCCCTTGAGTGACAGCGTCGGCCCCATGTGGTTACCTTCAGCGGTGTGGTTGTACACCACGTCGAGGATGACTTCGATACCGGCCGCGTGGAGCGTCTTCACCATGTTCTTGAACTCGGTGACCTGCCCGCCGAGCTGACCCGACGATGAATAGGCGTTGTGCGGGGCGAAAAATCCGATGGTGTTGTAACCCCAGTAATTCGACAGGTCACGAGCCTGCAGGGATGGGTCATTGACGAACTGGTGGATCGGCATCAGTTCAATGGACGTGATGCCAAGATCCTGCAGGTGTTTGATGATCGCCGGATGAGCGATCCCTGCGTAGGTGCCGCGCAGCTCTTCTGGCACGTCCGGGTGCAGCATGGTCATGCCGCGTACATGTGCCTCGTAAATGATTGTTTGGGAATACCCGTAGTTCGGGCGACGGTCATCGCCCCAGTCGAAGGACTCGTCGACGACGACGGAGAGCATCGTGTCGTGGACAGAGTCGTCGTGATTCGGTTGCGCTGGGTCGTTGAAGTTGTAGGAAAAGACCGAATTGGAATTGTTGATCTGCCCTTCAATTGCTTTCGCATAAGGGTCGAGCAGGAGTTTGGACGGGTCGCATCGATGCCCCTCGTCTGGCGCGTAGGGACCGTGGATGCGGTAGCCATAGCGCTGTCCGGGCCCTATGCCGGGCAGGTAGGCGTGCCACTGGTCATAATCGACCTCAGTGAGTTCAACTGTGGTTTCGTGACGATCCTCGTCAAGGAGACACAATTCAATGCGGTCCGCGATAGATGAATAAACTGCGAAATTTGTTCCATTGCCGTCATACATTGCGCCCAGCGGGTAGGCATGTCCTGGCCAAATATCCATACTCTTAGATTGCCATGAAACCTCGAAAAGAGTGCGCTGAGCGTGGAAAATTGTGAAGCTGGTCGCGAAAATTCCAGCCCGACGGTGTTAAAAAGTGGTGGAAAATGGCAGAATTTCGACATTTTTCGGTGGGTTTTCGATGCCGGAGCGAGTCGTGCCTAAGTCCTCAGGATTTCCCCAACCGGGCCAGAACCTGTTAAGCTTCCCTGCGTCGCTTGATTGACAAGCGCATCGCGGATGTGGCTCAGTTGGTAGAGCATCACCTTGCCAAGGTGAGGGTCGCGGGTTCGAGTCCCGTCATCCGCTCGGGCGATTGGCGCAGCGGGAGCGCGCTTCCCTGACACGGAAGAGGTCACTGGTTCGATCCCAGTATCGCCCACTGAGTATTCATACGCATGCGGATGTGGCTCAGTTGGTAGAGCATCACCTTGCCAAGGTGAGGGTCGCGGGTTCGAGTCCCGTCATCCGCTCGGTCTGAGATGACTTGGTGGGTTGGCCGAGAGGCGAGGCAGCGGCCTGCAAAGCCGTATACACCGGTTCGAATCCGGTACCCACCTCGGGCGATTGGCGCAGGGGTAGCGCGCTTCCTTCACACGGAAGAGGTCACTGGTTCGATCCCAGTATCGCCCACCATTTGTTTTATATGCCTTAGACTTCAAGAGACCCTTTAGTCAATAGTTGAAGTCGAAAGTCCATAGGCGATGACGCTAATCGGATTTTTGATTGGCTTGGCTGTCACAGTTGTAGTGGCATGGCTGATCATTAAGAAACACCATCCACAAACAGTATTGATCCTTGCAGGATTGTTGCTTCTTTTCATTTCCCTCCCTCTGTCTGAAGAGCCGCTGATGGACAGCGAGAAAACCACGGGGAATATGGTTCTTGACGTCGTGGATTTCTTACGCGACACATTTGCCTCCACATCCGCCAGTCTTGGACTCATCATCATGGCTGTGGGCGGATTCTCTCTGATAATGGAAAAAGTCGGTGCCAGCGCAATGCTGGTGCACCTCGCTATGAAGCCGCTGTCGCGGATCCGTAGGCCATACATTTTCCTTGGAATCGCGTATATTTTCGGACAGTGCCTCGGAATGATCATTCCGTCTGCATCTGGCTTGGCAATGCTGCTTATGGTGACTTTGTATCCCCTTCTGCGTTCCTTGAGGATTTCGCGTCTGAGCGCGGCAGCATTGATTGCGACAACCTCCTGCCTGGATCTCGGGCCAGCGTCGTCGAACTCCAATTTGTCGGCCGAGGTGTCCTCCATGACCGTTCAGAAATACTTCATCGACTATCAGGGGCCTGTGGCAATTGTGACGATGGCAGTGATTGCCATCAGCCACATGCTGATTCAGCGTCATTTCGACAAGAAAGCCGGAACGCTGCCGGAAATGAATCCGCCCTCGAATCTCGAACAGGAAGCATCAGGAGCCTCACCGGATACAGGCAGTGTAAAAACCGAGCTCAAGACCCCCGTCTACTATGCAGTTCTGCCGCTCATACCGCTCGTCTTACTCATTGTTTTTTCGGAATATCTCATCTCCTCCGTCAAGATGAATGTTGCGACGTCAATGCTGACATCAATGTTGGTGGTCCTGATCATCGAAATGATCAGATATCGCTCATTCAGCAGAGCCAGCGAAATCATGAAAGTGTTCTTTCAAGGAATGGGGAAGCAGTTCGTTGCAATTGCCACGCTTATCGTCGCAGGACAGATGTTCGCCGCAGGCCTCACGCAAATCGGATTCATCAAGTTCATTGTCGATGGAGCGTTCAATTTGCACCTGGGCGTTGTCGTCATGACAGTGCTCATGACACTGATAATCCTGTTGACTGCACTCCTTACCGGGTCGGGAAACGCAGCATGGTTCGCTTTTGCACCCCTGGCTCCTCAGGTGGCGCAGCCCCTTGGCCAGCCTGCTGTAGCAATAGCTCTGCCGATGGAGCTGTCGGCGGGCATCGGACGTTCAATGTCGCCGATCTCCGGTGTATTGATCGCGGTGTCGGGTCTGGCGGAAGTCAATCCCGTCGACCTGGCAAAACGCACAATTCCTGTGATGGCGGCGGCGTACATCACGCAGATCACCACATCCTTTATCTGGCTGTATCTGATTCACTGAGAAAGGAGAAGACCATGTTTGACACCATCGTCGCACGCTCCAATGAGATCGCTGACGACCTCATCGCTGTACGTCGTGACCTTCATCAGCATCCGGAACTAGGGTGGGAAGAATTCAGAACCACCAGTATTGTCGTTCAGCGACTTCGCGAGCTGGGTTACATCGTTCGTGTGGGTAAAGAAGTGTGCGAAGAGTCTGCCCGTATGGGAGTGCCTCCCGCAGAGGAACTCGAATCGGCTTACCAGAGAGCGCTGCAGGAAGGTGCACCGGAGGAACTTCTTGAAGCCATGAAAGGCGGTTTTACCGGAGCCGTCGGCATCCTTGAGAACGGTGACGGCCCGGTTGTGGGAATGCGCTTTGACATCGATGCGCTTCCGCTGGCAGAAACGACGGATCCAGAGCATTTCCCGAACAGGGAAGGCTTTCAATCCGTGCATGCCAACACGATGCACGCATGCGGACACGATTGCCACACGAGCATCGGCCTGGGAGTTGCGCAGCTGATGATGGAAATGCGCGATCAATGGTCAGGTACCCTCAAGTTAGTCTTTCAGCCAGCTGAAGAAGGCGTGCGTGGAGCAAAATCCATCGTCGCGCACGGACACCTTGATGATGTAACTGTCATGCTCGGTTCTCATGTGACAGCATCGAACCAATGCAACGAGTTTGATATATACGCGGGCGCAGGCGGATCACTGGCCACAACGAAACTGGACGTGACTTACACCGGTTTGGCGTCTCACGCTGCAGGAGCTCCGGAAAAAGGCAGGAACGTGATGCCTGCTGTTGCTACAGCGATCCTCAACCTGTATGCGCTTCCGCGAAATTCACAGGGAGAAACGCGCGTGAACGTGGGTGTTGTCCACGCTGGATCGGGCCGTAACATCATTGCCAACAATGCCACTATGCTGGTGGAAATTCGTGGCGCCAACACTCAGATCAATGCGTATATGGAGGAATATGCCCGACGGATTCTTGAAGATGCCGGGCACATGCATGGAGTCGAATGCGAGATCACGAAAACAGGAGAAGCAATTTCACTCGAGTCCTCTCCAGAGCTGATGGAGCGCATCGATCGGGTAGCCGAACAAGTTGAGGTGCGCCCCGCTTCGCCCAACCGACTGATTTCACCTGGATCGGAAGACTATTCGTTCATGATGGATCGGGTACAGTCCAATGGGGGCCAGGCTTCATTCATTCGTATCCTTGTTGATTCGCCGACTGCTGGGCATACCGTAACGTTCTCACCAAACGAAGACGCTATGGTGCGTGGCGTACGTATGTTTGTCGGTACAGCGCTTGATGTGATGGCACTACGCTAGACCTTCATGCGACGGTCATCATCGCCAATTGTCCTGCTGGCTCTCCCGGTCTACGTCCCGTCACTGACATGGTCCACCGGTATCGGTGCGCTCAATTCAGTGGTGGTATTGGCCGGGCTGTCCATGCAGATGAGCGAGTCATGGGCATCGGCGATGGTGGGAATCATGGGCGTTGCCGGTGTCATCGCATCTGTACCGATCGGCCGGATGGTCGACCGCATCGGCGACCGCTCATCATTCGTCATCGGCGGGCTGATCGCTGTGCTGGCCGGAACATGCGCCCTGGTATGTCTACGGTTTCCCGGCATTAACCGTGCAGTTGTTGCATTCGTTATCGCGATGGTCGCCATTTCGATCGCCGGAGACATGTGGCAATTGGCGCGGCAGTCCTATGTGGCAGAATCCGTGCCTATGACATGGCGAGCACGATCAATGTCGATGCTCGGAGGAATGTCCAGGCTCGGCCGGTTGATCGGTCCTGCGCTGGCGTCGCTGGCCATTGTGCTGGGAGGTATTCCCGGCACATTCTGGTTCTTCATCGCAGCCACCGTGCTTGCCCTGAGTCTGATCCTGTTGTTCACCGCGCCTACGCCCGAAATTCTGGATGTCAAACCGCCGGCGTCCCAACGATCGTCCAGTGAAACGCCGCCGGCGTCTTTGCAGCGTCGCCCTCGTACCCACGTGGACGTCGTGTCGACCATGCTGCTGTCGGTGGGGACAGTTCTGCTGTCGCTGGTGCGCACCAACCAGATCATTGTGGTGCCTCTGGTGGGCACGAGCCTCGGAATCACAGAGGAACTCATATCAGCGACCTTCGCGATTTCAGCGGGACTGGATGTCGCCGTCTTCTACTTCTCAGGCGCGATCATGGACCGTTTCGGCAGACGAGCATCCGTTCTGCCGTGCCTGTTGATCATGGCGGCAGGGTTCGTGGGATTGGCCCTGAGCGGGGGAGTCGTGAGCTTCATGGTCAGTGCATGTGTCGTGGGGTTCGGCAACGGATTCAGCGCAGGAACCGTTATGACGATGGGAGTCGATCTGTCTCCGGACATCAACCGCTCCCGATTCCTGGGAATCTGGCAGGCCATCTCGCAGGTGGGCCCGACGGTGGGTCCATTCGTGATTTCCGTGCTGGTGGCCGCATGGGGAGCAACGATGAGCGCGTGGGCGACCGCAGTGGCAGCTGCCTGCTGCGCAGTGTGGATGCTCGTGACAGTTCCCACGGCCTACGCTCGCCTCGGTATGGACGAACGAGGCAGGGCGCTGCCCGCTCGAAGCGACGCTCAGTCATAAAACATCCGCAGGACTAATCCAAGCGAAGAGCACACTTTTCTGTTTAAATTGCTCAACGTGAAGGCCGAAACAACCAGCGTGGATGCGATCATGCTCTGCAGCTACGGAGGACCCAGGCAACCCGACGACATTTTGCCGTTTTTGCGCAACGCCACGCGCGGCAAAGGGATCCCTGACGAGCGTCTCATCCAGGTCGGCGGCCATTACAGCCTGTTTGGGGGGAAGAGCCCGATCAATGAATGCAACGACGAATTTTCGCGCGCCCTCGCTGGCGAACTCGAGCAGCGAGGAGTCAAATGCCCAGTCGTTGTCGGAAACCGCAACTGGCACCCCTACTTCACGGAAACACTGACGAGCCTGATCGACCTGGGACACCGCACTGTCCTATGTGTCTTCACCTCAGCGTTCGCTTCTTATTCCGGGTGTCGCCAGTACCGCGAAGATCTGGCTGCGGCGCTCGACGAGCTGGGCGACAAAGCCAGTGAGCTGGTTTTGACGAAAGTGCGTCCCTATTACACGACGCAGGGAATTCTCAGCGCCCACGTCCGTTCCATCACACGCGCAATGCGTGAGCTGGACGACCCGCACCTTGTCCTCGTCACGCACTCCATCCCCGTGTCGATGGAGGCTAACTCCGGTGACCACCACCTGCCCACGTATGTCGGCCAGCACCACCAGCTGGGCGAGGAAATCTGTAGACACGTTAGTGACGAACTGGGGCGAGAGGTGCCATTCGATTTGGCGTACTGTTCCCGATCGGGTCCGCCACAGTCGCGGTGGCTCGAACCGGATATCAATGACCATCTTGAATTCCTGCATGATGGCGGCACGCGCGCCGTGGTCGTCGCGCCGATTGGCTTTATTTCCGACCACATGGAAGTGGTCTACGACCTCGACACTGAAGCCAAGGCGACTGCAGACAATCTGGGAATGGACTATCGGCGCGCCGCCACTCCAGGCACCGATCCAGCGTTCGTGTCCTCGCTCGCTGACGTGGTCTGCGAACGGATCGGAAGCGGGGCAGCGGGCGACGCGATTGACATCAGGTGGCCCGTGACATGCTCGCAGGAATGCTGCCTGCCGCGTGAGTCCTACCAGATGCGTCCAACCTGTTTTAATCACCCCAACCAAGGAGAAACCCATGAGTGAAATGCCACATGGTCACCATCCGGCACCGGTTCACGACCCTCGCGACCGGACCGACATTGACCCCGAAGAAGTCAACGCGCGCGACAATTACTCGCTGCAGTGCGTCTTCCGCACCGTGGTGCCGTTGCCGGCCGACAGCGCACACGACTTGGCGGCGGCAATGGAACGAGCCGTGCGGGACACCGGCGTGGAAATTCGAGGGTGGTATGACGTGGGCGGATACCGCGCTGACGCTGACCTGATGATGTGGGCACTGTCTGACAGCGCCGACAAACTGCAGGCCGGCTACCATGCGATCGTTGCGTCTGACTTGGGCGCAGCTCTCGAACCCGTGTGGTCAGCAATGGCGGCACACAAGGCTGCCGAATTCAACACCCGTCACCTGCCCGCCTGCTTCAACGGTGCAGCGCCGCGCGGATACTGCGCCGTCTACCCCTTTGTGCGCAGCTGGGACTGGTACTACCTGCCGAAAGCTCGCCGCGCTGCCATCTTGAAAGAGCACGGCATGAACGGCGTCGACTACCTGGACGTGCAGGTTTCCACGCTGGCCGCATTCGCGCTGGGGGACTACGAGTGGACGGTCGCCCTCGAATCCGACAGCCTCGACCGCGTCATGGGTGTGCTGCGTCGCCAGCGCGACGCGGAAGCTCGACTATTCGTGCGCGAAGACACTCCGTTCTTCACCGGGCCTCGCGTCGAACTGACCGAGTGGACGGATCGCCAGCCGCTACAGTAGAAGGATGACTACAGACCTTCTTCCCGTCATTGTCGGCGGTGACATCGGCGTGTACGCCATCGGGCGTTCATTCCACGAAGCCTACGGGTGCCGCTGCATCTGCCTGGCGGCATCCCCAACAGATGCGATTACACGCTCCGTCTTTTTTGACGTGGAAACACTTCCGCCACATGCGGATGACCGGCAGACACTTGCAGTCCTCCGCGGGCTGGCAGCTGCGAATCCCGGCAGGAAACTCGTACTCATGGCGAACGACGACCGACACTCGGTATTCGTCGGGCGCTATCACAGCGAACTTGAAAAAGCAGGATACTCACTGCCTTTCCCACCCGTTGAGGTCACCGAACGCGTCACAGATAAAGCTCAGTTCGCACAGATCTGCACCGAACTTGGCATTGACACACCTCGCACCGTCAGCGTGAACGTGGGGAGTGGTGAGACACCCTCGTTACCGTTCGACTTCCCCGTCGTTGCCAAAGCGGCGCGAGGGGACGCCTACGACCAGGTCGACTTCCCAGGTAAACGGAAGATCTATTTCATCGAGACCGCAGCCGAACTGGACGAGCTGTGGGCGACGCTGCGTAAGGCAGGATTCGACGATACGTTCCTTGTGCAGGAACTCATCCCCGGAGACAACACGCAGATGCGTTCCATCACCGCGTACGTCGACTCTCACGGCGACGTGACAATGATCGGGTCGGCACGCGTGCTGCTCGAGGACCATGCGCCCACCATGATCGGCAACCCTGTTGCGATGATCACCGAGCCATTCGACGATCTGTGGGACAGTGCCCGTGCTTTTCTGACCGACACCGGATATCGCGGATTTGCCAACTTCGACGTCAAAGTGGATCCGCGTGACGGCCGAGCCGTGTTCTTTGAAGTCAATCCGCGCATCGGACGCAACAGTTGGTACATGAGCGCCGCCGGCGTGAACCCCATGTCCATCATGGTGCGCGACCTGATTGACCATGAGCACGTCAAGCCGCAGGAAGTGCACAACAAAATTCTCTACTCCCTAGTTCCCGATGCACTGCTGCGCCACTACGTGCGCGATGAAGAACTGCGCCAACGCGTCCACGCGTTGCAGCGCAGCGGCAAGCGCAAGAATCCGCTGGTCTACACCGCTGAAACGTCACTGGTACGATCGGCGATCGTCGCTCTCCAGACGCTCAACCATATCCGCAAGTTCCGACGTTTTTACCCTGAGGCCACAGACCGCTCATTCTAAGGAGGAGCCATCATGGCAACCGAGCTGCGTGAACTGACCGCAGATCAGATGAGGATCGCCGCCGCTGGCGTGATACCGCTGCCGATCGAACAGGCAGCGCCGTGGGAGGCATTCGAACAGACGCAGGGACGGCGACTATGGGGCCGTTTTGCATGGGAAAAAGACGATAAAGACCAGGCGATCATCGCACTGTACGAGTATTCGCTACGCGGAGTGAAGTACTTGTGGGCCAAACACGGACCAGTCTGGCTGAAAGAACAGTCACCCGATAGTGAAGCTGCCTTGCGGGCCGACCTGGTACGCATGGTCAGGAACCGCGACAGAAGCATCGCCTTTATCCGCATGCACGCCTTCTTCCAGGCGCCGGACCTGCATGAGTCACTCCAGTTCATCACATATGACCGCACCGCAATCATTGACATCAGCGGCGGCACTGAGGATTCGATTCTCGCGACCATGACGAAAGACGGACGCCGTGCAGTACGCAGAGCCAAGAAGAAGATGGCCGAGGGAGGCGCGCGAGTCGTTGAAGAAACAGGCCTGACGCGCGCAGCATTCCGTGAGTACTACGAGGTGATGAAGGAAACAGCGCGCAGGGATGGGTTCCATCCACATCCGCCGCAGGTCTACTGGTCGATGCTGGACTCCATGCCCGAATCTTCCCGACTGTTCGGCGTGCGTCTGCCCGATGACACACTGGTGTGCTGGGATCTGGTGTTGGTGCACGATAAGCAAGCTGTTGCCTACTACGGCGCATCGACAGATCAGGCGCGCACCGTGCTGGGGCCTGACGCATTGGATTTTGACGTGGCTGTTCGGCTGGCGAAGGAAGGCGTCAAGGGGCTTGACCTGATGGGCGTGTATTCGCCACGTGTGCCGGAGCTGTATTCGGTGGGCCGCTATAAGCGTCGCTGGTGCCAGTCATTTACTGACGTGGACGGCGCGTGGGACGTGCCGGTGATCCCCGGAGCAGTCAGCGCCCTGAAAGCTGCGTTGGCCACGAAACATGCAGTGGAGAATCTGGTTCGCCGCGCACGCGCTACGATGGCTTGGGACATTGATCGGCACGCACCCGTACAGCGTGCCAGAGAAGGAGCATCATCGTGTCAGAACTGACCGCGACCATTGACGGCAACATTGAACAGATTGACGAAGGAACAACAGGAGCCACGTGGTACTCCTCCAACCGGCGGGTAATCGCCATGAACGTCAACGGCGCACCGACCGATCTGACCGCTGAAATTCCCAATGGCGCTGAAGTCAGCGCTATTACGCTGGATTCTCAGGAAGGTCTGCAGATTCTGCGCCACTCCACCACGCACGTGCTGGCCCAGGCAGTGCAGGATGTATTTCCGGACGTCAACCTGGGAATTGGCCCGTTCATCACGGACGGCTTCTACTACGACTTCGGCAACATCGATGCAGTGACCCCAGAAATGCTTCGCGACCTCGAAAAACGCATGAAGCGGATCATTAAGGAAGGCCAAACGTTCCGCCGCCGCGTCGTCACCGAAGACGAGGCGCGCGCCGAACTGGCTGACCAACCTTACAAGCTCGAATTGGTCACTACGAAGGGATCAGGCGCAGAAGGCGCGTCCGTTGAGGTCGGCCACGGCGAACTGACAATCTACGACAATGTGCGGCGCGACGGCAGCGTCGCATGGAAAGATCTGTGCCGCGGCCCGCACCTGCCGTCCACCAAACTGATCGGCAATGGCTTCGCATTGACGAAGTCGTCGGCAGCGTACTGGAAAGGTGATCAGAACAATGATCACCTGCAACGCATTTACGGCACCGCGTGGGCCAGCAAGGACGACCTCGTCGCCTACCAGGAACGAATCAAGGAAGCACAGCGCCGCGACCACCGGCGACTGGGACAGGAACTTGACCTGTTCTCATTCCCCGAGGAAGTTGGCCCCGGCCTGGTTCTGTTCCACCCCAAAGGCGGTATTTTGCGTCACGTGATCGAAGAGTACGTCACGCAGCGCCACCTGGAAGCAGGCTTTGACTTCGTTCATACGCCTGAGATCACCAAGTCAGGCGTATTCCACACCTCGGGTCACCTCCCGTACTACGCGGACACGATGTTTCCGCCGATGATGGTCGATGAAGAACGCGCAGAAGACGGGCACGTGACGCGTGAAGGCCAGGAGTACTACCTCAAGGCCATGAACTGCCCGATGCACAACCTGATTTTCCGTTCACGAGGGCGTTCCTACCGTGAACTGCCTCTGCGATTTTTCGAAATGGGACACGACTACCGCTACGAAAAGTCCGGAGTGGTGCACGGCCTGACACGTATGCGCGGATTTACGCAGGATGATTCGCACACGTACTGCACACCTGAACAGGCGCGCGACGAAATCACGATGCTGCTGAACTTCTTCTTGTCGATTCTGCGCGAATTCGGGTTGACGGACTTCTATCTGGAACTGTCCACCCGCAGTGATGACGAGTCGAAGAAAGACAAGTTCATCGGCTCGGATGAGGACTGGGATGCGGCAACTCGGATCCTGGAGGAAGCATGCGCGTCAACAGGGCTGGACCTGGTGCCAGATCCAGGCGGTGCCGCGTTCTACGGTCCGAAGGTTTCCGTTCAGGTCAAGGATGCGATCGGCCGCACATGGCAGATGTCCACCGTCCAGTACGACTTCAATCAGCCTGAACGCTTCGGCCTGGAATACACTGCGCCCGATGGTACGCACCAGCGTCCGGTGATGATTCACTGCGCCAAGCTCGGATCCGTTGAGCGCTTTATCGGCGTGCTGACTGAGCACTACGCCGGCGCATTCCCGGCATGGCTGGCACCTGTGCAGGTCAAACTCGTTCCCGTAGCAGACGCATTCGATGAGTACGTCGACCAGGTGGCTGCGAAACTGCGCGCGCGCCACGTGCGTGTTGAGGTCGACCATTCCGATGATCGTTTCGGCAAGAAGATTCGCAACGCCTCGAAGGAAAAAGTGCCGTTCGTGCTGATCGCGGGCGGTGAGGACGAAGAAGCAGGCGCTGTCTCGTTCCGCTACCGTGACGGAAGCCAGGATAACGGCATTCCGGTTGATGAAGCCGTTGAACGCATCGTGCACCACATTGAGACTCACAACAACGAGGACAAAGCGTAGGGAAGGGGAGCAGCGACATGAGGAACGGTCAGCCTCATCCGGGTGACCCGCAGGCGGAAGACTCAGGCGATTTTGCCGGTGAATTGGATGGCTTTGACCGGCTGTGGACGCCCCACCGCTGGGTCTACATCCAGGGAGATCACAAGCCTGCGGACTCGTCAGCAGGAGAATGCCCCTTCTGCGCGGCGCCGGACAAGACAGATGAAGAGGCACTGATCGTTCACCGCGGACGCACCTGCTTCGTATTGATGAATCTGTTCCCTTACAACTCCGGCCACATGCTCGTGTGCCCGTACCGCCACGTTGCCGACTACACGGATTTGACGGACGAGGAACGCATCGAGCTGGGCGAGCTGACCGCCACGGCCATGCGTGTGGAACGTGAGACGGCGGGTGCGCAGGGCTTCAACCTGGGCATGAACCAGGGACAGGTTGCCGGAGCCGGAATCGCCGCGCACCTGCATCAGCACGTGGTGCCCCGATGGGGAGGAGACTCAAACTTTCTGCCGATCGTGGCCCGCTCACGTGCACTCCCCGAACTGCTCGGTGATGTGCGGCAGCGTCTGGCCAAGGCGTGGCCTCAGGGAGATGACAAGTAGATGCTCGGTAATCATGGCAGGTCGGTGGCGACGACGATCTTCACACCTTTCGCCAAACTTCTGCATCGCCTTCACGTCACACCGAATATGGTGACAGCAACATCGACGACACTGGTCGTCATGATTTCCTGTGCGGTGCTGGCACGCGGCTACGTCTGGCAGGCTGGCGTCATACTCGGCGTGATCCTGTTTTGTGATTCCGTTGATGGAGTGCTTGCACGCTACAGCGGACAGACCTCACGGTTTGGCGCGTTCCTGGATTCGACGATGGACCGCCTCGGTGACGGGGCAGTGTTCGGTGCGCTGCTGGTCAATGCCGTATTCCACCTGGAGCCTTCACCTGAACGCACGACCGCGATCATCGCCGGAACGGTCGCGATGGTGGGCGTGGCAGCCGTCCCCTATGCCCGTGCCAAGGCTGAAATTATGGGGATTACCGCGTCGGTCGGTATAGCTGAACGCACTGACCGACTCATCATCGCGTTGGTGTGCGCAGCCCTGACCGATTGGAACCTGTGGTCGTGGTTCTACCCGATCGGACTGATATGGGTGGCATTCGCCTCGCTTATCACGGTGACGCAGCGCGTGCTGTACACGAAAAAGCAGATCGAGGCAGGCGACGCGGGTGAGTAACGCCTGGCAGCTGTCAGCATTTCGCCTCGCTCCGCGCCTGCCACGCTCACTTCTGTTCGGTGCGGCACGAATGGCAGGTGACATCGTCGCCGCACTCCCGCTAGACGTGACGGCGCGGCTGCGCTTCAACCACGAGCGAGTCGCCGGGCATTCGCTCCCTTCGAGCCACGTGCGCCAGGCCGTGCGACTGAGCGCGCAGACCTACGCCGAACAATTCGCGCTCACACACCTCATTGACGGAAACTTGGATGACATGGTGGACGTGCCGCGGATGGACATGCTGCGCGAACTGGCTGCTGACGGCCCCGTTGTGCTCGCCCTCGCACATGCCGGAAACTGGGACCTGGCCGGCGCATGGATGTGCCGCAACGGCCTTCCCGTGTTGACCGTGGCTGAAAAGCTCGACCCACCGGAATTGTTCCAGGCGTTTGTCGACCTGCGCGAAGACCTCGGTATGGAAATTATCGGGGTGGGGAAGAAGGAATCCGTCTTTCACCAGCTCGCTGCCCAGGCGAAGGGACGCGCCAACCTTCTGGTACCGCTGCTGGCAGACCGCGATATTTCAGGCAGAGGCGTTGACGTTGATTTTGGAGGCCGCCGCGCACTTGTCGCAGCAGGCCCCGCAGCTTTGGCACAGCGCCTGGACCGCCCACTGGCAGCCGCGATGATCTATCACACCACAGGTAGCCACATTCGCATCGATATTTCCGACGTGATCGACAATCCCGGCGCTACCCAATCGCGTACCAGTGTGGAAACACACACCCAGGCGTGGGTCGACGCGCTTGTCCCTATGATTCGTGAACATCTGGCACACTGGCACATGATGCAACCGCTATTTGTCGACGACCTCGATCCAGAACGCCTGGCCAGGGCCCGCCGACGCGTCGAGGACTCACAGTGAAAATCGGAATCGTCAACCCCTACGCATGGGACGTGCCTGGAGGCGTCCAGTTCCACGTGCGTGACCTTGCTGAAGAGCTTATCCGCCGAGGCCACACCGTCTCCGTTCTGACTCCGGCCAAACACGACACAGACTTACCGAGCTGGGCCGTCGGCGCGGGTGAGACCATTCCGATCCCCTTCAACGGGTCCGTCGCACGCCTCTCATTTACTCCACGTTCAGCCGTACGCACCAGGAAATGGCTCGACGAGGGCGACTTCGATGTCGTCCATATCCATGAACCAGGGGTGCCATCTGTGTCCTTCCTAGCCTTGATCAATGCGGATGTGCCCATGGTGGGAACATTCCATTCAGCAATGGAGCGCTCCTACGCCAGGGAAATCACCGCGGGCATGATCCGCCCCCTCATGGAGCGCCTGAGTGCGCGCATCGCAGTGTCGGCTGAAGCGCGCCGCACCCTGATCGAACACCATGGTGGTGACGCTGTGATTATCCCCAACGGCGTTGAGACGGAGAACTTCCGTCGCGCTCAGCCGCTGCCACAGTGGGAAGCCACCCAGCACAGGCCGGTGGTCGTCTTCTTGGGACGCCTCGATGAGCCGCGGAAAGGACTGGGCATATTTGCCGGTGCGATCCGCACAGTGCTTGAACACGTCCCCGGGGCGCGCTTTATGATCGCAGGACGCGGCGATGCCGGCCAGATACGAACCGATCTGGAAGGCCTGGGAGACTCAGTGGAGTTCCTGGGCGAAATTACGGACGAGGAAAAAGAATCACTGCTGGCTGGCGCGACAATCTATGTTGCTCCGCAAACAGGGGGAGAATCCTTCGGCATTGTGCTGGTCGAAGCGATGGCTGCAGGGTGTGCCGTCGTCGCATCCGATATCGAAGCCTTCCGAGCCGTTCTCAACAATGGTGACGCCGGAATGTTGTTCCACAGCGGTGATTCGGCTGCACTGGCGGACGCCCTCGTCAATGCCTTGAGCGACGCGGACGCTTTGGACGAACTTGCCGTACGAGGGCAGGCCGCATCAGCCGCCTATGACTGGTCGACCGTCACTGATCGCATTATGGCTGTGTACCAGACCGTTGTGGCCGGGGCGCGTGAAGATCCTGGCAGGCAGAACGCCTTGTCGCTCATGCGTGGCGGACGGCTGCGGGAGGTTGACCAATGAGCCTGTGGCAGTGGATCCTCCTGGCCGGTGTCATCGTGGTTGTGGCGGTATTGATCTGGCAGTGCGTCATGTTGGCTGGGCGCCTGGACAGGTTGCATTGGCGCGTGACGATGTCACGCGTCGCCCTCGACACGCATTTGATCAGACGAGCCGTCGATGCAGGGCTGCTGGCGGCCAGCGGACTGGCAGGACAGGGAAGCGCCGACTTGGACGATGCTGCCGCGCGCTGCCTGGCGTTGAGCGGAACCCCACTGGTGGCTGACGATTTCGACCGCAAGCGTGACATTGACGGACTGTCTGACGGCGATGCGCAGATGGCTGCAAGACGTCTGAATGCCGAGTCGGCCCTGTCGCGACAGATTCGTGCGTGCATGACACCCCAGCTGCGCGACGAGGCGCGTGACGATGCCGATGCTGCACACCTGATCAGCGCACTCGACGCGTCGCACTACCGCGTGCATGTGGCTCGTTCAGTGCATAATCTAGACGTGACACAAATTAGGCGACTGCGTGCTCATCCGTTGGTGCGCATCGCTCACCTGTACGGCCATGCACGAGTGCCATCGAGCATCGACTTCGACGACGCGTAGTAACTAAAGGCGGTGAGACCCGTGAGCGAGCAACGTGTGAAGTGGGGAGGTCCCGGCGAGGACTACCGCCTTGCCAGGATTGGTCGCGTCGGCGGGAATCAGTGGGCTGACGCCCCGGCAGGCGCGCCGGCAACGGGTGTGCCCAGTCCGCAGGAAGTCGCTCCCGTATGGTCTCCGCCCATGCGCAAGCGCTCGATTGCGTGGTTTGAAATCATTTTCACCATTGTTGGCGTGGCGGCACTGGGTTTTGCGCTGTTCGGATACGTGCGCACCGGTGGTTTACCGTCAACAGTTCTGACCGGAGTGCTGGCATTGATTCCCTTGGGATTCATCATCGCAGTGCTGCGTTTTATTGATCGCTGGGAACCCGAACCGTGGGTCGCGATGCTCGTGACCTTCGTGTGGGGAGCGGGAGCTGCAGCAGTGGTGGCGATGGTGATCAACACTGCGCTGCAGACGAACATCCAGTTGATCACCGGGCACTCAGGCCTGACGATGGTAGCTACGGCCTCGATCGTGGCACCCATCGTGGAAGAGACCCTCAAGGGTGCGGGCGTGGTGTTTGTTCTGGCCTGGCGACGTCACCGCATCAACTCGCTGATTGACGGTATCGTCTACGCCGGAATGGCAGGCGCAGGTTTCGCGTTTATCGAGAACATCCAGTACTTCCTGCGCAGCTCAGAAGAGGGCCAACTGATGATCACGTGGTTCCTGCGCGGCATCATGAGCCCGTTCCTGCATCCGATGGCCACCTCGTTCATCGGGCTGGCGGCAGCGTGGGGCGTGGTGCGCCACAAGTCGGGTCTCGCATGGGTCTGGACCTTGCCGCTGGGGTGGATCGTCGCGGTCCTCATCCACGGATCGTGGAACTACCTGGCCAGCACGTCGATGGAACGCTGGTTCGTGTTTTACCTCTTCGTCGAGGTCCCGATTTTCATCGCGTGGATCGTCGCGCTGCTGGTCATGTCCGCGCGGCAGGCGCGCACCATTGCCAACGGGTTGGAGCCTTATGTGCGTACTGGATGGATCCTGCCGGGCGAAGTGACAATGGTGGTCAACCGCGGTGCCCGCCGTTCAGCCGTTAGGTGGGCAGCTCAGGGCGGTCGCGCTGCCAAACGCGCCATGAAGAATTTCCAGCGACTGGCTGCCGCATTGGGAATGGATGAAATGATCCACCGTAAGGCGGGCAGGCACGCAGATCGCGTGGCACAGGATCAGGACATGCTGCAGCAGTTGATCGCGTCCCGAGACGTGTTCCTGACGCGCACGCGCAGTGCTCACGCCAACAGGCAGATTGGACGATAACGAGTGAGTGACCTTGGACCGGAATGGATTCCAGACCAAGACGGCATACCGTTCCGACGCGCTGCCCGCGTAGCCGTATTCGACGAGGACGGCAAGCTGCTCCTCGTGCGCGGACACGATTCAGAAAATGTCACACGCTCCTGGTGGTTCACCACAGGAGGCGGGCAGGAAGAAGGCGAAACATTGCAGCAGACGGCGGTGCGCGAAATTCGTGAAGAGACGGGGATCGCCCTGGATCCGACTCGTCTTGTCGGCCCTGTCCTGCATCGGCGCGCGCTGTTCGATTTTCTCAACGTGACAGCGCGCCAGGAGGAATGGTTCTTCGTTGCGCACGTGCACCGCACAGAGTTGAACTGGGACGGCTGGACTGAACTGGAGCGCAGCGTGCTCGATACGATGACGTGGTGGGACCTGGACGATCTTGAGGCTGAATCCCGAAGAGCGGAAGTCTATCCACGTGACCTGGTCGCGATGGCTCGTCAATGGAAAGACGGGTGGGATGGGACCATGATCGAGCTTGACGAGTCATCCGTCGGGTAAAGTAGCCACCACATCAGCCACTGAGGAGAATGTCATGTATTTGCCCGTAATTCCCACTGTCCGACATGCCGATATGTCCGAGGGTGCAGGACGGTTCTCACCTGTCACGACGAAACTGGTTCAGGACGCGACGCAACTGGGTATTGACACGGCACTGGAGCCTTTCCAGGAAAAGGAGGCGTACGCCCTGACGATCGGTGAGGACGGCACTCATATTCGGGCCATCACCGAGGTTGGTGTGGTGCGCGCCAGCCGCACACTGAATCAGCTCAAGAGAGGCGGAGCCGCGCTGAGCGGAACGATTGTGGACTGGCCCGAATTCGAATGGCGCGGCCTCATGATCGACACTGTGCGCCACTTCTTTTCCCTCGATGTCCTCAAGGAGATCGTCGATTTGATGGCAAGCCTGTCACTGAACGTCCTTCACCTGCACGTGAGTGACGACCAGGGGTGGCGAGTCGAAATTCCCGCTCTTCCCGAACTGACGGAAAAATCATCACAGAGTGCCGTGAATGGCGAAGGTGGCGGATACCTGACTGTCGAGCAGTACAACGACCTGCGACGCTACGCGAGTGCCCGCGGAGTTGACGTGGTGCCTGAGGTTGATATGCCGGGACACACCAACGCCGCACTGCACGCGATGCCGGGTCTGAATCCCGATGGTCAGGCGCGGGATGTCTACGAAGGTATCGACGTGGGAATGTCGACGCTGAGTACGCAGGCAGCCGACACCGAACGCTTCATGGACGAAGTGATCGGACAGCTGGCAGCTGACTCGCCGCTCGGTATGCATATCGGCGGCGACGAAAGCCATTCCACACCTCACGACGAGTTCCGCGCCCTGGTCACAATGGCGGTGGAACGCGTCCACGCATGCGGCAGGCGGGCGATCATGTGGCAGGAAGCGGGCGCAATGGCACACGAGGACGACATCGTGCAGCTGTGGGATACCACCAACAATCATACTGAGGGCGTGCTGGCGGGCGTTGAGCGCGGTGCACGCGTCATCGTGTCGCCTGGACAGAAATCATATCTGGATATGAAAGAGAATGCCGATGAGCCGTGGGGCCAGGACTGGGCCGGGCCTCTACCGTTCCGGACAGCGCTGGAGTGGAATCCGCGCACCGCGCTCGAAGGGCTGGATCCTCGGGCGGTGATCGGTGTTGAAGCATGTGTGTGGGCAGAGTACATCCGCACGCGTGAACAGCTCTTTGAGAAGCTCCTGCCGCGTCTGACTGCCATTGCTGAGGTCGCATGGACCGGCAGTGGTGACGACAAGTGGGAGGAATTCTCCCGGCGCGTCACCTCGCTCACGGAACTGTGGGATGCCAAGCGGCTCACCTGGCACCGTTCAGAAGGCGTCGACTGGAAGTAGCCGAACCTAGAACAGGGCAGCGACGAGCGCGTCGAGGCGACGCACGGCCAGAGAATTGGGAATCGCGTCGCGGACAGCGGACTTGGCGCAAAAAGCGACGCCCCATCCTGCGGCCTGCATCATGGGGATGTCGTTCGCGCCATCACCAATGGCAACGCACCGTGAGGGGGATACTCCCAGCTGAGCTGCCCATTCAGTGAGCTTACGGACCTTCACGTGCGATGTCACGATCTCTCCGAGGACCTGGCCGGTCAGGTGCCCGTCACGCACTTCCAGTCGGTTCGCACAGTAAAAATCGATGCTCAGTCGCGTTGCCAATGGGCCGACGACTTCCTCGAACCCGCCGGAGACCACACCAAAGGCACCGCCGGAAACGGAGTGGACACTTTTGATGAGTTGCTTGGCGCCGGGGGTGACGGTGAGGGAGCGGGTAACGTGGCGGAACACGGTCTCAGGGACGCCGGCAAGTGTGGCGACCCGCTCCCGCAAGGACTGCGCAAAATCGATCTCACCGTTCATTGCCCGCGCGGTCACTGCCGCCACTTCCTGACGCGTACCGGCCCACTCGGCAAGTTCTTCGATCACTTCCTGAGCGATCAGCGTTGAATCCACGTCGGTGACGATCAGCGCTGGCCCGCCTTCTTCACGAACAGAAACAGGGACGACCAGAACATCTCCCCACCGTGACAACGCGGCGTGCGCACCGTCAAGATCCAGCATGCCCACACCGTCATCACCCTCGCGCACGCAGGCCACCACGCACGCAGGGACGTCCCCGCCAATCGGGTTCGCCACGAACGGCAATGCTCGCACATGTATTTTTGAACGGCGCACACCGGCAAAATCTGCCAGTGCGCGAACTGCCGGAGCCTCGTACGGAAAACTTGCGACGTCATGCGGGGCAATGACGCAAAGTGCTGCGCCAGCCCGTTGGCTCACTTAGTCACCACCATGCCCTTGGGGACGACGGTGATGCCGGACTCGGTGACGGTGAAACCGCGAGCGCGATCATGTTCCAGGTCCACACCGACCGTCGCTCCTTCTTCCACGACGACGTCCTTATCCAGGATCGTCTTGGAGACGATGGAGTGGCGACCCACGCGGGTGTTGCCCATGACGACCGAGTCAGTGACCTGAGCCCACGAGTGCACGTACACGCCAGGCGAAATGATCGAATGGTAAACCTCGCCGCCCGAAACAATCGAGCCGGGGGAGACAAACGAGTCGATGGCGTGCCCCATACGCGAATGCTCATCGCCGTAGACGAACTTTGCCGGCGGCAAGGAGCCATCGATGAGGGTCATCGTCGGCCAGTCGCGGTTATAGAGGTTGAAGATCGGGTGGACGCTGATCAGGTCCATATTCGCGTCGTAGTACGCGTCCAGTGTGCCGACATCGCGCCAGTAGTCGCGGTCCCTCTCTGTGGACCCGGGCACGATGTTGTCCTTGAAATCGTAGACACCGCACTGCTGACGTTCGACGAACCACGGGATGATATTGCCACCCATGTCGTGATTTGAATCCTCGTTTTCCGCGTCTGCACGAAGTGCGGCGACGAGGGCGTCCGTATCGAACACGTAGTTACCCATAGATGCGAGCACTTTGGTCGGATCATCCGGCAGACCCTCAGCGTTTTGCGGCTTCTCGAGGAAGTTCTTCACCACGCCACCTTCGGCGTCGATGACGCCCAGAGCGGGGGCGAGTTCAACCGGTTGGCGGATGCCTGCCACAGTTGCCGGAAGACCAGACTCAATGTGGTGCTCCACCATCTGAGAAAAGTCCATGCGGTAGATGTTGTCGGCACCAATGATCACCATGTAGTCAGGGTGCTCGTCCTCAATGACGTTCAGGGACTGGTAGATCGCGTCGGCACTGCCCAGGTACCAGTGCGGTCCCCGTCGTTGCTGCGCCGGTACGGGAGCAATGAAGTTACCCAGCAACGGCGACATATACCACGTCTTTGTAACATGTCGGTCCAGCGAATGCGACTTGTATTGGGTGAGCACGACGACACGCATGTAGCCGGAGTTGACGATATTGGACAGCGCGAAGTCAATCAGTCGGTAGTTTCCACCAAAAGGTACTGCAGGCTTGGCTCGATCCATGGTCAAGGGCATGAGACGCTTGCCTTCGCCACCCGCAAGAACGATTGCTAGGACATGTTTTTTTGCCATGTCTCAAGGGTAGGCAATAATCAGCGTGAATGTGCGCAAACGACACGAGATGCGCTGCTGTTCGATAAGCTCTCAGTAGGAGGCAGCCATGCGTATAGATTTATTGACACGTGAATATCCGCCGCACGTCTACGGCGGTGCGGGTGTTCACGTGACTGAACTGGCTCGCGTATTGCGAAGCCTAGGTCCTGACATTCGGGTTCACGCATTCGATGGTCCCAGGAAGCCGGGGGACGAGGGTGCCCTCGACGGTGTGCGAGGATACGACGAACTTGCCGAACTGGACGGCGCAAATGCAGCGTTGCGCACACTCGGGGTGGATCTGCAGATGGCGGCCCACACCGACGGAACTGACCTGGTGCATTCGCACACGTGGTACGCCAACTTTGCCGGATATGTGTCGAAGCTGCTGTACGACGTCCCTCACGTTGTTTCCGCACACTCGCTCGAACCGTTGCGCCCGTGGAAGGCCGAGCAGCTGGGCGGTGGCTACCGTCTGTCCAGCTTCGCTGAGCGCATCGCCTACGAGAACGCTGACGCGATCATTGCGGTGTCCAACGGGATGAAAGATGACATCCTGCGCTCGTATCCCAGTGTCGAAGAGGACAAGGTTCACGTCATCTTTAACGGTATCGATCTGAATGAGTGGCGCAAACCCTCCACCGAGGATGAGAAAGCCAACCAGGCGCGCGTGCTCAAGGAATTCGGTATTGATCCTGACCGGCCCACAGTGGTCTTCGTCGGGCGGATTACCCGTCAGAAAGGTCTGCCGTACTTCCTGCGCGCAGCTCGCCAGCTTCCACGAGATGCTCAAATCGTGCTGTGTGCAGGAGCGCCGGACACCAAGGAAATCGCTGCTGAGGTCGACACGTTGGTCAAGGAACTGGCGGCCGACAGAGACGGGGTCGTGCTCATCTCCCAGATGCTGCCGCGAGCCGATCTGTGTGCAATCCTGGACGTGGCGACCGTCTTCATCACTCCGTCTGTGTACGAGCCGCTGGGCATCGTGAACCTGGAGGCTATGGCGATGGAGTTGCCGGTGGTGGGCACACGCACCGGCGGAATTCCCGACGTTATTGTCGAGGGAGAAACCGGCTACCTTGTTCCCATCGAGCAGAAGACTGACGGAACCGGAACCCCCATTGATCCAGAAGCGTTCGAATCTGCGATGGCTGAACGCATCAATGCCGTGCTGGCTGATCCAGGGCAGGCGCGTCAGATGGGCAAAGCCGGCCTGGAGCGGGCGCGCACTGAATTTTCGTGGGACACAATCGGCCAGCAGACACTCGACCTTTATCGCGCGCTGGTGGGCTGATGAGGCAAGGTTCTGGCTACACTGAAGACATGGAGAACGTTGTTGATCTACACGACGTCACGCTTGAGCGCGGCGGATCCCACCTTGTTGATTCCCTGACGCTGTCGACGCATCGCGGTGAACACTGGGTCATTGTTGGCCCGAACGGTGCAGGCAAAACCAGCTTGATCCGACTGATTAGTGGGCGCGAGCGCGCAACCAGCGGTTCCGTGACCATTCTGGGCACGCCGATCGAAGAAGCCGACCCCGGGGAATTGTCCGCGCGCATCGGCTTTGCTTCACAGTCACTGACGGCACGAATCTCAGTGTCCATGCCGGTGCGCATGGCGGTGATGACCGCAGCATGGGGCAGGTCGATTACCTACGGCGAACAGTACGACACTGAGGACGAGGGGCGCGCAGATAACCTGCTGCACCTGTTCGGCGTCTCGCACCTGGCGGAGCGCCGTTTCGGAACGCTGTCAGAAGGGGAGCGCCAACGCGTCGCACTGGCTCGCGCACTCATGGCGGACCCGGAAATTCTGATACTTGACGAACCGAGTGCCGGACTTGATCTGGGGGCGCGTGAACTGCTGGTGGAGGCGCTGACGGAGCTGAGCGGGGATGCTCGTTCACCGCAACTGCTGCTGGTTACCCACCAGATTGAAGAAATTGCACCCGGCTTCACGCACGGCGTGGTGATGTCACATGGCCACCTCGTTGCGAGCGGGCCAATTGAACAGACTTTGACCAGTGAGACCCTGTCGACGGCATTCGATCTTCCGCTGGAGGTCGGTCACGGTGACGGGCGCTGGTGGGCGCGTATGAACAGGGACCGGAAACCCGACAGTTCCCGTCGACACTGAAACGGAGGAAACAGTGGTCTTTTATTGGTGGCTTCTCATCGCACTAGGCTTGGGCATCGTCGAGATGCTGTCACTCGACCTCTTCTTCCTCATGCTGGCTATTTCGGCACTTGCAGGCGGAATTGCCAGCGCTGCCGGAGGGGGAACAGGCGTGCAGGTGGCCGTGTTTGCGGTCGCCAGCCTGCTTCTTCTCCTTCTCGTTCGTCCATGGGCTAAGGCGCATCTGACACGCACGAACCCGAATATTCGAACCAATGCACAAGGGCTGATTGGAACAGACGCCCTCACGCTTACTCGAGTCAACAGAATCGACGGGCGTGCCAAAGTTGCCGGCGATACGTGGAGCGCGCGCTCGGCGGACGGTCGGGAAATCCCCGCCGGCGTCCACGCGCACGTTGTCCGCATCGATGGGGCAACAGCCATTATTGAACGTAACGAACCCCCTATGCAGTGAGAGGCTGTCACAATGTTTAACTCATTCGGGCAGACAATCGGAATGGCGCTGATCTTCCTCATCGTGCTGTTCGTTGTCGTCACCGTAGCCAAGTCAATCCAGGTGGTCCCGCAGTCGCGGGCCCTGGTGGTGGAACGTCTCGGTAAGTTCCAGTCGGTGCTCTACGCCGGACTTCACGTCCTGGTACCTTTCCTTGATCGCATCGCAAGCAAGGTTGACCTGCGTGAACAGGTCCAGTCGTTCCCACCCCAACCTGTCATTACAGCTGACAACGTTGTGGTCTCCATCGATTCGGTCATTTACTACCAGGTCAACGATCCGCGTAGCGCGACCTACGAAATCGCGAACTACATTCAGGCTATCGAGCAGCTCACCGTCACGACGCTGCGTAACGTGATCGGCTCAATGGACCTCGAGCAAACACTGACCAGCCGCGACCAGATCAACTCTCAGCTGCGCGGCGTCCTGGACGAGGCAACCGGCCGCTGGGGTATTCGCGTGAATCGAGTCGAGCTCAAGGCCATCGATCCGCCGCCGTCCATTCAGAACGCGATGGAGCAGCAGCTGCGCGCTGAGCGCGACAAGCGTGCCGCCATTTTGACTGCTGAAGGTGTGCGCCAGTCTCAGATCCTCAAGTCTGAAGGTGACAAGCAGTCCCAGATTCTGCGCGCTGAAGGTGCCGCACAGGCCGCAGTGACGAAAGCTCGCGGTGAATCCGAGGCCATCCAGACCGTGTTCAACGCCATTCACGCCGGCAAGCCGACCCCGGATCTTCTGTCCTACCAGTACCTGCAGATGCTGCCGCGTATCGCTGAAGGTGAAGCATCGAAGGTCTGGGTTGTGCCAACTGAGCTGACAGCCGCCCTCGACGCTGTGGCGAAAGGCTTTTCAGGTGGGGGAACGGATGGAGAATCCGGGCCGGCTAAGCCGACCATGCCGCCCAACCCTGTGAGGCACTCAAGCCAGGCACCGATTGTAGACACCCGTCCCAAAGGGCCGAGCGTCCTCGATGAGCCAACGCAGGCCCGCCCCTCCGAAAAGCTCAAAGACCTGATTGAGCCGATCGAAGATGTGGAGCTGCCTCCAGAGGAGAATGAGAAATAGATGGATCAGTTGTCCGACTCGGTGATGCGTGAAGTTGCCGATCAGGAAATTCGCTTTATCCGCCTGTGGTTCACGGATGTGGCCGGCGTACTCAAATCGCTGGCCATTGATCCAGGTGAATTGGAGGATGCGCTCAGCGAAGGTATCGGCTTTGACGGTTCCTCGATCGAGGGGCTGACACGCGTCCACGAGTCGGACATGCTCCTGAAACCAGATCCCAGCACCTTCCAGGTTTTACCGTGGGGTAGTGAGGACGACAAAGTTGCACGCATGTTGTGCGATGTCCTCACCCCCGACGGTGAGCAGGCCCGATCCGATCCGCGAGGAACGCTGGAACGTACTGTGCAGCGTGCAACCGACATGGGATTCACCGTGATGGTGCATCCCGAGATTGAGTTCTACCTGCTGCATAAGCCTGCAACCCCCGATCACCTCGTTCCCATTGACGGTGCCGGCTATTTCGACCATGTCACGCGATCCATTGCCCACGATTTTCGTCGTCGCCTGGTTCACATGCTCGAAAGCATGGACATCGCCGTCGAACTGTCCCACCACGAGGGCGGCCCTGGGCAAAACGAAGTTGACCTGCGGGCAGTCGATGCGGTTCGGGCAGCCGACAACATCATTACCGCCCGCACGCTCATTGAATACGTGGCACTGAGCGAGGACGTCGTCGCCACGTTTATGCCTAAGCCGTTTGCCGATTACCCCGGCTCAGGCATGCACACCCACCTGTCACTGTTCGAAGGTGACCACAACGCATTTTACGATCCGGCCGGCACGTATCAGCTGTCAGCTACCGGACGCCACTTCATCGCCGGACTGCTGGCGCATGCCCGCGAAATCAGCGCGATCACCAATCAGCACGTCAACTCGTTCAAACGTTTGTGGGGCGGGGGAGAAGCTCCCTGCTACGTGTGCTGGGGTCACAACAATTCATCGGCACTGGTTCGTGTGCCACTGTATAAGCCGGATAAACGGCGCTCAGCGCGGATTGAATACCGCGCACTTGATCCGGCGTGCAACCCCTACCTTGCGCTGTCAGTGCTCATCTCCGCAGGCTTGGATGGCATTGACAAGAAGATGGAGCTCATGCCTGAAGCTGAGGACAACGTGTGGGACCTGTCCGAACACGAACGTCAGGTTCTTGGCATCGATTCCCTGCCCGCCTCCTTGCACAGCGCCCTGGAATGTATGAAGAATTCCGATCTTGTCGCTCAGACCCTGGGTGAAGAAGTCTTCGACTACGTGCTGCGCAACAAGTTCAAGGAATGGGCTGAGTACCGCCACCAGATCACGCCCCAGGAAATCAGACAATTCATTAAGGCCAATTGATGCGCAGCGAGCGCATTGAAGCGCACCTGCGCAGTGCAGGCTTTCACGATGCCCGCACCAGCGCGGACTATTTCAGGCAGCTTCCTGACAGTGCCGACATCTGGATGCGGGCAGCTCAGACCAGTGCCGATCCAGACCTGGTTGCCCTCCAGCTCGTGCGACTGCACGAAGCTGACCCGAATGCTCTGCGCCACGTACTCAACCACGGTGCAGCGCGCCAGCTTGCCGCCGTGATGGGCGCATCGCGTCCCCTCGGCGATTTTATTGTTGCCCACTCTGACGCCATTGACGCGGTGTGGGTCGAGGCACGTGATGCTCGCCAGGTCATCCTCGACGCTCTTGCCTCGGCCACCGCAACAGCAGATGACCTGCGACGAGCGTACAGAAACGTGTTGATTTCGATTGCCGCCACTGACCTGACGGACTCCGACCCGGTTGGGCACTTGCCTGAAGTGGCTGCACGGCTGACTGATGCTGCTGACGCGGCGTTGGAAGGTGCCCTGTTGCTGGCACGGCGCCAGATCGACCCCGATCACACCGTCAAGTTCGCGATCATCGCTATGGGTAAGACGGGGGCGCGTGAACTGAACTATATTTCCGACGTTGACGTCATGTACGTGGTGGGCGTGCAGGAAGGCCAGTCAGAGCGCAGCGTTATTGAAATCGCCACGCGGCTGGCAGCGATGACCGCTCAGGCGTGTTCTGGTGCGGGCAGTGAGCCACCGCTGTGGGCAGTTGACGCCACGCTGCGGCCGGAAGGCCGTGACGGCGCGCTGGTCAGAACCGTCGAATCCTACGTCGCCTACTACCAGTCCTGGGCGCACACCTGGGAGTTCCAGGCACTGCTCAAAGCGCGCCCGGTGGCAGGGGATCGTCATGTCGGACAAGACTTCATTGACGCGATTACTCCATTTGTGTGGTCCGCCGCGGACCGCGAAGGGTTCGTGGACAACGCCCGCACCTTGAGGCAACGCGCCGAAGCCCTGGTCCCGGCTGCGGACAGCGACCGGGAACTTAAACTCGGTGCCGGAGGACTTCGGGACGTCGAATTTACGATTCAGCTGCTCCAGCTTGTTCACGGGCGCACAGACGAATCGATCCGTATTGCCGACACCGTCGGAGCAATCCGGGCACTGTCCGACGGAGGATATGTTGCCCGAACGGATGCGCGCGACCTGACGCACTGCTACTGCTTCCTGCGCACTGTTGAGCACCGGGCCCAGCTGGCACGCATGCGCAGAACACACATGATCCCCTCATCAGGACACGAACTGCGGCGTATTGCCCGAGCGATGGGGCCGGAGCTCATGAGCGCGGAAAACCTCATCGACACCGTGGACGACGTGCGTGAGCGCGTCCGTAGGCTGCATGACGATATGTTCTACCGGCCGATTATTGCGGCCACCGCCCGCCTGGCTCCCGACGAAGCCGCGCTGGATCTGGAGGCTGCCAAGGCTCGTTTGGCGGCGCTGGGGTATCTGGATCCTGCCGGAGCGCTCGGTCATATCAAAGCTCTGACACACGGCACGTCACGCCGTGCCACCATTCAACGCCACCTGTTGCCTGTCTTTATGACGTGGCTTGGGCACGGAGCTGACCCTGACCTCGGGCTGTTGAACTTCCGTACCCTGTCCGAACGCATCGGCGATTCGCATTGGTACCTGTCGCTTCTGCGCGATTCAGGTCTGGCGGCCTCACGACTGTGCGAACTCTTGCCGTCCTCACGCTGGGTTGCCTCCGCTCTTGCTGAGTTGCCTGAAGCAGTGCAGTGGCTTGACGGTGATGAGCAGCTCAAAGCGCGCGACCGTCAGCGCCTGATCAACGAGGTGGACGCGCTTATCTCGCGACACAGCAACACTGAACAGGCCATGTGGCGCGTGCAGGCGGTACGTGTACGTGAAGTGACGCGCGCAGCCCTGGGAGATGCACTGGCACATGTTGCCCCTGTGCGAACCGCCATTGCGGACGCTTCGGATGTGGCGCTTCATGGCGCACTGACTATCGCGACTCGCCAGTGGAGCAGTGAGCACGCAGACGCGCAGCCGCCACGCCTGGCTTTTGTTGCGATGGGTTCATACGGCGGACGCGAATCTTCGCTGATGTCCGACGCCGACATTATTGCCGTTCACGAGGGGGACGCCGGTGCCGCCGTTGACATCACCATGCGCGTGAAAAAGCTGCTCAGCTCTGTCCACGAGGGATCGGGGCTGAGCGTGGATATGGATCTGCGACCGGAAGGAAAATCCGGGCCAGTTTCGCGCACGGTGAGCTCCTATGAGGAGTATTACCAGCGGTGGGGATCAGTATGGGAACGTCAGGCACTGTTACGAGCCAGACCCGCAGCAGGTGACGGGGAGCTGCTGGCCGACTTCTTTGCCGCCATCGATCCGATCCGCTACGATCAGTCACCCTCGGACGCTGATATCCAGCAGATTCGCCTGCTGAAAGCTCGAATGGAACGCGAGCGACTGCCTCGTGGCATTGAGCCGACGCGGCATGTCAAACTTGGCGTGGGGGGAATGAGCGACGTGGAGTGGGTCGTGCAGCTCATGCAGATGCGTCACGTTCACAGCTGTGAGGAGCTGCGCACCACCTCCACGCAGCGCGCGCTGGCGGTCCTACGACACAGCAACCTGATCAGCGGAGAGGACGCTGATGACCTGGATCGCGCGTGGAGTTTAGCTCGACGCATCCGTACGGGAAACGTGCTGGCAACCGGGCGCACATCCGGGGTCAAAATCGACGTGCTGGCGCGCTCGGGTGCGAAACTGGCTTCGCTGGCGCACTTGTTAGGATATGGGGCAGGCGGCTATCACGCCCTGGAAGAGGACTGGCTGCGTGCGGCCCGGCGTTCACGGGATGTGATGGAACGGCTCTTCTGGTCAGACTCACGGTGAATGGCATCTTGAGGAAGTAGGAAATGAAACTTGTTCTTGTCCGGCACGGACAAACCGCCGCCAATCGATCACACGCACTGGATACGGGCCGCCCCGGCGCACCCCTCGACAAACGAGGACGTAAACAGGCCGAATCGCTGGCAGCGCGGTGGGAAAACGATATTGCACCGGCACCAGGCCTGGTGGTCGTCTCACCTTTGACCCGAACGCGGCAAACAGCAGCACCGCTGATCGCCCGCTTCAACCCACACGTGTGGATTCGACCCGGCATCCGTGAAATCGAGACAGGCGACGGTGAAATGGCGGTGGACCGTGCCTCGGAAACGACCTACGTGCGCACCATCGTCCACTGGGCTCAGGGCAATCTGGATGCCAGAATGCCGGGTGCGCAAAACGGACATGAAGTGCTGGCACGGGTGCGCCCCGTCATCGGTGAAATTGAACAGTGGGCCGAGGAGCACAAGGACGGAGTCGTCGCACTTGTCGCGCATGGCGCTATTTTGCGCACAATCACACCCGTGCTTGCCTCGAATGCGGATGCGCGCATGACGGTAACCAATCCGATGCGCAACACCGGCACCACGGTGCTCGATCGTGAAGGCGGCCAGTGGGTTGCGCGCACATGGAACGACCGTCCGATCGACCAATGGCCCGTGCCCGACGGCGAGATTCCACTGGTGCGATCAGAACTGAGTGCTTAGAGAACCTTCGAGAAGAACGCCTTGGTGCGTTCGCGCGTGGGATGCTCGATGACGTCGGAAGGCTTCCCCGCCTCCACAATCACACCCTCATCCATGAACACGACCTGGTCGGCCACTTCGCGCGCAAACCCAACCTCGTGCGTGACAGCCACCATCGTCATACCGGAGCGGGCCAGATCTTTCATCACGCCGAGCACTTCGTCAACCAACTCAGGGTCGAGGGCTGACGTCGGCTCATCGAACAACAACAGCTCCGGGTCCATGGCAAGTGCGCGCGCAATGGCAACACGCTGCTGCTGGCCACCGGACAGCTGCGAAGGATAGTGCTGAGCACGGTCAGCCAGACCGACACGATCCAGCAGCGACAGCGCCGTTTTCTGCGCCTCTTTTTCCTTGACGCCCTTGACGTGCACAGGTGCTTCCATCACATTTTCGAGGGCGGTCATATGGGGAAACAGGTTGAAACGCTGAAACACCATGCCAATGCGAGAGCGTTGCTGAGCGATGACCTTGTCGGGCAGGTCATGCAGAACAGGCTGACCAGATGAGTCAGTGGTTTCGCGGTACCCAATCAGGTCGCCTTCAACATAAATCCTGCCTGCGCTGATACGTTCCAACTGGTTAATGCAGCGCAGGAGGGTTGATTTTCCTGAACCGGACGGCCCCAGGATCACGCACACCTCGCCGCTGCGTACCGTCAGGTCGATGCCGCGTAATACATGAAGATCACCGAAGAACTTGTGAACTGCCTGCACGGAGACCATCGGGGCAAGTGAAGAGCTCATGGTGTGACCTCGATAAATGGATCGTTTTTCGTGGTGTGAGAGGAATTGATGGCGCTCTGGCGTCCCGTCTTGTGCGAGGAAGTGCCGGTCGTGCCTTCCGGGCGGTCAGAGGTAAAGCCACGCCCATAGTGCTGCTCAATGAAGTACTGAATGACCATCAACAGCGAGGTGATCGCCAGATACCACAGTGCGGCCGCGATCAGCAGGGGGATCGGCACGAACAGCGCCTGCCCCTTGGTGCGCGCCACGAACGTCAATTCCAGAGTGAACGGAATGGCGGCAACCAGAGAGGTGGTCTTGAGCATCGAGATCGTCTCATTCCCGATCGGCGGGACAATCACGCGCATTGCCTGCGGCAGGATAATGCGACGCAGGATCAGACCGCGATGCATACCGAGCGCGGTCGCTGCTTCTTCCTGTCCCTTATCAACGGACAGCAGACCTGCGCGGATAATTTCAGCCAGGTAGGCACCCTCGTTGAGTCCCAGGCCAATGAACGCCATCCAAAACGGCGTGAAAACCTGAGCGGTGTCGAAGGTGACGAACTCGGGGCCAAAGGGAATACCAAGTGAGAGCTGAGGATAGAGGGTTGGAAGCAGAGACCAGAAGATGAGCTGCGTGTAGATTGGTGTGCCGCGGAAGAACCAGATGTAGAACGTGGCGACCCACCGCAGGATCGGGTTGGGCGACTGACGCATAATTGCCATCGTCACCGCGAGGACCGTGCCGAGGATCATGGCGACGATCGTCAGGAGGATCGTGTACATCACGCCGCTGACAATGGTGCGTGAGAACAGCCATTGCCACACAACGTCCCACCGGAAGTTCGGGTTGGTCAGCAGCGTGTTGATCGCCATGGCGACAAGCACGGCGACAATCGCAGCCGACACGAGCCGACCGATACGTGGCACGGGTTTGGCGTGAATAATCTCAACGCCGTCACGAATGTCTTGCTTCGGCACTGGTCACTCTTTCTCTGGTTAACCGACAGGTCACTCAACCGGCGGGTTGACAGTGGCCGTGTCGAGGGCGGAGGAGTCCGCGCCGTAGGGCGCGAGGATTTTCTCTAGGTATCCGCTGTCCATCAGGTACTGCATGGCCTTGGCAAGGGCATCTGTCAGAGCCTGATCAGACTTGGAAACCGCAACGCCCTGTGGGGCTGCTTCGATGACGTCTCCAACCTGTTCGAGCTGTCCCTGGGTGAGCTTGACCGTGTAGCTGATCACTGTGGAATCTGCCAGGGTTGCGTCGTACTGTCCACCCACAACCTTCGTGGCGACGTCAGTCTGCAGATCCATCGGCATGACCTGAATGGCGGGTTTGCCGTCGGCTTCACACTTTGCGGACAGCTCGTTGGCGTACTCGTGCTGGAACGTGCCGTTCTGAACGCCGAGGGTGGCGCCACAGGGGTCAGCGGGGTCGAAGTTCTTCGGGTTGCCTGTCGATACGGCGTATGCGGAACCAACCTCGATGAACTGAACGAAGTTGGTTTCTTTCTCACGTTCTGGAGTAATCGTGAACGCCGACATGCCGATGTCAAACTTGGTGCCCAGTGCCGGAATGATCGTGGGGAACTCGGCGTGCGTGGTGGTGCCTTCCGACAGACCCAGCACCTGTGCGAGGCCGCGCACCAGGTCAACTTCGTAGCCAACGGGGGTCTGACCATCGTCACCGCGGAATTCCGCCGGCGCGTAGTCCGTGGAGGCACCATTTCGCAGGACGTCACGATCCTTGATTTCCTGTGGAACGAGGGCAGCGATATCATCCTGGACTGGAATCTGGCTGGTATCGAAGGGGGTGATCCCCGTGGACGCCATTGGATTGTCGGCAGATGAGGTCGCTGATTGTGCTCCGGATGATGCGCCGGCATTCGACTGATCGGCAGGGACGTCATCGGGATCAGAGCACGCGGCCAGGCCACAGGCGGTCAGGGCAGCAATTGCAGTGACGACAGTAAACTTACGCATGATTTCCTCCAATATGCGAGCAACGCGAAGGAACTATTTCTCCACGTCGACCAACATATACGAGTATGCGCATAAAAGTATAGTTATGCGTCGCCGTCTCAATATGTGAAGCGACCGGCGCGGCGGCATCGCCGCTCAGACATGGTCAGTGGCCACGCAGGGCACGACGCGACGGGCGCGCCTTCATGGGATCAATGCTGCGAGGAACGCGTTGGTGCGTCTTGTTCTCCAACGCTGTCAACCGCTGAGAGATCGCAGGAACTTCCTCACGAGTCAGCGTCTTCTTGAGCTTCCGGATACGACGGTCAAGCTGCCCGAGCGTGATCTGTCCATCACCATGGCCCACCTCAATCAGGTGAATCGGAACGTTCTGGGCGACACGCTGCGTGTTGCGACGCTCCTGATTCAACATCGGGCGCACACGCGAGGAGGGTCCCTCGGAAATGAAAACCACACCGGGCCTGCCGACAAGGCGCCACACCAGATCCTGATGGCGATTCGCTGCAACAGGCTCTTCGCTGACAATCCACCCGCGCTTGATCTGACTGATAACCGCATACACGGATCCGATCGTGCCGTCGATCTGCTGATACATTGCGCGGCGCACAAGTGCGGCGAGCAGACCCATGCACAGCAGCAGTGCCAACATGACTCCCGTCAGGATCCACATGAACCATGAGTTGGTGAGGAATCCGAGGAGGATGCCGAGAGCGATGAGAACGATGGAACCACCGATCATCACCCATCCGATCCACGGATATGAGCGCGCAGTGATCTTATAAGCGTCAGCGAAGTTCTGATACCACCGACGCTTCTTTTCCTGGGGTGCGTTTTCCTTTGCCATAACGGTCCTATCCTACCTGTGATTGGAGCCGTGCGGGACCACGGCTTCCTGCGCGACACAAAATCTCACCCGTGAGTGCGATAACAAGTCCGGCGCACACTGCGATCGCATACGCCCACGGCGCACCGGACGAAGACGCCACCATGCCACCCGCGGCTGATCCACAGGACACGCCGATTGTGACCGAAGACTGCATCGACGTCATCGCCACTGAAACACCTTGTGGGGGAGCCAGGCGTTCCGACAATGAAAAGGCCGTCACCATTGTGGGCCCCACGAAGAGTCCGGCAATGAGCAGCATGAGAGCAGTCAGGATAATGCTCGAGGCCCCAGCTGTTGCCCCCATCGCTGCCGCAATTCCGACCCCGCCGATGATGACGCGCCACGACAGTCGCACGGATTCGGGAATCAAGACAACCATCAGGGCCATTGCGGCTGACCCGATACCCATGACCGCGTAAATCAAACCGGCCTGCGTCTGCATTCCGGCCATTGCTGCTCGTTGGGTGGTGCCGGCCTGAACGGAGCCAAATATCGTACCGATACAGGCCATGATGAGGATCGCCGGAAGGACAACGCGCAGCACCGAGGCGATCGACACCGGCGGGGTTTGCGTGCGATCAGCGTCGTCCTCGTTCGGCAGGGAAGCGGGCGTGCGAATAGCGAAAGGAATCCCGGCGCACAGCACGAGGAGGACGGCCAGCGCCAATGGCGCGGCAGGTGCTGCGGCGGACGCGGCGATGCCAACGAGGGCTGGGCCGAGGACGAAGACGAATTCATCAGCGGTGGATTCATAGGAAAAGGCTGCGGCCAGATGATGGGGCGAGGTAGTGCGCGCCACCCAGCGTGCACGCGTAAATGAGCCAATCGGAACGGCAGTCAGGCCCACGCATAAGGCAGCTAGCCACAAACCTGGGCCACTGTGAGCAGTCAGCGCTACAGCGCATAGTCCAGTTAGGGAGAGCGCGTTGAGGGGGAGCAGCGTGAGCAGTACCGGTCGTTGTCCGCCAAGGTCAGCCCAGCGTCCGATCAGCGGCGAAGCGATGGCTGTTGACAGAGAGACCACACCGGTCGCCAGTCCGCCGGTTGCGACGGATCCAGTAGAGGCGGTGATTGCCGTCATCGTCCCCAACGGAACCATGGCGTAAGGTGCGCGAGCCACAAACGCGATGATGAGCTCGGGCCACCCAACCAGAGCGGGCAGAATACGATAATGCGCCAGAGCGCGAAATGGTGATGTCTGCACGAAAGCATGTCCCAACATAGGCGTGCCCTCAAGGGTCTTGCCAGGCAAGAGCAGGAGGGCTTGCTGCGCCACGGCAGCGGTGTCATTCTAGCGTGTATCCATGCGCCATCCACAGATTGCGATTGCGTATTGTGTCATAGGGGAAGGCCCGTCACAGTAGGGGCATGGATATCAATTCCTACGAGTTGCGGTCATTGGCCTCGATGAGCCATGCCGGCCCCATGTGGCACACACTGACTCGCGATGGGAGCGCTGGCCTGCTGGCACTGCGGTCAGCTGACGATGCGCAGCGCCTGGAGTCACGGTGGCGCGCCTGGGCGCAGATTGACTGTGACAACGTGGTACGGCTCCACGACGTGGCGCGCCATGACGATGGACGGTGTGCCGTTGTGATGGAGTACGTCACCGGTCGCACACTCGACACGCTGATCGGGACCCCCTCACTTCGTCGCAGGCAGGTGCGCGAGCGCATCAGCGCGTCCATCCGGCGCGGTGTGGAGGCGCTCCACGAGCACGGCATCGTGCACGGCGACCTGTCTCCATCCAATATCGTGGTGCGCCCCGACTATCAGGCGGTCCTCATTGACATTATCGATGGTCCCGAAGGCATCATCGGCACTGAAGGATGGTCCGATGGTGAGGGCACAGTCGAGGGCGACTGGGACAGCGTTGCGCGTATTGAACGCAAGCTCAGCGGCCCTGGCAGTGTGGGCGACGAATTAGGGGAGGTGCTGCGTCGCGCGGCGAACACGGAGCTCACACAGCATGAGAACGCGCCGGCACGGCATAAGCGACCTCGGTCTTCTCACGCAAAAGTCGGTTTTGCAGCGTGTATGGCGTTCGGAGTCGGCGCATGGGTGATCGGGCATGCAGTGCGCAGCGATGCTGAACAGAGCGTCTCCGAATCGGGCGCGGTATCAGCGTGCCCGAGCAGTGATGAAGCCCGTGACGTCATCACCGATGTGCTGCGCTCACGTGACAGCGCATTGATGAATCGCGATGTCGACGGGCTGACGTATGCAACCAGTGGTGTGTTGCTGGAGTCGGACCAGGCACTGATAGAGAATCTGGTCGCAGACGGTGTGGAATTGAAGAATCTGTCGACAGCCGTTGTGGGCGATGTGACGGTTCGCTGCGACGGGCAGATGGTGACGGTCAGCACCCGCATTCAGCAGGCCAGCCACCAGCGCTGCGAGGCTGGACTGTGTCGCAGCGTCGGCACCCAGCCTGAACACAACGTGGAACTGACACTGGGCGGACATCCGCTGAGTGTTCACGACATAGCAAGCGGGGATGCGCCGAGTAACTCGAGCGCACCCCCGCCTGGTGAGGATTTCTAGAGACCCAGATCTGCCTGGAATGCTCCCTGCTCCAGACGACGCTTGACGTCCATCAGGTAGCGGGCCGCGTCGCCGCCGTCGACCAAACGGTGATCGTACGACAGGGCCAGGTACACCATCGAGCGGATGCTGATTGAATCATTGCCCATCGCGTCCTTGACAACCACAGGGCGTTTCACGATCGTTCCGACGCCCAGAATTGCGGTTTCCGGCATGTTGAGAACCGGAGTGTCGAAGAGTGCTCCACCCGATCCCGTGTTGGTAATCGTGAAGGTGGATCCGCTCAGGTCATCGACACCTGCGCTGCCATCGCGTGTGCGCTTGGCCAGGTCATTGATCGAGGCTGCAATTTCAGGAAGTGACTTGCTTCCTGCATCCTTGATGACCGGAACCAGCAGCCCGCGCTCGGTGTCCACGGCAATGCCGATGTGCTCGTGATCGTGGTACGTCACCTTCTTGTCGTCGATCGTTGCGTTGATCTTCGGGTGCGCAACGAGGGCTTCGGTAGCGGCCTTGACGAAGAAAGGCAGGAACGTCAGCTTCGTATTGTGCTTTTCCTGGAACGGAGCCTTGGAGGCTGCGCGCAGGGCAGCAATACGGGTGACATCCACTTCGACCACTGTGGTCAGCTGAGCAGCTGTCTGCAAAGACTCGATCATGCGCTTTGCGATCGTCTGGCGCAGACGCGTCATCTTCTCAGTCTTTCCACGAAGTTCAGACGGCTCGAAGACGATCGGCTCATCGGATGACTGCGGTGCAGGAGCCCCACCAGATGCGGCCGGCGCTGCCTTCGACGAGGAGGACTCAATGGCTTTTTCGACGTCTTCGCGGCGAATACGGCCACCAACACCCGTGCCAGTCACGGTGGACAGGTCGATGCCGGCCTCACGTGCCAGCTTGCGCACGATCGGTGTGACGTACTGACCAGAAGCAACGGACTGTTCAGGCTGGTCCGCAACCTTCGTGCCGGACTCGGTAGCTTTCGGCGCCAGCGTTTCAGGCGTCTCGAATTCCTTCTTATCCGAATCGCCTGGCTGATGCGGCATCGGAGGAGCCGGGGGTGCAGGCGGTGCGGGTGGCGCAGGGGGTGCCGGAGGCGCCTGACGAGGTGCGGGCGGCTCGGCCGATGGGGATGGAGCCGATGTATCTTCCGACGGCTCATCGGGTGCGACAGCATCTGCCGTCTTCTTTTCCGCCGACTGGTCAGATGCTGCGCCGCCGGCCTGATCGGAGATCACGGCCACCACGGTGCCGACCTCCACCGTTTCGTCTTCTTCCACCCGGATTTCCACCAGGTAACCGGATGCGGGGGAGGGAACTTCAGAGTCGACCTTGTCAGTGGACACTTCCAGAAGCGGCTCATCTGCTTCGACCTCGTCACCGACCTGCTTGAGCCAGGTTGTCACCGTGCCTTCAGTGACTGATTCGCCCAAGGCGGGCATGGTGACCTCGGTGGTGTTACCGCCGCCCGAGGCAGGGGCCTGCCTGGATTCGGCTTCCGGCTCTGGTTCAGATTCCTCGGAGGCAGCTTCCTGTGATTCATCGGCGCTCTGGTCGCCCTCGTCGCCTGCCTCGTCCGCTGAAGCCTCTTCACCTTCCTCGCCAATCAGGGCGATCTCGGTTCCGACCTCAACGGTTTCGTCTTCTTCAACCAGGATCTTGAGCAGAACGCCGCTGGCGGGGGAGGGAACTTCAGAGTCGACCTTATCGGTGGACACTTCCACAATCGGTTCGTCAGCTTCAATCTTGTCGCCCACCTGCTTGAGCCACGTTGTCACTGTTCCTTCAGTGACGGACTCGCCCAGAGCGGGCATCTTCACTGCTGTCGCCATCGTTCAATCTCCTTTATGCGTGACTCAGTTGTGGGAGTGAAGAGGTTTGCCGGCAAGGGCCAGAGCTGCTTCACCAATTGCTTCGTTTTGGGTGGGGTGAGTGTGAATCAGCGCGGCCAGATCCTCCGGATACGCTTCCCAATTCACCATAAGTTCGCCTTCACCGATCTGTTCACCCATACGGTCACCCACAGCATGGAACCCGACGATCGGGCCATCCTGGACGTTGATCAGCTTGACGAAACCACTGGTATTCAAGATATTTGATTTGCCATTGCCAGCCAAGTTGTATTCGACTGTGTGAACGGCATCGTCACCGTACTTTTCACGAGCCTGCTTTTCAGTCAGACCAACAGAAGCGATCTCCGGTTCACAGAAGGTGACGCGCGGAATTCCTGTCTCATCGATGACCTGAGGATTGAGCCCCGCGATCTCCTCGGCGACAAAAATTCCCTGCAGGAAGCCACGGTGAGCCAGCTGCAATCCGGGGACGATGTCGCCCACAGCGTAGACGTTGCCCACGCCGGTGCGCAGACGCTCGTCGGTAATTACGAAACCACGATCCATCGTGATGCCGGCCTCTTCGTAACCCAAGTCGTTGGTAACAGGACCGCGTCCGACTGCGACCAGCAGAATGTCGGCGTCAATTTCCTTACCGTTTTCGGTCGTGACGTGAACGCCGGAATCATCCTGCGTGGCACCGGCAAAACGCGTATTCGTGTGGAACTTGATGCCGCGCTTGCGGAACTGGCGCTCCAGCTGCTTTGAGACCGCTTCATCTTCGTTATTGGCCAGGTGCGGCAGTGCCTCGATGATCGTGACCTGAGCACCCAGTGAACACCACACGGAGGCAAACTCCAGGCCGATCACACCGCCGCCCAGGACGACCACGGATTCGGGCACCCATTCCATCTGCAGCGCCTGCTCAGAGGCGATAATACGGCCACCGATCTCGAGACCGGGGATTGAACGCGAGTATGACCCCGTCGCAAGGACGATGTTCTTTCCCGTCACGGTGCGACCGTCAACGTCAATCGTGGTGGGGGAGGTCAGACGGCCCCATCCCTCGATCACGTCGATCTTTCGCTGGGAAATCAGTCCCTGCAGGCCCTTGTAAAGCTTCTTGATGACAGAGTCGCGGTACTTCATCAGCTGTGGCATGTCCACGCCTTCGAAGGAGGACTTCACACCGAAGTGCTCGGATTCCTTGACCGTGTCGACGATCTCAGCGGCATGCAAATAGGCTTTCGTTGGAATGCAGCCGCGGTGCAGGCATGTGCCCCCGACTTTGTCTCCCTCGATCAGTGCAACTTTCAGTCCTAATTGGGCGCCTCGTAAGGCAGCGGCATATCCGCCGGATCCTGCTCCTAAGATGACGATGTCGTAATCGGGCTCGCTCACTTATTCACTCCTCAAAGTTGGACTCGTGTGGACCGTCATGGACCAACTGGGTCTATTGTCCCACTTGCAGCGGTTTTTTTCTGACTTGTACGTGGGAACTTTTGGTGCGCCATCCCATATCTGGCGCCATCGCGCCAAGAACGGCCGTTTTGTCGCTTCTGGGCCGTACTATGTCATATGCGACAGTACCGCCATTGCTGAAAGGAGACACTGTCCATGGGTGTTACGCCGGCACCACAGCCAGCAGAAAGCGTGGCAGATGATCGCGGCCCGTCATGGGGCTTGGGCCGCCTTGTTCCTGCCGCGTACTGGCTTTTCGGTGCATGGACAACGGTCGTGTCGATTCGTAGCCTGACAAGTCGGGGCGAGGAACCGCTGGGGCCCTATGCGCTCGCCCTGGTCGCCTCACTGCTGTACCTCGTTGCAGCAGCGGCGTTGACTCATAACGGGCGCCGCATGCGCATGGTCGGATGGGCCAGTGTCATCACTCAGACGGTCGGCCCACTGATCGTCGGACTGTCGTTCTGGGGAATCAACGAGCCCACATCCGAGCGATCCCCGTGGAGTCGTTTCGGCGCGGAATACTATTATCTGCCGCTGCTGCTGGCAGTCGTCGGACTGGTGTGGCTGTGGTGGTCAAATCCGCGTCGTATCGTGGAACTTGCCGAACAGATCGAACGCCAGCCGAGGCGCCGCAGTTAGCACGAGTGCGGGAATCCGATCTGACGCCAGGCCTCATACAGGCCGATAGCAGCCGAGTTCGCCAGGTTGAGTGACCGGATCCCCTCGCACATGTGGATACGGACCCGCGACGTCACACGCGGATCATCCATCACGTCCTCAGGCAGACCGGTCGGTTCGGGGCCAAACATCAACCCGTCGCCGTCGCTGTAGGACACATCGGTGTACATCGTGGTTGTGTGTCCGGTAAATGCCCAGATCTTTCCGGGAATGCCGGCCAGTGCATCGTCGAGGTTGGGGTGAACCTTCACGTGCGCCAAGTCGTGATAATCCAGGCCGGCGCGACGCAGTTTCGCGTCATCCATGTCGAAGCACAGTGGCTCAACCAGATGCAGCATCGATCCGGTGCATGCGGAAAGCCGGATGGCGGCTCCCGTATTGCCCGGGATGCGCGGTTCATAAAAGATCACATGTAACACGTGTTCAATCTTGCCCCTGTCGGGCGCTGACAGCGACATGGCGCGTCGTGATCTTTTACTCCTGAGGCGTGGCAAAGACTGCCGTCAGTCTCCCTCGTGCAATCGTGTGGAACATGGTTGCGAAGGCAACCTGGGCGGCCGAGGCGTCCTCGTCCACCTCGAGGGTTTCGACGTCCAGTGCGTGAACGGCAAAAATGTAGCGGTGCGGGCGATCTCCAGGCGGCGGGGCGGCTCCGTAGTACGAATGGTCGCCGTGGTCTGCGCGAATATGGAAAGCGGCGCCGTCAAGGTCAAGGTCGGAGGATCCGGCACCTTGTGGAAGTTCGGTCTGCGTGGCAGGAATGTCCACGATTATCCAGTGCCACCAACCTGACGGTGTGGGGGCGTCCGGATCGAAACATGTGACGACGAATGAGCGGGTCTGCTCGGGGAAGCCGCTCCACGCCAGATGGGGTGAGACGTTTCCTCCCTCGGCGCTGTGGATGGCGGGAAGAGTCTGGTTGTCAACAATGTCGTTGGAAGTCACGGGAAAAGTAGCGTCAACAGGCAGGAGATCGTAGGGATCGGGGGCTGTCGGGCGATCGTTGAGGTTCACCATTGCTCCTTTCGTTTGTGATATCCACCATAGTCGTGCTGTGCGTGGTTTTCGAGGGCGACTGGCGGATGGGCTCCAGATGCCGGGGGAGTGCCCTATGATATCGAACATCTGTTCGAAAGGAGGGGGAATGGCACTGAGTGCACGCGAACGACTGGAGCGCGCACGCGCAGCGCTTGCTCAGGCGGAAGAAGAAACTGGCGTGCGTCATCGCGACGAGTATGACATCCAACGCCATCTGAACTCACGTGCTCACGACGCCGAGGCTCCGGTGGGCAGTATTTTTCACGTTGAGCCCTCTGCGGCTCACCTGATCCGCGCCGTTATTGACCTGGCACCGCACGGAGCGTGGTGCGCATTTGTCGGCGTGGCGAATATGGGGTGGGAAGCGGCATCGAACATGGGACTTGAACTCGAACGCGTCATCGATGTGCCGCACCCGGATCGCTGTGCTGCCCAGATCCTGAGTACCCTGATCGACGGCGTGGATGTCGTTGCAGTGGGGCGGGTCGAACTGACCGTGCGCGAACAGCGCCAACTGGCAGGCAGAGCGCGCACACGCGGGATACGGATCGTCACTGCCTACCCGTGGATCGGTCTTTCGCGTCCGCTGGCTGCAAGTCTGGTGGCTCCAACGAAGCAGGCGGTCTGAGATGGCGGCCAGCAGACGCGTGGTGGTGTGGGTTCCCGACTGGCCTACCCAGTCACTTGCAGTTAACACGCCGCCAGGAGGGCGAGCCATTATTGCGTCAAATGGTCGCGTGCAGGCTGCGACACTGGCTGCGCGCCGCGCAGGTGTGCGCACGTCGATGCTCTTGACGACTGCGCAGTATCTGTGCCCCGACGCACTGATCTACCCAGATGATCCGCTTGAGCAAAATGCCGCATTCGAACATGTGCTCGATGCATGCGACCGGGTGGCCGCACATGTGACGTGCCTGCGGCCAGGACTGGCGTGGGCGCCTGCTGCAGGCCCGGCGCGGTGGGTTGGATCGGAAGAAAAACTCGCACAAAAACTGACTGAAACGATCGTTGAGGAATGCGGGGTCGAATGCCACGTGGGGATTGCGACGGGGATACTGACAGCAATATGGGCCGCCCGTTCTGATGAGATCGTTCCCGCCACCTGTGCCGAACAGTATGTGAGTGAAATACCGCTGGCGCATATCCCACGCATCGTGCCGTGTCAACGCACACAGGACGCACATCATGCGATCGAGGTGCTTGAGGACCTGGGGGTGACAACGTGCGCTGATGTGCTGCGTGTCGGCAAGAAGGCGCTGCTGTCACGATTCGGGCGCTCAGGGGAGGACCTGTGGAGCCTGGCCAGCGGGGGTGACCTGTTTATTGCGCCGCGTGCACGCACCACCTCAGCGGTGAACGTGGAACGCACATTCGATGACCCAGTGACCAGTCTTGACATGGTTGCCTTGCAGCTTCGAGCAGTGGCGGAAAATCTGCGGCAGAAACTGTGGAGCCAGGGTGTCAACGCGCACGCGCTGAGTATCCGCGTCGCGACGACAACAGGACAGGACTGTGAGCGCACATGGTGTGGGGTGAACTGCCTGGACCCCAGTGAAGTTGTTGATCGTCTGCGCTGGCAATTACGCGGCTGGCTTGACCGCCTGCTTCCACATGACGATGGCGATGCCGGTGGGTTGAGCACGATGCAGGTGGTGGCCTGCGACCTGTACGACACAGTAATGCCGGACCAGCTGTGGGCAGGGCCGGAGAGCAGTCGACGCGCTGAACGGGCCGCTTTGCGGGTGCAGTCAGTGGTCGGCACCGAGGGAGTGCGCGCGGTATGTATGCAGGGAGGATTCGATCCACGGTCGCGTGTGCACTCTTCCCCGTGGGGAAGCCCGGGACAAGAGCCCGTCAGGAGCGAAGGAGAATGGGACGGTGCTCTGCTGCGCGCGCCCACAGTGATGCTGGACAAACCCGAGCAGGTTGAGGTGCACGCCGGGCTGACTCCTGTCGTGGTGACTGAACGCGGATGCCTCAGCGCACCGCCCACACATATCGTGCGCGCCAGGGAACAGATCTCCATCGTGCAGGTGCAGGGCATCTGGGTTGTCCAAGGGCGCTGGTGGGAGGAACAGACAACAGAACGTTCGGCACGTGTCTATGTCATTGCAAGTCGGGACGGAAGCGACGTCCTGCTGAGCTTTCAGTCAGGCAGATGGTGGATCGAAGGTTTCTTTGAATAAAACGAGCTCGGGTACCATCAGGCTCAGGAGGACACGGTCGACGAGGAAAGGGAAGCTGTGGCGAAACTGTACTTCCGATACGGAGCGATGAACTCAGGCAAATCAACCGCACTGCTTCAGGTTGCCTACAACTACGAAGAACGTGGCCAGCATGTTCTGGTGATCAAACCGCGCGTCGACGTGCGCGGCAACGACACAGTGGTGTCCCGTCTGGGAGTAACGCGCACCGTTGATGTCCTTCTGGACTCCACCGATGACGTCTTTGAAGCGCTCGAGGCAACCGGCCGCATGGCTTCCACCTCTGCCATCCTGGTGGACGAAGCGCAATTTCTCACCCCACGTCAGGTTGACGATTTCCTGCGGGTAGCCGTCATGGATGGCATCCCCGTCCTGGCTTACGGCATTCGCACCGATTTCCGGACCAACGCATTTCCCGGTGCTCGCCGCCTCCTGGAAATCTCGCACAGCCTCGAAGAACTCAAAACGATTTGCCGATGCGGAAAGAAAGCAGTCTTCAACGGCCGCATCGTCAATGGCTCCTTCATCTTTGACGGCGGACAGGTCGCGATCGACGGTGTCGACTCAGGATATGAATCACTGTGCGCACGCTGCTACCTGCGTGAATCAGGCGGGAAGCTGGGAGACTGAGCATCTGCGCGCGCGGCGTCATAAACTGGAAAGATGGCTCCACGCGACATCGTGACGTATGTTCACCACCTCAGTGACGACGACATCATGATGCGCGTAGGCCCGGCAACGTGGGCAAAAGGGTTGGCGTTCTTTACCCGAGGCGACGTCCTGGACACCGACCTCACGTCGGAACGCGAAGCCCAGTGCCGCGTCAAAGGCCCCGGACTGACCTACCGCACATGGGTGAGCCTGCGTGACGGCGCCCCTGTACACCTGGATCTGAGCTGCGCGTGCGCGATCGGACGTGACTGTCCGCACAGTGTGGCAGCCTTACTTGCCGTGCGCTCCGTGCCCGCAGAATCGGAGGAGGGCCCCACATGGCGTGACAGGCTGCGCACCCTTTCCGGCACCACGGCGATGGAGGGTCAGCCACTGGCGTTACTGGTTGATACGCATAACCCTCGTGAACCTATTGCACTGACACCGCTGCGCCCTGGAATGCACAGCGCGTGGACCACGAAGCGTGCAACGTGGCAGGACCTGACCGCCACGCAGTGGGAATCGGTCACAGATGGACTCAACCCCACACACGTCGCGCTGATCAGGCAGGCCTACCGCCACTCACGTTCAGATGGAACGTACCGCTCACCAAATGACGTCACACTGGAATCGCTGGGCGTGCAGGCAGGGCCGTGGATTGAGGCAGCTACGCGAGCCGGCCTTGACATGTTCGTTGACCTCGACCCGCTCACACCACTGAGCGTCGACCCGACTCCCTGGCACGTCAGTCTCGACACCACTCGCACTGGCGAAACAGGCGACATTCTCATCAAACCCGTGCTCACCGACGGTGCGCGCATCGCCGCCCGAGTTCGCATCAGCGCAGCCACGCAGCTGGCATTCTTCAACGCCGGGCGCACAGTCGCACATATTCGTTCAGGAGCGCATCTGCTCGACGCGTTCGAAGGTGCCTCACCGCTGATCATTCCGGCTGAAGACGCGGCCGAATTCCATGCCCAGTGGCTTCCTCGGCTAAGCGGCACCAACCCGGTCATGTCCAGTGACGACTCAGTGAGCGCAGACGTTTCAGTTAAGACAAGCATCGTCGGACGCGTCAGTATGGATCACATCGAACACGTCGTGATGCGCTGGTGGGTCGATCAAGCTGTCGGCACCTCTCATGTGCGCACCGCCTACGACAGTACAGACCCCGATGTCACGCACCTGGCACGCAGCGTACAGTCTGCAATCGGCCAGATCTCGCTTCCCACCGGCGCGCCCTTGACCGTCGGCACACCCACCCGTATGCCCGCCTGGAAAGCCCCGGAACTGCTTGCCACCCTCGACGAGGTGACCGCCGACGCTCTGCAATGGGACGTGGACCCTGATGTGCGGGCACTGAGCATCAGCAATGAGGAACTGACGATCCACACGGACGCTGAACCGTCCTCATCCACCGACTGGTTTGATGTCCATATACGCATCCGCATCGGTGACAGTGATGTCGCCCTATCTGATGTCCTCACCGCACTTGCCGATGGACGCGATCATATGCTGGTTGAGGGGACGTGGGTCGCCCTCGACAGCGCTCGTATCAACAGGCTGCGCGCCCTGCTCCACAACGCGCAGGAACTGGGCGGCAGCTTCACTGAATCTGACCTGCAGCTATCGAGCATGCATGTGGGGCTGTGGGAAGAATTCGACGACCTGACGGACTCGCTCACCGTGCCCAACTCCCTGCGCCGCGCTATCGACGTGCTTACTGCCCGAGGTGCGCGCGATCCGTTGCCGCTGCCTGACACCCTTAATGCGGATCTTCGGCCCTACCAGGTCGACGGTCATCAGTGGATCACCTCCCACATTCACAACGGATTGGGCGGCATTGTCGCTGACGATATGGGCCTGGGCAAGACCCTGCAAATCCTCGCCTCGATCGCGTCGCAACGCGCTGGTGGCACCGAGCCGCCAGTTTTGGTGGTGGCACCGACCTCCGTCGTCGGCACATGGGTTGAACAGGCCGAACGCTTCCTACCCGAGCTGCGAGTCGTCGACATTACGTCAACCTCCAAACGTCGCGACGAATCACTTGACAGTGCCATCCGCGATGCCGACATCGTCGTCACCACATACACCATTGCGCGCCTGGAATCAGACCAATGGGCAGCGCGCGAATGGGGCGGCCTGGTGATCGACGAAGCGCAGCACGTGAAGAATCCGCGCACTGTCATCCACCGCCTGCTCATGCAGCTGTCCCGGCCGTGGACACTCGCAGTGACCGGTACACCCGTGGAAAATTCCGCAGCGGATCTGTGGGCGCTCGCAGCCCTGGTTGCTCCCGGCTTGTTGCCCGGCTGGAAAACGTTCAGCACACGTATCTTGCGGCCCATTGACGAGGGGGACGTGAACGCCGCCGCAGCGTTGAGCGCAGCGATCCGACCGTTCATCATGCGACGCACCAAGGAAGCAGTGGCACCTGATCTTCCCGCCAAGACTGAAACAACCGTCGGTGTGGAGCTGGGAGTTGAACACCGCCAGATCTACGACCAGTATCTGACGCGCATACGCGTCCAATTGCTCGATCTGCTTGACGACGCTTCACGGCACCGCATCGACATTCTGGCCGCGCTGACGCGACTGCGCCAGCTGGCCCTTGACCCGGCATTGGTCGATGAACACTACCAAGGTATTGGGTCGGCAAAGATCGACGTGCTGGTGGACCACTTGACGCAGATTCTGCCTGCAGGTCACAAGGCTCTGGTGTTCAGCCAGTTCACGTCCTACCTGGCACGAATCCGGGAGGAGCTGAAGCGGCGCTCCATTTCCTGTGTCCAGCTCGACGGTTCAACCCGCAATCGCCGCTCAGTGATTCAACAGTTTCGCGAGGGGGACGCTGACGTGTTCCTCATCTCCCTGAAGGCTGGGGGGACAGGACTGACATTGACGGAAGCGGACTACGTGTTCGTCATGGATCCATGGTGGAACCCGGCCGTGGAAGAACAGGCAGTGGATCGTGCGCACCGCATCGGGCAGGAACGTCCTGTCAGTGTGTACCGTCTGGTCGCCCTCGACACCATTGAACATAAAGTCGTCGAACTGCAGGAACGCAAACGTGAACTTGTGACATCCCTGGTTGATGCGGCTGTTGATCAGAAGGACGCGGGGCAGTGGACGCGCCTTAACGTGGCTGACCTGCGTGCGCTGATCGACGGATAAGACCGCTACAGAATCGAACAGATGTTCGATATAATGGTGGAGTGGTCGAACCTGCTCGTTACGCGGAATTACATGCTCACTGCGCATTCACATTCCTCGACGGCGCCAATACGCCCAGTGAGATGGTCGATGCTGCCTGCGCGCTGAACCTGGAGGCGCTCGCGGTACTGGATGTCGATGGTATGTATTCTGCAATACAGATGGCCACTGCCGGTCGAGCGCGCGGACTGCCGATTGTGTGCGGGGCGGAACTGACCCTGGATCCGCAGCAATTTTCAGCCCAGCCTGGATGGGGATTGATTCCCGGAGCCGAAGAACCCGGCATCCGTCTTCCCATCATCGCCACGAATCCGTGTGGATACACGCAGCTGTGTGCGGCAATGAGTCGGCACACCCTTTCTCATCCAGGTCGGCGCACGCCGATACACATGCTGGACGAACTGGGTGCAGGGGAGTGGATAGTGCTCACCGGCACGTCGCGTGGCCCGCTGCGTCGAGCGCTGCGGGCGGGTGGCATGCCGGCCGCCCGCTCCATGCTGACACGCCTGATCAGTATCTTTGGACGTGACCGCGTCGCCGTCGAAAGCGCGCTGAGCCCCACGGAGCCACCTGAGACTCTGCGTGCACTCAGTGAATTGGCCACAGGTGCCCACGTGCCGCTGGTTGCCACAACGGCCGCGCGATGTGCCACCCCGGCATCCGGGCCCCTCGGTGATGTCCTGGCTGCCACCCGACTGGGAATGTCACTGGAAGAAGCTGAACCGCATCTGCCGGCTTTTCGCTCCTTCCTGCGCAGCGCAGAAGAAATGCTGCTGATGTACCACGACTACCCGGATGCTGTTCGCATGGCGGCTGACATCGGATCTCACGCAAGTTTTGACCTGCGCCTCGTTGCCCCCCAACTGCCTGAAACGAAGGTGCCCGAGGGATTTACGTCCGCGACATGGTTGCGTCATCTGACTGAACAGGGCGCCCTCGAACGTTACGGAACGCGGGCAGACAACCCCCATGCGTGGGAGGTGATTGACCACGAACTGTCCATCATCGAACGCATGGATTTTCCGGGATATTTCCTGATCGTCAAAGAAATCGTTGACTTTTGTGCCTCCCGCAACATCCTGTGCCAGGGACGAGGATCAGCCGCCAATTCAGCCGTATGTTTCGCCCTCGGCATCACTGCGGTTGACGCGGTGCGTCACTCAATGCTTTTTGAACGCTTCTTGTCGCCTGGACGTTCCGGCCCTCCTGATATCGATGTCGACATCGAGGCAGGGCGGCGCGAAGAAGTCATCCAACATGTCTACGAGCACTATGGGCGTGAACGCGCCGCACAGGTTGCCACCGTCATCACCTACAGGCACCGCTCAGCGATCCATGATGCTGCTCGCGCATGCGGATATGCCGCCGGTGTTGCGACGAAGTGGAGCAAGAGCGAGGGCGACCCGCCCCCTGATCAGGTCACTCGAATCGCACAGAAAATGTCCGACCTTCCGCGTCACATGGGAATCCACACCGGAGGAATGGTGCTCACACGCACACCGGTCAGTCATATCTGCCCCGTGCAGTGGGGAGCCATGGAGGGCCGTTCCGTTCTCCAGTGGGACAAGGACGACTGCGCTGATGCCGGACTGGTGAAATTCGACTTGCTGGGATTAGGAATGCTCACCGCCATTCGCCGGGCATTCGACTGGCTGGGGGAGCGCGGCATTACCGGCAGGAACGGGCGCGCGCTGGGACTGCATAATCTGACAGAAGAGGATCCACGTGTCTACGACCTGCTGTGCGCAGCTGACACGGTGGGAGTGTTTCAGGTGGAGTCGCGCGCGCAGATGAATACATTGCCACGCCTTCGGCCGCGCTGCTTCTACGACATTGTGGTGGAGGTGGCGCTGATCAGACCTGGCCCCATCCAGGGGCAGGCAGTGAATCCGTATCTGCGTCGAAGACAGGGCGCAGAAGCGGTGACGTATCTGCACCCGCTGCTCAAGCCTGCGTTGGAAAAGACTCTGGGTGTTCCGCTGTTTCAAGAACAGCTCATGCGCATCGCGCAGGATGCGGCAGGTTTCACCGCGGCGCAAGCTGACCGCTTGCGCAAGGCGATGGGGTCGAAGCGTTCACTCAAACAGATGGACATGCTCAAACCTCCGCTGATGGAAGGAATGCGTCAACGCGGAATCTCTGAGCAATGCGCACACAGGATTTTTGATCAACTCCGAGGCTTCGCATCGTTCGGTTTTCCTGAGTCGCACTCCTTTTCCTTCGCTCACATCGTCTACGCGTCAGCCTGGCTGAAAGTGCACTACCCGGAGTTCTTCTACGCAGGTATCCTGTCCAGTCAGCCTATGGGGTTTTATTCTCCGGATAGCCTGATCCACGACGCGCGGCGTCACGGCGTAGCAGTTGCTCGGGCCGATGTGCAGTTTTCTGACGTATCCGCATGCGTCCAGCCCTACGACCCGGCTGTTGAGCGATGTGCAAACGAACGCGTTGAACTGGACATGGATGACGATGCCATGATTCGGATCGGGCTGGAATCGATACGCGGACTGGGGGAGGGTGCCCACCGCATCGTCGATGCGCGAGCTGACGGTCCGTTTTCCAGTATGAGTGACGTGGCGCAGCGTGCTCACCTCACCGAGCGCCAGGTGGAAGCATGCGCGCGAGCCGGTGCTTTCGATTCGCTGGCAATCAGCAGAAGAGACGCACTGTGGGGTGCCGAGCGAGTGGCAGAAGAACACGCGTATCAGCCGTATATTCCCGGTATCGAGGTGGGCACGACGCCAGGGAACCTGCCGCAGATGAGCGATGTTGACCAGATGCGCGCCGACTATCAGGCCACCGGCCTGACCGTGGCAGAACATCCGCTGGCCCTGATCCGCTCATTCCTTGATGATCGCGGCGTCGTGAAAGCGCGTGACCTGATGGAGAAAGGTGACGATGGGTCCATCGCGTCAGTCGCTGGTATTGTCACGCACCGCCAACGTCCCCACACAGCGCGCGGCCTGATTTTCGTGTCTTTAGAAGACGAAAGCGGGTTTGCCAACATTGTGTGCTCACCGGGACTGTGGACGCGTTATCGCACCACCGCCACGACAGCGCAGGCGCTGATCGTCAGTGGCACTGTCGAAAGAGGCGAGGGTGTCGTCATGATCCGGGCACATTCGCTCAAAGAGCTGCACATGCCGATGCGCGTCCGATCACGAGACTTCCGCTGAAGCCTCGGTTTTCTGGCCGTCAGCCTCGGATTCGCCGTCGCCGCGGTTGCGGAAAAAACGCACAATTCTGGTGCCGATCTTGTTCTCGTGCTCTTCCTCAACGTCGGGCGCATTGCGGCGTTCAGGCAACGGATCTTCGATCGGTGCATCACGCTCATACAGTTCAGAGAAGACAGACCAGATCACGCCGATAATCGGGATCGCGATGACGGCACCCAGCAGGCCGGCCGTGAGTGTACCGACGGTGACGCCGACACCGACAACCACCGGGTGCAAAGACACCTGCTTGCCCATGATGAGGGGCTGGAGGACGTGACCTTCGAGCTGGCCGATGCCGGCGATGCCGAGGCCAACGATGGCGGCCTGCATCAAACCGCCGCTTGCAGCAGCCACGATCATCGCAATGATCATCGCTGCGGGCGCACCAATCAGGGGAATGAAGGCACCAATGAACACCAGGACGCCCAATGCGGGCGCAACCGGTACGCCCAGGATCTGCAGGAAGATCCCTGCCAACAGACCATCGGTCGCGGCCACGATCATCGTGCCGCGCGCGTAGCCCGAGAAAGTGTCCCATCCTGCCAGAGCTGCGCGATGGATAGGCTCACGCCTGCGTGCCGGTGTGACATCCAGGAACCAGCGCCACATTTTTTCTCCCGACAGCAGGAAGAAGATCGTGATGAACAAGCCCAGTGCGGCGATTGTGAACGTGATGGCAGCGGCTGAGACATTTGACAGGAGGTCGGATGCCAGCCTGCTCCAGTTTTGCTGGACGTATTGCTGGCCTTTGGCGATCATGTCGTTCATCCATGCGGACACATCCTGCGGCGTGACCTTGATGTCGAATGGCAGGGAGGACAGGAAATCGGAGATCACATCCAGACCGCGTGAGAACTGATTGGCCAGCCTCGTCCACTGTCCCATCACGGAGTTGACGACCAATGCCATCAAACCTGCGAAGATGCCGAAGAATCCCAGCAATGTCAGAACCACTGACAGGCCACGCGGAATGAAGCGCGAAAGGAAATTGACCACGGGATTGAGAATCGCAGTGACCACCAGTGCGACGAAAACAGCGATGAAGACCGGGGTGACGCGTGCCAGAGCATAGACGACGGCGGCGACGATGATCATGATGCCGATCAGGGCCCACGCTGCCAGGCCGGATTTACGCAGCCAGTCAGGAAGCTCAGGTCGCTTCACGGCAGTATTGGCCCGCGAATGCTTGGTCGGAGGTGAGGAGACGCGTCGCCGTCGGGGTGTGTGATATGAGGCAGGGTGCGCCGGCGTGGATGTGCGCGTCGTGGCCGGCACCTGAGTGACGTGCGGAGAACGTACGAACCGGCTCAGGTTCTGCTTCAGATTGCCGAACTTTGAGGTGCGTGATGAATCAGTCATGAGTGATCTCCCATCAGCAGCTGGCGCAGTTCGTCGGCATCGTGGGCAACTGCCAGTGCCTGATCGAACTCGCCAGGATGCGAATAGCCCCAGCCTGCCCCGATCGCCGGCAGACCGACTTCCAGAGCACCTTCCACGTCCCATGAACGGTCACCTACCACGACGGGGCGAGAAATGTCGAGGCCTTTTTCCTCCAGGCGCTTCAGTGCATCGCGGATCACATGAGCTTTCGAATAGGCGGGATCTGGGATGGCTCCCGCAATGACATCGATGAAGCGATCAAAACCCAGATGAACCATCTGGTCGCGCGCCATGTATTCCTGTTTTGAGGTAGCCGTAGCCAAGGCGTATCCGGCGGCATGCAAATCTTCCAGAAGCTGTCCAATGCCGGGATACGGTTCTGGCTGAAGGAACAGTTCACGATAGTAGTGACGGTAGATGGTGGCAGCATTGTCAGCCTGCTCAGCATCCATCCCCAGATCCATGAAGGAGTCCCACAACGGTGGGCCGACGTATTTCCCCAGCTCATCGCGTGAACGAGACGGATAGTTCAAGTGTGCAAGTGTGCGTTGGAACGAGTCGATAACGACACTTGCCGAATCGACAATTGTGCCGTCCACGTCGAAAAGTACACAGGTCCAGCGAGAAGTTTCCACGTCTCTACTGTAGAGCAGAGTTAAAAATAATCGCGACACCGCAAGGTGTCGCGACCATTCTGCTCATTGTGCGCGGAGGGGGACTTGAACCCCCACCCTCTAAAGCGAGGACTAGCACCTCAAGCTAGCGCGTCTGCCTATTCCGCCACCCGCGCAACGCTCAATGAGAGCGGATAGAACTTTAACACGACAATGGTACCTGTCGGCAAATCGAAACGTCCAATATGAACGAGCGACACGTCACATTTGCTCATGAGTTAGGTGACAAAGGCCCGGGCACCCTGACAATCGAGCAAAGTTATGAGACAGTTGCCAACATGCACATCGACATTTGGTCTGACGTGGCATGCCCGTGGTGCTATCTGGGTCTTCACCACCTGCGCACGGCCCTGGGCTCATTCGAGCATGCTGACGAGGTTGAGATTCGACTTCACGCCTACTTCCTTGACCCTGACTTAGCAGAACCGTTGGAGCTATCTCAAAGCGAATACCTGACAGCACATCGTGGAATGTCAGAAGAAGATGCAGACAAGAGCCTGGCTCAATTCACTGAGTTGGGGATGGCTGAGGACATCACCTTCAACTTCGAAACGATGGTGGTGGCGCCCACCTCGAACGCACACCGGCTCCTCGCCGCAGCCTACGAACACGACCTTGCGCACGACACGCTGACAGGTGCGAATACCACTCAGCTTGCTCTGGCTGAAGCGCTTGATCGTGCCCACTTCGAAATGGGTCAGGACGTCTCCGATCCGGAGGTGTTGATTCAGTGTGCGAAGCGAGTCGGTATGTCAGCAGAAGATGTGGTGGCCGCCCTCGCTGATGAGCAGCGAGCAGCAGATGTAGTTTCCGACTACCAGATCGCCGTTGAAATGGGTGTTGAGTCGGTTCCCACCATGCTCATCGATCAGAAGTTTGTGATCCAGGGCGCACAGAATGCGCAGGCCTTGGGGACTATGCTGGCGACCGCGTGGGAACACACTCACGCTGAAGCCTGAAGCGATCATCCAAAGGAGGATTCAATGTCGCTCGCTCCCTTCACGGTCACCGGCGCGCGCATCTCCCTGGTGCCACTAGCTTGTGACGATGCCAACGATATCTACCGTCTGTGCCAGGACCCTGCCATCATGCAGTGGACGACGGTTCCCTCGCCATATTCGCGTGACCAGGCCAGGGAATTCGTTGAAAAAGTCGCGAACGCTGGCTGGGAGAAGAACGAACCACACTGGGCGATCCGCACCGTGGCCACCAACACGCTCGTGGGCACCCTGTCGATGCGGATTCAATCCGAGGACGGGACGCTCGATGTGGGCTACTGGGTAGGCGCCGACAGCCGTGGATCAGGCTACGCTACCGAAGCACTTATCCTGGCTGCGCGCGTCGCATTCGATACGCTGAACGCGCCGCGCCTCGTGTGGCGCTCACGGGTCGGCAACTGGCCATCGTGGCGCGTGGCGTGGCGACTGGGCTTCCACGCAGGCAAACGAGGGCGGCAAGTCGAAAACGACAAGGGTGAAGAAATCTGGGAAGCATTCCTTGAACCAGATGACACGATGGAGCCTGCTGCACCGTGGGACGGGCCGGCTGCACCCGCACCGGTGATGGGGCGGCACAGTGGCACCTCGCACACACCGGGCCGCAGCACGCGTAGCCCCCAGGAACTGGTCAGCGAGTTCCACTCGACCTACCACATGCCCAACCGTGTGGCAGACGGCGGGGAACCCACACTGGACTACGACCGTGTCATGATGCGCATGAGCCTGATCGCTGAGGAATTCAGCGAACTGATTGGAGCCATGTGGGGACCTGACGCGAGGACACTCATCGAGCAGGCCTATCAGCAGGCAGCTGAAGGCGATCATGCCACCTCGGATATCGTCGAGACCGCTGACGCTTTGGCCGACCTGGTCTACGTCATCTACGGGATGGCACTGGAATCAGGCATCGACCTGGATGCGGTCCTGGAAGAAGTTCAGGCATCGAACCTGTCCAAACTCATGCCGGATGGGTCGGTGAAGCGTCGTGAGGACGGAAAAGTTCTGAAGGGACCGAACTTTTTCCCACCCAATATTGCTCGCGTGCTCCACCTGGACGACTGACACGTGAGATGATGGCATCATCATCAACGAAGGAGATCAACTGTGACCAAAGTGGTAGTTGTCGGCGGTGGGTACGGTGGTGTCACCGTCGCGAAAGGACTGGATCCAGTCGCTGACGTGATCCTCATTGAGCAGAAGGACCAATTCGTTCACCACGCGGCCGCACTTCGGGCAGCAGTCGACGAGGTGTGGGAGCACGCCATTTTCATGCCGTACTCGAACCTGCTGAAGAATGGGCAGGTGATCCAGGGCGTCGTCTCGTCAGTGACGGGGACGACGGTGCATGTCTTTGGACACGACCCCATCGAAGCGGACTACGTGATCCTGGCAAGTGGATCAACGTATCCGTTCCCCGCAAAGTACTCCTCCTCGAAAGCGACTGTGGCGAAAGCGCGCCTTGAACAGCTCCACGACGCACTGACATCGGCCGGCTCGGTCATGTTGGTAGGCGGAGGCACCGTCGGCATTGAGATGACAGGTGAGTTGGCCAGCGCGTTCCCTGATCTGGAGATCATTCTGGTTGAATCCGGTGACTCCATTCTGTCCACGCCCGGCTACACGCAGGAGCTTCGCGACGCGATCACGGAACAGCTCGACGAACTGGGTGTGCGCGTGGTGACAGGCTCCCCGCTGGCATATTTGCCGCCGATTCAGGCCGGCCAGCTAGGACGCTTCAGTGTTCAGACGCATAACGGTGACCAGATCGAGGCAGATATATGGTTCCAGTGCTACGGCGCGACAGCGAACTCCGGATACCTGGCGGGAACGGAATACGAAGAACTACTTCACCCGAACGGAACAATTCGTGTTGATCCCACGCTGCAGGTCAAGGGACACTCCAACGTGTACGCCATTGGTGATATCACCGACGTGCGTGAATCCAAGCGCGCAGATGCGGCACGTCAGCAAGCCCGAGTTGTCATTGCCAATATCACGCATCAACTGGAAGGCGGAGAGCCCGATATCTCCTACCAACCCACCAAGGAGTGGGTCATCTTGCCGCTCGGGCCGTCGATGGGTGCATCGCAGCTGATCGACGCAGACGGGAATATGCGTATCCTCGGTGCAGAACAGACAGCGGAGATCAAGGGCACTGATCTGATGGTTTCCGTTATCCGCTCGCAACTGAATCTTCCCTGAATTGAGCACGTCAATTTAGGCGTGAACAGGTAGGCTGGGAGCATGACACAAGATCCTCGCGACGCGCTGAACTTACTCATCGCAGCATTTGAGCACCACTTTGATGTCGTCCAGGGCGGCACAGCCGCGTCGGATGCCGTCATTTCGCAGGCAGAAGAACGCCTCCGTGATGCGTTCTTCACCTACGACGACGTTCTCTTCACACGATTCGACGCTGAACTGCCGTTCGACATTCTGGATGAAGATGATGACGACGACGATGATGACGACTATGAGGACGACGGCGAAGACGAAGATGATGACGATGACAGCTTCGACGGCTTCGACGATGACGAGTACGACCAGATCGACCTGGACGACGATAACGACGAGGACGACTAATCTACGCGCGGATCAGATACTTCGCTGAGTACCGTTCGGATCTGCTCAGGAAGTGGATCCTGACATTCGAGCAGCTGATCGAGCTGTCGGACCGTGCGCGGACCGACGATCGCGCTTGCCACACCCTCAGCGTCACGCACCCATGCCAACGCCACATCCATACTCGTGCGATCAAGCCCCTGAGCAGCGCGTTCGAGGGCGTTGACCGTGCCAGACAAAGCAGGATCCAGGTAGCGTTCAACGGTATAACGCAAGTGCGGTGACGCGGCGCGTGAATCTGGGGGAGTGGCATGACGATACTTCCCGGTCAGGACGCCGCACGCCAGTGGCGAATGCGCCAGGATTCCCATCCCGGCTGAGCGTGCCGGTGCAAACACCTGAGACTCGAGGCCGCGATCCAGCAGTGACCAGGCATCTTCCAACGCAACCACAGGCATCCCCGCCAGGGCCGCCCTCGTCGATGCTGATGCCGCCGTCCACGCCGACGCGTGAGCGATCCCTACGTAGCGCGCACGACCCGAACGCCAGGCGACCTCCAGCGCGGACAGTGTTTCGTCGACCGGAATGTGCGGCGTGAACTCCGCGAGCCACAGGTCAACGAAATCGGTGTGCCACCGGGCCAGCGCATCGTCCAGACTGGCGAGCATGTCGCCGCGCGCCGCACTGGCACGCCACTTAGTGGACGCATCCAGGTGTGCGCCCCCTCGAAGTGCGATCACGAGCTGATTGCGACTGACTGTGCTGATGAGCGACCCGAGGACGTCCACCGCCGCGCCGTCTCCGTGCGTTGGTGCAATTTCGATCAGGTTCCCACCGGCATCGACAAAATGGCGCAGCATGTCTTCAGCTTCGTGCTCATCGGTGTCGCGGCCCCACGTGAGTGTGCCGAGTCCAACATCAGAGACGCTCAGGCCCGAACGGCCGCAAAAACGAGTGCGCATACTGTAACCGTAGTGTGGTGGTGACCGGGTGGCGCGGTAGGGGAATCGGCGTGGTGCCCGTACAGTAGGCCTCATGAGTTGGCTTGATGCAATCATCCTGGGGCTGGTTCAGGGCCTCACGGAGTTTCTTCCTATTTCCTCATCTGCTCACCTGCGCATTGTGGGAGAGCTGATCGGACAGGCAGATCCGGGAGCTGCCTTCACCGCGATCACGCAGATCGGAACTGAAACCGCAGTGCTGGTGTTCTTCTGGAAAGACATCGTGAGGATCGTGTCGAAATGGGCGCGTTCCCTTCCCGTAGTCGGCCCCGCCAAGCGCGTCAGCGGTGCCGATCCCGATGCGCGCATGGGGTGGATGATCATCGTCGGATCCCTGCCGATCGGAATCCTTGGACTGCTGCTCGAAGATTGGATCGACACATCATTCCGTAACCTGTGGATCACGGTGGCCATGCTTGTTTTCTTCGGTCTGCTGCTCGGCACGGCTGATCGCTTGGGGCGCAGGGAACTCACCCTTGACCGCATGAGCTGGCGCGATGCCATTGCTTACGGCTTTGCTCAGGCGATGGCTCTCATTCCCGGCGTCTCCCGTTCAGGTGGCACCATCACGATGGGGCGCGCGCTGGGCTACACGAGAGAAGCCGCAGCGCGCTACTCATTCCTGTTGGCCATGCCCGCCGTCTTCGCATCGGGGTTCTACAAGATGGCCAAGGTGATCGGCGGTGGTGACATTGTTGCGGTCGGACCGACGATCCTGGCCACGCTCATCGCTTTCGGCGTGGGATACGTGGTGATCATGTGGTTCCTCAAGTTGATCTCCACCCGCTCGTTCAGCCCCTTCGTCGTGTACCGCCTGGGTCTGGCCACCCTCGTCGCGATCCTGCTGCTGACCGGCGTCCTGACGCCCGGGGGAGTCGCAGCCTGACGAGAGTGACTTACTGACTCGCACGCATGGACAGTACACGCTCGATGCCTTCTTCAGGAATATCGGGCACCTGACCGCCAAAGATGGGGCACATGGACTGCACGTGGCACCAGTTGCACAGCGGGTTTTTTGTCGGAACAAAACGACGTTGGCGAGCCGCGCTTTCGATGCGCTCCCACAGCTGTGCCACATCGGCGCGAATGTCCACCATGTCGGCGTCGGTGGGGTCCAAGGTGAGAACCTGACCGGACTTGATGTACACCAACTGCGTGCGGGCCGGAAGTTCGCGTGTGAGCTGAAGCAGCAATGCGTAGAAGCGCATCTGGTAGAGAGCTTCGTCCTGGAAACGTGGACTGGGAGCCTTGCCTGTCTTGTAGTCCACAACGCGCAGCTGGCCTGTGGGAGCCTGATCGATGCGGTCGATGAATCCGCGCAGACGAATGCCTTCGGGCATCACCACAGTGATCAGTTCTTCACGTCCAACCGGTTCAAGCCACCGTGGATCCTCGATATGGAAGTACTGCTCGATTACGGTTCGCACGTCACGCATCCATGACTGCAAATCCTCTTCAGAATCGAACAGATCCATCACTGTATGATCGTTGCTGCGTAACACTTCCCATTGCGGGGCAACCAGTTCCTGAGCATGCTCAGGGGTGCGATCGTGCTGCGGCACGTTGAAGAGATGCTCGAGGACAGCGTGTACGAGGGTGCCCATCGCCGTGGCACGTGTGGCGGGCGAGGGAATGCGATCCACAACCAACAGACGGAACTTGAGAGGGCATTTCATGAAATCGCGGGCGCGCGACACCGACAGTGCTGGCGCCCACTGTTCAGACGATGATGAAGACGGCATGTGCCTACCGTAACGCCGCGCACCGGCATCTGCGTGCTCGCCTGCTCCGGTTGTGGATACAATCCCAGCGATGAGTACTCATAGTGAACTAGGTCAGGAAAACCGGCGCGGGCCACTGCGCGAAGGCGATCGGGTGCAGGTACGCGACCCAAAGGGACGATTCCACACCATCACGCTGGTGGCGGGCGGACGCTTCCAAACCAATCGCGGGTGGCTCGATCACGACGCCGTGATCGGTCAGCCCGACGGCCAGGTGATCACCACGCCTGAAGGACGCTCATTTCAGGTGCTGCGACCCCTGCAAAGCGACTACGTCATGTCGATGCCGCGCGGCGCAACGGTGATCTACCCCAAAGACACCGGCACCATCATTCATATGGGGGACATTTTCCCCGGCGCACGCGTAGTGGAAGCAGGTGTGGGATCAGGTGCATTGACACTGGCACTGCTCAACGCGGTAGGCGAACACGGCCACCTCCACTCAGTGGAACGCCGCGAAGGCTTTGCGGACATTGCGCGCGCCAATGTGGATCTCTGGTTCGGCTCTCACCACCCCGCGTGGACCCTGGAAGTAGGCGAGGTGGCTGATGTGCTCAATCGATGCGAGGCGCATAGCGTGGATCGCATCGTCTTCGACATGCTGGCCCCGTGGGAAAACCTTCAAGCCGTGGAACACGCATTGAACTACGGAGGAGTATTGACGTGCTACGTCGCCACAGTGACCCAGATGTCCCGTCTGGTCGAAGACATCCGCGCATGCGAACGATTCACAGAGCCACTGGCGTGGGAAACGATGCAGCGCGAGTGGCATCTCGAAGGGCTGGCCGTGCGTCCCGAACACCGCATGGTGGCCCATACCGGCTTTCTGGTCACCACGCGTCTGCTGGCACCGCACACCCGTCCGCAAACCGCCCAACGCCGCCCCGCTCCGGCTGCTGAAGGACAGGGTGGAATGTGGGACGACGAGGATGGGTGGACACCCTCGTCAATCGGGCAGCGAGTGCCCAGTGACAAGAAAGTACGGCGAGTGCGTCGTGACGCAACTGCGCGCAGCGAACATTGGGTGGGAGAAACATTACAGACCACGGTTCGGAAGGATCTGGAGGAATCCCACTGATCGTCATAGTGTTGAATGACCACTAAAACTGACTCGCGAGGAGGGTACGAGTGAGCACGTCTGCCGACCAACAGACCGTTGACGCGTTGCGGCGATCTGTCGCTTCTTTGGAAGAGAAGAACGAACGCCTCTCACGTGCCCTGTCGACGGCCCGCGGACAGCTTGTCCAACTCAACGAGAAAATCCACCGCTCTCAGCAGCCTCCACACACATTCGTCTCAGTTCTCGCGGTCGATACCGCCGCGCGTCAGATCGATGCGATGGTGGGCACCAAACGCATGCGCCTGACCGTTGACTCCAGTGTTGACCTGTCAACGGTGGCCGTCGGACAGCTGGTACGCCTCAACGAGAACATGGTCGTGGTGGGTGTGGACCACTTCGAGCGCACCGGGACACTGACATCGGTGCTGGAAGTACTGGGCGCCGATCGCGTATTGGTGTCCCTGGAAGGCGGCGCGGAACAGGTTCTGACGCTGGCCGGACCACTGCGGCACGGAAGCGTACGGGCAGGCGATTCCGTCATGGCGAATCTGCGCGCCGGTCAGGCCATCGAACGCGTCACCCGCTCGGATGTCGAGCAGCTGCTCACCCCGCAGATCCCGGACGTCACCTACGATGACATCGGCGGACTGGATCAGCAGTTGGCCAGTGTGCGTGACTCGATCGAGATGCCGCTGCGTCACCCGCAGCTTTACCGCGATTACGGCTTGCGTCCGCCCAAAGGCATCCTGCTGTACGGGCCGCCAGGTTCGGGTAAAACACTCATTGCCAAAGCAGTGGCAAACGCCTTGTCGCAGACCGAATCAGGCGTGCGCGGCCACTTCCTGTCTATCAAGGGCCCCGAACTGCTCAACAAATTCGTGGGGGAGACGGAGCGCCAGATTCGGGCAATTTTCTCCCGTGCTCGTGCACTGGCGGCAACCGGGATCCCTGTTGTCGTGTTCTTCGATGAGATGGAAGCTCTGTTCCGCACGCGCGGCGCAGGTATCTCCTCTGACGTGGAAACCATGATTGTCCCGCAGCTTCTGGCTGAAATGGACGGAGTGGAAGCCCTCGACAATGTCATCATCATTGGCGCATCCAACCGAGCCGACATGATCGACCCTGCTGTACTGCGGCCCGGACGCCTCGACGTGCGTATACGCATCGACCGACCCGACCGGACGGGCGCGCGCGACATCTTCACGAAGTATCTGACCACGCACGTCCCGATTGCAGCGAGCGAGATTTCCCGCTATGGGAGCCACGAGGAGGCCCTCAATCAGATGATCGACGCCGCCGTGGAGCGTCTGTATGCACGCGATCAGTCCACTGCACTGTTCCACGCGACGCTGACCTCAGGCGCGCAGACGACGCTGTACCTGAGTGACATCGTTTCAGGCGCATTGATCGCCTCGAGCGTGGAGCGAGCCAAGAAACACGCTATCCGCGCCACGCTTGGCGGGAGCGAGCAGGGGCTGAGTCAGGAACACGTGCTGCGCGGCGTGGAAGAAGAGATGCGCGAATCAATGGAGCTGGCTGCTACGTCTTCGCCAGTGGACTGGGCACGCACCGTGGGAGTGCGTGATGATATTCAATCCGTGACCCCCATTCAAGGAGATCCACAATGAGCGTCCACCGCATCATGGGCACCGAAACAGAATTCGGTGTCTATCAGCCAGGCAACCCGTGGGCAAATGCGGTCGCACTGTCCACGCAGGCAGTCGCTGCAGGCGGACAGCTGTCGCGCGAGGGCGACCCTGTTGGATGGGATTACACGGGTGAGGATCCGCTCAATGATCTGCGCGGTATGCGCCTGTCCCGTGCCGCAGCCGACCCGTCACTGTTGACCGATGATCCCTACCACCTGGCACCGTCAGGGGGCGTGGAAGCGTTGGAACGCCCCAGTGACAGTGAGCGCGCACTGCCAACCCCGACGGTGGCGGTGCTGACCAACGGTGCGCGCCTGTACGTCGACCACGCACATCCGGAGTATTCCGCACCTGAAACCTCGTCACCGCGCGAAGCAGTGCTGTGGGACAGGGCCGGTGATGAGATTGCGCGCCGAATCATGGCACATATCGATGCCAGCTCGGAGGTGCCGCTCGTCCTGGTCAAGAACAATACCGACGGTAAAGGTGCGGCCTACGGCACTCATGAGAACTACCAGGTGGAGCGTTCAGTTGATCTGGATGACCTGATCCGCGGCCTCATCCCATTCATGGTGACGCGCCCCGTCACCTGTGGTTCGGGTCGGGTCGGGCTGGGTCAAAAGTCACAGGCTCCCGGCTTCCAGCTCTCGCAGCGCGCTGACTTCGTGGAAAACGAGGTCGGCCTGGAAACCACTTTCAATCGCCCGATCATCAATACGCGCGACGAACCTCATGCCAATCCCGCACGGTTCCGTCGCCTGCATGTCATCGGAGGCGATGCCAGCCTCTTCGACATCTCGGCCTACCTCAAGATGGGGACGACCTCGATTGTCCTGTGGGCCATTGAACAGGGCACGTCGATGCACTGGGATGGACTGAGCATTGACGATCCGGTGCAGGAAACATGGAACGTCAGTCACGACCCGACGCTGAGCCACAAAGTTCCGATCGCTGCCGGACGCGCACTGAATGCCGTTGATATTCAGCAGATCTACCTGGATCTGGTGCTCGAAACACTCGACGAGACTGGCCAGAATCCGGATGAGGACACACGCGACCTGCTTGACACCTGGCAGCGAGTCCTGGACGGTCTGCGCACCGACATGTTCTCGGTGGCCAGCGACGTTGAATGGGTGGCAAAATACCAGCTTTTCGATCGCCAGCGTGAGCGGCTGAACACCGACTGGGCCGACCCACGTCTGGCGGCAATGGATCTGCAATGGGCGGACCTGCGAGAAGAACGCTCCCTGGTGAGCCGCCTCGACCGTGCGGGACGAGTCCGCAGACTCTTCACACCTGACGACGTGATCCGTGCGGCCGATACGCCGCCGCAGTCAACCCGCGCCAGAGTACGCGGACACGCTGTTGCCTCGATGCCGAACGTCGTTCGGGCATCATGGACATCAGTGGTAGTCGACGACCCCGAACACAACCGCCTGGTCCGCATCTCACTGCCTGACGCATCTGATACCACAACCGACATCTCTGACCTTGTCTAAGGAGCATCCATGGTTCAGTCACACACACATTCACCTCACTCAGACCCGCTCGACGAGGACGACGCCCAGGCCGGGCAGGTTCAGGCGAACACCGATTCCCTCGATGACCTGCTGGATGACATCGACACCGTCCTGGAAGAAAACGCGCAAAGCTTCGTTCAGGGCTTCGTGCAGAAGGGCGGCCAATAAAGTGAGGCGCCGAGTCGTCGGAATCGAAACGGAATACGGGCTGACCGCAGCTTCTACCACCTCCGCGCCCTCACCAGTGGATGCGGATCAGGCGGCGCGGTACCTGTTCGCCCCGCTCATTGACCAGGGACGTTCCTCGAACCTGTTCCTGCGCAACGGCGGGCGCCTGTACCTCGACGTCGGCTCACACCCCGAATATGCGACAGCCGAATGCGACCTGCTGGAGGACCTCCTGGCCCAAAATCGTGCAGGTGACCTTCTACTGGCTGACCTCGCCTCTCGCGCAGACGAGCAGCTCCAGTCCGAGGGCGTCCCAGCCCGACTCCACCTGTTTCGCAACAACGTGGACTCCCAGGGAAACTCCTACGGCTGCCACGAGAACTATCTGCTGCACCGCCGACGTGACTTCAGAGAAGTCGCGGACGCCCTCGTCGCATTCTTCATCACCCGACAAATCGTCGTCGGAGCTGGACATATCCGCACCATTTCAGGACGCAGCACGTACGTCTTTTCCCAACGTGCAGACCAGATGTGGGACGCAGTTTCGGCAGCAACCACTCGTTCGCGCCCAATCATCAACACGCGCGACGAACCACTGGCAGATTCAGGCTCCTACCGGCGTATGCATGTGATCGTGGGGGATACGAACGTGTCCGAGCCGACAACCGCCCTGAAGGTCGGGGCAACCGAGCTGCTGCTGAGCGCGGTCGAAGATGGTGTGAAGCTGGCAGACCTGGCGCTGGCCGATCCCATGTCGGCTATTCGCTCCATCAACGCGGACCTGACGGGACAGGCACCTATCCCATTGGCCTCGGGAACATCCATGTCACCTGTGGCAATCCAGCGGGAAATCCGGCGCAGGATCCTCGACCACACGGACACCAGCGCCCTCGATCCCATGCACACCTACGTTCTGGACCTGTGGAAGCGTGGACTGGATGCGATCGAATCAGGAGACTGGTCCGGCGTCGAGACCGAACTGGATGTGGCAATCAAGCGCCGCCTGCTGCGCCAGTACTGTGAACGCCGCTCAGTGCCGCTGTCCGACACGCGCGTGGCGCGCCTGGAGCTCAGCTACCACGACATCACGGCGACAGGCCTGCGTGACCGCATGGAAGGCGGCGGATTGATGCGCCGGCTTATCGCGGCCGACCAGGTGTCAGGCGCAGTCACCACGCCTCCTGCCACAACGAGGGCGTCCCTGCGCGGCCGGATCATCGGTGCAGCACAGGACGCGCGCCGGGATCTGTCGGTCGACTGGGTGCACGTGCGGCTCGGAGATATTTCAGCCACACCACTGACACTCAATGACCCGCTCTCGAACGAGGATGCGCGAGTGGATGCGCTGATCGAGCACATTAACCAGTCAGCTCCTGACTTGCCGGCGTGATCACATGACACTGTCTTCGCGCAGAACGGTTGCCACAGTGACTGTGCTGGTGGTCGTCGTCCTCATCATGGTCGGGTGGTGGACCCTGGGGCGCAGCAGCTCACCTGACGTGGTGCAGAGCGCTGATGACGCACAGTCAGTGGGCAATCAGGTTGAAGTATTCGGTAACCACGGCGCCATACCGACTGTGACCATTCACGGTACCTTGACGGTGACGGCACCTTTCGTGAGAACGATTATCGAGGGGCAAGGACGGGAAATTACCGAGGGGTCGCCCGTGATCGCCGCGATCACACCGTTTGACGGAGACACGGGGGAAGTCATCACTGCCGACGGGCAGCCCGCGATCTTTACGGAGCGTGCAACGAGTGACGAACTGGATGCCACGCTGGTTCAGGCCCTGATCGGGTCTCGCGAAGGGACGCGCCTCCTGTTCGTCAGACCACTGACACCGGCGGCGGATAAGGACGGGGAGACACTTGCCGGAACGACCCCTGCGCAGCCGCGCATTGAAATTGACGTCGTCGATGTGATCTCCTCGACTGCTACTGGCACACCGATTGATCCCGAACCAACCCAGCCATTCAGCGTCGAATTCGCAGAAGATGGCTTCAAGGTCACTCACACGGGGGAGGCCCCCAGCCAGATCGTCATCGCCCCACATATCAAAGGCGACGGTCCTCAGGTCGGGCCCGATGACCGGGTCCTGGTGCAATACGTGATTGCGGGGTGGAACAATCCGGACAAGCGTCGATCAACGTGGAACGACGGAATGCCGGAACGGTTGGACATGGCGACCATCATGCCGGGCCTGCAGCAGGGGCTGGTCGATCAAAGAGTCGGCTCACGCCTGGCGATCACCATTCCTCCTGATCTGGCCGAAGGTGACGACACGCTGTGCGTCCTGGTCGATATCCTTGCCACCTACCCGCCGTCGTCATCCACTTCCTGAGCCGGTGTCAACCAAGTGCGTGCACATGGCTACGATGGAAGCATGTCAGTGACCTGCCGAATCATTCCATGCCTGGACGTCAACGCCGGACGCGTCGTTAAAGGTGTCAACTTCGCAGATTTGAAAGATGCGGGCGATCCTGTTGAGCGTGCCCGTCACTACAGCGACGAGGGCGCTGATGAAATCACTTTGCTGGACGTATCCGCCTCGACCGAGCAGCGCTCGACAATGCTCGATGTCGTCTCTGCCGCTGCGAGTCAGATTTTTGTGCCGCTCACTGTCGGTGGCGGTGTACGCAGTGTGGACGACGTGTCACGCCTGCTGGACTGCGGAGCCGACAAAGTTTCAGTCAATACGGCGGCGATCGCTGACCCGAGCCTGATCGAACGGGTCGCCTCACGCTATGGCGACCAGATCATCGTGCTGTCCCTGGACGCACGGCGCACGCCCGAGGGTGTCTCAACGACCTCCGGATTCGAAGTCACGACACACGGTGGAACGCGCTCAACCGGCATCGACGCGGTCGAGTGGGCAAACCGGGTCGCCGAACTGGGAGCAGGCGAAATCCTGTTGAACTCGATGGACGCAGACGGGGTTCAGGGCGGATTCGACCTGGAAATGCTCGGCGAGATTCGATCCACAGTGTCCATTCCTCTGATCGCTTCGGGCGGGGCCGGCACAACTGACGATTTCGTTCAGGCAGCTCAGGCAGGTGCGGACGCAGTTCTGGCTGCCTCAGTGTTCCACTTCGGTACCTTGACGATCACGCAGGTCAAGGATGCGATGGCGCGTGCCGGAATCGCGGTGCGACTGTGAACCGGTCGGCTGAGAACCTCGATCCGCGCATCGCGCATCGACTGAAGCGAAATGAGCAAGGTCTCGTGGCAGTCATCGTCCAGCAATACGACACTGACGAAGTTCTGATGCTGGCATGGATGGACGACGAAGCACTGCGACGCACACTGGAAAGCAGGCGTGCGACCTACTGGTCACGTTCCCGTCAGGAGTACTGGCGCAAAGGCGACACGTCAGGACACGTGCAGCACGTCAAGAGCATTCAGATTGACTGCGACGGGGATGCTCTGTTGATGAAAGTCGATCAGATCGGTGCTGCGTGCCATACGGGGACACATTCATGTTTTGAAGCGGGAGGAACAATTCAATGACACGTCACGCCACTGACCTGCCTCTGGGACAGATATGGCCATCGCGCGAAGAGTTCCATGAGCTGGCGGCCAACCGACGGCTCATTCCCGTGGCACGGAAAGTCCTGGCGCCCGATATTACACCGGTGGGCCTGTACCGCCACCTGTGCGGCTCGAAGCCGGGGACGTACCTGTTTGAATCAGCCGAACACGACGGCAGGTGGGGACGCTGGTCATTCATTGGAGTGGATTCCGCCTCGTCAGTGATCACCCGTGATGGCGTCACGTCCTGGCAGGGGGTGTGCCCGAGGGGCGCAATGGAGACCGGATCATTTCGCGAGGTGATGCACTCGGCTCTCGAGGTGCTGCGAGCTGATCCCATCGAAGGTCTGCCACCCTTGACGGGCGCTTTTGTCGGCTCGATTGGCTGGGCAATGGCCCGCGAATGGGAGCCGAGCATCACGATGTCGGCTCCGCGCGAGATGGACGTACCGGATGCATCGCTCATTTTGGCGCGCGACGTGGCTGCTATCGATCACAGTGACGGCTCACTGTGGCTGGTGTCGAATGCGTGGAACATGGATGGTACCGATGAACGAGTCGACTGGGCGTATGACGAAGCGTGCCGTCGAGTGGGCGACATGTGTCATCGCCTGGAATCCAGCATGAATCCAGCTGTATGGGTCAGTGCATCCCCCTCGTCGGATGATCTGGCGATCCAGCACCGCACACCGCAGGACGATTTTGAACAATCCGTCAGGGATGCGAAAGAGGCGATCGGGCGAGGCGACGCTTTCCAGATTGTGCTGTCGCAACGCATGGATGTGTCCACCCAGGCGGATGCGCTGGACGTGTACTCGGTGCTGCGCACCCTCAATCCTTCGCCGTATCTGTACCTGCTGCGCCTGCCCGATGGCGTGGGCGGTGACTTCGACGTGGTGGGTTCCTCGCCTGAAACACTGGTGCGTACGCAGGGACAGCGCGTGTGGACCTATCCGATTGCCGGGTCACGCCCACGCGGAGCGAACGGGAGCGAGGACCACGACCTGGCCGTAGACCTGCTGAAGGATCCGAAGGAGCTGGCCGAACACGCCATGCTGGTGGACCTGGCGCGCAACGACCTGTCGAGAGTCTGCAGGCCTGAATCGGTGGAAGTGTCTACGCTGATGGAAATCAAGCGCTACTCCCATATTCAACACATTTCCTCCACCGTTACGGGCATCGTGAACGAGGGGGTGGACGCGCTGGATTGCTTGGTGGCAACGTTCCCGGCCGGAACACTGTCAGGTGCGCCCAAGACGCGCGCCATTCAACTGATCGACGAGCTTGAACCGTGTGCGCGCGGCGTGTACGGGGGAGTGGTCGGCTATTTTGACCTGGGCGGCGACACAGATTTTGCGATCGCGATCCGCACGGCATGCCTGAAAGACGGCCGCGCCAGCGTGCAGGCGGGAGCTGGAATTGTGGCTGATTCGGTTGAACACACGGAGTATGTGGAGACCCGTAATAAAGCGGCCGCGGCACTGGCATCCGTACTGACCGCAGCGAAGCTGACGGGGGACCTGGACTGAGCCCATCATGTGAGCCAATTGGGGAAAACACCCTGACTTTGGTTAGCATCACAGTAGGCAACGGTGAGGAGGAGCGATGGCAACAGTCCTCGATGGGATCATCGCGGGAGTGCTGGAAGATCTGCGTGAGCGGGAAGCACGCGTGCCGATGGATGACATCAAGAAGCGTGCGCAACGCTGCGCCGACGCGAAGAACGCGGTGTCAGCACTGCGCAGCAGTGGTGCCGTCTCGCTGATCGCGGAGGTCAAGCGGTCCTCGCCCTCGAAGGGCGCGCTGGCGCATATCGACGATCCGGCAGCACTGGCCCACATCTACGAGGCGAACGGTGCGGCTGCAATCTCGGTGCTTACTGAACAGCGTCGCTTCTCGGGGTCACTGTCCGATCTTGACTCAGTGCGCGCAGCAGTCGATATCCCTGTGCTGCGCAAGGATTTCATTGTCACCCCGTATCAGGTCCATGAAGCGCGCGCTCACGGCGCTGACATTGTGCTGCTGATTGTTGCCGCACTTGAACAGCCGGCGTTGGTGTCGCTGCTGGAACGAACGGAATCACTGGGAATGACGGCGCTGGTCGAGGCGCATTCGCGTCTGGAAGTGCTGCGGGCGCTCGATGCCGGAGCGCGCGTCATTGGCGTGAACGCACGCGACCTGACCACCCTGGATGTCGATCCAACTGTTGTCGAGCAGGTGATCGATGTCATCCCGCCCGACGTGATCGCTGTAGCCGAATCCGGTGTGCGCGATCGCCACGACGTCATCCAGTACGCCAACTGGGGCGCTGATGCTGTGCTGGTCGGAGAAGCACTGGTAACGTCCGGTGATCCAGCGACCGCCGTCAGCGATATCGTCAGCGCCGGCCAGCATCCGGCACTGCTCACCGATAGAAAAGCTCGCGTGCGCATGGCACGCAATGAATCATCTGACGAGTAAGGAGGAGTCGGCATGTCGAGTACCGCATCGCCGCGCTCGGACGACCTGAGAGGCCCGTATTTTGGAGCCTTCGGTGGTCGTTTCGTGGCCGAATCGCTGATGGCTGCACTGGAAGAACTTGATGAAACGTGGCAGCGTCTGTGGCATGATGACGGTTTCCAGAAACGACTCCATGACCTGTTCGTCAACTATGCCGGACGCCCCTCATTGTTGACCGAAGCATCGCGCTTTGCTGCCGATCTGGGGGGAATCCGAGTCTTCCTCAAGCGCGAGGACCTTAACCATACCGGATCCCACAAGATCAACAACGTGCTGGGACAGGCGTTGCTCACACAGGAACTGGGCAAGACCCGTATCATCGCTGAGACCGGAGCCGGACAGCATGGCGTTGCCACCGCAACGGCCGCGGCGCTGCTGGGCCTGGACTGCACGATCTATATGGGCGCGGAAGACACCGAACGTCAGGCACTCAACGTAGCCCGCATGCAGATGCTCGGCGCGGAAGTCATTGGTGTGACTCAGGGGTCTCAAACGCTCAAGGACGCCATTAACGAAGCGTTCCGTGACTGGGTGACGAATGTGGAGACCACGAACTACATTTTCGGCACTGCTGCAGGTCCGCACCCGTTCCCCAGCCTCGTCCGTGACCTCCAACGCGTCATTGGTGACGAAGCCCGCGAGCAGATCCTGGAGCGCGAGGGGCGCCTGCCGGATGCCGTGACCGCGTGCGTGGGCGGTGGTTCAAATGCGATTGGATCCTTCACTGCTTTTATCGATGATGAGGACGTCGAGCTGATCGGATGTGAAGCCGGAGGCGACGGCATCGAGACCGGTCGCCACGCTGCATCGATTTCAGCGAACGAAGTCGGTGTTCTGCACGGTGCGCGCACATTCGTGCTGCAGGAACGCGACGGGCAGACCAAGGCCTCCCATTCGATTTCTGCGGGCCTGGACTACCCGGGTGTGGGACCCGAACATGCATGGCTGGCCCGTTCCGGACGAGCACGCTACATTGCGATTGACGACACGCACGCCATGGACGCATTCGTGCGCCTGTGTCGCACCGAAGGTATCATTCCCGCCATCGAATCGGCACACGCACTTGCAGGGGCAATTCAGTGGGCCCACGAGCGACTCGAAGCAGGACCGATCGAAAAAGGCAAGGAACCCATTATCGTGGTGTGCCTGTCTGGGCGCGGCGATAAGGACGTGACAACCGCTTCGAAGTGGTTCGGCCTGGGTGAACCCACATACCAGAACATTGATCCGAGCAGGGAGGCCGACAAATGATGCACAGCGCAGATGCGATTGATCGCGCCAATAATGCCGGGCACGCCGCCCTGATCGGATATTTGCCCGTCGGTTTCCCCACTGTGGAAGACTCGGTGCGTGCAGCGAAAGTGCTGGCAGATAACGGCGTTGATGTCCTTGAATTTGGTTTCCCGTATTCCGACCCTGGGATGGATGGCCCCACGATCCAGCGCGCAACCGTGGCCGCCCTCGAACATGGAACACACCTGGAGGACCTGCTGGAAGCGACCAGGGAAGTCGTGGACTATGGTCTGACCACCGTGTGCATGACGTACTGGAACCCGGTCGAATGGTACGGCGTGAACCATTTTGCCCGTGACTTTGCCCAAGCCGGCGGATCAGGCCTGATCACGCCGGACCTGCCACCCGACGAAGGCGAGCAATGGGAAAATGCAGCTCGCGAAAATGACCTGGAATGCATCTACCTGGTGGCACCGTCGTCAACTCGCACGCGTTTGGAACTAATCAGTTCCCACGCACGCGGATGGGTGTACGCCGCGTCAACGATGGGCGTGACAGGGGCGCGATCCTCGGTCGACACTCACGCGCGCGAACTGGTCGCACGCACGCGTGAAGCCGGTGCCGAACGCGTGTGTGTGGGTCTGGGCGTTTCCAGCGGCACGCAGGCACATGAAATAGGCTCCTACGCCGATGGCGTTATTGTGGGTTCTGCACTTGTGCGCACACTTTTTGACGAGGACAGGGAACAGGCTTTCGAAGCGCTCGGAACTCTGGCCCGTGAACTCAGTGATGGCGTTAAGAACTCACGAACTGTCTAACCGGAAGGCGCGGTGACGATGAACGATCTGACTGTGGCAAGCTCACTGATTGGCTCAGCGATACCGTCTCCGCCGCAGGGAGCGTGGAACATTGGTCCACTGACCATCCATATGTACGGCATCCTCATTATGGTGGGGATGGTCGCTGCAGTGTGGATCACCGGCCGGCGGTACGAGCGGCGCGGTGGCGTGGCCGACTTCATGTACGAAATTGCGTTGTGGGCGATCCCGCTGGGAATCATCGGAGCGCGAATCTACCACGTGGTGTCCTCACCTGATGCCTACTTCGGCCCCAACGGCAATCCCATTGACGCGTTCAAAATCTGGAATGGCGGTCTTGGAATCTGGGGCGGCGTAGCTCTGGGCGCTGTTGGTGCCTACATTGCGCTGCGACGCGCCGGCCAACGAATGGGACCTCTGGCTGACTCCATTGCACCGGCCCTCCTGGTGGCACAGGCAATAGGCCGGTGGGGGAATTGGTTTAACCAGGAACTGTTCGGCGCGCCGACGACACTACCGTGGGGGCTGCAGGTCGACGCGGCTCACATGCCTGTCCAGTATGCCGCCGGCACGCTCTTTCACCCGACATTTCTCTATGAATGCCTGTGGAATTTGGTTATTGCCGCACTGATCGTGTGGGTGGATCGGCGCGCACGGTTCGCTTCAGGTCAGGTCTTCGGGCTGTATCTGATGGGATACACGCTCGGGCGTGTGTGGATCGAGATGCTCCGCGTTGACGAAGCGCAGCACATTCTGGGGCTGCGTCTGAACGTGTGGACATCGATCGCGGTCTTCCTCGCGGGCCTGGCCGTTTTCTGCGTGGCAGGACGCCTCGGCAGGTCAACGACTGTCAGCGAAGACGAGCATGAGCACCTGCGGGCACACCTGGGCCTCGACAAGTCGGATGGCGCAGATAATGAAGCCGACGAATCTTTAGATGAAGAGGATGTATCGAAACTCGCGGACGAATCGGGCAGCGCGCAGGGCGCGAAAAACGTCTTTGAAAGCGTCGAAGCCGGTGAGGGTTCCCCTGAATCGAGATCGGCACTGTAGAGTAAGAGTATGCGTCGAGCAAAAATCGTGTGTACGTTAGGCCCAGCCACTGAATCTGCCGAACAAGTACAGGCACTCGTGGACGCGGGCATGGATGTGGCCCGTATCAACTGCTCACACGGAACTCACGAAGGACACGAACGTGTCATTGAGCGTGTGCGTCGTGCAGCGATGACGTCGGGCCGGGCCGTAGCTGTTCTTGCGGACCTCCAGGGCCCGAAGATTCGTCTGCAGACATTCAAGGACGGCCCGCAGTTCCTTGAGATGGGAGACACCTTCACGATCACGACTGAAGATGTCGAGGGCACCAAGGAACGCGTCGGCACGACGTTCAAAGGCCTGCCGGGGGATTGTCGTCCTGGTGACCGTCTCCTGATCGACGATGGAAACGTCGCCGTGCGTGTCATGAAAGTAACGGACACCGACGTAACCACCAAGGTAGAGGTCCCCGGATTTGTGTCCGATCACAAGGGCCTGAACCTTCCGGGTGTTGCGGTGTCAGTGCCGGCGCTGTCGGAAAAGGACCGCGATGACCTGCGGTGGGCACTGAGGATCGGTGCGGACTTTATTGCGTTGTCCTTTGTGCGCAACGCCCGCGACATTGACGAAGTGCACGCGATCATGGACGAGGAAGGCCGCAGGCGCCCTGTCATCGCGAAGATTGAAAAGCCGCAGGCGGTTGAGGTGCTCGAGGAGGTCGTCGACGCCTTCGATGGCATCATGGTGGCGCGCGGTGACCTGGGTGTGGAGATGCCGCTTGAAGCTGTGCCGCTGGTTCAAAAGCGCGCCATTGAGTTGGCACGCCGGGCAGCCAAGCCGGTTATCGTTGCGACCCAGGTACTGGAGTCGATGATCAAGAACCCGCGTCCGACCAGGGCTGAGGCATCGGACTGTGCGAACGCGATCCTTGACGGTGCTGATGCCGTCATGCTGTCGGGTGAAACGTCGATTGGTCAGTATCCGATCGAGGCTGTACGCACGATGGCACGCATTGTGGAGAACATCGAAGAAAACGGTGGTGAGCGCATCGCGCCGTTGGGTGGTTTCATCGCAGACCGCTCGGCCGTGATCTCCCAGGCCGCCGTGTCAGTGGGAGAGAAGCTCGATACGAAGTTCCTGGTGACCTTCACGCAGGCAGGAATGACGGCGCGCTATATGGCGCGTCTGCGTAGCCCTATCCCAATGCTGGCTTTCACGCCGCTCGAAGAGACACGCAGGCAGTTGGCACTGACGTGGGGAGTGCAGACCTACCGTGTGCCCTCGGTGATGCACACCGATGACATGGTCTGGCAGGTCGATCAAATCTCACAGACAGCCGGGCTGTGTAAGCAGGGTGACCAGCTGGTCATCGTGGCCGGTATGCCGCCGGGCGTGTCGGGCTCGTCGAACCTGATTCGTGTTCACTCAGTGGGTGACGATATTGATTACTCCATTGGTGGCCGAGTCGGAATGCTGGGCAGACAGTAGATGATCGCGTCGAGCCGTCAGCATCAACGGCGATGCTGCGGGGAGGACGTTTTCTCTAACGGCCGCCGAGGCTTATTCTCACGCGACCCGATGATGTGTTATCGTTGACGTGGATGCAAACTGTCAACCTGGTGTTGAGAGTTGCGCTGATATGACTTCACACTTTCCACCTGATGAGGGGTGGGCGAGTGTGATTGAGAACTGAATGCCTGACGGGGCGGCCTGTGCGCAAAGAGTACATACCCCGTTATGGCGTGAGGAAGAAGAAGAGGATAGAAATATGACAATTGAAGATCGCAATGCAAAGACCGTGTCAGTCCATGACCGGAATTCGGATCGGCAGGCAAACAACGTTCTGCTTGATCAACTTTCCAATGCGGTACGCCCGTGGTTTGCTGATTTCACGAACGGCGACGTACGTCGCGCCATCGAGGCTCTGCGTGTGCCTGCCAGCCGCATCGCTGCAGCAGACTTTCTGGGTCTTGAACTCATTGAAGCTGCATAAGGGAAAGCTACCACAGACGCAGTGTTGGGGGTCGGCCACATGTGGCCGACCCCCAACACTATCCCATCAACACAGTGCGAGTCCTTCGAAAACAGAGCCCCTTCCTTCAGATCCCCGAGCGTAACGGCCAGTCGCACCAGCACGTGTCGTGCTTCATGTTCTGTCCGGCTCGGATAGCTTGAGCATAAGAAACGATTCTTGGGAGATACTTCATTCCACCTGTCAGTTTGCTGGGAATGAGACCAGGCGCAGCGGTTGTGTTCCATTGGTCCACGGCGCTGCCCTGCTTCTCGGCCGTATCGAGTGAGATCTTTCTTGCTTCGGGGGTGAAAAGACATTCACATTGTCGTAGCCTGCTGCAAAACTTTTTCCATCCCATTACGAGCGGATACTGCAGTGAAACACAGCTCAGAAGGGTGATTCCAACTGGTGTGATAAACGCACCCCAAACGCCCTCGTCGAGGGAGTTTTCAGCCGAATAATGCCGAATACTTCTGTACCCCGGGTGGGATTCGAACCCACAACAAGCCGGGTTTGAGCCGACCGCCTCTGCCAATTGGGCTACCAGGGCACACGCGAACGTGCTCATCAAGGATAAGATATTTATTGATCAGACACCAATTGAAGGAATTTCAGATGAGCACAGACGAAAACAAGCCGCGAAAAGTGTTAGTAGCTGAAGACGAATCCCTGATCCGCCTTGATATTGTCGAGACGCTGACCGCAGCAGGTTTCGACGTCGTCGCAGAGGCAAGTGACGGAGAAGAGGCTGTTCGGCTGGCACTGGAGCCCGACAACGAGGATGACACTCCTGATCTGTGTGTGATGGATGTCAAGATGCCCAAAATGGATGGCATCACAGCTGCAGAGAAGATTCTGCGAGAGCTCTCCTGCGCTGTTGTCATGCTGACTGCCTTTTCACAAAAAGAACTGGTCGAACGTGCGCGCGACGCAGGAGCTATGGCGTACGTCGTGAAGCCTTTCAGCCCTGCCGACCTGATTCCCGCAGTTGAAATCGCCCTGTCCCGTCACCGTGAAATCGAGTCACTGGAAGAAGAAATCTCCGACATGTCGGAGCGTTTCGAGACGCGCAAGCGCGTTGACCGCGCCAAGGGACTCCTGATGGAAAAGATGGACATGACTGAGCCTGAGGCGTTCCGATGGATCCAGAAGACGTCCATGGATCGTCGCCTGTCCATGCGTGAGGTCGCAGACGCAGTGATCGATCAGGTGGATGACTGAGACTGCTTGAGATATGTGTATGCGGGTCTTGCACGAAGTTGCAAGACCCGCATTGTTGAGTGAGAGTCGCGCTCAATCAGTCGAGACGCTCTTCGCCGTCGACGTTGCTTTCAATGCGCTCCTTCTTGAGGTCTTCTGACACGGTCTGCGTGTCCTGAACGGTTTGCGTCTCGAGTGACACGCGCTCAACAGGCACGCTCTCCTTGGAGACAACGACACGGTCCTCATGCAGGGTCACGGAAGCAGCACCCTCGGAGATGTCCTGGCCATCCAGGTTCTTTGCCTCTTCCTCACTGATGGGGGTGCGAACCACACGTACTTCCTCGCGCTCGACGGGAACCTCGACAGTCTCGGTTTCGGTGACGACCGTCTTGCGGAGCTGAGCTTCACCAGTCGCGACGCGTTCCTTGGCAACGTTGAGCTGTTCTTCGGAACGAATGATTTCGCCTTGGTCTGCTTCGTCGTGGATCGGCTCCTGGTCAGCCAGGTGACGAGCCTCAGCGGCGCGATCCTCCTCGTGAACTTCCTCGTCTGCCACAGGCGCAACGGGGGCGGCGGCAGGAACGTCTGATTCCGGTGCAGTGCGCGGAGCTTGGTCCTCGATCGGTGCTGCACCATCGGCCAGAGAACCGACACCGTAGTGGCGGTACAGTGTGTCCTGATCCTCAGGAGTCAGGTGACCTTCATCAGCGAGGTCAGGCGCATCCTTGATGCGATCCTTTTCAAACGCGAGGTGCAGGCCTTCCTCGTCGAGGCGGTATCCACGCAGTGGGACAAGGCTGGAGCCCATGCCAAAGAGGCCGTGAGCAACTTCGATGAAATCGGGCTCACCCGTCGCATCGTTGGTAAATACCTGCTTCACGTCGCCCAGCTTGTCGCCGTTGGAGTCGAAAGCTATTGCGTTGGCAAGTTCTTCGATTGAGTGTGTGGTCATGACAATGTCCTCTCAATTGGAGTTTAGGTAGGTGTGACGTAAGTCCCTATCCCAAAAATGAGATTAACAGTGTCTGTGGCATTCGTCTCAGTGAACTCAAGAGGTGTAGACCGCGTAATTTCGTCGCTTTTGTCAGTCTCGCTAAAGTTCGAGGTCAGCGTCGCTTCAGCACACGATTGGAAATACGTGCGGTTCCGATGAGGCGTTCATCTCCATCGGTGATCGAGACCAGATGAACCGTTGATGAGCCACCCAGATGGGCCGCACGGGTCGTCGCCGTAATCGGCCCCTTGGTGCCTGCTCGAAGATGCGAGATGGACAGCTCCACGCCCACCACGTAGGCATCCGGGCCGCCCACACTGTAGGCATGTGCTCCCGCCGCAAGCGATCCCGCTGTCTCAGCCAGAGCCGCCGATGCGCCGCCATGCAGGATTCCGATTCGCTGCGTATTGCCCTCAAGCGGCATTGTGATCGACGTGCAGTCAGGGCCATACTGTGTCACTTCCATGCCCATCGCTTCCATCAGCGTCCCTGGCCAATGCTGACCCACCATCGTCGGCCCATAGTCACTGTGAGATTCCTGATGGTCATCAGATTGATGTGAATGTGTGTCATTGGCGTGATTCGTCTCGCTCATACCTCTAGGGTGTCATGTGTGGACGGAAAACTGCTGATTATTGATGGACATTCGATGGCCTACCGCGCGTTTTACGCGATGCGTTCGGGTAATTTCCAGACCTCGACCGGTCAGGACACCAGTGCTGTGTTCGGATTTATCCGCATGCTCACGAAGATCCTCAAGGATGAGAATCCGACACGTGTCGCTGTTGCCTTCGACGTCTCGCGTCATTCGTTCCGCACGGATAAGTACCCGGAGTACAAAGGCACGCGCGATGAGACCCCTCCTGAATTTCACGGACAGGTTGATCTGATCGACGCGTTCCTGGAAGCCATGGGTATCTGCCGTCTGCGCAAAGACAATATAGAGGCTGACGACATTCTGGCCACCCTTGCACATACTGCGTCTCAACAGGGGCTGGATGTTGTCGTGGCATCAGGTGACCGCGACGCCTTCCAGATGGCGAACGAACACGTCACGATTCTGTACCCCGGTCAGTCGATGTCGGACCTGCGTCGCATGACACCGGAAGCCATTGAGGAGAAGTACGGCGTGCCGCCTCAGCGTTACCCGGAGCTTGCCGCGCTGGTGGGGGAGACCGCCGACAATCTGCCAGGAGTGCCTGGCGTCGGCCCCAAGACCGCTGCCACGTGGATTAACAGATTCGACGGACTGGAAAATGTCCTGGCTCGCGCAGATGAGATCGGTGGCAAACGCGGAACAGATCTGCGCGCCCATATCGATGACGTGCGCCGCAACCGCTCGCTGAACCGCCTGCTCACTGACGTTGATCTGGGAATCACCCTCGATGACCTTTACCGTCGTCCCACCGAGCATTCAGAGGCGATGAGTCTGTGCGACAGCCTTGAATTCGGACCCGGCACGCGCCGCGAGATCGTCTCGGTCGCATCGATCGCACTCAACCCCTCTGCTCCGGACGCCCTCGTCAATTCCGGGGGCAGCACGGCCGACGAGGGTGGCGCGGAAGAATCACTCATCCTTGATGACGTGGAAATTATCCGAGCCGATGCGAACACGAATGTCCAGCAGGTCCTTGCAACCTTTGAGGCAGAGACGTCAGTGGGAATCTGGTGCGAAGGCGTCGCGAACCCGCCCCTGCCTGACCTGGAACATCTTGCGATCGCGAGCGGCATGAAGGTACTCCTCATTGATGCTCGAGAGGTCACCACCGAGCAGACGGCTCAGTGCACGCAATGGCTGGCGCACCTGACACGACCCCTGATTGCCCATGACCTCAAAACACTGGTGCATATGATGCGCGCCTGGGACGTGGAGACCCTGCCGGTGACCTTCGACGTTGCATTGGGCGCCTACTTGCTGCGGCCCGAGCAGCGCTCCTACGCGATCGACGATCTGGCTGAGCAGTATCTGGGCGTGCACATCACGGCCCTAGAAGAGGAAGAATCCGGTCAGCAGATGCTGGATCTGGACGGTGAATCGGAGGAGAAACAGGCTGCGGCGCGTAGACAGATGGCGCAGCGCGCAGCCGTCCTGCCGTATGTGGCTGATGCTCTCAGGCGGGCGATGAATGATGATGAACGAACATTGCTTGACGATGTGGAACAGCCTGTCGCGCGCATGCTGGAACGCATGGAACACGTGGGGATCGCGATTGACAGTGAGGAACTCGACCTGCAACGTCAGGAGCTGTCGAAAGCTGTTGAAGGTGCTGCGCAACGCGCCTATGACGCAATCGGCCACACGGTGAACCTGTCGAGCCCCAAGCAGCTCCAGCAGGTCCTGTTTGATGAACTCGATATGCCCAGGACCAAGAAGACGAAGACGGGGTACACGACGAATGCGGAAGCGCTGGAGACACTGTTCGCGAAGACGCGCCACCCGTTCCTGGAGCATTTGCTCACGCACCGCGACCGCATCAAGCTGTCCCAGATGACGCAGTCCCTGCACAGCGCGATTGCTGATGACGGCAGGATTCACACGACGTTTTCTCAGATTGCGACTGCCACGGGGCGGCTCGCCTCGTCGGAACCGAACCTGCAGAATATCCCCGCGCGCACACCCGACGGCATGCGCATCCGGCACGCGTTCGTTGCAGGGGAGGGGTGGCAGTCCCTGATGAGCGTGGACTATTCGCAGATCGAGATGCGCATCATGGCGCACCTGTCCAACGATGAAGGACTGATTGACGCATTCAACTCGGGTGAGGATTTGCACCGCACGATGGCGTCGATGGTGTTCGACACGCCTGTCGATCAGGTGACATCCGAGCAGCGTTCGCGCATCAAGGCCACCTCCTACGGTCTGGCCTACGGGCTGTCATCGTACGGTCTGTCTGCGCAGCTCGGAATCGGTGTGCCGGAGGCGGCGGAGCTGCGCGAACGCTACTTTGAGCGTTTCGGCGGCGTGCGTGACTACCTGGACGGCATCGTGGAGCAGGCCCAGAAGGATGGCTTTACCCAGACAATGTTCGGTCGTCGCCGCTACCTGCCCGATCTCATCTCCGACAACCGTCAGCGCCGTGAAATAGCCAAGCGTGCCGCACTGAACGCGCCGATCCAGGGATCGGCAGCCGACATCATCAAGATCGCGATGGTTGGAGTCGACAGTGCCTTGCGCGACGAGAAACTACGCTCGCGCATACTGCTGCAGATTCACGATGAATTGATTCTTGAAATAGCCGAGGGAGAAGCTGTGCACGTGGAAGAGCTGGTACGTGAGAACATGGCCTATCCTCCATTGCCGCATGGCCTGCAGACTGCTCGCGCCCCGCAATCCGATGACGATGGCGATGTGGAACCCACCGGCCAGGAGGAAGCCACCGACCATACGCGCGCCGAACACCCGGTGCTGGCGCTGCGCGTGCCGCTGGATGTAGCGGTGGGGATCGGCCATTCATGGAAAGAAGCTGCTCACTAAGTGCACCAGTTGTGAGATTGGTCAAATATGTCACTGCTCACACATCTTTTCAGGAGCTGAGGGTAGATCTTTGATCCTGAACTGGTAAACTTTCTCGGGTGTGTGTCAGTTGCCTTCGCGGTGACTGACGGACACACTCAATTTTGTCCATCTACTAGATCGTCCGTTTCGGAGTACATAACTACATGACCACCAGCACCGAGCAGCCGAGCATCTCTACGCCTCAGGTTGCAGTGAACGACATTGGGTCTGAAGAAGACCTGCTCGCCGCCATCGACAAGACCATCAAATACTTCAACGATGGGGACATTGTCGAGGGAACAGTCGTCAAGATTGACCACGATGAGGTCCTCCTCGACATCGGCTACAAGACCGAAGGAGTCATCCTTTCACGCGAATTATCCATCAAGCATGACGTCGATCCTGATGACGTCGTCGCGGTGGGTGATCAGATCGAAGCTTTGGTACTCCAGAAGGAAGACAAGGACGGCCGCCTGCTTCTGTCGAAGAAGCGCGCACAGTACGAACGCGCATGGGGCCAGATCGAAAAGGTCAAGGAAGAAGAAGGTGTAGTCACCGGCACTGTCATCGAGGTCGTCAAGGGCGGCCTGATCCTCGACATCGGCCTGCGCGGCTTCCTGCCCGCATCCCTGGTTGAGATGCGTCGCGTGCGTGACCTGCAGCCCTACATCGGCCGCGAGCTTGAAGCCAAGATCATCGAGCTCGACAAGAACCGCAACAACGTGGTCCTGTCGCGCCGCGCATGGCTCGAGCAGACGCAGTCCGAGGTTCGCACCAACTTCCTCAACACCCTGCAGAAGGGACAGGTCCGCAACGGCACCGTCTCCTCGATCGTCAACTTCGGCGCATTCGTCGACCTGGGTGGCGTGGACGGCCTGGTGCACGTCTCCGAACTGTCCTGGAAGCACATCGATCACCCGTCAGAGGTTGTCGAGGTCGGCCAGGAAGTCACCGTCGAGGTCCTCGACGTCGACATGGACCGCGAACGCGTCTCCCTGTCCCTGAAGGCCACCCAGGAAGATCCGTGGCAGGCATTCGCCCGTACCCACGCAATCGGCCAGGTTGTGCCCGGTAAGGTCACCAAGCTCGTTCCGTTCGGTGCGTTTGTGCGCGTCGAGGACGGAATCGAAGGCCTTGTCCATATCTCCGAGCTCGCCCAGCGCCACGTTGAGATGCCGGAGCAGGTCGTCAAGGTCGGTGAAGAGGTCTTCGTCAAGGTCATTGATATTGACCTGGAACGTCGCCGCATCTCGCTGTCGCTTAAGCAGGCCAACGAGGGCGTCGACCCGAAATCGGAAGACTTCGATCCGTCACTGTACGGAATGGCTGCCGAATACGACGAAAACGGCAACTACAAGTACCCTGAAGGCTTCGATCCGGAAACCCAGGAATGGATGGAAGGATACGACGAGCAGCGCGAGGCCTGGGAAGCCCAGTACGCCGAAGCGCACGCCCGTTGGGAAGCCCACCGTGCCCAGGTTGCCAAGGCGCTGGAAGAAGACGCAGAGGCTGCTCCGTCAGTCGAGGAACAGGCGTCCTACTCCTCGCCGGTTGACAACTCCGGCACGTTGGCATCGGATGAGGCACTCGCCGCTCTGCGCGAGAAGCTGACGAACAACTGATGCTGATGCGGTAAGAAGCTGCACGAAAGATCCCGACTCGCGAAGCGAGTCGGGATCTTTCTATATGACAGCGACGGTGGTGCCTACTTCATGCGCACTGCGCACACCGCGAGGGAACCTGAACGTAGGCTGTCCGGAATCTGTACCGCGAGACCGTTGCGCTCAGCCGGTGACGAATTACCGAGCCAGCGAACAGACGCATCGCTCGGGCACCCTGACGGAATCTCAACGTCGCTGCGCTGAGAAGGATCCACGAAGATGAAGAGTTCACCATCATTGCGCGTGTAGCGTTGCGAGGCTTTCCTACTGTCAGCATCGATAAAGACGCGCGTGCCGTAGATCGCCTCGCCGTTCGTCTTCAACCACTGTCCCAGGCCGCGCAGCGAGTTTTGCTGGAGCTCCGGGATCGTGCCATCGGCGCGTGGTCCGACATTGATGAGCAGATTGCCGTTCTTGGAGACAGTGTCGACGAGAAGATCAATCAGGGCTGGTGCCGACAGGGTGTTGTTCTCGTCTTCATTGGTGTTGTAGCCGAATGAATGCCCCAGACCACGTGTTGCTTCCCACGGCTCGGGGATCACTGAGTCGATGATGCTGTACTCGCGCGTCAGGTAGCCATGGTAGGGAATACCCCAACGATCGTTCACGACACCATCGGGAACAGTCGAGAAGTATTTGCGGAAAAGCGAGGCCAGAGCGTAATCCTCATTCGATTTTCCGCTGTCGGGCCATTCGATGTCGTTCCAGAGAATGTCGGGATGGAAGCGGTCAATCAGCTCGCGCAGCTGATCGGCCGCGTAGCGCGCAAATTCAGGGTCATTGCGACGGTAGACGAACAGATCTCTGTCCGATTCGATCGGCGGGAAATGCGCAACGTGCCAGTCATGGGCGCCCGAGAAGTAAACGCCGAACTTGAGTTTCGCCTCGCGCGCACTGTCATGAAACTCCTGAATGATGTCGCGCTGGGGGCCTCGCTGCGCGGCTGAGAAGTTCGTGGTGTCCGTGTTCCACAGGCAGAAACCGTCGTGGTGCTTGGTTGTGGGAACGAGGTAGCGCGCACCTGCCTCAACGAAAAGATCCACCATCGCGCGCGGATCGAACTTCTCCGCGTGCCACATGTGCGCAAAATCCTCGTAGGAGGTTCCGATTCCGTACTTCTTGTTGTGGCGAATATGCGCCGGGCTGTGCGGAATCCGCACTGTATTGGCATACCACTCGGCGTAGGAATGCATTGCGTATTCGTCATCGGGCTGTACGCCTTCTTCAGGCAGCGATGCCCAGGCGGGAACAGAGTAGAGACCCCAGTGAACGAAAATGCCGAGTTTGGCATCCTGGAACCAGTCGGGCACATCGCGTTGTGGGTAGGTTGGCTCAGGAGAGAAAACCGGGCCGGTGCGATGTTCGAAATTAATCATGGACACTATCCTTTGTCATTTGTTGATTTCTTCGGTGGTCTTAATGAATGAGGTCAGGAAGATGAAAGACGGTATCTCGAATCAGCTCAAAGCCGCCGTAGATACCGGCGTCAGCGCCCAGAGTTGCCTGCGATATCAGCAAGTTGCGAGTGACGAGGGGGTGGCATCCGCCGTACAGCTCACTGCGTATGGAGGCGATGAAGATCTCCAGCGTGGAAAGCCTGCCGCCGACAAACAGTGCATTAGGATTGGCAAAACCGACCACGCTGCACAGAACTTCACCGAGCGCGCGACCGGCATCGCGTATCAAAGTGGTCGCCGCTGAATCACCCTCGTGCGCACGCGCGACAAGTTCGGGTAGCGAGGTGATCGACATCCCGTTGGCGCGTGCACGCTCCACGAGGGCGACTCCAGAGGCGATCGTTTCGAGGCACCCGATATTTCCGCATCCACACGGCCGGTCAGTACTGCGATGGGAGCGCACGTGTGAAATGTCACCTGCCATGCCGGAGGCGCCGTGATAGATCTTTCCGTCCACCACGATGCCGCTGCCGATGGCGGCACCAGCTTTAACGGTAATGGAGCGCTCGATTTCCGGATGGTGACGGGCTTCGCCCAATGCCATGAGGTTCGCGTCGTTCTCGACCGCGACGGGCACATCGATGTGAGATTCCATCCATTCGCGAATAGGGAAGTGAGTCCACCCTGCCATGCGTGCCCCGACGTCGATGCGTTGGAGTTCCTGGTTCACAGGTGCCGGAACGCCAAGGCTGATGCCACGAAGCGTCGCGTCAAGGTCGACGTCCAGATCGGCCCCTGTAAGTGAGTCAAGGGCGCTGGACAGAACATCCCGGGGCGGTAAAGACAGGTCAAGAGACGCTTCCCACGAGGCCAGAAGGTTCCCTTGCGTGTCGAACACTCCGAAGCGAACATGGGCGCCGCCCATGTCAATGGCGGCGAACGTGCTGGGGGTGCCAGCCGTCTCAAGAACCTGAGGACGCCTGCCACCTTTGGACTTACCCGCTCCGGCCTCACGTAACACGTTGTTCTCGAGAAGTGCCTGCACTCGCACCGAAACGGTAGAAGGCGATAACTTAAGGAGAGTCGAGAGGTCTGAACGTGTCGTCGCAGAACCACTTGCAACCGCTTCGATAATCATCGCATCAGTTGTGCTTGTCTCCTGTGGAGTAAATGTCTGGTTCGTCAAGAGGACGCTTCTTTCGGTTTGAAGGATCGGACAGCGGGACTACGTCATCGATTTGTTACCTGTCTGGTTCGAATTTTACTAGAAAGTCATATATAGTTCTATTGGAAACGATGATAGTTTCTTCGATGCCGTTAAAAGAAGGCTGAAGTATCGTTGACGACGCGAAGACTTCTTGGAATCAGCATCTCGATACACAGGTCAAGTCCTATGTGGGACTCACCGAAGAAAGGTCTCTTAATGCAATCTCTACAGAAAAAAGCAGCAGCGGCGCTACTTGCTACAGGTATGACATGTTCCCTCGTTGCATGTTCTGGGGGCGGTGACAACGCATCGGCATCTGGGAATGGATCAGGCGGATCGATCACATGGGATATGTGGGGCGGCTCCGACGATGATCTGGACTGGATTAGCCAAACTGCCGACATCGTCCGCAAACAGAATCCGGATATTGAGCTGAAAACACAGACCGCTTCATGGGGCGACTACTTCACCAAGCTCACCTCGAACATGTCGTCAGGAAACCTGGCGTGCATCACCTCAATGAACGGGCAGAAGCTGTCGGGCTTCTATCAGGCACTGTCACCGCTGACAGATGAAGACCTTGAAAAAGCAGGTATCAAGAAAGAGGACTTCACCGACGGAGCCCTCGACATCATGACCTTCAACGACAACCTGTACGGCATTCCCTACGACGTGTCAGCGATGATGGTCTTCTACAACAAGGACATGTTCGCTCAAACCGGTGCGAAGGAACCGACCCTGGACTGGACCTTCGACGACTTCAATGAAGCTGTGAAGAAGACCACGACCGACCAGCACAAGGGCTTCGGTATCGGCATGGGTGAATTCCAATGGATGGCACTGCCGATCGCACTGTCCGGCACCCAGCCTGTGACCGCTGATGGCAACATCGACCTGACGAACCCTGACTTCGTCAAGGCCGCTGAATGGTATGCCGACCTTGTTCTGACGGAAAAGGTTGCCGATCCGGTCCCGTCAGCATCTGAAGCTGGCTGGGGCGAAGAACAGTACCAGAACGGCAACGTTGCAATGGCTGTGGACGGCACCTGGAACGCCTACGGCTACTTCAACAACGAAGCAGGCTTCAAGGCCGGCGCAACACGTCTTCCTCAGGGAGACAACGGATCTCTGGGCCTTATCCTTGGCTCCGGTTTCGGTATCTCGGCCAACTGTGACAACCGTGACGCCGCACTGAAGGTACTGGGCTCACTGGTGTCGAAGGAAGCACAGGACCTCCTGAGCTCCTCGGGCCGTTCTTACCCCTCACGTATCGAATCTCAGGCGCAGTACTTCGATTCCTTCGATGAAGCTGTCCGGGAAGAAGTGAAGGCCGCATTCGACGCTGCATTCAAGGATCAGCAGGGTCAGAACTCCGCCCCTGTGTGGTCGCAGGTTAACAACTACATTCAGCCCAACCTCGTGTCGGTCTACACTGGCCAGACGCCAATGTCTCAGATGCTTGAGCAAGCTCAGGCACAATTTGGCAATAAGTGAGGTTGACCGCAATGACCGCACAACCTGCCGTCACGAATCGGCGGAGTTCACTGCGGAAGATTGAGTCCCGTCAAGCGCTGGGCTTTGTCAGCCCAGCGCTTGCGGGCCTCTGCCTCTTCACAGTCGTTCCCGTCGTCCTGTCGGTCGTGATGAGTCTGTTCAACTGGCCAGCCTTTGGCGAACGGACCTTCATTGGCCTTGAGAATTATCGCAACCTGCTGTCAGGTCAAAATCCTGACTTCTATCCTGCTCTGCGAAATTCCATCATCTTCACGGTTACCTACGTACCTGTCAACATCGTTGTCGCACTGACGCTGTCACTGCTCCTCGGCCCGAGAATCAAGGGACGCAACGCTTTCCGCGTTCTCTTCTTCATTCCGGTCGTCACGCCAATGGTTGCCAACGTCCTGGTCTGGAAGATGCTGCTCCAGCCTCAGGGTCTCTTCAACGGCATAGCGGTATCAGTATTCGGTTTCCAACTGCCGAACTTCCTTGCTGATCCCGTATGGGCAATGGTCATGATCGTTGTCATGTCGGTATGGCAGGGCGTGGGCTACAACATGCTGATCTTCTCAGCAGCACTCGAGCAGCTTCCCGAACCCGTTATCGAGGCAGCACGCCTCGACGGAGCCAAGGGAGCGCAGATGCTCTTCCGCGTCATCCTTCCCATGATGTCGCCGTCAATTTTCTTCGCTGCAGTCATGACGATCATCACCTCACTTCAGGTCTTCGTCCAGCCGCAGATGCTCACCGGTGGTGGGCCTGGAAACGCAACGCTGCCGCTGGTCATGTTCATCTACAACCAGGGCTTCAAGTTCCAGCAGCTCGGTGTTGCAGCTGCCGGCGCATGGATTCTGTTCATTCTGGTCATCCTGGTCACAGCTTTCCAGTTCAAGGCTCAAAAGAGGTGGGTCCACTATGAGTACTGATGTCGCAACAACCACGGCACCCCAGAAGGGGACACAGAAAAAGCAGGTTGCCAACAGGCACAGTCAGCCCGGACTTCTGGGCGGTGAACCCTCGCGCGTCAAGGACATCGTGGCAAATGCGACCGTATGGCTCGCAGCCATCCTCTTTGCGTCCCCACTGATCTACGCATTCTTCTCATCACTGAAGTCGAAGGACGAGATTTTCTCGATGCCCCCGACTTTGGTTGGTGAGAAGCTGCGGTGGAGCAATTACCTCGAAGTTTTCACCTACGGCCCGTTCCTGACCTACATTAAGAACTCCTTCATCGTCTCAATCGCAGGAACGCTGCTGGTGCTGTTCGTATCCGCGACAGCCGGTTACGCATTCAGTCGACTGCGCTGGCGCGGGCGAGAACTCGTCTTCGTCCTGTTCCTCGGAACCATGATGGTTCCGCAGGAAGTTCTGGTCGTTCCGATGTTCACCGTGATGAAATGGTTTGGCTGGGTTGACACCTATCAGGCATTGATCTTCCCATTCGCATTCGGCGCATTTGGCACATTCCTGATGCGTCAGTTCATGCGCGGTATCCCATTCGAACTGGAAGAAGCGGCACGTGTTGATGGTGCCGGTCCGATCCGCACGTTCGTTCAGATCATTCTTCCTTTGACCAAGTCGGCAATCGCCGTGCTGGCGGTCTTCACATTTATGTCTTTCTGGAACTCATACCTGTGGCCGCTGATTGTGACCGTCGACTACTCGCGCTTGGGAACTTTGCCAATTGGTCTTGCCTCGTTCTCAAGCCAGACCGGGACGCGATGGGATCTGCAGATTGCTGCAGCGATTATTTCAATGATCCCGACAACAGTCCTGGTCATGATTCTTCAGAAACACCTGATTAAAGGTATCGCCATGTCCGGCATGGGTGGTCGCTAAACAGAACTGGTGAAATAGGAAAAAACATGACTCTTCCGCGAATAGCAATTTGTGGGCTCCACATCGAGTCCTCGACTTTTACCCCATACGTTTCAACTGAAAAGGATTTCCAGGTCAGCCGTGGTGACGAGCTGCTCGCACGTTACACGTGGATGGACGAGGACTGGGCGCGCCAGGTCGAATGGATCCCGATCCTTCACGCCCGCGCACTGCCGGGCGGCCAGGTGCTGCGTTCAGACTACGAAGCCTGGCGGCAGGAAATAGTTGACGGCTTAACCGCCGTTGCACCTGTCGACGCAGTCTTCTTCGACATCCACGGCGCCATGACCGCTCAGGGATACGACGATACCGAGGGTGACCTGATCACAGCCGTCCGTGCAGTTGTCGGAGATAAACCCCTGATCTCGACCTCCATGGATCTGCACGGAAACGTGTCCCGAGCCCTGTTCGCAGGATGCGATCTGCTCACCTGCTACAGGATGGCACCCCATGAGGATGCGTTCGAATCGCGCAAGCGAGCAGCGGTGAACCTAGTGGAACGACTGGTCAGTGGCAAAGGCAGGCCGGCTAAGGCACTGGTTCACGTGCCGGTGCTGCTGCCTGGTGAGAAGACATCGACACGTATTGAACCAGCCAAGTCGCTGTATGCCATGATTCCGGAGGTTGAAAAGCGTCCCGGTATTCTTGACGCGGCAATCTGGGTCGGATTCGCATGGGCGGATCAGCCACGCTGCCAGGGGGCCGTTGTGGTCACAGGCGATGACGCTGAGGACGTGAAGGCTCAGGCTCTGCGTCTGGCTCAGCATTTCTGGGATGTACGCGATCAGTTCGAATTCGTTGCACCCGTGGGGACCATGAGCGAGTGCCTTGAGCACGCCCTCGACGCTCCGCGTCCGTTCTTCATTTCGGATTCCGGAGACAACCCCGGTGCCGGCGGTGCTGATGACTGCACTGCGGCGCTGTCGGAGCTCCTGGAGTGGGCACCGGTAAAGGATGAGGCGCTCAACGTTCTGTATGCATCGCTGGTTGATCCGAATGCCGTGAAGATGGCGGATCAGGCCGGTGAAGGGGCACAGGTCGATGTTGAGCTGGGCGCGCACATCGATACGCGTGAACCCGGACCGCAAAAGGTCCACGCGACAGTGCTCCGAGTAATCGACGATCCGGAGGGTGGTCGCACCTGTGCGTTGAAGATCAATAGCCTGACTGTCATTGTGACCTCTCAGCGCATGCAATACCATTCTCGCGTGCAATATGAGCGACTGGGGCTGTCGATCGATGATCCCGATGTCGTGGTAGTCAAGATCGGCTACCTGGAACCGGATCTGTACAAGGCGCAGGCCGACTGGATGATGGCACTGACTCCAGGCGGAGTTGATCAGGATCTGATTCGTCTGGGACATCGCCGCATTGACCGACCGATGTTCCCATTCGATGAGGATGTGACCGACGCCAAACTGGACGTAGAGGTGTTTATCTCTTGAACACCGTGGTTGCGGGGGTTGATGTTGGCGGTACGTCCATCAAGTCATTCCTGGTGGACTCAGCTGGACACGTCACCGATGCTGTACACCTGGACACGCGTCCGGGCAACGTGGTCGAACAAGCGTGCCACGTCGCCCGGACCATCGTGGACAAGTGGCCAGAGGTCGCCGGAATCGGTGTCATCACACCTGGTGTGGTGGACGAAGAGGCCGGCGTTATCAAGTATGCGTCTAACCTCGAACTGAAGAACGTGAACCTTGCCCAGCGCATGCAGGAAGCATGCTTACGGCCGGTGCGCCTCGGACATGACGGGCGGGCAGCAGGATTGGCTGAAGGTCTCCTGGGCGCTGGCCAGGGCGCACCCACCTTCATCATGGTTCCCATCGGCACCGGCATTTCGGCAGCCATCTGCCACGGTAACCGACCGTGGGCAGGTGATGCCTTCAGCGCCGGAGAAGTTGGCCACACGCCGGTCATTCCGAATGGTGAAACATGCACGTGCGGACAGCGAGGCTGCACGGAGGTGTACGCATCAGCAAAAGCCATCGCGCGACGCTTCACGCAGAAGACCGGCAAAGAGGCAACAGCTCGCACGGTAGAGGATCTGCTGGGAATCGACCCCATTGCAGATGAAGTATGGGATACCGCCACTTACGCGCTGGCCCTGTGCTTCGCGCACCTCACCTTCGCCCTCGACCCCACCCGCTTCGTTGTCGGCGGGGGCCTGTCCAACGCCGGTGAGACGTTGCTGGAACCGGTGCGCCGTCACCTGCGTGACCTGATGGCGTGGCGAACACCTCCCGAAATTGTGACGGCCCGCCTGGGCGCAGAGGCAGGGAAGTGGGGAGCCGCGATCCTGGGTGCCCAGGCTGCGAACCGGCAGATGTGGAACGACTGGAAGATCAATGACGGTTATCGAGTTATGTGTTGAAGACACTGAGGGAGTGCAGATTGCCTCACAGATGGGCATCGACAGAGTCGAACTGTGCGATGACCTGAGCTGCGGAGGCCTGACTCCTTCTGATCGAGTGGTGGACAGCGCGCTCAGCGTCGCACCGTCAGGCGGGATGCAGGTGCTGATCCGCCCCCGTCCCGGCACATTCGTGATGCCCTCCGGTGAGGAACGCGACATTGCCGAGGCGATGCGACGCCTGCGTGAACGCACCGACCACACCGACATACCGGTGGGTTTTGTCGTCGGTGGGCTGACCAGTGACCACGAGATCGATCAGGATGTGCTGTTACTGTGGCGCGACGCGGCCGGGGAGAGACCACTGACTTTCCACCGTGCCTTCGACACCGTGCAGGATATGGACCGAAGCCTCGACCAGCTTATTTGTGCGGGATTCGATCGAGTGCTTACCACCGGCGGTGATGCGTCTGTGGTCAACGTGGAGAATATTCGCCACCTGACAGACCGCGCAGCTGGAGAGATGATCATCCTCGTGTCGGGCGGTTTGCGCTCGCACAATGTCGCCTCCGTGATCCATAGCACCGGAGCGACTGAAGTGCATATGCGTGCTCCGGCACAGCAGCCAGGACGCACCGATCCTGACGAGGCGCAGCGAATCGTCGCTGTGGTTCGCGGGCAGAATTTGTAAAATCACCTTATGTTGTGGTTTTTCGTCGTCCTTTTTGGCGCCCTTGGCCTCCTGATGGTCATCCGCCCGCAGATCATCTGGAAGCTTCTGGTACGCGGCACGCAAGCATCGGAACAGCCCGCCCCCTCGCGAGCACTGATCTCTCAGCGCATCGCCGGGGTCGGGCTGATTCTCGTGGCCGTTTACCTGGGCAGCACCCTGGTCGGGTGAGCACTTAAGCTGGGTGGATCACCCACCGGACTTCCCACGGGGCCAGAGCCGCGTACTCCCAGTCATCCCCGTTGTCGTGACGACGGTTCGACAAGATCACGTCGCCGTCGGGGACAGCGCAGGCAATGGAATGCGAGGACATATTCGCCACCGCATCGAGCACCTGGCCGCCCAGGGTGCGCCGCACCCACCACATCGATGGATCATCTGGCTCGACCAGCTCGAAGTCACCCTCGACCAGAATCGGATACTCCTTGCGCAGCGCGATCATCGCGCGGTAGAACTCGAACGTGGAGCCTGCCTGATCAACCTGTGCCTGCGCGTTGACCGTCTCATAATTCGGGTTCACCGGCAGCCACGGTTCACCGGTCGTGAATCCGGCGTTCTCGGTCGCATCCCACTGCATCGGGGTGCGGGCATTGTCGCGGCTCATCTTCACGATCGCCGGCCACACTGCCTGAGGATCCTGGCCGTCGAGGGTGACTGACTGGCGCCACTGACCAATCGTTTCCACATCCTTGAACTGGTCGATACCGGACCACGGGTAGTTCGACATGCCGATCTCTTCGCCTTCGAACACGAACGGTGTGCCCGGGTGAGCGTGCAGCATCGCGCCCCATGCGGTGGCTGAATGGTAGCGGTGATTCTCCTCATCGCCATAGCGCGACAGGGGACGCGGCTGATCGTGGTTCGACAGGTACAGGGAGTTCCAGCCCTTTCCAGCCAGTTCCTGCGACCAGCGCGCAAGGTTGCGCTTCATGTCAGGCAAATGCAGATCGCGAATGTGGTACTTGTCCCCGTCAGCACTGTCCAGCCCCATGTGCTCGAACTGGAAGATCATATCCAACTCGCGGCGCGCCGGATCAGAGGTCAAAATCGCATCATGGGGTGTGGCACCCGGTGTCTCACCGACGGTGAAGAACACGCGGTCGGGATAGCGGTCGAACACCTCGCGGTGCATTTGCTGGATGTACTCGTGGAAGTGCGGGCCGAAAGCGGCCGATGTGATAGAGCCTTCGCCAGGCTGGTCGAATCCTTCAGGCTTGGAAATCAGGTTGATGACGTCCATGCGGAAGCCGTCAACGCCTCGGTCAAGCCACCAGCACATCATCTCGAAGATCGCCTGGCGCAGCTGAGGGTTGTCCCAGTTCAAATCCGGCTGCTCAGGCGCAAACAGGTGCAGGTAGTATTGCTGGGAGGCTTCGTGCCACGTCCATGACGGGCCGTTAAATGCCGCAGTCCAGTCGTTAGGCTCATCACCGCGGCGCTGCCCTGCCGGCACCTCGTGGGCGGTTGCTCCCGGGCGCGGGTCGCGCCAGATGTACCAGTCGCGCTTGTCTGATGCGGGGTCGAGCGCCTCCTGGAACCAGGGGTGCCGGTTGGAGGTGTGATTAACTACAAGATCCATGATCAGGCGCATGCCGTGAGAATGCAGCTGCGCGATCAGCTCATCAAGATCATCGAGGGTACCGAACATCGGATCAACATCCTGATAATCCGCAATATCGTATCCCATGTCGGCCATAGGGGAGCGGTACAGGGGAGACAGCCACACGATGTCAACACCGAGTTTCTTCAGATACGGCACCCGCGATGTAATGCCGGGAATGTCACCGATGCCGTCACCGTTGGAGTCTTGAAAAGACCGAGGATAGATCTGGTAAACAGTCGAGGACTTCCACCATTGGGGCTGATCAGCAGTATGTGTCACAGTAATCCACCTTCATCGAAGACAACTCTGGTCTTATGGCGCATGCAGGCACTCATATAGATATGAGTCTAGGACACTTGCTCCATGGGCGGGAAGCGGTAGCAGTCTGCAGCGACTACGGTGGGACGTATGAGCGGGCAACGAATCTTACGCCAGGAACATCCTTTCGAAGTGATCGCGGAGTATTCCCCTTCAGGCGACCAGCCACACGCGATTCGTGAGCTTGCCGAACGCATCAACGGTGGGGAACAACATGTCGTGCTGTTGGGCGCGACCGGCACCGGCAAGACGGCAACGGCCGCGTGGCTCATCGAACAAATTCAGCGTCCCGCCCTGATCATGGAGCCCAACAAGACGCTGGCCGCTCAGCTCACCGCCGAGTTCCGCGAATTCCTGCCCAGGAACGCGGTCGAATACTTCGTGTCGTACTACGACTACTACCAGCCTGAAGCATACGTGCCTCAGACAGACACCTATATTGAAAAAGACTCCTCCATTAATGACGAGGTTGAACGCCTGCGACATTCGGCAACCAACTCATTGCTGACGCGTCGGGACACGGTTGTGGTCTCGTCGGTGTCCTGCATTTACGGCCTGGGCACGCCTGAAGAATACGTGGCACGTATGGTGGATTTGCAGCGAGGAATGGTCATTGACCGCGACGATTTGCTGCGCGCCTTCGTGGATATGCAGTACGTGCGCAACGACATGTCATTCACCCGCGGCACGTTCCGTGTGCGCGGGGACACCATCGAGATCATCCCGGTGTACGAGGAACTCGCTATCCGCATCGAAATGTTCGGTGATGAAATCGACCAGCTCGCCGTATTGCACCCGCTGACAGGTGACGTAATACGTGACGTTGACCAGGTCTACCTGTTTCCGGCCTCTCACTATGTCGCTGGCGAAGAGCGTATGAAGCGTGCGATCAAGTCGATTGAGGATGAACTGGCCGAACGCCTCGAATGGTTCGAATCTCAGGGCAAACTTCTCGAAGCGCAGCGACTGCGCATGCGCACAACCTATGATCTGGAAATGCTCAAGGAAGTCGGCACCTGCTCGGGTGTGGAGAACTATTCACGCCATATTGACGGTCGCGGCCCCGGCACGCCGCCGCACACTCTCCTGGATTATTTCCCGGACGATTTCCTGCTCATTATCGATGAATCTCACGTCACGGTTCCGCAGATCGGTGCCATGTTCGAGGGCGACATGTCGCGTAAGCGCACCCTCGTCGATCATGGTTTCCGTCTTCCCTCGGCAATGGACAACCGGCCACTGAAGTGGGATGAATTTGTTGAGCGCATCGGGCAGACCATGTATCTGTCGGCCACACCCGGCCCCTACGAGCTCGAGCGTTGCGACGGAGTTGTTGAACAGATCATTCGCCCAACTGGCCTGGTCGATCCGAAGGTGATTGTGAAGCCTACCTCGGGACAGATTGATGACCTGCTCGAAGAAGTCCGGGTGCGTGTGGAACGCAATGAGCGCGTCCTCGTCACCACATTGACCAAAAAAATGGCAGAAGACCTCACCACGTATCTGGCCGAACGCTCCGTTCGCGTCGAATATCTGCACTCGGATGTCGACACGTTGCGCCGCGTGGAACTGTTGCGGGAACTGCGTCAGGGCAAGTTCGACGTCCTTGTCGGGATCAACCTGCTTCGAGAAGGCCTCGACCTGCCCGAAGTATCGCTCGTGTCCATTCTGGATGCGGACAAGGAAGGGTTCCTGCGCTCAACGCGTTCCCTCATTCAGACGATTGGCCGCGCAGCCCGTAACGTGTCGGGCGAGGTTCACATGTACGCCGACAACATCACCGATTCGATGCGTGCGGCGATTGAGGAAACCGAAAGGCGCAGAGCCAAGCAGATTGCCTATAACGAAAAACATCACATTGATCCGACACCTCTGCGCAAGAAGATCGCTGACGTGACAGACATGCTCGCACGCGAGGACATTGACACGGAATCACTGCTGGAAGGTGGGTACCGTCAGGAACGCTCCGGCAAGCCCATCGGACATGCCCGAGCCAGCGACGACGTGTTGCGCCACGCCAGGGATACCCGTGAACGACTGGGACTTCAGGCTGAAGCTGAACTGGCGCAGCTCATTGACGACCTGTCAGCGCAGATGCATGCGGCGGCAGGCGATCTTCAGTTCGAGCTGGCCGCCCGGCTGCGTGACGAGGTGGCGGATCTCAAACGTGAGCTTCGACAGATGAAGGAAGCAAACTGATTCCGGGGCGTCTGAACGCGGTAGTATGAGATCCACGAGGGGAGTAATCCTTTAACCCGGTATCGTCATCTCGGGACGCTACGTGCGCGCAGCGAACCCGGTACCGAGGCCTGTCGCAGACAGGCGGACCAGACCTCGGCTGTATCACCCCGAACACGGAAGGTTTTACGTGGACGTTCACGCGCTCGGCTGGGTCGGCCTAGGCCTCGTCGTCATTGTGCTTATTTCTATCGACATCATCGGTCATGTCCGTACACCGCACGCCCCCACCATGAAAGAGGCGGCATTGTGGACTGTGGGCTACGTTTCTCTCGCGATGCTATTCGGAATCGGGATCTGGGCGATTTATGGCGGCCAGTATGCCGGAGAGTTCTACGGCGGCTGGATCACCGAATGGTCCCTGTCGCTCGACAACTTGTTCGTCTTTGTCATCATTATGAATTCGTTTAGAGTGCCGCGAGAATATCAGCAAAAAGCGCTGCTCAGCGGCATCATCATTGCGCTCATCATGCGCCTGATCTTCATCCTGATCGGTGCCGCACTGATTGAGCGCTTCTCCTGGGTCTTCTTTATCTTCGGTGCATGGCTGCTATGGACGGCATACTCTCAGGCACGCCAGGGGACCGGCGGAGACGAGGAAGAATCCGAACAGGGTGAAAACGGGTTCATCCGCCTCGTGCGCCGCATCGTTCCCGTCACCGACGGGTATTACTCGGACCGGTTCCTCTATCGCCATGGCGGAAGGACTGCTGTGACACCGCTGCTGCTGGTGGTCCTCGCTCTGGGGTCAGCCGACCTCATGTTTGCGTTTGACTCCATTCCGGCAATCTTCGGCCTCACGAAAGAGCCGTACCTGGTCTTCGCGTGCAACGCCTTCGCCCTGCTGGGCCTGCGTCAGCTCTACTTCCTGATCGACGGACTGCTTGATCGTCTCGTGTACCTTCACTACGGCCTGGCCGTCATTCTTGGCTTCATCGGCGTGAAGCTCATTTTGCACGCCCTGCATGAGAACACGTTGCCGTTCATTAACGGTGGACAGGGCTTCGAAAGCGTCCCCGAGGTGGGCACACCGCTCTCACTTGCCGTCATCGCCGGAACGCTGATCATCACGGTGATTGCCTCGATCCTGAAGTCACGCCACTCAAACGCCCAGCGGGCACCTCAGCCGATTAATCGCAGTGCCAAGGCCGAGCAGGATGCGGCACGCTTCTCGGTGCGTGAGGTCGCTGACTCCGACGAGCAGCATACTGAGCCGCGTCCGTCAGTGGACTGATGCCAGTACCCGGGCCATCCGGCCTCACGGCCGCGCAAGTGGAAGAACGCACCCGTCAGGGTGAGGTCAACCATCACCATACGAAGACGTCCCGCTCGCTCGGATCAATAGCGCGAGCGAATGTTTTCACCCTGTTCAACACGATCCTTACCACCGCAATTGTTGTGGTACTGATTGTGGGGGACTGGCGGGACGCAGTGTTCGGCGGCGTGATGGTACTCAACGCCATCATCGGTATCGCGGCGGAATACCGCGCGAAGAAAACGCTCGATTCTCTGGCGATTGTCGACGCGCCGCATTCGCTGGTGTGGCGGGATGGTGAAGAGCGCGAGGTCCTGTCGGAAGACGTGGTACGCGGCGACATCATCGAGCTGCGCCTGGGGGACCAGGTTCCCGTCGATGGAATCGTGCAGTCTTCCCACAGCCTCGACATTGACGAATCTTTGTTGACGGGCGAATCCGTACCGATCAGAAAAAAGCAGGGTGACCGCGTCCTGGCCGGCACCGCCGTCGTCTCAGGCGGCGGCCTTATCGAAGCCACTGTTGTCGGCAACGCCGTTTACGCCCACACACTCACTGAACAGGTCCGCCGGTTCACGCGCACCACCTCCGAGATTCAGCAGGGCATTAACCGCGTCCTGCGGGTCATTTCGTGGCTGATTGTGCCCGTCACCGCGCTGATCGTATGGTCGCAGATCCGCCTCGATCCACTCAGTGGTGGATGGCGGCACGCACTCGTCCTGGCGGTCGCGGCAGTTGTCGGTATGATCCCGCAGGGCCTGGTTCTGCTGACCTCCATGAACTTCGCCCTCGGCGCGGCAACACTGGCACGGCGCAAAGTCCTCGTCAATGAGCTTCCCGCGGTGGAAGTCCTCGCGCGTGTGGATGCCCTTTGCGTTGACAAAACGGGAACGCTGACCACTGGCGGAGTGAGCGTCGATTCCATGATTCCCCTAGGCGCGGGTGACAGCGGTGACCGAATTGACGAGGGTGCCGTCCGCGCACTGTTGACACTCAATGCTTCCACACACAACGCAACTGCGGAAGCGATCGTTGCTCATCTGAAGGCGCAGGCACTCGAGGTGGAGCCAGCTGACCTGTCTGCCAACTGGAGCGTCCCATTCAATTCGACACGCAAATGGTCGGGATTCAGTGATGGAGAGCAGGCCTGGGTGCTGGGCGCTCCGGAAATGACGGTGACTGACGCGAATGTGCTGGATCACGTCACGCGCGTTGCCGACCAGGGACTTCGCGTTGTGGTGCTCAGCTGTGCGCCGGCAGCGCCCTCGTTAATGGGGGAGGAACTGCCGCAGGGACTTCAGCCGAACACGCTGATCGTCCTGCGTGAACAGATCCGCCCCGACGCTGCTGACACAATGGAGTATTTCCGTCGGCAGGGCGTGCGGGTACGTGTGATATCAGGTGACAATCCCGCGACTGTGCAGGCTATTGCGAACGTGGCCTCATTGCGTGAGGACCAAGCGACGATTCGCGGGATTGATGCGCGCACCCTGCCTGAGGACATGGACAGCGACGCGTTCGTGCAGGCCGTGATGGATCATGATGTGTTCGGACGTGTCACTCCGGAGCAGAAACGCGCAATGGTGCGGGCATTACAGTCTCGCGGGCATACTGTCGCGATGACGGGTGACGGCGTCAATGACGCACTTGCCCTGAAAGATGCCGACCTGGGAATCGCGATGGGCAGCGGTGCCCGCGCCACGAAAGCGGTGGCGCAGATCGTGCTGGTCGATGGAGCGTTTGCAGCTCTGCCAGGGGTCGTCGCTGAAGGGCGGCGCATCATGGCGAATATGGAACGTGTCTCCGCGCTCTTCCTGGCCAAGACGGTCTACGCCAGCCTCATTGCCGTCATCTGTGCCCTTGCCGCCTGGCACTACCCGTTCCTGCCCCGTCACTTCACTTACATTGATGCGCTGACCATCGGAATCCCGGCATTCTTCATCGCGCTGGGACCGAACAGGCGACGATACGTCAGCGGATATTTGAAGCGCGTGCTCGGCCTGGCCGTTCCATCAGGGTGCGTGTTGGCTGCAGCTGCGTTGATTGCGTACTGGATGGTGGGCGTAGGACAAGTGGAGGGCCAAACCGCTGCCGCGTTGTCGTTGATGTGTGGTGCACTGTGGCTCCTGTCCATTACCGCACGCCCGGTCAATTCGTGGCGCGCCGGACTGATTGCATTCATGCTGACCTGCGCTGTCGCGGGAATATTCATCCCATTCGTCCGCAATTTCTTTGCGCTGGAGTGGCCGGCAGCGCACGACGGATGGGTGATCCTCGCGTGCGGCCTCACCGCCTGTATCCTCATCGAAGCGGCGCATCGCGCATACTCATTGCGCCACCAGCGAAAGGCTGAAACGGACGGTGCGCCACTAGACTGACAGTGCGGAGATACCACGTGAAGGAGTTGAAGATGACTGCATGGAAGCTGCCGCTGACGATCCTGGGAAACGAGGATGCTCCGGCGTTGGTGCTGGGACATTCACTGGGATCAAGCCACGACATGTGGGAGAGCGTCATCCCCTTGATTCGCGACGATTTTTATATTGTCCTCTACGATCTGCCCGGGCACGGGGGAACACCGATTGCTCCGGTCGACCGTGAACTGAAGATGACCGACATTGTGGAAGCATTGCTTGGCGCGTTGGATGATCACGGCGTCGATACGTTTCATTGCGCCGGACTGTCACTGGGTGGCATGGTCGCCATGGCTACTGCAATCACACATCCTCAGCGGGTGCGCAGCCTCACCGTCATGAGTGCCGGGCCGATCAATGGTCAGCCTGATCAGTGGTACGACAAAGCTGGGGCTGTGCGTCGCGACGGCACAGCAAGCCTGGTGGACGCAACGTTCGAGCGCTGGTTCATGCCTGAATTTGCTTCGGGGGAGGGTGCTGACCGCGTTGAGGCGATTCGCAGGATCTTCGAAAACTGTGATGACGAGGGATACGCGCAGTGCTGCGAGGTCCTCGCCAGTACGGACATGCGTGGCGACGTTGCGAGCATCCACACTCCAACCCTCCTGATCAGCGCTGAAGAGGACGGTTCACTGAACTGGGCGGGCGCTGACGAACTGGCCCGCACCATCCGCAGTGGAGGGGCGACTGTGCAGGTGGCACGCATCCCTCAGGCGCGGCATATGAGCGCCGTTGAGAAGCCGGAGCTGGTGGCTCGGGCTCTCAAAGGGCTGGTCGACTAGAGGCAGCCGAAATCTACGAGTACGGGAACTTCGTGTCGAATTCTTCGGCCAGGCTGCCGATGGTCGGTTCCCACTGCATGATGCGCCGATCAATGATGAACCCCTGAACGTAGAACGGATCATCCTCGAGGATCTTCAGCGCCACATTGGCGGACTCTGCCTTCAAGATGATGAGGGCACCCTCATGCATCGCATCGCGGAGCCAACCTGAGGACAGCAGAACATCTTTCGCATACAGATCCCGCAGGAAACGGCGGTGCGCCGGGCGGAAATCCTGCGTCAGAGAATTCAACTTGGTGTCATACGTGTACTCAACGACATAGATACGCATAGGTCAATTATCCCAGCATTGCGATCGCGGCGCGCCTGAATGCATGAACAGATCCTGCGCACCCACCCACATGGAACAGATGTGCGAGAATCGCGCCGGAGCCGTAGGATCGAGGGGTGTCAGACCAGTTGATCGTGCGCGGAGCGCGCCAGCACAACCTCAAAAGCGTCAACCTCGAGTTACCTCGCGACGCGATGATCGTCTTTTCCGGCCTGTCCGGCTCCGGAAAGTCATCCCTCGCATTCGATACCATTTTTGCCGAGGGGCAGCGCCGCTACGTTGAATCCCTGTCGTCATATGCGCGCCAGTTCCTCGGTCAGATGGACAAACCTGACGTTGACTTCATCGAAGGCCTCTCTCCGGCAGTGTCCATCGATCAGAAATCCACCTCACGTAACCCGCGATCAACGGTGGGCACGATCACTGAAATCCACGACTACCTGCGTCTTTTGTTCGCACGGGCGGGCACTGCGCACTGTCCGACGTGTGGCGCTGAAATCACCGCCCAGACCCCGCAGCAGATCGTGGACAGTGTGCGCTCGATGGAGGAGGGCACCCGCTTCCAGGTCCTCGCACCCGTCGTGCGTGGCCGCAAGGGTGAGTACCGCGAATTACTTGACGATCTGCGCGCTGCCGGCTATTCACGCGCATTGATTGACGGTGAAGTGGTGCGTTTGGAGAACGCGCCGACCCTTGAGAAGAAGCTGAAACACACCATCGAAGTCGTCATCGACCGACTGGTGGTGCGCGACGGTATGAAGCAGCGTCTGACTGACTCGGTAGAAACAGCGCTGGGGCTGTCGGAAGGCCTGGTCGTCATTGACGTCGTGGATCTGGACGCGGACGATCCGAACAGGCGGCGCCGCTACTCTGAAAAGCGCGCCTGCCCGAACGACCATCCACTTGCACTTGAAGAGATCGAGCCTCGCACATTCTCATTCAACGCTCCTTACGGTGCATGTCCTGAATGTATGGGAATCGGCTCGCGGCTGGAAGTCGACCCTGACCTCGTCGTTCCCGACGAAGAACTGTCCCTTGAGGATGGGGCTGTCGCACCGTGGAGCCGCAACGTTAAGTATCACGTACGCTTGCTGAAATCCCTCGGTAAGGAGCTCGGCTTTTCGACCAGGACTGCGTGGAAGGAGCTGCCCAGTGAGGCGCGCCAGGCGATCCTGTACGGCAAAGACTACGAAGTGAAAGTCAAGTTCCGTAACAGGTGGGGGCGCGAGCGTTCCTACACGACTGGCTTCGAAGGCGCTGTCAACTACATCGAACGCAAGCGTGAGGAAACTGAGTCGGATCGAACGTTGGAACGCCTGGAAGCGTACATGCGTGAGGTGCCATGTCCCGTGTGTCAGGGTGCCCGCCTGAAGCCGGAAGTGCTGGCTGTGCGCATCGGTGGCCTGAACATTGCCGAGGTGTCGAACCTGTCGATTGCTGATCTCGAGCGTTTCATGAGTGAGCTCGAGCTCGACCAGCGACAGCAGTTCATTGCGCGCCCCATTTTGCAGGAAATCATCGCCCGCTTGAAGTTTCTCAACGATGTGGGGTTGACGTACCTGACATTGTCAAGGGCGGCCGGAACCCTTTCCGGTGGTGAAGCTCAGCGTATCCGGCTGGCCACCCAGATCGGGTCGGGACTGGTCGGGGTTCTCTACGTCTTGGATGAGCCATCTATTGGCCTGCATCAACGTGATAACCAGCGCCTGATCGCCACCCTGAAGCGCCTTCGCGACCTCGGCAACACGCTGATCGTTGTCGAACATGACGAAGAAACGATTGAATCGGCCGACTGGGTCGTGGACATTGGACCGGGTGCCGGAGAAAACGGCGGATGGGTCGTGTACTCCGGAAGCGTGGAGGAGTTGAAGAAGAATCGGAACTCGTTGACAGGGGAGTACCTGTCGGGGCGCCGGTCCATTGCCATTCCAACCGAACGCAGGCCGGTGGACCGCTCCCGCGTCATCACAGTGAAAGGCGCGCGTGAAAACAACCTCGATAACCTCACCGTGTCATTCCCTCTCGGAGTGTTCATCGCCGTGACGGGCGTGTCAGGATCGGGCAAATCCACTCTGGTTAACCAGATTCTGTATCGGTCCCTCGCATCCCGCCTCAATGGGGCGCGCATGGTTCCGGGACGCCACCGCGCGATCACCGGTCTGGATCACCTCGACAAGGTGATCCATGTGGACCAGTCACCCATTGGACGCACTCCGCGTTCGAATCCGGCCACTTACACCGGGGTGTGGGATCTGATTCGCCAGCTTTTCGCACAAACGCATGAAGCCAAGGTTCGCGGCTACATGCCGGGACGTTTCTCCTTCAATGTCAAGGGCGGCAGGTGCGAAGCCTGCAAGGGCGACGGCACGATTCGCATTGAAATGAACTTCCTGCCCGACGTGTATGTGCCGTGCGAGGTGTGTCACGGCAAGCGGTACAACAGGGAGACACTGGAAGTCCACTACAAGGGCAAGACAGTGGCAGATGTTCTGGATATGTCCATCTCGGAAGCGGCGGAGTTCTTCCAGTCGCTGCCGCGTATCGCTCGTCATCTCAACACGCTCGTCGAGGTTGGCCTGGGGTACGTGCGGCTGGGACAGGCCGCCACGACACTGTCCGGTGGCGAAGCTCAGCGTGTAAAACTGGCGTCCGAACTGCAGCGACGCTCCTCAGGACGATCAGTGTATGTTCTGGACGAGCCGACGACGGGTCTGCATAGCGAAGACATTCGCAAGCTCTTGATGGTGTTGCAGACACTGGTTGATAAAGGCAATACGGTCATCGTGATTGAGCACAACCTGGATGTCATCAAGTGCGCGGATTGGATCATTGACATGGGCCCTGAAGGGGGATCCGGTGGTGGTCAGGTCGTGGCTGAGGGCACACCTGAAGATGTTGCCGCCGTCGATGAATCATTCACTGGTCAGTATTTAAGAAAAATTCTCGACTTCAGCGTAGAGTAGATCTATGAGTGGTGACCGGCGCATAACAGTAGGTTTGGTCGGAGCTGGCGGCATTGCGCGATCCCACATGTCAGCGTGGCGGTCACTCGGCGTTGACATCCTCGTCTATTCGAAGGAAGACGCCAACGAGCTGTGCGCGGAGTTCTCCACCGGACGCGTCGTTGCCACGCTCGAGAACCTGGTCGCACAATCCCAGGTGATCGATGTCCTGACACCAACATACGCACACGAGGAAGCTGTGCGCGCCGGTCTGGACGCCGGGCGCCAGGTCATCTGTGAAAAACCGCTGGCACTGGACGCGCCGACAGCACAGCAGCTGCTTGAATTGTCACGCGCACGCGACAACGCACTGTACGTCGCGCATGTCGTGCGGTATTTCCCGGAATATGCCACCCTCCACGATGCCGTCTCCAGCGGATATATCGGCCGCCCGGCGGTAGCACGTCTGAACCGGACCGGCACGTTCCCGCAATGGGCCTCGTGGTTCGCTGACGAGGAAAAATCCGGTGGAATTGTCGATGATCTCATGATCCATGACCTTGATATTGCCCGATGGGTGCTGGGAGAGGTACGCAGCGTGTATGCAACACTGCGCCATGCCACTGCTCCCGATGGACGGCGCGTGAGCGTTGCTCAGGCGACATTGCGTCATGAGGACGAAGCGATCTCGAATGTGCGCGCGACGTGGGGGCCGGTGGGCACACCATTTCGCACTTCATTCTATGTTGCGGGAACCGACGGGTGTCTGGAGCACGATTCAACAGCTCACCCACCTCTGCAGGTCCGCAGCGACGCACCAACTGACGTATCAATGCTGCCGACCACATCAGGATCCCCGGCCGACCCCTACTACGCAGAACTGAGCGAGTTCATGGAGTCCATGTCCACCGGCTCAACGCCGAGGGTGAGTGCAGAAGACGCGGTCGAAGCGCTGAAGCTGGCAGACGCGGTTCGCCTGTCAGCCCATCGCGATGCGGTAGTGGAGTTGTGAGATGAAAACCATACGTATCGGATTGTTGTCGTTCGCACACATGCATGCCGAGGGATACGCCACAGCCCTCATGGGCATGGACGGCGTCGAATTGATGTGCACCGACCCGGATTCACACAGGGCAGGACGCCCCAGCCCTGCATGGCGCGGCAGAAAAGGAGCCCGCGCGCTCGGTGTGCCCTACGTCGACACGTGTGAGGAGTTAGAGCAATGGGGGCCAGACGCAGTGATCGTCTGCTCCGAAAATACCGAACACAGGCGCATGGTCGAATGGGCGGCTGAGCGTGGATATCACGTCCTGTGTGAGAAACCGATCGCCACCAGTCATGACGATGCTGTCGCCATGTGGGATGCATGCCGTCAGGCAGGAGTCTTCCTGATGACCGCTTATCCGGTGCGTTTTTCAACAGCGTGCCGAGAACTCAAGACGCGAGTTGATCACGGCCAGTTGGGCGATCTGGTGGGCTTCGCCGGCTCGAATAACGGGAAAATCCCCAGTGGTGGCCGCACCTGGTTCACTGATCCGGATCAGGCCGGTGGCGGTGCCCTCGTCGACCATGTCGTCCACATCGCTGACATTCTGGACATGCTGCTCGACGGTGAACAGGCATCATCCGTGTGGGCTGCCGATAACCGGATTCTGGGCGCAGATAATCCCGACGTTCATGTAGAGACCAGCGGACTCGTCACGGTGCGCTATCCGTCAGGTCTGGTCGGCACAATTGACTGTTCATGGAGCATGCCGGAAGCGGCGCCAACATGGGGTGGCCTTGCCCTCGACATTATCGGCACAAGAGGTACCGCGCGTTTCGCCCCCTTGGATGCGCGGGTGTCTGGTGCCGTCTGTGGGCAAGCCGCATGGCTGGGATACGGTGAAGATATGGATGGCGTCATGCTGCGCACGTTCACTGACGCTGTGCGCACCGGTCACACACCTCAGCCGGACGCAGCATCGGCTATCCGGTCACTGGACATCATGCTGGCAGCACAGCAATCGGCACGCAGGGGTGCGGTAGTCCACCTCAACTAGCGCCGCAGCCAGGACCGCAGTTTCCTGCTCACCGTGGACGCAGGTCTCGCGTGCGGCTGACGTGCACGTACAGTCGCATTACGCTCGGCCAGGCCTTCCTCGTACAGGGCATCAACTTCCTGTGCGTAATCCTTCAGCACTTTCGAGCGACGAAGTTTCAACGAGGGGGTCAGGTACCCGTCCTCAACGGTAAACACGGTGTCGACGAGGCGGAAGCGACGAATCGACTCGGCTCGCGAAACAGCGCGGTTGGCTCTGTCGATGGCCCGCTGCAAAGAATGCTGGACTTCCGGCATGCGCATTGCAACCGAGGGATCAACAACTGGCAGATTATGTGCGACCAGCCAGTTGGCGAGCATATCTGAATCGAGGGTGATGAGTGCACCAATGTAGGGCCGATTATCGCCCACTACGATCACATGTCCGATCAGCGGATGTGTCTGAAGCTGTTCTTCGAGTACCTCGGGCGACACGTTCTTGCCACCGGCCGTTACCAGGAGTTCCTTGCGGCGCCCCGTAATCGACAGGTGACCAGTGTGCGGGTCAATCGTTCCTAGATCGCCCGTGTGGAACCACCCATCCTCAAACGATTCAGCAGTCTCATCAGGCAAGTTGTGATAGCCGGTTGAAACAGATACGCCGCGCACCAGAATTTCACCGTGCTCGGAGATCTTGATTTCGTTTCCGGGAACAACACTGCCGACCGTGTTAAACGGCGTGTAATCGGCATGCTGCACGGCGATCGGGCCGGTTGTCTCGGTCAGCCCGTAGCCCTGAACCAACGTGAGATCGAGGCCTGAGAAGAACTCAGCAAGTTCCGGTGCCAGGGGCGCGCCACCGGAAATAATCAGCTCAATATTGGGACCCAATGCCGCCTGGATCTTGCGCAACGCCAAAGCCGTCGCGATCCCATGATTGAGTCTCAGCGACAGGGGAGTGCTTGTTTCCGAGCGCTCTGCACGTGCATACAGGCGAGACTGTTTGGCCGACCACTGGAAGATACGCAGCTTTGTGCCCTTCGCCGCCTTTGCTGACGCCGCGCTGTAAACCTTTTCAAGGACGCGAGGCACCGCCAGAAGGATCGATGGTTTAAAGGCCTGAATGTCGGGAAGCAGGTTCTTGATGTTTGGTGAGAAAGCAAGTCGCCCTCGGCCGGCCACGAAGGCATGCATGACCAGGCGCGCCAGGACGTGCGCGACTGGGAGGAACAACAGGAGGCGTGAGTTCTCGTTGTACTGGTACTGCGGCAGGACTTGCCCCAGACCCAGCGTCGTGCCGACGAAGTTGTGATGCGTCAGCTCGACACCTTTCGGGGTGCCGGTCGTGCCCGACGTGTAGACCAGAGTGGCCAGAGAATCACCACGTACATCGCGGAAACGCTCCTCAACCTTGTCCGGCACGATGCGGCCCGCCGCGCGCGCCAGGTTACGCATTGCTCCGCGATCGAGGGAATGGATCGACTCGACGCATTCGGGGCGAACAGTTTCCACCAGATCCGCCTGCTGCACGGTTGCCGTGATGACGTGTCGGATATGGGCATCGGTGAGGATGCGCTCGATCTGTGCGGTTGAATCCGATTCGTAGATGGGCACAACTACGCCGCCCACAGTCATCACTGCCAGGTCAAGGACCAGCCAGTCAAAACTGGTGGGAGACAAAATCGCCACCCGTTCACCGGCCTCCAGACCCCACGCAAGAAAACCTCGTGCGATTACCTCGACGCGATCCAGCAAGTCAGACGCGGTGATGGGAAGCATTGCGCCCACCGAGGAGCGATCTTCAACCACGACATCAAAGGGGAACTCGTCGGCACGCTTGCGCAGCATTGCTGGAATCGTCATCAATGGATCCACCGGCTGGGTGAGGTCAGCTCGATATACGGTCTGATCTCGGTCAGGCATTGTGATTCCCTTTCACGTGGACAGTCATGATGGACGACGGGGCGGCCATCATCTATGTTTCAGACAAGCTTACCGCAGGTGGGCGAGCACCTTACACGTTGAAGTACATGTCGAACTCTGCCGGGTGCGGGTAGGCACGCATCGGCGCGATCTCGTTGGCGGTCTTGTACTCAATCCACGTGTCAATCAAATCCTGCGTAAAGACGTCGTTTTCTGTCAGGAAGTCTGAATCGGCACGCAGGTGATCCAACGCCGCTTCAAGAGAGTGAGGCAGCTTGGCGATATCGGTGTATTCCTGCGGAGGCAAGTCGTACAGATCCTTATCGATGGGGGCGGCAGGCTCCACGCGGTTGCGAATACCGTCCAGGCCGGCCATCAGGCACGCCGAGAAGGACAGGTACGGGTTCGCTGACGGGTCAGGTACGCGGTACTCGACGCGCTTGGCTTTCGGTGAGGTTCCTGACACCGGAATTCGGATACACGCCGACCTGTTGCGCGCCGAATAAACGAGGTTGACCGGCGCTTCGAAGCCCGGCATGAGTCGACGGTAGGAGTTAATCGACGGGTTCGTAAAGGCGAGCAGGGCGGGCGCGTGCTCCAACAGGCCTCCGATGAACCAGCGCGCCAGGTCGGACAGAGAACCATATCCTCGTTCGTCATAGAACAGCGGGTCGCCGTCTTTCCACAGGGACAGGTGGGTGTGCATGCCAGAGCCGTTGTCACCGAAGAGCGGCTTAGGCATGAACGTGGCGGTCTTGCCGCATTCCCACGCGGAGTTGCGCACAATGTACTTGAACTTCATCATGTCGTCGGCGGCCTGGCACAGAGGCGCAAAACGGTAGTTGATCTCATGCTGGCCGCCTGCACCGACCTCGTGGTGCGCGCGCTCAATGACGAGGCCCGCTTCAGCAAGATTGTGTGTCATGTGGTCACGAACATCAGCAAACATATCTATCGGGGAAACCGGCGCGTACCCGCCTTTCAGTGGCGTCTTGTAGCCCAGGTTCATGCCGTCCTCGTTGCGCGCGGTGTTCCAGTAGGCATCATCGCTGTCCAGTCGGAACATGCTGTGGTGAGGCTCGACTTTGTACTGCACGCTGTCAAACATGTAGAACTCGGCTTCAGCGCCGATGAAGCACGTATCGGCAATGCCGGTCGACTTCAGGTAGGCCTCAGCTTTTTGCGCCACCTGCCGCGGATCGCGGGAGAACGGTTCAGAGGTGAACGGATCAACGACCGAAAAGACGACGACCAGTGTCTTGGCAGCGCGGAAAGGGTCGACGTAGGCGGTGGTGATGTCGGGGACGAGCTTCATATCGGACTCGTGAATCGCGGAAAAGCCGCGCACAGATGAACCGTCGAACATCAGGCCGTCTGACAACGCGCCGTCGATGAACTCATTGGGAGGAACAATCATGTGTTGCTGAATGCCGAAAAGATCGCAGTAGCGTACATCGATGAATTCAATCTCTTCACGCGTGATGAAGTCGACTATTTCTTTCTCGCTGGTGAACATTCGTGTGCCCCTTCCGGGTCGATTCATGAGATCACGGCAGTCGCCATGTCTGAGTGTACTCATTTGAACGCCCGCACTCACATCGCGTCCGTCCTGCGTCGTGCCGTTCAATTGGCGCCGTCGCTGCCGGAAGCTAGGCTAAAGGAATGGCGAAGTTGGATCAGTGGCGCCCTCGGACGAGCGACATTCCCACGCAGCCGGGAGTGTACCGATTTCGTGACGACCAGGGCCGCGTCATCTATGTCGGTAAAGCGAAAAACCTTCGCAACCGGCTGACCAACTATTTTCAGGATCCTCAGGTTCTGCACCCGCGCACCCGCCACATGGTTGCAACAGCTGCCAGCGTGCAGTGGACAGTTGTGTCCAACGAGATCGAGGCGCTCTCCCTGGAATTCACGTGGATCAAGGAATTCGACCCGCGATTCAACGTGATGTATCGCGATGACAAGTCCTATCCGTACCTTGCGGTGACGATGTCAGAAAAGTTTCCGCGCGTCCATATCACGCGGCAGTCACGCAGAAAAGGCACACGCTATTTTGGCCCCTACACGCAAGTGTGGGCGATCCGCGAAACCATCGACATGCTGCTGCGAGTTTTCCCTGTCAGAACATGTTCACCTGGTGTCTTCAAACGCTACCAGGCGCAGTGCAGGCCGTGTCTGCTGGGCGATATTGGCAAATGCTCTGCGCCGTGTGCCGGGCGCATCAGTGCCGACGCTCATCGCGAACTTGCGCAGAACCTGTGCGAGTTCATGCAGGGCAAGGCTGCGCCAGTCATTCGCTCCCTTGAGGCGCAGATGAAGCAGGCTGCCGCCGAACTCGACTTTGAGAAAGCCGCCAGGCTGCGTGACGATTTGAAAGCCATAACGACGGTGCTGGAGCGTAACACGATGGTCCTCGAGGACGGAACCGACGCTGACGTATTCGCCCTGGCGTGTGATGAACTGGACGCTGCCGTGTATGTCTTCCACGTGAGGGGAGGTCGCGTACGAGGCACACGCGGGTGGGTAGTGGACCGCGTCGACGATGCGAGCGAGGCAGATCTGATGAGCGCTCTGCTCGAGCAAGTCTACGGAGACGTTCCTCGCGCCGAACAGCCTTTACGAGGGCGGCCGCGCGGCCAGGCTGAAGCTCGATCCGTGGACGATGTGGCACATACTCCGACATCAACGCTTCCCCGGGAAGTTCTGGTGTCAGTGGAGCCTGCGGATCGCGACGCCCTGGAGAAGTGGCTCACCACGTTGCGCGGTGCGCGTGTGCGTGTGCGTGTGCCTCAGCGCGGAACCGCGGCTTCCTTGATGAAAACGGTGCAGGAAAACGCGCAGCAGTCGCTGGTTCTTCACCGCACGAAACGTGCCAGTGACCTCACCCAGCGGTCCCGGGCGCTCGAAGAACTGGCTGAGAACCTCGGCCTGGAAGCAGCACCGCTGCGTATCGAGTGCTACGACATTTCCCACACAGCCGGTCAGCAGCAGGTTGCTTCGATGGTGGTATTTGAAGATGGTGCCCCGCGTAAGTCGGACTACCGCACGTTTAACATCCGACCGCGCTCCGACGGCACACCGCCTGACGATACGGCGGCAATGACGCAGGTATTGCAGCGGCGCTTCACCCGCCTGCTGGCGGAAGAGGCCGGCATCGAAGGTGAAGACGATGATGGTGTGGAGTTCGCTACTGGGCCGATCGATCCGCACACGGGACGCCCTCGTCGATTTTCCTACCGGCCGGATCTTGTGGTGGTTGACGGCGCACTGGCGCAGGTGAACGCGGCCGAAAAGGCTTTAACGGGGGTGGGGGTTGACCTGCCGGTTGTAGGACTGGCCAAACGTCTGGAGGAAGTGTGGGTGCCTGGTGATGAGTTTCCACTGATTTTGCCTCGCACCTCGGCTGCTCTGTATTTGCTGCAGTATTTGCGCGATGAATCTCACCGTTTTGCGATTACGCACCATCGGCGTCGACGCACGAAAGCGCAGACGCGGTCTGTCCTGGACGGAATTGAGGGACTGGGGCCCGTACGTCAAAAAGCGTTGCTGGCTCATTTCGGCTCGGTGAAGCGCCTGCGGGCTGCCAGCGCTGAGCAGATTGAACAAGTCCAGGGTATCGGACCAGCATTGGCCGCTACTATTGTGGAATCGCTTGGCACTGACCGTGAGGAGACTCGCAATGACTGAATCGACGTCGCCCCTTCCTACACCGCTTCCGGCGCGGGTATTGCTGCTGGGATCGGGGGAACTGGGGCGTGAACTGACGATTTCGCTCAAGCGCCTGGGCGCCCATGTGACTGCGGTCGATGCCTATGCGCATGCTCCCGCGATGCAGGTTGCGGATGACTATCGTGTGATCGACATGAGCGATCCGGACTCTTTGCGTGACGTGCTCAGCAGCGTGCACGTTGACCTGATTGTGCCCGAACTGGAAGCAATTGCCACGCACGTGCTGGCCGAATTTGAACAGGCTGGGAGCGCACGCGTCGTTCCGAACGCGTTCGCGGTGCAGGCAACGATGGATCGCGAACGCATACGGAGCGTGGCGAGTGCTGTTCCAGGAGTGCGCACATCGAAGTTTCGCTTCGCATCCAGTGTCGACGAGGTGCGCAGCGCGCTGGAATATACGGGCGTACCGGCCTTCATTAAACCCACGATGTCCTCGTCGGGACATGGACAGTCGCGAGTTGAATCCGTTGACGAGGCTGAATCGGCGTGGACATGTGCCCAGGACGATGCGCGGGCCACCACAGGGCGCGTCATCGTTGAGGAGGGCGTGACATTCGACTGTGAAATCACTCTGCTCACCGTGCGGTGGTGGGACGACGAGGCAGGCGAGGTTCGAACCAGCGTGTGTGAACCGATCGGTCACCGGCAGGTCAGCGGTGACTACGTCGAATCGTGGCAAAGCGCCGACATTTCACCACGTGCACGTGAGCGAGCTGAGGAGATGGCTGTTGCCGTCACCGACGCTCTGGCAGAGCACGGGGCGGAGCCATGTCTGGGACTGTTTGGAGTGGAGTTCTTCATTCAGGGCGATGACGTGTGGTTCTCCGAGTTGTCACCGCGCCCACATGACACCGGCATGGTGACCATGATGACGCAGGACCAATCTGAATTCGACATTCATGCTCGCGCGATCCTTGGCCTGCCCGTCGACACGACGATGCGCCGCACTGGAGCATCTGCAGTTGTGAAGGCGCCACGAGCGTTTTCCCTTGCTGGTTACGAGGGTGTCGCCCGCGCGCTACGTGACGGAGGAGATTTGAGAATCTTCTCGAAATCCGCCACGCGTGCCGGCCGCAGGCTGGCGGTGGCGCTGGCATGGGGCGACTCGGTGCCGGAGGCACGTGAACGTGCTCAGGCGATTGCGAGCGACGTGACGGTAGTCGAACGTGATGACTCAGCACAAAATACCGATGAAGATGGCATCCTAGTTTCATGACGACAACGCACAACAGTGACGACGTGGATCCGCTGACAGTTCCTCAGGGCATTCCACTGCTAGATCGTGACACGCCTCCGCCGGAAGAAGCGGAGGAGGACACGAACGAAGTCCTCATTATCACCGGCCGTTCAGGTGCTGGCCGCTCTCAGGCTGCACGTGCATTAGAGGACCTCGACTGGTACGTGGTCGATAATCTGCCTCCCTCGATGCTGCCGGCACTGGTCGGCATGATGTCTCCACGCGGAGGTGCGGGCGTACACCGCCTGGCCGCCGTGGTAGATGTGCGCTCAGGCGCCTTTTTCGCTGACTTGACATCCACACTGGAAAAGATGCGCGACAGCGGAATCATGTACCGCCTCATTTTCCTGGAAGCCAACGAACCGACACTGGTGCGCCGATATGAGTCGAACAGGAGGCCGCACCCTCTTCAAGGGGACGGGACACTACTGGACGGCATCACACGTGAAATGGAGTTGTTGGCACCGCTGCGCGAACACGCGGATGAAGTGATCGATACGTCCGCTATGTCAGTGCATGACCTGTCGCGACACATCCGCGACGTCATTGCAGGGGAAGGAGAGCGTCCCCTGCAGCTCACAGTTGAATCTTTCGGATTCAAGTACGGACTGCCGCTGGATGCCGACCATGTCGTGGACGTCCGCTTCCTGAAGAACCCGTACTGGGTGGGGGAGCTGCGCCACTTGACGGGGCGCGACGAACCGGTCGCACAGTATGTGCTCGATCAGCCCGGAGCTCGCGAATTTGCTGAGAATTATGTTGACCTGCTGCTGCCCATCATGGAGGGCTATGTCAGTGAGCTGAAGCCTTTTGTGACGATTGCCGTCGGGTGCACAGGTGGTCGGCACCGGTCGGTCGCGATCGCAGAACTGATCGCTCAGCGTTTCCGTAGCCACCAATTGACGGTGCGAGTCCTTCACCGCGACATAGGCAGGGACTGATTATGGCGGGATATCTGGATGCAGAAGGATGGGCACAGCGCGGTGAATCCGGCTCACGTGTCGTTGCTTTGGGGGGTGGACACGGACTGTCCGCAACCCTGCGGGCTCTGCGACACATCACGCATCAGCTCACAGCGATCGCCACAGTAGCCGACGACGGGGGATCCTCAGGACGTCTGCGTTCTGAAACAGATCTTCTACCTCCAGGAGATCTGCGAATGGCTCTGGCCAGTTTGTGTGAGGAAACCGAATGGGGACTGACCTGGCGCGATGTGATGCAGCTGCGTCTGCGTACCAACGGGCCATTGAATGGCCATGCCCTTGGGAACCTGCTGATTTCCGGCCTGTGGCAGCTTCTGGGCGACCCCGTTGAGGGTTTGGAATGGGTCGGCCGGCTCCTGGGCGCTCAGGGCCGGGTCCTGCCGATGGCATCAGTTCCACTGGACATTGAAGCCGATATGGAAAACGAAGGCGAGCTGTACACGGTACGGGGCCAGTCACGCGTCGCCGTCGCGCCCGGACGTGTGCGCCACGTGCGCCTTATCCCTGAGGATCCGCCCGTCCCAGAGGCTGCAATGCACGCCATCCAGGAAGCTGAATGGGTCGTGCTCGGTCCAGGGTCGTGGTACACCTCGTTAATTCCGCACCTGCTGGTTTCACAGTTGCACCGGGCACTGGTCACAACAGATGCCCACAGGGCACTGGTCCTGAATCTGGCCCGCCAGCGTGGTGAAACAGACACGATGAGCGCTGCCGATCACGTGCGCGTCCTACGCGACCATGCACCTGATCTCAAGCTGGACGTTGTCATTGCCGACCCGACTGCCACGGATGATATTGATACGCTCATTCAGGCAGCGCAGGACGTGGGCGCTCGAGTCATGTTGCGCCAGGTGCGAACGGGCGACGGGAAGCCCCATCATGATCCGTTGCGTCTGGCTGCGGCTCTGCGAGATGCATTCGATGGATTCATGGGAGAGGTGGGACGATCGGAACCGTGGTTAGCATGAGCAGTTGTCATCAAGGCGCTCTACACGACACGAGGAGGCGATCATGTCTTTAACGATGGACATGAAAGAGGAGCTTGCTCACCTGGTTCCTGCACGTCAATCGACAATGGCAGCCGAGGCTGCTGTGATGCTCCGATTTGCCGGAGGTCTGCACCTCGTGTCTGGTCGAATTATCATCGAGGCTGAACTGGATTCCCCACTTGTCGCTCGACGCCTGCGAGCCTTCCTCACGTCGCTGTACGGTACGGAATCATCTGTCGTTGTCGTGTCAGGTGGTGCGCTGCGTCGCGGTGACCGATACGTGGTGCGCGTCGTCAAGGAAGCAGACGCCCTGGCACGCGTGACAGGACTGGTCGATCAACTGGGACGCCCGGTCAGAGGCTTGGCACCGCACCTGGTCAGCGCCGGAAAAGACGAAGCAGCAGCAGGATGGCGAGGAGCCTTTCTGGCACGAGGATCCCTGCTGGAACCGGGTCGATCAACGTCGATGGAAGTGACCTGTCCCGGCCCTGAAGCGGCAATGGCCCTTGTCGGGTGTGCACGACGACTGGGAGCGACGGGGAAGTCGCGCGAAATCCGCGGAGCTGATCGGGTTGTCATCCGGGAGGCGGACTCGATTTCCACGCTCATCAATGCGATGGGTGCCGTCAAGACGTTTGAGGTGTGGAAAGAACGCCGCGAACGTCGCGAAGCGCGAGGCAGCGCCAACCGCCTGGCCAACTTTGATGATGCGAACCTTCGGCGCTCGGCTCGTGCGGCAGTAGCCGCAGGTGCCAGGGTTCGACGTGCCTTTGAGATTCTGGGCGACTCCGTGCCGCCGCATCTGCGTGAGGCGGGCGAACTGCGCATCCAATACCGCCAGGCTTCATTGGAAGAACTGGGTAAGCACATTGATCCACCCTTGACTAAGGACGCCGTGGCGGGGCGCATCCGTAGACTGCTGGCAATGGCCGATAAGGCTGCACACGAGCAGGGGATACCGGACACTGAGTCTGCACTCACGCTCGAAATGTTCGATGATTAGAAGTGTCACGAACAGCCTGTTCGCTTGACGCAAACTTCTTGTAGGCCATTCGACCCTGACTAAATGGCCTATGGGGTGTACATTGAAGAGTGCTTGAACCGCAGAAGTCTGCGGGCTGGATTGTGGTACCGAGCCCTATCCGGTTGCACGAAATACGTGCCCCTTTATGGGGTACAAGCAGGAGGACTATAGTGACCATCCGCGTTGGAATCAACGGCTTCGGCCGCATCGGCCGCAACTTCTTCCGTGCCGCTCGTCAGCAGGGTGCGGATTTTGAAATCGTGGCAGTAAACGATCTGACCGATAACAAGACCCTCGCTCACTTGCTCAAGTTTGACTCCATCACGGGTCGTCTTGACGCAGAGGTGACCTACGACGAGGAGTCAATCTCCGTCGATGGAAAGAAGATTGTTGCTCTCGAAGAGCGCGATCCGGCCAACCTGCCGTGGAAGGACCTCGGCGTAGATGTCGTCGTCGAGTCCACCGGATTCTTTACAGACGGTGAGAAGGCAAAGGCCCACATCGAAGCCGGTGCCAAGAAGGTAATCATCTCCGCGCCTGGCAAGAACGTTGACGCCACATTCGTCATGGGCGTGAACAGCGACGACTACGACAACGAGAAGCACAACATCGTGTCGAACGCCTCGTGCACCACCAACTGCCTTGCTCCTCTGGCCAAGGTTCTCGATGAGGCTTTCGGAATCGATAGCGGCCTCATGGTGACCGTGCACGCCTACACCGGCGATCAGCGCATCCACGACGCACCGCACAAGGATCTGCGTCGCGCCCGCGCAGCAGCTCTGAACATCGTCCCGACCTCGACCGGTGCAGCCCGCGCCGTGTCCCTGGTTCTTCCTCAGCTGAAGGGCCGTCTGGACGGCTACGCAATGCGCGTCCCGGTTCCGACCGGCTCCGTCGTCGACCTCACCTTCATCCCGAAGAAGGAAGGCGTCACCGCCGAAGACGTGAACGCAGCATGCAAGGCAGCCTCGACCGGCGAATTTGCCGAAGCGTTCAAGTACTCCGAGGATGAACTGGTTTCGACCGACATCACCGGCGATCCCCACACCTCCATCTTCGACTCGAAGCTGACCAAGGTCATTGACAACCAGATCAAGGTTGTCTCCTGGTACGACAACGAATGGGGCTACTCCAACAGCCTCGTTCGCCTGACCTCGAAGGTCGCGGCCGCGCTCTGAGCACGACGTTAGAATGAGGAGAGGCGCCCGCATGCATATCTCTGCGTGCGGGCGCCTTTTCCATGGTGGCTTAACGAGCCGCCCCCATCGACGAATTTGACATACCCTGCACTGCACAATCAAGGGAGGTTCAATGAGGACCATAGAAACATTGGGTGACCTGCGCGGCAAGCGCGTCCTCGTCCGCTCGGACTTCAATGTCCCGATCAAGGACGGCGAAATCACCGACGACGGACGTATCCGGGCAGCTCTACCGACACTGAACAAGCTTGTTGACGAAGGAGCACGCATCCTCGTCATGGCACACATGGGTCGACCGAAAGGCGAAGTGAAGCCTGAATTCTCACTCAAGCCCGTTGCCGCACGTCTGGCAGAGCTGATCGATGCCCCCGTCAGCCTCGCAGAGGACACAACGGGCCCCTCGGCACACGAGGCGGCAGAAAAGATCAAGGACGGCGAGATCGTCCTGCTGGAGAATGTTCGATTCGACCCCCGCGAAACCTCGAAGGATGACGCGGAGCGTGAAGCCTTCGCCAAGGAAATGGCTGAACTGGCCGACGCATTCGTCTCCGACGGATTCGGCGTAGTCCACCGCAAGCAGGCATCCGTATACGACATCGCCAAGCTCCTGCCCTCCGCAGCCGGCCTCCTGGTCGTCAAGGAAATTGAATCCCTGTCACGCGTGACAGGCGATCCTGAGCGTCCCTACGCCGTTGTGCTGGGAGGCTCGAAAGTCTCCGACAAGCTCGGCGTCATCGAGAACCTGCTGACCAAGGCCGATATGCTGCTCATCGGCGGTGGCATGTCGTTCACCTTCCTGGCCGCGAAAGGCTACGAGGTGGGCAAGTCCCTGCTCGAGGAAGATCAGATCGATACAGTCAAGGAATACATCGACGAGGCCGACAAGCGCGGCGTCAAGCTGGTTCTCCCAGTCGACGTCGTTGCGGCGCCCGAATTCAAGGCTGACGCGCCGGCAACGGTTGTTGACGCCGACAAGATGCCCGCCGACCAGATGGGTCTGGACATCGGTCCGAAGTCCGGCGAATTGTTCGCACAGACACTGGCCGAGGCCAAGACTGTGGCGTGGAACGGCCCGATGGGCGTATTCGAGTTCGAGGCATTCGCAGAGGGCACCCGCGCCGTGGCGCAGGCACTGTCATCAGGCTCAATGTTCTCGGTGGTCGGTGGCGGCGACTCGGCAGCGGCCATTCGTCAACTCGGATTCGACGAATCCACTTTCTCTCACATTTCCACAGGCGGTGGAGCGTCCCTCGAACTCCTCGAAGGCAAGACTCTGCCCGGTATCGCAGTTCTGGAGGACTGAAACATGGCACGTACACCTTTGATGGCCGGAAACTGGAAGATGAACCTCAACCACCTTGAGGCTGTTCATTTGGTCCAGGGCCTCGCAATGGCGTTGGATGACGCGAATTTCACCTATGACGACGTTGAAGTTGTGGTCATCCCACCGTTTACCGATATCCGCTCCGTTCAGACTGTCGTTGAGGGTGACAACCTCAAGATCAAGTACGGCGCGCAGGACATCTCAACGCACGAATCCGGCGCATACACCGGTGAAGTGTCAGCTGAAATGCTCGCCAAGCTGGGTGTCAGCTATGTTGTCGTCGGCCACTCCGAACGTCGCGAATACCACGGCGAAAGCGATGCATTGGTGGGCGAGAAGGCCCGCGTTGCACTGGCAGCCGGGATGACCCCGATCATCTGCTGCGGTGAGGGCCTCGAGGTCCGCAAGGAAGGCCGTCACGTCGAGCACGTCCTGGCTCAGATCGACGGTGCACTCGATGGGATGGACGCCGAGCAGGCTGCCAAGATCGTCATTGCCTACGAGCCCATCTGGGCGATCGGCACCGGCGAGGTTGCGACACCTGAAGATGCCCAGGAGGTGTGCGGTGCGATCCGCGCACGTCTGGCAGAGCTGTACACACCGGAACTGGCTGACAGCGTCCGCGTTCTGTACGGCGGCTCCGTGAAGTCGACGAACGTTGCTGACATTATGGCTCAGCCTGATGTTGACGGCGGACTGGTCGGCGGCGCCTCTCTGAAGGCGGAGGAGTTCTCGAAGATCGCTCTGTACAAGAACGCCTGATCGGCTCGCGCCGGTCTTCTGTTAGTTTGCCTGGCGCGCCCTACTCAGGACGGCCAGGCGAACTGCGGCAGAGATGTGAGGTAACGCGCCGCGCGCCCAACTGGTGTTGGACGGCCTTATGCCACTACACTGCCTACTGTTATCCCCAGCATGTGAATGGAAAACCAGTGACTGCTCTGAAAATAATCCTTGTCGTACTGACCGTTTTGGCCAGCATCCTGCTTGTATTGACAGTGCTGATGCACAAAGGGCGCGGCGGCGGCCTGTCAGATATGTTCGGCGGCGGCATTTCCACCACTGCGGGATCATCAGGCGTGGCAGAACGTAACCTGAATCGCATTACCTTGGCAATTCTGATCGTGTGGGTGGTGTGCATCGTAGCCTACGCGCTCCTGACCAAGATCACGGTCGCCAGCTAAGATACGGCCTTACGCTCAAGCTTTCGGTAATCGCACGTGAGACGTGAACGTCCCACGTGCGATTTCTCTATTGACTGTGCGCGCAGTGGACTGAGACCACGACCCGGTGATTCAGCGAATTTCCAGGCCGCGCGCCGAATCCGTATCAAGCCAGAACGTGGTTCGATCGCGTGGAAGACCGGCAATCGGCCGGTCCTGCTCGTGTGCGGCGTACACCAGTGCCTCCGTGAGCGCATCAGCCTTCGAATCACCGGGCGCGACAACCCAGATATCACGGGCACTGGCAATAGTCGACATCGGCAGCGACAGCCTCAACGGCGGCATTTTCGGTGAATCGCGCACGACCAGAACAGGCGCGCCATCAGCTTCGTGCGCGCGGCCCGGGAAGAGGGAGGCAATGTGCCCATCCGGTCCCATCCCGATCAGCGCAAAGTCAAGCACCCCGTCACCGATATCTGAGCGCCACAGATCTGCATAGTCCTCAGCCGCCTGATCGAGTCCCTGACCGCGGTCGGAGGGCATGGGGCGCAGCTGAATGCCGGGCAGTTGCGCGAACAGCGCGGATACGGCCTGCTGGTCATTACGCTCGGAGTGGGTGGCCTGAACGAAGCGTTCATCGACCCACCACACTCGAATATGCGACCAGTCGGCATCGAGGTCGTCCTCGTCAGCGATGATCGAAGCGAGATCGGCGAGAACGTCGTGCACGACGCCGCCTGCGATAGCCCACTGGAAGGGACGGTCAGCGCTGTGTTCACGTGCGCCGTGCACGAGGATTGGCAACAATTCGCGCGCAACAGCGCTGGCCAGATTCTTACGGTCAGAAGCGGTGACGATACGGGGCAGGGGAGAAGAAGTCATGACTGGCCTTTGCACTCGCGATGCACATCGTGCAGGAAATTGCCGATCACGTGCTGATACATGAGGTCAGGATCCAAGCGTCTGAGTTCTTCCATCACGCAGTCCTGAATACTGCGCCGCGGAAGACTAACCGCAACAGGATCAAGACCCGAACGCTTGACATGCGCGACAGACGAGCCGGCAGGGCGCGTTAACGAGGCTTCCTCGGCATCATCAAACGTGAAGTGCACACCCGTAATGGTTTGAGCTGTCGGATCGGTGTCGACGCGCGAGGGAATACCCATCACATCGGCAAGCCACGCTGCCACTAAATACGACGAAGGATGAGTGTGGTGGCCGCGAACGGTCACAGCAGTGGGTACCGACTTGAACCCTTCGACCATTGTGGCGATCAGTGCGCGCCACAACGTGACGCCAGACCACGCCAAGTCAGTGTCCCCCGGGGTGTACACCTCGGACAGGCGCAACAGTGTATCGATGGGCGTATCGGTCTCCCGTGAATCCGAAATGCGACGCACGGCCAGTCGCCCCAGCGGATGCTCGGCAGGATTTTCAGGCGGTATGCTGGGCCAGAACGTCACCACCGGCGTATCGGCCAGTAACAGCGGCATAACCAGGGTATCCAGATCCTGACCAGCGTCGCCGCGAGGCTCCAGGACGATGACTTCAGACGGCCCCTCGTCCTTGCCCATGCGAATCTGTGCATTGACCCGCGGGGAGCTGGAGCGTTCTGCCTGCACCGGCTCCACCACCACGATGACGCGGCAGGGATGCTCGTGAGAAGCAGCTTGCGAAATTTCAATCGCATGGTCGACGTCGATCAGGTCGTCCACCACGACGATCAGCGTTAACACACGGCCCAGCGCCGAAGCCCCCTGTTCCTGGCGAATCTGCAGAAGCTGTGAGGCGATATCGAGGGCAGATGTGTCTTTGAGGGTGATAATCACGGCAACCTCCAAGCGCGGCCGGAGCGGGCGAGCATCTGGTGAGCTGATTCAGGTCCCCATGTTCCGGGACGATACTGGTCGGGAAGGCCCTGTTGCGTCCAGAAATCCAGCACCGGATCGAGGATTCTCCACGAGGCCTCAACCTCATCCTGATCGGGGAACAGTGGCGCGGAACCGACCAGCGCATCAAGAATCAGGCGCTCGTAGGCTTCTGGGGAATCTTCAGTGAACGCGTGACCGTAGCCAAAATCCATCGTCACGTCACGCACCTGCATTTCTGTTGCGGGGACCTTCGCACCGAAACGAATCGTCATTCCCTCATCGGGCTGGATACGGATGACGAGGACATTGTGCCCGGTTTCTCCCATCTCAAAGTGCTGGAACGGGACGTGCGAGGCACGTTTGAAGACAACTGCAATCTCCGTGACGCGTTTGCCCAGGCGCTTGCCCGTTCGCAGATAGAACGGAACACCGGCCCACCGGCGCGTATCCACGTGCAATGTCAATGCGGCATATGTTTCGGTGTGCGAATCGGCGGGAATATTGTCCTCTTCGAGATATCCCTTAACATATTGGCCGGCTTGCCAGCCGGATTGATATTGACCGCGCGCTGTTGAGGTCGCCAGATCCTCGGGAAGACGAATAGCGGACAGGACCTTCTGCTTTTCAGCCCTGAGCGCCTCAGGCGACAAGTTGATGGGCTCCTCCATCGCGGTGAGCGCCACGAGCTGAAGCAGATGGTTCTGGATGACGTCCCGCGCCGCGCCGATACCGTCGTAATAGCCGGCACGAGTACCGATGCCGATATCCTCCGCCATCGTGATCTGCACGTGATCCACATAGTGCGCATTCCACAGCGGTTCGAACATCGTGTTGGCGAAACGCATCGCCAGAATATTCTGAACGGTTTCCTTGCCCAGGTAGTGGTCGATACGGAACACGTCCTGCTCATCGAAGACGCGCGAGACTGCGTCCGACAGTTCGCGGGCAGATTCGAGGTCGTGACCGAATGGCTTTTCGATGATCACCCGGCGCCACTCACTATCCTGACGCTCGTTCAGACCAGTGTTCGCTAGGTGCTGACAGACAACCGGGAACCACTTGGGGGGAATGGACAAGTAGAAGGCGTGATTACCGCCGGTGCCGCGGGATTCATCAAGTTCACGCACCGTCCGCGCCAACTCCTCGTATGCGTCAGTGTCGTCGAATGAGCCGGACACGAAGCGCAAGCCGGATGCAAAATGCTTCCACGTTCCCTCGTCGAACCCTGTTCGAGAGTGCTGCTCAATGGAGGTGCGCACGAAATCTTCAAAATCTTCACGATCCCACTCACGTCTGCCGAATCCGGTCAGCGCGAACGCAGGGTTGAGGAGGCCGCGGTGTGCCAGGTCGTAGATAGCGGGCAGCAACTTCGTGCGCGCCAGATCGCCGGTAATGCCGAAAACGACCAGGCCGCAAGGAGGCGCAATTCGGGGCAGCCTCCGATCCATGGAGCTTCGTATCTGCATCGTCGCGTCATCCGATGAAGGGTCCATGCACACTCCTCAATCGATCATGTGTCAGGTCACCATCGTATCGAGATCGCCGTGATTCAGCTTGTCATGCTCACGACATGATCGACGCGGGGCTTCGGCCATGTGCCGTCACCCCGCGCCGATACCTCATGTCAGCAAAAAGCAGTCTTACTTCGCTGCAGCATCCAGTGATTCGTGAGCAGCGCTCACCACTGCCTCAGCTGTGAAGCCGAACTCCTCGAACAGGCGGGCGCCATCAGCTGACTCACCGAAGTGCTCGATGCACACGGCTCGGCCTGCGTCGCCGATCCAGCGGTGCCACGGCATCGCAATGCCAGCCTCGACGGAGACGCGGGCACGCACACTGCTGGGCAGGACCGATTCCTTGTAATCCTCGTCCTGCTCGTCGAACCATTCCATGCAGGGAACCGACACGACGCGCACGCTGCGACCTTCTTCGCGCAACGTGGCAGCAGCGTCAAGGGCGATTGACACCTCAGAACCCGATGCCAGGAGGATGACATCCGGATCGCCGTCACAGCTCAGCACATAGGCGCCGCGATCCAGGCCCTCCGCAGCGGCCAGGCCGGCCTCGTCGCCGCGGGCAGGGTTTGGCAGACCCTGACGCGACAAGATCAGCGCGGCGGGGTGCTGACGTTCCAGGATCGACTTCCATGCCTGAGCCGTTTCTGCAGCATCCGCCGGGCGTACAACCGCGAGGTTCGGGATCGCGCGGCAGGCTGCCAGATGCTCGATGGGCTGGTGCGTCGGGCCGTCTTCGCCCACACCGATCGAATCGTGGGTCCACACGTAGGTCACGGGCAGATCCATGATGGACGCCAGGCGCACCGCACCGCGCATGAAATCCGAAAAGACGAAGAATGTCGCACCGTACACGCGGGTGAGGTGATCGGCGGCAATACCGTTCATCACGGCACCCATGCCGAACTCGCGTACACCGAAGTGCAGGTTACGGCCAAACGGGTTGCCCGGGAACTTCTCAGAGGAGCGATCCTCGGGAAGGAATGACGGGTAGCCGTCCATGTAGGTGTTGTTCGATCCTGCCAGATCAGCGGAACCGCCCCACAGTTCAGGCAAAACGTCCTTGATGGCATTGAGTACCTGACCGGAGGCTGCGCGGGTGGCCAGTGCTTTGCCTTCTTCGAACACGGGCAGGGCTGATTCCCACCCATCCGGAAGGCCGCCCGCCAAAACACGGTCCAGCATCGCTGCGCGTTCAGGCTGGGCCTCACGCCACGCGTTGAAACGCTCATCCCACTGCTCACGTGCCTCACGTGCGCGCTTCGCGGTGGCTTCCCGCACTGCCTTGACGGCTTCTTCATCGGCGGCAAACATCGCCTCTGGATCAAAGCCGAGCGCTTCCTTCAGGCCGCGCAGCGCTTCATCCCCCAGCTTGGATCCGTGGATCCCGCCGGTGTTCTGCTTCTTCGGAGTCGGCCAGCCGATGATGGTCCGCAGCGCAATGATGGAGGGACGGTCGGTGACCTTCTCAGCTTCATTCAGTGCATGATCCAGGGCCTGGATGTCTTCGACGTAGGAGCCATCATCCTTGAGCCAGTCAACGCGCTGGACATGCCAGCCGTAGGATTCGTAGCGCGCCAGAACGTCCTCGTTAAACGCGATATTTGTGTCGTCTTCAATCGAGATGTGGTTGTCATCGTAAATAACCGTCAGGTTGCCCAGGCGCTGCGTTCCGGCCAGTGAGGCAGCCTCAGACTGGACGCCTTCCTGCATGCAACCGTCACCGGCAATGACGTACACGTTGTGATCGAAGACGGATTCACCCATCGGTGTTTCCGGATCATACAGGCCGTGGCTGCGGCGAGCCGACATGGCGAAACCGACGGCCGCACCGATGCCGGTACCCAGCGGTCCAGTGGTCACTTCCACGCCCTTGGTGTGCTTGAATTCGGGGTGACCGGGCGTCTTTGACTTGAACGTGCGCAGTGACTTCAGATCCTCCAGTTCCAAGTCCATGCCAGCCAGATACAGCTGCACATACTGTGTCAGCGATGAATGGCCTGCTGACAGGACGAAACGGTCGCGGCCCAGCCAATGCTGGTCAGTTGGGTCAAACTTCATATGGTGCTGGTAGAGCAGATATGCGGCAGGTGCCAGCGAAATAGCGGTGCCTGGGTGGCCATTGCCCACTTTCTCCACGGCATCGGCTGCTAGCACGCGGGCAGTCGCAACTGCTCGATCATCGATTGAGTCCCACTTCAATGTCACAACATCCTCCAGAATTTCTGCGCCCCAACGTTGAGCGACGCAGGTCAGAACAATACTGATATTGGCTGCAGGATTAGTCTACGTGAATACTGCGACCCCTGACGAGGACTTTCAGCCGCGCACCTGGGCCTGATCGTCTAGCATTCACACGTGGACGCTTTGGACAGTATTGCCGAGGATTGGCTGAGCTACCTGCAGGTGGAAAAAGGCGCATCGGTGCACACGGTGACGAATTATCGCCGGGACATCGAGGGCTATATTCGGGCCTTGCACCAGCGTGGGGTCACGGATCTGAAGGCGGTCACCCCCGACAACGTCGCAGATTATCTGTCCGCCCTGTCCCATCCTCACGGTAAAACGGCACCGAAGGCTCCCTCGTCAATTGCGCGCGCACTGGCAGCGATTCGAGGGTTTCATCGTTTCGCGATCCGTGAAAAATACGGTGCGGTCGACCCGACGCAGGATGTGCACTCACCGCAAATGGGGGAGCGCCTGCCCAAAGCCCTCAGTATTGACGAGGTGACACGCCTGCTGGATATGGCGGCGCGCGACGACTCGGCGCGCGGCATTCGAGACCATGCGCTGCTCGAAGTCCTCTACGCCACCGGGGCACGCGTGTCAGAGGCTTTGGCAATGGCTGTCGATGACATCGACCTGGATGAGGAACTACCGGTCGTGCGTCTGTTCGGCAAGGGACGCAAGGAACGCCTGGTACCGGTGGGACACGCTGCACGTCAGGCAGTGGGCAATTATCTGGTGCGTGCTCGCCCGGAGCTTGCCTCCCGAGGACGAGGCGATTCGCATTTGTTCCTGAATTTACGAGGGCGACCCATGTCGCGCCAATCGGCGTGGGAATCGATTCAACGGGTCGCTCGTGAGGCCGGCCTGGAATCGAAAGTATCGCCCCACACTCTGCGTCATTCCTTTGCCACGCATCTGCTGGAGGGTGGAGCGAGCGTGCGTGACGTGCAGGAACTGCTCGGACATGCCAGCGTTCAGACCACGCAGATCTATACCCGGTTGACGGCGACGACGCTGCGTGAAGTGTACCGATCCGCTCATCCACGTGCCCAGCTGCGCAACTGACGCGGCACAATGAACTAGGCTAAGAGCGTGACTCATGATGATCAACCTGCATTGGTAACGGATTTGGGTGGCACCACCAACGAGGAAGAAGATTTCCCTGTTCCTGAGCCGCTCAAAGGGCACGGCCCTGCACGCATTATTGCCATGTGCAACCAGAAGGGCGGCGTCGGTAAGACCACGACGACCATCAACCTGGGTGCCGCGCTTGCTGAATACGGCAGGCGTGTGCTGATCGTCGACTTTGATCCGCAAGGTGCCGCATCGGTGGGTCTGGGCATCAATGCCCTGGAACTGGACCAGACGATTTACACGCTGCTGATGGCGTCCAAACCGGATGCACATACGGCGATCGTGCCCACGGCGGTGGACAATCTTGACGTCCTGCCGGCGAATATCGACCTGTCTGCTGCGGAAGTCCAACTGGTCAACGAAGTGGCGCGCGAATCCGCTCTTGCACGTGTGCTGCGTTCGGTGGCTGATGAATACGACGTCATCCTCATTGACTGCCAGCCGTCACTGGGCCTGCTGACCGTGAACGCGTTGAGCGCTTCCCACGGCGTGATCGTGCCGGTAGAGGCTGAGTTTTTTGCCCTGCGAGGTGTGGCGCTACTGGTCGAGACCATTGAGACGGTGCGTGACCGGATCAACCCGCGGCTGAACATTGACGGAATCGTGGCCACGATGGTCGATACCCGCACGCTGCACACGCGTGAGGTTCTGGAGCGGCTCAGTGAAGCATTCGGTGACCTGGTGTTTTCGACCAGGATCCGTCGCACGGTGAAATTCCCTGACGCGTCGGTGGCGACTGAACCGATCACCACGTATGCACCAACGCATCCTGGAGCGCAAGCGTACCGCCGCCTGGCTCGAGAAGTGGTTGCTCGTGGTGGCGTCGCCTGAGATCATTGACGAAGGGACCATCGATCAATTTCGAGTCACACTGGACGTATTCGAAGGTCCCTTTGATCTGCTGCTGCAGCTGATTTCACGCAAGCGCCTCGACATTACCGAGGTCGCCTTGGCAGAAGTGACCGACGAGTTCATCGCTCACATGAGCGCATTCCCGGACCTGTCACGCACCACGGAATTCCTCGTCGTGGCGGCCACGCTGCTTAACATGAAGGCGGCACACCTTCTCCCGCGTGACGTCGATGAAACAGATGTCGACCTGGAAGATCTGGAAGCACGCGACCTGCTGTTTTCGCGCCTGCTGCAATACCGGGCATTCAAAATGGCCGCCGGTAGCATCGCTTCACGACTGGGAAATTTCGACGGGTCATACGCCCGGGACGTCGCACTGGAACCGCATTTCGCTGCACTGCTGCCTGAACTGGTGTGGACCATTAGTGCCGAAGATCTTGCGCGCCTAGCGGCCGATGCGCTCAGCAACCGCCCACCTGCTGTGCAGATCGCCCACCTGCACGACCCGGTGATCCCGGTCGCCACGCAGGTTCCGATCCTCATGAATAAACTGCGCGCCCAGCCGGTGATGACGTTCCACGCGCTCATCGCAGATGCTGAGAGCACAGCTGTCGTGGTGTCGCGGTTTCTGGCGGTCCTGGAACTTTTCCGCCGCACTATTATTGAGTTTGATCAGGCCGAAGCACTGGGCGAACTGACGGTGAAATGGAACGGAACCACATTGGACGAGGTGCCGATCGATGACTACGAGGGGGAGACGCCCTCGTCAATGGAGGAACAATGAGTGAGCCGTCCGACGCGCTGTACTGCGCACTGGAAGCGATCTTGATGGTCGCCGACGCACCCGTCAGTGCCGCTCAACTCGCTGATGCGTTAGACACTGATGAAGATGATGTGACCACCGCGCTGGAACACCTCGCCCACGAGTATGCGGGCCGAATCCCCGGCACGAGGGCGCGTGGATTCGAACTGCGCCACGCCGCTGGAGGGTGGCGCATCTATTCCTCATCTCAGTGGGCATCCATGGTGGGCCGCTTCATCGTCGGCTCCGAATCATCCAAACTCAGTCAGGCCGCATTGGAAACACTGGCGGTGGTGGCATACCGCCAGCCGGTGACGCGGGCGCGAATCTCACACATTCGAGGCGTGAATGTTGACTCGGTTGTGCGTACGCTGGTGGCACGCGGGTTGATTGAAGAAGTGGGGCTGGCGCCGTCAGGTGCCCGAATGTACGGGACAACTGACATGTTCCTGGAGCGCATGGGGATGAACTCTCTGGACGAGCTGGTGCCCTTGGCACCCTACCTGCCCGAAAGCGACGAGCTTGACGAATTGGCTCATGACATGGAGGAGACACTGTGAGAAACGATCCACACGTACAAGGTGGAATTCGGCTGCAAAAGGTCTTGTCTCAAGCAGGAATCGCCTCGCGGCGCGCTGCCGAAGAGCTGATCCGCGAGGGACGCGTGAGCGTGGACGGCCATGTAGTAACTGCGATGGGCACTCGTGTCGACCCCGGCCATCAGGTCATCCACGTAGACGGCGATCTGGTGATCACAGACGAGTCGAAACACATCGTCATGGCGCTGAACAAGCCGGTCGGCATGGTCTCAACGATGGATGACCCTGAGGGGCGTCCCTGTCTGACCGACATCATTGGAGACTACCCGGAGCGCCTCTATCACGTCGGACGCCTGGACATTGATACGTCAGGACTGTTGCTGTTGACCAATGACGGTGAGTTGGCCAACCGTTTGACACATCCGAGCTATGAGGTGCCCAAGACATACGTGGCGCGCGTCCACGGTGAGGTCAAGCCTCAGGTGCGCAAGCAGCTGCTCAAAGGAATTGAACTCGAAGACGGTCCGATTGCCGTTGACGGTTTCAGGGTTGTTGAAACCTTCGGCGACATCACGGCTGTTGAGATCCGCGTGCACGAGGGGCGCAACCGTCTGGTGCGTCGACTCATGGATGCGGTCGGCTTCCCAGTGCGCGAACTGGTACGCACCGAGTTCGGCCCTATTCGCCTCGAGCGCCTGCAACCAGGCACGACGCGCCGCGTGAAGGGGAACATGCTCGTCGGCCTGTACTCCTGCGTAGGCCTGTAATGGCAGGCGCAGTCGGGACGCATGGCCCAGTTCTGATTATTGGATCTGGTCTGTTGGGCGCCTCCCTCGGCCTGGCGTTGAGCAGGGGAGGGATCGACGTATTTCTCAGCGATGCATCTCCCACCTCTGAGCAGCTTGCCGTTGACATGGGAGCGGGCCGAGCCCTGCAGACGGTGAGGACCGCCGAGCCGCGCCTTGTCGTCGTTGCCACCCCACCTGACGTGGCAGGGGAGTGCGTGGTGCGCGCTTTGCAGGACTACCCTGAAGCCGTTGTCACGGACGTGGCGTCCGTTAAGAGCGCCGTGCAGCAGGAGGTCCTGGAGCTGGCCACATCCACAGGTGATGCCACGTTGGCAGCGCGATACGTTGGTTCGCACCCGATGGCAGGTCGTGAACGCTCCGGCGCGGGGGCGGCAGATCCCGACCTGTTTATCGGCAGGCCCTGGGTGGTGGTCGCGCACGAGGCCTCATCGAACAAGGCGATCGTCGCGGTCCGCACGTTGGCGACAGATGTTGGGGCGGTTGTTGTGCAGCTGGATGCTTCCACCCATGATCATGCAGTTGCTCTGGTGTCTCATGTGCCGCAATTGGTGTCCTCGCTGCTTGCCGCGCGCTTGGCGGACGCGCCCAGTGAAGCATTGTCCCTGGCTGGCCAGGGATTGCGTGATACGACCAGGATTGCAGCGTCGGACCCTCGGTTGTGGACCGTCATCCTGGCTGGCAACGCTGGTCCAATCACGCAGGTTTTGGATGCACTCAGTGACGATTTAAACGCCCTTCGCGAGCATCTGCATCGCGCCGCCCAAGGCGGTCCGCTGACGGGTGGATCGGTCGGTGCGGTAAACCGCGTCATGGAAGCAGGCAACCGTGGAGTCGAACGTATTCCGGGCAAGCACGGTGGCGTTCCTGTCCATTTCGCCGAGGTTGAGGTTCTGGTGCCAGATGAGCCTGGCGAGCTTGGGCACCTGTTTACGGAACTGGGGTCGATCGGCGTGAACATTGAAGACTTCACGGTTGACCATGCTGCCCGCCAGCGGGTTGGTGTGGCTCGCATCATGGTGGATCCGACGCGTGCGCGTGAGGCGGAGGTCGAGTTGGTTAAACGCGGATGGCGCATTATTGCGCATGCGAGTACAGAGTAGGAGCAGTGTGATGGGCGACCAGGACGCACCAGTTGTTACAGATTTCGATGCAGCGTTGCGTGAGGGAATTGAACGTGTCGGCGTCACGGTTGCCATCGACGGCAGCGCAGGGTCTGGAAAATCAACTGTCTCCAGACGCGTGGCGTCGCGCGTGGGCATCGGATACCTCGACACGGGTGCGATGTATCGTGCGCTCACGTGGTTCGCCCTGGAATCTGGGGTGGACCTGGCTGACCGTCACGCAGTCACGGCTGCAGCAGACCAAATGCCGCTTCGTATGGACTCTGATCCACACGATCCCCACTTCTTCATGGGGGAACGGGAGATTACCCTCGATATCCGCACGCCCCGGATCTCTGGCGTGGTGTCCCAGGTGGCAACCAATATGGAAGTGCGTCACTGGATGGCGCGTGAGCAGCGCCGCCGCATGATGGAAGCACGCGCAAACGGTCACGGTATGGTCGCTGAGGGCCGTGACATCACAACGGTGGTGTGCCCGGATGCCGATGTCAGGGTGCTGCTGAGTGCCGACCCCGAAGCACGGCTGCGCAGGCGGACACTGGAACTGTATGGTCGTGTGGATGCGGAGGCTTTGGAAGCAACGCGTGCACAGGTCCAGGGGCGCGACGCCGCGGATTCAACAGTGTCGGAGTTCATGACACCGGCGGCCGGTGTGACGCCGATCGACACCTCTGATCTGACAATTGATCAAGTGGTCGATCAGTTGGTTGAGTTGATCGACCGGGATGTGCGATCGCGCCTGAAGTGACGGGAACGCGGCGACTTTCTGCGGCGACGTTTGATCCATGGACGAGCTGGGAAGGCACGCCAGCGTTCACGGTGCACAATTGCCAACAGGCCGTCCACACCCAACAGGCCAACAGCGGTGTAGATTCCGATATACAAGATGATTTCGCCAGGACTGATGCGCTCTCCAGCTGCCATAGCGAGCAGGGAGACCAGGACGGGTTCGACGTAGGTCATCAACCCGAACACACTGTACGGCAGCATCCGCGCAGACAATGCGTACACGATCATGGCGACCACTGAGACAGCGCCGATCAGCAGAATGATCCAGATCAGTCGGGGATTTTCTCGTGGGACATTGACGCCACCGCGCGCCAGTGCGAACCATAGTGCCAGTGGAGAGGCGAGGATCATTTCCCACGTGAGCGCGGAGACACCCTCGGTATGGAAATACTTATGAACCATGAAGTACAGGGGGTATCCCAGAGCGACGATGAGAGCGACCCACCCGAGCTGCCCTGTCGAGACGACCTGATAGATGACGGCGCATCCGGCCAGTACAGCCGCAAGAGCCGAGAGGGGACTCATGCGTTCCTTGTACACGAAACGCCCCGCCAACACCATAACAACCGGCATGAGGAAGTATCCCAGTGCCAGTTCAAGCGTCCTGCCCATTTGTGGTGCCCACCCAAAAAGCAGCATTTGCACTGCCAGCATGGGCGCGCAAAAGGCGTAGCTGAGCAGTCGAGATGGGTTCTCCCGTACGATCTGTATCTCACGCACGAGGGAGCGTCCGCGACCGCTCACGATGAAAGTGAGGATGATTCCGGGTACCGTCAGCATGATGCGCCAGCCCCACAACTGTGTGCCGCTCAATGGCGGCGTAAATTTGGCGACATACGTGAAAGCGGCGAACGTGACGGATGCCAATAAGGACACACCGATGCCAACCTTATTCATGCCAGTGGACTCCTCAAACCAAGACGCGCGACCATTCCCGCTATGGAGTCTAGGGACAACAGCGGCGAATTGGCAGGGCACGCGTCGACATGTGATGTACAGATCGTTTGTGCTGGAAATATGGGGTCTATTCCAGGCGGGTATCCTCCGGATCGAGGTGTTTCACTACGCGTGCAGGTGTCCCCACTGCGACGACATTCGCCGGCAGATCTCGCGTCACAACCGAACCGGCACCAACAACTGTGTTATCGCCAATTGTCACTCCTGGACACACGATGACACCGCCTCCGAGCCAAACATTGTCGCCCAGTCGGATGGAGCGCGCGGCCTCTAGTTTGTCGCGCCGAGGAATGGGTGCCAGTGGGTGAATGGGCGTCAGGAGTTGAACGTTCGGGCCAATTTGACAGTCATCACCGATGTAGATGGCGGCAACGTCGAGGGCAACCAGATTCATATTGATGAATGTGCGGTCACCGACATGCAGGTTCTCACCATAGTCGACGCTCAGAGGCGGCTTAATGTAGGAACCTGCGCCAAACGAGCCGAGTAATTCGCACAAAATCTCACGTGCCTGTGCGTTACCCGCAATGATCGCGAGGCGATACTGCTCAGATAGCTCAATGGCTTTCTGGGCGATTCGAGCGTTCTCCGGATCGTCGCCAATATAGAAGTCTTCATCAAGCATACGTTGGCGGTTCGTACGCGAATCGTTGGCAAAGTAATCTGGCGATGACATGAGTGGAGCCTATCGAACGGTGCGGGGCTGAACAAGACACCGCGCGATGTGATCGGCATCAAGTCGGTCAACTTGGAAAGGACTGCTTTCGTGAGCTAAAGTAGTCAGGTCGCCGTGACGGCGAACTTCGGGCTGTGGCGCAGCTTGGTAGCGCACTTGACTGGGGGTCAAGGGGTCGTGGGTTCAAATCCCGCCAGCCCGACAATTTTTCCCGGAAATTGCAGGTTTCCGGGTTTTTCTTGTCGTGGATTGTGCTCATACGTGCGTCAATGGGCTCCGAGCCACTAACGTGGAATAAGAGCCGCTTGGTGCGAGAATGCTTTTGATCAGTAAGGATCGGTGAACTGACCGACTGGCCTAGATCGACGAATGAGTCAGTAGCGGTTGTGGACGTCCTCGGCAAAACACACGATATTGCGCAGTTCGAGGTCTGTGCCATCGTCGAGTACGACGTGTCCGCTCATGCGCCCGAAAATCTGGTGCTGCTCGGTGGCGACAGGGCCAACCGACATGCTCGCGCTGCGATCGATGATCGGCTCAAAGACTGTTTCGAAGCGGTGGTCGCTAGACGTGAATTGCCACGGATCGGTGTAGGAATGAGGTATCTGGAATAACACGTCATCAAGTTTGTGCGCGACGCCATCATAAAATATGACGTTTTCGCTGGCGGCCGAGGTATCGCCGAAACCATAACCGATGTTGAATCCGAAGGGAACGCCGTCGATGCGTGCATTCCCTGAACCCCAGTACCAGCGATTGTCGTAGGTCCACACCCCGCGCCCCCAGTCAAGGGTGCAAAAATCCGTTGCCGCATCGAAGTCGACGCGGCGCGAACCCCATGTTGCGCTTCCACGAACCGGCATACAGTTGACCTTCTGGTTGTAGTAGAAGGCACGGGGATCTTCAGCCCAGGGCGTGGCAATCACCAGTGAATCCATGCCCGGTTGCTCCATGGTCAGCACGCACTTGAAGTCCTCACTCTCGCTGAAGTTCTTCATGTGGCAGCGAATCTTTCGACCTGTAGAAGTCGTCTCGAAGCGTATCCGGACGCGAGAATTGACAAACTGGCTTACCCCTGCAGTGGAGGAGTGGGGAAGTTTGAGCCGTCCCATGGGCAGAGGTATCAGAACGGTTTCAGTGTGTTCACTTGGAGCAGTCAGATCCACCCACGACACCGACACCATGCCGAAGTAGCCGCCGTCGCACACAGTGAAGGCAAGGGCGGTGGTATCTGTGAGCGCAATGTAGTAGTCCCATTCCTTGATGCGCCACCGGGGAGCAGCGATTGCCTGCCGGTCGTAGGCCAGTAGAGGGGAGCGTGCCCAGCCCGGTTCTCGCACCGTACCGTCAGGCGTAAGCAGCGGTCCTGAAGCGGTGATTTCATGATTGCGCGTATCGACAGGGGGAGTCATTCGTTCAGTCTATGCAGTGCGCGTCGCGCGTGCGGATAAACGAGCCTGCAAGGAGAGGCTGCCCACATTCGGAACGCTCACTATGCGTGGAGCGCACTGCACTCATAACATGAACCTAGATTCACCTTCACCGACATGATCACGACATGGAAGAGAAACCACATCATGCACACGGCAGCGTCAACTATTGACGAGGGCGGCCCGACCCGTTCGGACGCGCGCCTGAATCTGCAGCGCATCTTGTCAACGGCCGGTGAACAGATCAAGAAACACGGTCCAGGTGTTTCCATGAAACAGATCGCGAGGGAAGCCGGAGTGGCAGTTGGAACGCTTTACCGGCATTTCCCGACAAAAGAGGCGCTTGTCCGCGCCGTTGCAGTGCAGGCTCTGACCCATCTATGTGATCTCTTCACTGAGACTGCCAAGCGTGTCGCAGATGGCCAGGTCCGTGGGGGAGACGCCCTGTCCCATCTGCTCTCTGTGATTGTGACTGAGGCGGCCGGCAACGGCGCCAACCGGCAGGCAGTTGCCGAATATCTCCAATCTTTTTCAGATCTACGCGATCGGGAAATCGCCCACACACGTGAAAGAATTGTTCACAACCTCACTGAAATCATTGACGCCGGGCGCCGCGACCACTCGCTGCGTACCGACTTCATGGTCAAGGATTTCGGCATCCTGCTGTGCAGCGCCCCCATCGCTTTCGACCACTCCATCCGCTCGCGCTGGCTCGAATTGGTCAGCACCGGCCTGATGCCCCAGGAGGCAGACAATGCTTCAGCTCAATAACGTCACCAAGTCCTACACGACAGGCGACTTGACGCAGCAGGCGCTCGACGATGTCTCAATTGAGTTCCGCGACAACGAATTCGTCGCGATCCTGGGTCCGTCGGGTTCAGGCAAGACGACGCTACTCAACATTGTCGGCGGCCTGGATCATTACGACAGTGGCTCCATCATCGTTGACGATGTTGACACATCCACCTATTCCGACCACGACTGGGACACGTACCGCAATAACCGGATCGGCTTCGTTTTTCAAAGCTACAACCTCATCACACACCAGAGCGTGCTCGCTAACGTGGAGTTGGCGTTGACCCTGTCCGGTGTCTCCCGTTCCGATCGGCGTCAACGCGCTTTGGCAGCGCTTCGCGATGTCGGCCTCGAGGAGCACGCCCACAAACGCCCCAACCAGCTGTCAGGCGGCCAGATGCAGCGCGTGGCCATCGCCCGTGCATTGGTCAACGACCCGGAGATTGTTCTGGCTGACGAGCCGACAGGCGCCCTGGACTCGGTGACGAGCGAACAGATCATGCATCTGCTCACCGGCATTGCACAAGACCGCCTGGTGATTATGGTGACGCACAATCCCGACCTTGCTGACCGATACGCAACCCGCATCGTGACACTCAAGGACGGCACAGTATCGGACGACTCCAACCCGATTGAGGAGCATACTCGCAGTCAGATCACTCAAAGTAGCGAGAATGCGAAGACCTCGATGGGGTTCCTCACCGCTCTGGGACTGTCCTTCAACAACTTGATGACCAAGAAGGGCCGTACCCTGATGACATCCTTCGCCGGCAGTATCGGCATCATTGGGATTGCATTGATTTTGGCTCTTGCCAACGGCGTGAACAGTTATATCAAGAACGTCGAGGAAGACACGCTCTCCGTCTATCCTCTCCAGATCTTCAACCAGGGACTGAACATGTCGTCCATGCTCGAGGCGTCCGCGGAAATGTCAGAAAAATCAGACAGCGCGGACAGTGTGCAGAGTGGACACGTGGGCGAAATGCCGATGGTGACCAACATGTTCAAAACGGTTGACTCAAATGATCTGACCGCGCTCAAGAGATACCTGGATTCCGATCCAGACAACCTCGATCAGTACGCCCGCTCCATCGAGTATCGCTACAACCTCAGGCCTCAGATTTTTGCGGACGATATGGAATCGGGGCCACGCCAGGTCAACCCGGACACAACTTTCGCTTCCCTCGGCATCGGCGCAGGCACCACCTCGAATGCCTTCATGAACCAGGCGATGAACACTGACGTATTCAACGAACTGGGCGACGACCTCTCCCTCATCGAGCAACAGTACGACATGGTTGCCGGTCACTGGCCAACGGAATCGAACGAGGCGCTGGCCGTCCTCACTCCCTCAGGAAAGATGAGCGACTTCGCGCTGTACGCGCTCGGACTGCGCGATCCGGAAGAACTCAAGACAATGGTGGCACAATTCGCCAACCAGGAAGACATTGATGCTCCTGATGACCCAATCGACGTCAGCTACGACGACATCATGAATGTCACATTCAAGGTCGTGAACGCTGCCGACTACTACGTCTATGAGGAGACGCACAAGGTGTGGACCGATAAGCGCAAGGATCAGGATTTTGTGTCCGGTCTGGTCGACAAGGGGAAGGATCTGCGAGTTGTCGGCATCGTGCAGCCCGCTGAATCAGTCACGGCCACAGCCCTGCAACCCGGCATCTACTACACGTCGAGCCTGGTCAGGGACCTGATGGACGAGGCGGCCGGCTCCGACGTGGTCGCCGCACAACTGGACCAGCAGTCAGTCAATATTCTCACGGGGCGTACCTTTGCCGATGAACAGAACAATCCGCGCAACAGCGGGGTGGATTTCAAGTCATTGATCAGCGTGGACCGGGACGCCCTGGCCGAGGCGTTCACATTTGACGAATCGCAGCTGGCAATCGATCCGTCGGCACTGAACCTGAACCTGAATATGCCGGGACTGACTATTGACCCGTCGATGCTGCCGACTCTCAGTATCGAGGACATGCTCGGATCAGTGGACATGAGCTCACTGATGGACGGTATTGACATTGAGCGCGCGATGGCCAGCGTGGACTGGCAGAACCTGGGCATGGATGCGGCTAGTGCGATCGAGCCTGAACGCTTGAACTCACTGGTCGAGCAGGTGATGACAGGCTACTTCCAGTACTGCATGGTGCATGGGCTCGACGCCAGCGACGTGGCAAGGAACTTCGCCGTCTTCCTCGACTCGGAGGAGGGAAAGGCATTGCTCGCCCAGAACGAGGACAACCTGAACGGAACACAGGCCGATCTGAGCGGCGTGGCGGACTCGGCCATTGGGCAGATCAGCGAGTCGATCGGGCAACAGATGGACGAACAGATGGCAGCTCAAGGCCCGGCCCTCGCTGAGCAGATGAATGCCGCCATGAGTGCCTACATGAACGACGCCATGACGGCTGTGTCGGACCAGATTTCAGCGCAGGTGGGCTCCATCCTCGAAAATTCAATTGGCACTGCCATCTCCAACCAGATGAGCCAGCTCAGTCAGAACATGTCGGCAGCGATGGAAATTGACGAGGACGCTCTAGCTCGCGCCTTTAACTTCAACATGGATGAGAAGGAACTGAGCGAGCTGATCGCTCAAATGATGATGACCGAGCCAACTTCATACGATGCGAATCTGTCGAAGATGGGGTATGCCGATCCGGCCAGTCCCTCACGTATCGACATTTTCCCGGCGGATTTTGAATCCAAGGGTGAAATCATCACCATTCTGGATAGCTACAACGAGCAGCAACGAGCCGACGGACATGAGGAAAAGGTCATCCACTACAGTGACCTGGTTGGCACGCTTATGTCATCGGTGACCACCATCATCAACGTGGTGAGTTACGTGCTGATCGCATTTGTGGCGATTTCACTGATTGTCTCGTCCATCATGATCGGCGTGATCACCTATATTTCGGTGCTCGAACGCAAGAAAGAGATCGGCATTCTGCGCGCCATCGGCGCATCCAAGCGGGATATTCGTCGCGTATTCAATGCGGAAACCCTGATCGTGGGTCTGGTTGCGGGCCTGCTGGGTATCGGCATCTCCGCGCTGCTGACCATACCGGCCAACCTCATTGTGGGCGCGAACTTCGGGATCTATAATGTGGCGATCCTGCCGGTGGGTGCGGCAGCGATACTGGTGGCGATCTCCATGTTCCTGACCTTCATTGCAGGCTTGATCCCGTCCTCAGCAGCCTCACGTAAGGACCCGGTGGAAGCACTCAGGAGTGAATAGCGGTCAGGACTTCGATGCACTGATCGCACTGGTCAGGCGTCATCACCAGCGGTAGGCACAGCAGGTCGCTCGGCCACTCGAGCCGGCTGCTGGCGGGGCGATCCCAATGAATTGGTCCGACAATGCCGCGCGAATACAGTGCGTCGGCCGCCTTGCCGGCGTGATTGGTGCGCACAACGAGGGGAGCGCACACGCCCTCATTGACTACTGTGCACCCCGGTGGCAGACCCACTTCCACTCGTGTGCGCGTGCGGCGCACATCTGCACGGAGCCCGGCCATATCGACCGCTTCCAGCGCCGTCATAGCGTCCTGAGACGGCGACACCGGCGTCCACAGCTCATCTGCCAGATCCTCAACGGCTTCAAACGTTGCAACCGACGGAGTGGAAAGAAACTGTTGGCGAGCTCGCGTCAGCGCATTGTCAGCCTCGCTTCGTCGAGAGGGCTGGTCGACCGTGCCATCGACCCACGCGATCTCCGGAATCGACAGGAGCTTGCGGGCAGAAACAAGTTCCATGTCAGCGGCGCACACCGAATCGCACAGCATACTGTGGGTTCTGTCTGCAACAACTCGGACACCGCGCCCGCGTGTTTCACCGAGTACATCGCTGAGCGCGCGCGAGGGCTGACAGCCGAAAGTCTCGCAGTAGAACACCACTGTTTCGTCAGCTGAGCACTTGGCAAGGGCTCGTTCAAGATCTGCGGGATCCATCATCACCGGATCGCACGCCACCTGTTCGATGCGCATGCCTTCCAATTGCCACGGCACGATCATCGTCAGGCAGGCATAGGTCGGAACAATGACAGTACGGCGCCCCTCGCGAACCATCTGGCGTGCTATCAAAGCGATGGCCTGACGGCCCAGAGCTGTGAAAGTCCGGGGCCTACGTGGTGGAGGGGCGTGCATGGGTCGGGGTGCTAGTAAAACTCGATGGTGTTGACAACGTTGCGGAGCGGACGACCATCCAGGAAGCGCACCGCATTGTCCATGAAGAGTTCAACGATACGCTCTCCTTCATGCGTTGAGAGCGCAGCCGTGTGAGGACTGATCAGGACACGGGGATGATCCCACAGGGCAGAGCCATCCTGAAGAGGTTCGGTCTCCGTTACGTCAAGTGCAGCAAAAGCGACGCGTTGTCCATTCAGGGCATCGACGAGGGCGTCCTCGTCAATCACCGTTCCTCGACCCACATTGACCAGGATCATCCCCGGTTTCATTGACGCGAACGCGGCGGCGTCAATCATATGGCGGGTGGCTGATGTGCCAGGCAGAGTGATCACCAGGCCATCGCACTGACCCAGAGCATCGTGCAGGTCATCCATCGCGATGAGCCGTTCCACGCCTTCGACCGGTGTGCCCGAACGCGAGGTTGCCCATACGGTCGCACCGAGAGCGTGAAGGCGGTGCGCGACAACGCGGCCGATGCCACCTGTGCCCATGATCAGAATGGTCATTTCAGATAAGTGGCGCATCGGGTAGCGGTCAGGCCAGTGGTGCGCGCGTTGATCAGAGTGCAGCCGGGGCAGATCTTTCGCGCCGGCGAGAAGGCCAAACAGTGCGAACTCAGCGAGCGTCGTGCCGTGCACACCTGCGCTGGTGGTGAAGGTGACGCGCTGGAGGTCATCTTCAGACAGGCCGGCAGCCTTGACTTGTGCGCCGCCTCCGGCAGCCATTGTGTGCACCCAGCGAAGTCTCGGGTTGTGTTCGACGACCTCGCGCAGCAGGCGAGCGGAGGAATCAGGAATACCCAGAAGAATGTCAGCGTGGGTGAGCATCTGGACGTACTCGGCGTGCTCTTGGTCGGTGCGGGTGACGCTCGTGTCGCCACCCCAGTCACCGACCCAGCGCTGAGGCAGCAGCAAATGGGGGCGGTAATCCACCAGCAAGCGCGGATCGCACTGCATGAGTGGTTCAACCAGGTCAGAGGGCAGCGGCGTGGCGACCGCAATGGTCAGGGCAGAGATGCTCATATTGGACTCCATTTCTTAAGCAGGTGCGACCGTGGCCCTGTCGCCATCCATGAACTCCCATCGGCCTGAGCCATGCACACCGCCGCGTGGCACACGCATCATGCCCTGCTGGTTGGCATCGGCAACGAGCCTGCCGTTGGAGGAGAAAATCTGCATATGGGTCAGGACTCTACCGTTATTGACACTGGTGCACGTGCCGTCAAAAAGCAGCCAGTCGTTGATATCAACATCGTGATGGAACCACATGGCGTGGTCCAGGGAAGCGGCCGACAAACCTGGAGTCATCCAGCACAATGAGGTGGCGCGCATGGCTGGTTCCAACATGACTTGGTCGACGACGTATGCCAGAAGCGCGCGGTGAATGAGCTGACTGACCTGGGAGGGGATCGGAGAGCGCGGACGCATCCAAAGCTGCTGGCGATTCGTGGGGTGAGGGTCGGGTTTGACATACAAACTGTCCTGGACATGACGAACATCGAATGCAGCAGTCTTGCCGAGGAATCGGCCCACTGGGTGATTCATCATGCGGAAGAGCTCCAATGCTGAGTCGCAGGAATCGGGGCCGGGCACATCCGGCGCTTCAATCTCGTATGTCAGACTGGATTCAGGGCTCTGGAAGGATGCGGCGAGTGTGAGAATTTCGCGTTCAGACTGCCTGCATGTCACGGAACGCGACGAAAAGGAACGGCCATTGCGCAAACGGTTGACGTGCAGTGTAAATGGAGCTTGCGGGTCGCCGCCGCGCAGAAAGTAGGCATGGAAGGAGTGGGGAAGCCGATCGTCCTGGTCAATGGTGGCCATTGACGCCAGCAACGACTGTGCGATGACCTGTCCTCCGTATACGCGCCTCACCTGCGGCAGGGAGTGAGCAGTGAAGGTGTCCTCGTGCTCGGCATCTTCGGTCAATCGCAGAATACGCAGGACAGATGCCACGGGCTCATCGGTGGTCAACGGTACGTCGATCGGTGTCGTCATAATTCTATTGTCCGTTCATGCGGCGTTTTGTGCACAGCAGGTGCGCATCGTGGGCAATCTTCTACGATGGACACATGGTGCACAAAAATCGTCAGGCAGGCGTGGATCGCGAATGGACAGCTGAGCCATCCTTGCCGCAACGATGCCGGGAAATACTTCAGGGGCTGGGCGGATGCGACAACGTTGTCGATCTTGAACCGTGCGCATTGAGAATCCGCGTGCAGGTCCGCGACCAAGATAGCATCGATGAACACCTACTGAGACAACCGCCGGTTATCGCGGTGGTGCGCTCAGGCGATGTCGTGCAGCTGGTCACTGGAATAGATGCGGAACGTGTGATGGGCGAACTGCGTCAACTGTGTTCATGACGTGTACGATCGGTAGCAGTACCGCTGTGGATGAGATGAGTCGGAGACCTTCATGGATCTAGCTGCACCAGCACACACCGAGATTGACCTGCTGCGCTCGGTGGCCGAAGCCAATGGAGTGGCGACGCACTTTTGGGATTGGTATGGCAACCTTGTTGACGTCGAAGCCGCATCTTTGCTGAAGGTTCTACACGCACTGGGATTGCCTCTCGATGAGGATTCCACCGTCCAGGACCTTCAACGCGCTGTTGAATTCACTGAGGATCAACACTGGTCCACGATCCTGCCTGACTGCACCGTTGTGCGCGAGCATTGCACCCGGGACGTACCCGTTCACGTGCCGCACGGCCGCAGGGTGACAGTCAGCTACGAACTCGAAAGTGGCGAGGGGGGACAGTGCCCCCAGCTCGACCGATGGGTGCCGCCACGTCAGATTGACGATCAGCTAGTGGGACGTGCAACGTTCGAAATCCCAGCCTCACTGCCATTGGGATGGCACCACCTTGTCGCAACCGTTGAGGGCGGAACAGTGTATTCCGCGCCGCTGATCGTCGTTCCCGACCGAATCGATCCACCTGCGCTGACGCAGTCCGATCAGCAGTGGGGCACCTCCGCGCAGTTTTATTCGGTACGTTCTGCCTCCTCGTGGGGTATCGGCGACACCGCGGATCTGCAGGACATCGTGTCGGTCAGTGCTGCGCACGGTGCGCAGTTTGTGCTGATTAACCCCGTTCACGCGTGTGCGCCCATCTCGCCATTGGAGAACTCGCCCTATCTGCCGGTGACACGCAGGTGGGTGAACCCGCTGTACATTCATCCTGAATCGCTGCCGGAATATGCGCAGTTGTCTGAACGGGACCGCAGCCGAGTTAATGCTCTGCGCGAGGAATCTTGGGGCGCATCACGCACGGATCTGATTGACCGTGACACTTCCTGGCGGGCGAAGGTTCAGGCACTCGCAATCCTCCATGCGCAACCCATGCGCCCATCGCGCCGCGCACAGTTCCTCCGTTTCACGAACGAAGGAGGCGATGCGCTGGCGGACTTTTCCTTGTGGTGCGCGCTCATCGAATCGTCCGGGTCGTTTGTGGCAGGCGATCTGGAGCGCGACGATAAGCCCTTGATTCCTGAGATGCTCACTGATACTGATCAGATTGAGCGCGCACGCTTTGAACTGGCTGACCGCATCGACTTTTATTCATGGTGTCAGTGGGTCGCCCTCGAACAGTTGCGAGATTCGCAGACCTTGGCCACCGAACTGGGCATGAGCATCGGCATTATGGCTGACCTGGCCGTTGGCGTTCACCCGAAAGGCTCCGACGTGTGGGCCACGCCGACGTTGTTTGCACCGGGAATGACGGTGGGAGCACCGCCGGATATGTATTCTCAGCAAGGCCAAAACTGGTCGCAGCCTCCGTGGTCTCCACGTGAGCTGGCGCGGTGCGGGTACCAACCGCTGCGCGACATGATTCGAACCGTGCTGTCCCACGCCGGAGCGGTGCGCATTGACCACATCATGGGATTGTTCAGACTGTGGTGGATTCCCGAGGGAGAGCCAGCTTCGCATGGAACATACGTGTCCTGCGACCACGAAGCGATGGTTGGCGTGCTGCTGCTTGAAGCCCAGCGCGCCGGAGCAGTGCTGATCGGTGAGGACCTTGGCACGGTTGAACCGTGGGTGCGCGGCTACCTCAATGATCGAGGAATCCTGGGAACATCGGTGCTGTGGTTCGAAAAGGAGGACTCTGGCTGGCCGCTGCATGCGGATCAATACCGGCGCGACGTTCTTGCGACAGTGAACACTCATGATCTGCCACCCACTTCGGGATACCTTGACGGCGTGCAGACCACGCTGCGTGACCAGTTGGGCTTACTGGTCGATCCTGTTGATGTGGTGCGCGCGGGGGAGGAAATCGAGCGCGAACGCATGCTGGTGCGTCTGCGCGAATACGGATTGCTGGACTCGCCAGAGCCCAGCAAGGAAGAAATCGTCACAGCTTTGCATCGCTTCATTACGATGACACCTTCGCGTCTGGTGGGTGTGGCATTGGTGGACGCTGTGGGAGATATCCGCCCTCAGAATCTACCCGGCACCAATACGGAATACCCGAACTGGTGTGTCCCGCTGTGCGATGGTTCGGGCAGGGAAGTCAGTACTGAGCGCCTGGCATCCGACCATCACATGACTGAACTGTTCGATGTGGTCAACGAGGCGTTGCCCAAGTAGGAGCGTTCGCGTTCGTACCGTCTTTGTCTGGCAGCGAACGTGGCAGCGGAAGTCTTTCAAATGAGGGTGCGCCCTTGTATGTTAGAAGAGTCACTGAGCAGAAAGGACTCCAAAATGGCTGAACAACTCGTGATCGATGCGCTCCAGCGCGCACTGGTGGACCTGACCGACCTGTCATTGCAGGCAAAGCAGTACCACTGGAATATTCAAGGCGATCGTTTCCGCGCTCTTCACCTGGCGCTCGATGAGATCGTCGATCAGGTACGTGAAGACCTCGACGAGGTTGCCGAACGTATTTCGACCCTGGGTGGTACTCCCGATGGCCGCGCCGCCACGGTTGCCAGGGACTCCGGAATCGGTGACGTGGCTGAAGGCACCATTTCGGTTGCCGACGCCTACAAGCAGATGGAAAGCAAGCTGATGGCTGCATCCGAGCGCATCAAGTCGGATCTTGAAAAGGTCGATGATGCCGATTCACTCAGTGGCGACATCCTGGTCGGTGCTGCACGCGGACTCGAAAAGCAGGCGTGGTTCCTGCGCGCCGCGATCGAGAAGTAACGTAACAGGCGCTCATCACCGCACGTTCAGGCGGGGAGAATTTCAAACAGGAAATCTCCCGCTTGGACGTGCGTTCCATATTCAGCGTGTGACCCGATCATCGCGTCCGAACTGTCCATGACAATGACGGGGGTGGTCAGGTCGAAACCACCGTCGACAAGATGCGCGGGCCTCCATGAAACAACTGGCTGAGCGGTCTCTACAGTGCTGTGGTCACCCTCGACGACCATGAATGACGAGGTGTCGGCCTTGACGGTATCGAGCCCCACGTGAACCAGAACAGCGGGGCCGTCGGCTGACCGGACGACAAATGCGTGGGGGAGAGCCTTAATGATTGTTCCCGCGATCGGACTGACCACGTCTGAGTGCCCATGCGCGGTCAAGGTATCGGGAATAATTGCCAGACCTGAGCCGACGATTTTCTCTGCGAAGACGGGGTCATTCACGTCAGATAAGGGAATCACTTGCCCAGCAAGTGGAGCAAGTACACGGGTCACTTGAGTTTCTCAATCTCCTCAACGATGCTGTCAGCCTGCGGCCCCATGACAACCTGGATGGACGTTCCCACCGACACGACACCAAAGGCGCCCGCATTCTTCAGGGCATCCTCATCCACGAGCTCTTCGTCACCAACCGAAACACGGATGCGGGTGATGCAGGCTTCGAGATCCTTGATATTGTCCCAACCGCCTAATGCTCCCAGTATTTGTTCTGCCTGGCCCATGGGGAACTCCTCTGAACGTCCTGTGTACTGATGCACTTACTCGAAGATTAACACGCACCAGCTGTTTACGGCCGGGCAACTGGCCGCTATGCAGACAAAATGTCGGTAGGGCTCATGATGGAGCCCTACCGACACTCGGTCGTTCAATCCGGAAGAGGAAGGGTTAGATGTCCGCTTTCTGTGCCGCCGTCATGCGCTCAACAACCGCGACGCGTTCACGAATAATACGCGTGAGTGCGGCAGAGACATCAGGATGATCGTTCATCCACTGGCGACCGCGTTCAGCCAAGTCGAGCCCATCAACGTAGCCTGCCAAGGCGGTCGGGAACATCAAAGTGACGATGTCCTCGGCCATGTGGAAGGTGAACTCTGACCAGACCTTTTCGATCGAGGCGAAATAGTCGTCGACAAAGGCGGTGTAAGTATCCGGTGCAGTGTGTGCCTGAGCCCAGAAACCGGAGACCAGTGCCCAGCGCGTATCGTTCGCGATTGACACGTTGTGCATGACTTCGTCCCACACGCGAGCCTTCACTTGCGGGTCTGGAACCGCTGCGCGAGCCTGAGCTGCGCGCTGCCGGCCTGTCATCGTGTCATCCGCCTGCTCACGTTCGGCAATATCTGCCTCTGAGGCGTGTCCGGTTCGGACCTGAGCGGTGAGCAAATCCCACATCACATCGACATCGAGATCAAGGCCGGACAAGGTCTGCTCGCCTGTGTACAGAGCCTTGATAGCACCCACCTGATCGTCGGTCACTGCGTGGCGGGCTGCCGCCTGGATCAGGATCTGCTGCTGGTCACTGCCGGACGCTGCCGAACGGGCCTGCAGGAGCAGGCGGCTGCCGACCATCGCTTGCGCGTCGGCACGATCAGCAGGAGCAACATAGCTCGACACTGCGGTGGCAATGTGTGCCAACGTCAGACGCAGCATCGACATATTGTTCTCGACGGGCAGCGCAGCAAGCGCCAGGTCGATGAAAGCGCGCGCAGGCATCGTGGCATCGCGCGTCATATCCCATGCAGAAGCCAGGATCACATTGCGCAGCAGAGAATCGGTGCACCGCGTGATATTTTCAGTGGCGAACGCAAGGGAGCGATCATCGAGGCGGATCTTCGCATAAGCCAGATCGCCATCATTAATAACAATGAGGTCGGGGCGAGGCTGGCCGACGACACTGCTGACCTCGGTCAGCTCACCGTCGACATCGAGCTCCTCGTGGAAAACCTGCTCAACAGGTGTCGTTCGGTTCGAGCCGGAATCATCCTGTGCGGCAGAACGCGAATAGCCTGCCACTGCTAGGCGGTGAGGACGCAGCGAGGAACCCGGCGTGAACGGCTCTTGGCGGATTGCCAGTCGGGTCATGCGGTCTTCGTCATCTGTTTCGACGACCGTGCTCAACGTGGTGATGCCCGCTTCTTCGAGCCATACGCGGGACCAATGGTCAAGGTCGCGTCCGGATGCTGCTTCGAGTTCGCCCAAAAGGTCATCCAGCGTTGCATTGTCGTAGGAGTGCTTGGTCAAATACTCGTGCAGCCCGGCGAAGAACTCGTCACGGCCGACGTAGGAGACTAGCTGACGAAGAACGGATGCACCCTTGGCGTAAGTGATGCCATCGAAGTTCACTTCCACGTCAGCAAGGTCGCGAATCTCAGCCTTGATCGGGTGGGTCGTGGGCATCTGGTCTTGACGCATACCCCAGTCTTTACGGGACATAAAGCCGGTCCAGGCGTCGGTGTATTCGGTTCCTTCTGCCAGGCAGTAGTGAGACATGAACTCAGCGAAAGACTCGTTGAGCCACAGGTCATTCCACCACTTCATGGTGACCAGATCACCGAACCACATATGAGCCAGTTCGTGCAGGATCGTATTGGCACGCTTCTCCAGGTCATCGTGGGTAGGGCGTGCACGGAAGATGTACTGATCGCGGAAGGTAATGCATCCGGCATTTTCCATCGCGCCTGCATTGTATTCGGGAACGAAAATCTGGTCGTACTTGGTGAAGGGGTAGGGGATGCCGTAGTTGGCTTCATAGAATGCAAAGCCCTTGCGGGTGACGTCGATGACGCGGTCGGCGTCCAGGAATTCGCGCAACGAGGCGCGGCACCACACACCGAGCGGAATTTCGCGCCCATCACTGCTGGTCAGAGAATCAGTGACACCCTCGTACGGTCCGGCAATGATCGCCGTGATGTAGGTGGAAATACGCTGAGTTTCCTCAAAGTGATAGGTCCATTTTCCATCGCGTTCTTCCGGTGAGGGTGTGACGGAGTTGGAGAACACTTTCCACCCTTGCGGAACTGTCACGGTGAAGGTAAATGTTGCCTTGAGATCGGGCTGCTCGAAGGTTGCGAAGACTCGTCGGGCATCGGGAACTTCAAACTGCGAGTAGCAGTACGCCTTGTTATCAGCGGGGTCAACAAAGCGGTGCAGTCCCTCGCCGGTGTGCATGTACTGGCAGTCCGCGTCGACGATGAGCGTATTGGACTGAGCCAGTTCCTGCAGGTCGATGCGGTTGTCCTGATGTGCTCCGACTGACACGTCGCGTCCATTCAGCGTGATGGAATGGACATTGTTGGAGACCAGATCAACGAACGTTGAGGCGCCTTCAGTGGCATCAAACGTCAAGGTGGTGCGGGAGCGGAAGTCAGTGTCACCGCACGTCAAATCCAGTTCAACGTCATAGTGGTGAACTGAGATTATGCGTGCCCGCTCAGCCGCTTCATCACGCGTGAGGTTAAGACCCGGCATTGAGTAGCCTTTCTCATGTAACTCAGGGATAGCGCAACAAGCGCATATGACAGTTCTTAGTCTTTCACTAATTGGACCCAAACGCCTAAGTGAGAGGCCACAAATGGCGTCGAATGCGTAAGAGGTTACATTTCAGGGGGCTGCTACGACCAGATTTCCACCGTCTGACTCGGATCTAACCACATGCCGTCCGACTCCGTGACATCGAATGTTGTCGCAAATTCCGGAAAATTGCGAAGCACCTGGTTGCATCGAAATTCTGCCGGCGAATGAGGGTCAATAACGAGCATCTGCTGGGCGAACTCGTCGCGCGACTTGGATCGCCAGATTCGAGCCCATGAGTAGAAGAATCGCTGCGGCCCGGTCAGGCCGTCGATAACGGGCGCATCTTCAGGGCGATCAATGCCCTGATCGCGAAGCGAAGCACACCACGCCCTCCACGCGATTGCCAGACCACCCAGATCTCCGATATTTTCACCGATGGTTAAGGCGCCGTTGACGTGTACCTCGGCGGGAGCTGCTTCTAGCTGGCGGGGGACAAGAGCCTCGTATTGTTCGATGAGGTGGTGCGTGCGCGATTCAAATTCGTTGCGATCTTCATCAGTCCACCAGTTACGCAGTGCGCCGTCTGCGTCGTAGCGCGATCCCTGGTCATCGAAACCATGTCCGATTTCGTGGCCAATGACGGCACCGATTGCACCGAAGTTCACTGCGGCATCAGCATCTGGATCAAAGAAGGGAGGCTGCAGGATAGCGGCGGGGAATACGATCTCGTTGAGTGACGGGTTGTAGTAGGCGTTCACCGTTTGAGGCGTCATAAACCATTCGTCGCGGTCCACCGGCCGTGACAGCTTGGCCCATTCATAGTCCAGTTCATATGCGTCTGCCTTGCGCACGTTGTCCACCAGTGACGCATTCTCATCAAGATCGAGACCTGAATAGTCACGCCATGTGTCGGGGTAGGCAATCTTGGGATTGAAGGTATCGAGCTTTGCCAGCGCCTTGGTGCGCGTCTCCTCGCTCATCCAGCTCAGTGTGGAAATAGACGTACGGTAGGCCTCCAACAGGCGTTGGACGAGTGCTTCCATCTGTTCCTTATAGTCAGCGGGGAAGTGTCGCTGAATATACAGGCGTCCCAGGGCGTCACCCAGTGTGCCCTCCACCAGGCCCAAACCGCGCTTCCATCGCTGTCGGAGTTCTTCGGTGCCGGCAAGCGTGCGTGAGTAGAAATCGAAATTGGCTTCAACGAACTCGTGTGACAGCAGTGAAGCGTGGGCGCTGATGATCTTGCGGCTCTGCCACAGTTTGAGTGTGCGCAGGTCCTCCGATGCCCACATCGACGCCGCGGTGGCCAGGTAATCAGGCTGATTGACGTTGACATTCGCGATTGATTCGAGTTGAAGGCCAACCTGTTGCGCCCAGTTACGCCAGTCGAAACCGGAATTGTCGTCAATGAGTTCCGAGACGGTGCGAGGGTTGGTTGTCTTGTGAGGATCTCGGTTTGTGACGGAATCCCAGTGGTGTGCGGCTAAGCGTGTCTCCCAGTCCATGACGCGCTGAGCGCATGAAGCAGCGTCGCCCTCGTCGTCGCCAATGTGGGCGAGGGTAAACAGGCGCTCAATGTGAGAGCAGTAGGCTTGGCGGATTGGCTCGTACTGGTCTTCGCGATAGAAGGATTCGTCCGGAAGACCCAAACCGGCCTGCTGGAAGTAGAGCATGTAGCGTGAGGTGTCATCGGTGTCGGTGTTGACGTAAGGCACAAAAAACGTGGAGATGCCTCCGCGCATGAGCTGGCCGCTGAGTGTGGCGAGCTCGTCGTGGGATGTCGTGGCGGCTACCGCCTTGAGCAGTGGAATGATGGGGGAGGCGCCCTGTTCCTCAATGCTGTCCTCATCCATGAATTGGCGGTACATGATGGCGATCTTGTGAGCTTCCGGATCGTCGATCTGTCCGGCCAGCGCATCCTCAACAATTGCGCGTCCACGTTTTTCCGACAGATCGCGCAGCGTGTAGAAGGCGCCATCGATGGGGCGGTCAGCTGGAATGTTGTGGTCCGCGAGCCAGGCTCCATTCACATGGCCGTAGAAGTCATCCTGCGGGCGAACGCTGGGATCGGTCAGGGACTGGTCGAGGACGTGTGCAAGAAGTTCAGTCATGTCTGACACTGTACGTGCCGACAGTGTGATGATCCAGTGCCAGAAGCTGCGGCGCCCATCAAATAAGTATATGCAATACATAACTTGTGTTCATAATGGTATTAGCTCTATACTGATTGATGTCATCACACAAGTGAGGGAGAGCATAGTGGCTCGAGCAGATTCGACGTGGATGGAGCACATCATTGCCACCGTGAAGGAGCGCGTTGATGCGCGCGTTGGCGAGGTTTTTGAGGACTGTTTCGTCAACACCATCAGTTCGACAATTGAGCGTTACGACGACGGCAGCGCATTCGTTCTGACCGGTGACATTCCGGCGATGTGGTTGCGCGATTCCACATGGCAGATGATTCCGTACGTGCATTTCTCCGGTGATTACCCCGAGATTGCCGAGCTGATCGGTGGGGTGCTCCAACGTCAGTTGATGTATATCGATATGGATCCGTACGCAAACGCCTTCAATGCCGAGCCCAACGGCGCCGGCCATCATGACGATCTCACCGAGATGAGCCCGTGGATCTGGGAACGCAAGTACGAGGTTGACTCTTTGAGCGCTCCCTTGTTCCTGGCTGGTCATCTGTGGGACCGAACCCATGAGGACGCGCATCTGGGTGGCCTGGAGAAGGCTCTGGAAACAGTCGTCGATGTCTTTGCACGCGAACAACGTCACGAAACATCTGACTACCGTTTTGAACGCCCCGGCGCTCAGGTAGCGACCGAAACTCTGTCTCACGGTGGAAAAGGCGCTCCGGTGGGATACACCGGAATGACGTGGAGCGGATTCCGTCCCAGTGACGATGCGAACAGCTACGGATATAACGTTCCGGGCAATGCATTTGCTGTGGTTGTTCTGCGAACGGCGGCCAGGGTTCTTGAACAGATGAATGCTGCAACTGGCGCCACTTCAAGCCCGGTTATTTCTCGGGCTCGTGACCTTGCTGACCAGATCAGCGCCGGTATCTACGAGCACGGCGTCATTGATCATCCGCAGTGGGGGAAGGTATTTGCCTATGAAGTAGATGGTCTGGGACAGACTTTGATCATGGATGACGCCAACATGCCCAGCTTGTTGTCGCTTCCGTATATTGGCTTCCTCGAAGCGGATGATCCAATTTACCTCAACACTCGAGCCATGGTGCTCTCCGATACCAACCCGTTCTACTTCAACGGGTCGCGTGCGCAGGGAATTGGCAGCCCTCACACGCCGCACGAGTACATCTGGCCAATCGCATTGGCGGTGCAGGCACTGACAAGTACGTCAGCTCACGAAGTTGACCAGATAATCGACACTCTGATTCACACGACGGGCGGAACTGGCCTGATGCATGAATCTTTCCATAAGGATGACGATGCCCTGTTTACCCGTGAGTGGTTCTCGTGGGCAAACGCCATGTTCTGCGAGTTGGTTCTGGCCTACTGCTCGCTTACCCAGTCGAACGATATTTCGAGAAAGGAGGCAAGCAATGGATGAGGCTCAGACAACGCAGGCAACCGTTTCTGCCAAAGAAGACGCGCCGACGCGCAAGAAAAAGGACAGAGGAGCCAATCGCGATCTCAAAGCTGCTTTGGCGTTCATGGCTCCCGCAATCTGCGGTTTCAGCATTTTTGTTGTCTACCCGCTCATCAGCGCAGCCTATTTATCACTGACCCGGTACAACGGAATCACCCCGCCGAAATTTGTGGGTCTGAAGAACTTTATCCGAATGTTCACCGCTGATCCGTCGTTCCTGAAGACGCTGTCGGCAACTGGATATCTGGTTCTTCTTTACGTACCCGCATCGATGGCACTCGGACTTGCGCTGGCTGTCTTTGTCAACGTCAGGCTCCCAGCCGTATCCGTGATCCGAACAATCTTGTACTTGCCGGCAGTTCTTCCCATCGTCGCCACGGTCACGCTGTGGAAATTCATCTTTGACCCGCAAGTCGGTCTGGCTAACCAGGTGCTGGGATTCTTTGGAATTCCACCAATTGCATGGCTGAGTAATGAGCACACAGCGATGCCGTCGATTGTGATCGTCATGCTGTGGGGCGTAGGGTCAACAATGATCATCCTGCTCGCAGCATTGCAGGCAGTGCCCAACGAAATCTACGAGGCAGCCAAAGTTGATGGTGCGGGACCATTCCGCATCTTCTTTTCGATCACTCTGCCGTCGATTGTCCCGATCCTGATTCTCCAGTTCGTCATGCAGATGAACGGTGCTATGCAGACCTTCGTTCAGCCGCAGATCCTCACCGGCGGTGGCCCCAGCTGGGCGACAAATACGCTCATGCTGTCGATCTACAACCACGGTTTCCCGCCGCTGGGACGAGTTCCGGAACTGGGATACGCGACCGCTCAGGTGTGGATTCTGTTCTTCCTGATCATTATCTGCCTGGCTTTCGCAGCTCGATTCACCAAAGCCTGGAGGTACGACGATGTCCAAGTCTGAGCTGGTTGAAGCACCTGAACTCGTGACAAGTGTTGCGAAGAAGCCTCGGCGCGCACAACTCAAGAAGCGTCCTGGGCGTGCGGTGATGTGGTATGCATGCGCAATTGTCGCATGCTCCACGATGCTGCTTCCGCTGTTGTGGATGATCACGATCTCGCTGAAGTCGAATTCCACTGTTTTCGAAGTTCCACCTTCATTCCTCCCGGATGAATGGGTCTGGTCCAACTTCATCGAAGGCCCACGAATCATCAAGTTCCCACGCCTGTTCGTCAATACGCTGATCATTTCCCTGCTCAGCACCTTCGGCGGCGTTCTGACCTCGATGATGGCTGGCTACGCGCTGGCACGCCTGCGCTTCAAGGGCCGCAGAGTGTTCTTCTACATCTTTGTTGGTTCCATGCTGCTGCCCGGAATAGTTGGCATCATCCCCTTGTTCCAGCTGTTCAGGGACATCGGATGGTATGACACGTGGTTCCCGCTGATCGTGCCTGCATTCCTAGGTGGTAACCCACTCTTCATCTTCCTGGCTCGCCAGTACTTCCTAGCGATTCCCATGCAGATTGATGAATCTGCAAAGGTCGATGGAGCAGGACACATTCGAATCTTCTTCTCGATCATGTTGCCCATGACGAAGCCGGCGTGGATCGCAATGGTCATCATGGCCTTCCAGGGAGCATGGAACGATTACCTCAATCCACTCATCTACCTGAACTCCACTGACAAGTGGACACTGGCGCTGGGCATGTCATCATTTGTGTCCGGTTTCGCCAGTGAAGCTCCGGACTGGTCGAAGTACATGGCAACCAACCTGTTGTACATGCTTCCACCTCTTCTGATCTTCCTCTTCGCTCAGCGTTACTTCATTGAAGGCTTGAGCGCCCTCGGAAACACATCTCAAAAGTAGAAGTCCAATCACAGGAAATATGAAAGGAGTCGACGATGACAATCCGACGCACAGGACGGAGGATGGCCGCTGTCGGCACAGCCATCGCTCTTCCACTCACCATGGTTGCCTGCAGCTCAGGAGGCAGTGAATCCGGCGAAAGTGGTGAACCGCCTGCATCAGCTGAAGGCACCGTCAACTACATGACGTGGGAATCCATCGAAACCAACAACTTGTTCGACAAGATCGTGGCAGAAAAGTGGGACAACCCGGACATCACAATCAACCGTGTTGACGCACCTTCCGGCGACTACTCGCAGAAACTTGGTTCACTGGCTCAGGCCCAGAAACTGCCCGATATCTTCTGGTGCGGTAACGATACTGAGCAGCAGTACACTCAGATGGGAATTCTGACGGACTGGACCGACAAGATTGCGTCCGACTTCAAGGAAGGCGAGCTGGGCTTCCTCGATACGTGGAAGACTCCCGAGAACGGTATTGGCGGCCTGCCCTCACTGATTAACGTCACAGGTATCTGGTACAACCAGACGCTGTTTGAAGAAAACAACGTTCCTCTGCCCACGCAGGACTGGACGTGGGATGACCTCTACTCAGCTGCCGCCGCTTTGAAGGGTGCCGGCGGGTCAACCTACCCGCTGCTCCTTGATGGCCTGACCAGCACGAGTGGCCCGGTCGCGATGGGACAGTACGCGATGTCAGCAGGTGGCCAACCGTTTGTTGACGATGTCAACAATCCGACGAAAGCCGTGGCCGATGACAAATTCATGGAGGGCCTCGACAAGCTGGTGAAGGCCATTGGAGACGGCCTGGTGAATCCTCCGGACTTCAACCTGGACAACTCCACCTCACTGTTTGCTGCAGGCTCGCAGCCGATGATGTCGAGCGGCCAGTGGTTGGCTCAGTCATTCGGTAACGATGCGAAGGGCTTTGAGTGGGGATGGGCGCCGCTACCCAGCCAGTCCACTCCTGCCACGTTCTACGATGCAATCGGCATGTGCACACCTCAGAGCACGGCCAACGCTGATGATACGTGGGAAGTTGCCAAGTTCCTCGAAACTGAAGTGATTCCGGAAGTTATGGCACAAACACCCGTTGCACCTCCGGCATACGAGCCCGGACGTCAGGGCTATCTGGATTCGATCAAGGATCTTGCCGGCTCGACGATCTCAGACACCCTGGAATACTCACTGGGCATTGAGAACACCACAGGCGTTCGCCTGACAACCACGTGGGCATCGCAGGCCGGCGACCTCGCGGTTCAGATCTGGACGCCGATCCTCAAGGGTGAAAAGCCAATCGAGGAAGTGTCCGAATACGTTGACGGCGTCAACCAGTTCATCGAAACTGGCGGTCAGTAAACGTCACGAGATAAGAGCCTCCGGAGTTCGCTCCGGAGGCTCTTTCTTTGTCCTGTGCGTGGCGCCGGTTCAATTAGATCGGACGAACAGAGTCACCCGGTACGAGAGTGGTAGGGAGCACAATCTTGTCAGCAGTTGCCCCGCCATCGATTTGCTGCAACGTCACATCCAGCGCGCGCGCCCCGATCGCTTCTTGCTGCTGAGCAATGTGTGTCAGCTGTAGCGTGGAGCCCAGAGTTTCGGAAGGTTGCTCGTCAAAGCACACGAGCGACAGGTCGCGGGGAATGGACTTGCCGAGGTTGGCTAACGCTTCTTCAAGGAGCACCGCGATAGCGAATTCACATGCAACCGCAGATGTGACTTCAGGGTGGTCGCGAAGGAACGACCCGATACGCTTGATATCGTCCTTCCGTGTTCCTGCGTTGCCTGGCGTCGTGGACGTGATCTGATCGCATGCGAGCGATTCATCCAAAGCGACATCGTTGATAGCATGGGCAGCCACCCACCCGTGGTGACGGTCGGCATTCGAGGTCAGTGACCTGCTGGCACCAAAGAGAGCTATGTGGCGGTGCCCGGCTTCAATCAGACATGTGGTGGCCTGGATGCCGGCATTCATGTGATCCGATGTGACTGCGGCTACAGGAATCGAGTCGTAGCGTCGGTCGATGATGGTCAGCGGATATTCGGCGCTGACAAGTTTGAGTACCGATGAATCAATCATCTGCGAGCTGGATGGCAGCAGGATCAGGCCACGGGCTCCTGCGCCCAGCGCGCGTTTAATCGCCTCGCGCTCTTTCTTGGTGTCGCCGCCGGTCCGCATCAACATGATGTGCGCACTGTCCTGAGCGCGGTCGAGGACACCCTCGACAATGCGGGTGCCGAATGCATCGTTGAAGCTGGTCATAATGAGAGCCACGACGGGATCTTTGGTGGCGGGGGAGACCTGCTGAGGTGATTGTGCGATGACCGTCGTGCCGACGCGCGGGCGTCGACGAACAAAGCCATCATCTCGAAGCATGCTGAGAGCGCGCCGAATCGTAATGGAGGAAACTTCGTACTTGTCGCGCAGCGCCGATTCTCGTGGAAGCGTGGAACCTATGGGAATCTCTCCGCTTTCAATTGCGGCCCGTAGATCGTCATAGACGCGTTGATACAGCACTGCTGCGCGCTCCCTTCACGAAAGGTGACAGGCCAGTGACGCGCGAAGAGCGCCGTCACCAGCCTGCCGTAATTTTGCGTTGACTAGCCCTTCTCGATCGTGATCGAGTCGATGTTGGCATAGTTCGTTGCAACGAGCCGATCAAACTTCAGCTCGACAGTATTTGTCCCGGGTACCAGCAGTACGGGGATTGACACGGTCTGCCAGTCCTGCCATCCGTCGGTGGCAGGCATCTGTGCACTGACAGCGGGGAAACCGTTGACCAGAACGGCTCGCGCAGCGTCGCCATTTCCTGCTGCATAGCGAATATTCAGGCGGTGCAGTCCGCCCCACTTCGACTGGAAGGCAACTGTGGCTGATGTGTCGACCGAGTTCCACCCGGCCAGGTAGCCGCGGCCTGTGTATTCACCATTGGCCTCAGTGTCGATGCCATCGTGGGCGCCGTTTTCGATTTCAACTGTGCCGACTTCAGGAAACGGAACGTGAGTGAAACCAGGTTGCGCTTGATGGACGATGGACACTGCAGATGCGGCGCTCACTGACGCGCGTGCTTCCGTGGTGAGCAGGGGAGCCTTGAAGGCCCAGTCTGTCCATCCGATCGAGTTCAGGCCAGTGTTTTGAGCCGCGGCCCTGGCGTTGACACTGAGGAAGTTCTCATAGGAGTCATCGCCGGTGACGTTGATGTAGTCCCGCAGGTGGCGGGTGAAAATCGCCTTGAACGCCTGGCCGTCGCCGCCCCGCTCGCCGGTGAAGATGCCGCCAATGGTCAGATTCTCGATTGCCCAGTCAAATGCTGCGCGAGCCTCGTTGAGGTATTTTTCATCATTGGTGATCTGGTACAGGCGGGTAGCCGCTCCAGCAAAAGCGCCGTTGTTGTAGGTGAAGTCCCAGGAGTTGACGACGCCGTCCTCTTTGATGTTGTCTTTCAGGTGTCCGCCGTTAAAGAAGATTTCTTCAAGGAAAGCGATCAGACGCTGTGCAGTGTCCTTGTACGCGCTGTCACCAGTGGCCATGTACAGTTCAGCTGCAATCCAGGCAGCCGTTCCATTGGTTGCAACGTTCTTCTCATTGCGGTAGGGGTTGCCGACATTGGTGTTCTTCCACCAGATGCCGCCTCCGAAATGGTCATCTTCGAACTGTGAGATGAAGTCGAAGATCGATACGGCTTCTGTCAGATATTTGTCATCACCGGTGAGTTTCCATGCGCGGAGGGCGCCCTGTGCCCACCAGCCCATGTCGTCGTTGAAATCGTTGCGTGAAAAGTCAGGGTAGAAGGCTCGCCAGCCGTCAAAGACCTGATCAATCATCTGTCGCGACTGGTCATCGCCCACCCGCTCGTAACGATCCATCACGGTGTTCCACAGCTGAGCTTCCCACCAGTAATCGGTGTACAGACCGTTCCTGGGGCCGGCATGGTGTCCGGCGTGAACGTGGTGGTCTGAATAGGTATAGAAGTACTGGGCTTCTGGATCCCAGTATTTGTCGACAAAGGCGTTCCACATTTTCGTGGCCTTGTCGGGGATTGACGGCGCAGCCTGCGTAGGCGCACTCACGCAGAAAACGGCGAGAAGCGCTGCGATAATCGGTGCCGTCAGGAAGCGGGCGATCTTGCGTATTCTCATTGTTCATCCTCGAATCAATGCGTATTTGGAGATCATGATGATTGATCGAAATATGTACAATATACAGTGACACTGATCCTGCGGCATGTCAAGGGCGTCGGCAAAATTGCCGCGTTGAGAATTAGTCGTTCAAGTGAGCGACTGTCTCGCCTTCCACCAGCGTCAACGGTAAAGATATCTTCTCTGTGGATGCACCTTCGCGAATCTGCTGGATCGTCGTTTCAACAGCCAGTCGGCCCAGTTCCTCCTGCTCCTGCTTCATATGCGTGAAGTGTGACAGCGTGTGGTCGAAACCCGCTGGACGGTGATCAAAGCAGATAATGGACTTATCCTCGGGAATACGCAGACTCATGTCGTCGAGGGTGTCACGCAGGATAAGCGCAATATTGTATTCGCACGCGACGAACGCAGTGACTTCCGGGTGCTGCTCAATAAAGGCGCGCAGCTGGACCTGATCGTCTTCCACCGACACGTTCGTGCCCGGTGTGGTCGAACGAATCTCGTGATAGGACAGTGACTGATCCAAGCTGATATGGCGCAGTGCGTGTGCCTTAACCCAGCCGGAGTGGCGATCGGCATTGGATGTAACTGTTCGCGGCGCACCGATAATGGCAACATGGCGGTGACCTGCATCAAAGAGATACTCCGTTGCAGTAATAGCGCCTGCCTCGTGGTCCGAACTCACCGCAGCCACCGGAATCGTCTGGTAATGGCGGTCAAGGATCGTTAACGGGAAATGCTCTCCGATAAGCTTGAGGACAACCGGATTGATCATCTCGGAAATGAGCGGCATCAGGATAATGCCCTGCACGCCGGCCCGGATCACTGATTGAATCGCTTCGGTTTCGCGGCCAGCCTCGCCTCGCGTCAATTTGACGATCAGATTCGCGGTCCCAAAAGACGCCTCAAATGCTCCGGTCAGAATATGCGCACCGAACGCTTCGTCGAAATTCGTGACAATCAGGCCGATCAGCGGTTCTTTCTGCCCTTCGCGAGGACGGGTTGGAGTATTCGACACGACCGTGGTCCCGATGCGAGGCTGACGCGTGATGAAGCCGTCCTCGCGCAGCATGTCCAGTGCGCGGCGAATGGTGATGGAACTGACGGAATAGTGTTCGCGCAGCTGAGCCTCGCGGGGAAGGCGTGAGCCGATCTTCAGATCACCACGGACGATGCGGTTCCGAATGTCATCGTAGACCCGTTGATATAAAGCACTCACGGAGCGTCCTATCCCGTTGATTCTAAAAAGTATTCTTATTCAGTATAGCGAGCTACAGGAAGACCCTTTGAAGGTTGGCTCTATTCTAGCTCACTGCCGCTGCGAACAGGCCATTCGCGAGGCGCAACCAACGGGACACATAGAGCGAATACCAGGGGTACGACTGCACTGATCAAAAGGGCAGCACGCAGTCCTGACCCGCCATCGTCAGGTAAAATCCGCGCGACCGGCTCGAAGAAACCGGACGAGGCTAATGTCCCTTTGGGCACACCGACGCCTTGCTCGGCAAAGAAGGAAGACCACTGCACCATCGTCAGTTCAGCAGCTCCGCCGGTCATCATCAACACCAGCGCAATGAGGAAAGCGGGCATCCCGAGTAGTGATTTCACGGGTGTGCGATCCTCATCGGCCACAGTGGGCGGCAAGGGGACACGCAGGAAGAGCAGAAGATTCACGGCAGGAATGACCGCCCACAGCAGTGGCAGCAGTGACTACTACTGCGTGCCGATAAGCGAGATGAGAGCTGTCGTACGGATCGGACGCAACCTGGGGGAGTACCGCCAGTAGCACAAGGCCGACCGTCGCTGCCGTGTGGGCGCATACCATAGGCGGCCTGTAGCCGACCTTGTCCACGATGAACATCGCGATGAAATCAATGAGCAATTGGATGCAGAAGTTAAACGATGACAGGATTCCCAGTTGTGCGACGGAAGTATCGAGCTACTCGTTAAAGATGACAAAGAGCAGGGGAGCCAGGGTGTTGATGACCGCCTAAACAACGTACCCCGTGTAACAGGCACGCACAGTGGCCCGCTCACTGACTTGACGCGATGCCATCGGACCTCGTTTCGCGTCCAGAGAGACCATAATGGAGTTATGACAACTTCACCATCTGCAGGCCGGCCCGCGCGCCGCGCAATCGTGACGGGCGCATCCAGTGGCATCGGACAGGAAACAGTTCGCCAGCTTCGTGACCGTAACTGGGAGATCATTGCTGTTGCCAGACGCGGTGACCGTCTGAAAGATCTTGCACACGAATGCGGATGCATTCCCTTCGCTGCAGACCTGGTGGATGAAGGCCAGGTTGACGCTCTGGCCAGGTTCGCTGACGAGAAAGGTGCGGTGGATGCCCTCGTCAATTGTGCTGGAGGGGCCAGAGGGGTTGAAACGATCGCTGACGCCGTTGTGGACAAGTGGCAGCACATGTTCGACATCAATGTGAAGACCACGCTGCAACTGACCCGGGCACTGCTGCCACAGATGCGTCAGCGCGGCGGCGACATCGTCTTCCTGACATCGACAGCCGCCCATGACACCTATCCCGGCGGGGGAGGATATGTGGCCGCCAAACACGCCGAACGTATCATTGCCAATACTCTGCGCATTGAATTAGTAGGCGAGCCGGTACGGATCATTGAGATCGCACCTGGCATGGTCAAAACGGAGGAATTCTCCCTGCGTCGCCTGGAGTCACAGGAAGCCGCCGATTCGGTGTACGAGGGCGTCGCGGAGCCACTGACAGCTGCTGACATTGCAGATGCGATTGTATGGACCCTGACCAGGCCCTCGCATGTCAACATCGATTCGATGATTATCCGCCCACGCGCCCAAGCCAGCAATACGCTTGTCGCCCGCGAAACAGACGGGTCGAATTAGGGCAAACGCCACATGGACGCGCATGAGCCTTGCGCCTCAAGTCGGCTACTATTGGCAGTGGCGATGATCCGACCCGGAAATTCCGGGATATCAGCGGGGAGTCTTCTGGAAGAACGAGGCTTCGGCCTTCAGTAGAACCGGACGGGTGGGCCCGACACAGCCCCAAACGAGTGGTCGCTCGGGGATCCTGATAACGGAGCGCGAGCGTCAAACGGGGTGGTACCGCGGAAGCTGGCGACGCCAGGATCCGTCCCTGTATTGCTACGCAGGAGACGAAACGAGGACCATCATGGCGCAGGGACATTACCCTCTGAACGGGAACACCCATCCAACCGGTAACCCCTCTTTCCCAGATATGGAAGAGGCGACTCTCAAGTACTGGGATGAGCACGATATTTTCGCCAAGTCCGTCAATGAGCGTGCTGCGGGCAATCGCGGCGACAATGAATTCGTCTTCTATGATGGTCCGCCCTTTGCCAACGGCCTGCCACACTACGGCCACCTGTTGACCGGCTATATCAAGGACATCGTCGGCCGCTACCAGACGATGCTGGGGCATCGCGTGGAGCGACGCTTCGGATGGGATACACACGGCCTGCCCGCCGAACTGGAAGCACAGCGCCTGCTCGGTATCGACGACGTCTCCGAAATCACCAAACCAGGCGGACTGGGCATCGAAAAGTTCAACGCTGAATGCCGATCCTCCGTCCTGCGCTACACGGATGAATGGCAGGACTACGTGACGCGCCAGGCACGCTGGGTCGACTTCGACGACGACTACAAGACTCTTGACATCACCTACATGGAATCGGTGCTGTGGGCGTTCAAGACGCTGTATGACAAGGGTTTGGCATATGAGGGATACCGCGTGCTGCCGTACTGCTGGCACGATCGCACCCCGCTGTCGAACCACGAACTGAAGATGGATGACGACGTCTATCAGGACCGCACCGACCAGTCAGTCACCGTCGGCTTACGCATGGAAAGCGGCGAGCTGGCCCTGATCTGGACAACAACCCCGTGGACACTGCCTTCCAATCTCGCCATCACTGTTGGGCCGGACATCGAATACGTTACGGTTGTTCCTCAGGAAGGCGAACTGGCGGGTGAACGCGTCATCATCGCGCATGACTTGCTGGCGTCCTACAGCAAGGAACTGGGCGAAGGTCCGACGATCGAAGCCACCTATCCTGGCTCTGAGCTGGTCGGACGGCGCTATGCACCGATTTTTGACTACTTCGATACCGATGAACGCCGCGCTGAAGGCCAGACGCCCGGACCGAACGCATGGACCATCATCGCTGGCGACTTCGTCACCACTGAGGACGGCACCGGCCTGGTGCACACAGCACCGGCATTTGGTGAAGACGACATGATCGCCTGTCAGGAAGTCGGCATCAGGCCTGTCGTCCCTGTCGATGAGGCAGGATGCTTCACCTTTGAGGTGCCCGACTACGAAGGCGTGCAGGTGTTCGACGCGAACAAACTCGTGCTGGCTCACCTGCGCGAACAATCAGGGCCCATCGCACGTCGCCCTGAAGAGGTGCGTGCGAAGATGGTGCGTCAATCCTCATTCACCCATTCCTACCCACACTGCTGGCGCTGCCGTAAACCGTTGATCTACAAGGCGGTCAGTTCATGGTTCGTCAAGGTCAGTGCTTTCCGTGACCGAATGGCGGAGCTCAACCAGCAGATCACATGGGTACCTGAGCACACCAAGGACGGGATCTTCGGAAACTGGCTGGCCGGCGCCCGCGACTGGTCCATTTCGCGTAACCGCTTCTGGGGTGCGCCGATCCCCGTGTGGGTCTCAGATAATCCGGAATACCCCCGCGTTGACGTCTACGGCTCGATTGCGGACCTCGAAGCTGATTTTGGGGTCGAGGTCACCGATCTGCACCGCCCATTCATCGACACGCTGACACGACCAAACCCCGACGACCCGACCGGCACATCCACAATGCACCGCATCAGCGATGTGTTCGACTGCTGGTTCGAGTCGGGCTCCATGCCGTACGCCCAGGTGCACTACCCGTTTGAAAACCGCGACTGGTTCGAAAGCCACTACCCGGGCGACTTTATTGTCGAGTACATCGGGCAGACCCGCGGCTGGTTCTACACACTTCATGTTCTGGCCACCGCACTGTTTGACCGGCCCGCATTCACGCACTGCGTCTCCCACGGAATCGTGCTGGGCGACGATGGCCGTAAGATGAGCAAGTCCTTGCGCAACTTCCCGGACGTCAACCGCGTCTTCGATGAGTACGGGTCCGACGCGATGCGGTGGTTCCTCATGAGCTCACCGGTTGTGCGCGGCGGCAACCTCATTGTTCACGAGGGTGGCATCCGCGACACGGTGCGCCAGATCCTGCTTCCCCTGTGGAATGCCTACCACTTCCTCGCCCTGTACGCAGGTGCGTCCGATCATGGCAATGGATATGTGGCTGAGCCGCTGGCCTTGGACGATCCGAAAGTGCTTGACGGCCTCGACGTCATGGATCGCTACCTGCTGGCACGCACCCAGTCACTGGCTGACGCTGTTCACACCGCTTTGGATGCGTACGATATCGGCACGGCGTGTTCACTGGTTCAGGATCATATGGATGTTCTGACGAACTGGTATGTGCGCACTCAGCGTCAGCGCTTCTGGGATGAAGATGCGCGCGCATGTGACACATTGTCATCAGCCCTGGTGACCCTGTGCGAGGTTACCGCCCCGTTGTTGCCCCTGCTGACCGAGGAAATCTGGCGGGCACTCACAGGTGGAGAATCGGTCCACTTGCAGGACTGGCCGACAATGCCCGAGGCAGTGCGCAACGACGAACTGGTCGCCGTGATGGATGCAGTGCGTCAGGCCGTATCAGGTGCTCACGCATTGCGCAAGACGCATAATCTGCGCGTGCGCCAGCCTCTGCGTCAGCTTTCCGTCGTCTCGGAGGCGGCGCCCTCCCTTGAACCCTTCGCTTCTCTCATTGCCAGTGAAGTGAACGTCAAGAACGTCACTTTAGTGGATCCGGATCACTCGGGTCTGAAAGTGACGACGCAACTGGCATTGAATCCTCGCGAATTCGCCCCCGAGGTCCGTAAGGTCACCTCTCAGCTTTTCGCAGCCCACAAGCAGGGGCAGTGGGAGCTGGACGAATCAGGTCAGACTGTGACGTTCCCCAACGTCGAGGTGGGCGGGCAGCCCGTTCAACTGGGCGAGGGACAGTTCTCTGTGTCGACTACCGTCGAAGCATCAGAAGGTGAGGTTGCATCCGTTCTGGCTGACGGCACAGTGGTCGTCCTCGACACGGACATCACCGCCGAACTTGCTGCCGAGGGATACGCGCGCGACGTCATCCGCATCGTACAGGACGAGCGCAAGCGAGAGGATCTGAATATTTCAGACCGCATCGACCTGGAGCTGACCGTGCCAGAGGAACACGTGGCGGATGCGGAAACGCATCGAGACATGATCGCGCACGAAACACTGTCGCTGTCCGTTTCCATCGTTCCAGGCGATACGCTGGCAGCGCACGTCAGCGTGCACGCAGATAACTGAAGGAGAACCCTGTTCCATGAGTGACCATCCCGCCTTCTTTGGCTCCGACGAGGAACCCAGCGGCATTCCTGCGGATTTGCTGCCCTACCTTGAGGCTGCAGATGAGCCATCTGAGGCAGACCGTCAGGCCGAACAGGCTCGTCAGGAAGCCGAAGAAGCGGCGGATCGGGCAGACCGGGAACGAACCGAGGCATTGCGTGCACTGGTAGAGAATTCGCTCCTGCTCGGACCCGATCCGTCGATCCTGGCTGAAATCGAATCAGATGAGGACGAGGACGGGACACCCTCGGACGAAGAAGATCACGAACGCATGCTCGACGACGCGCAGCAGGCTGCCCAGGAACGCGCGGAAGTGGCACGCATCTACGAATCAATTGTGGCGCGCGCCCCGGAACACAAAGTCCAACCCAGCCTGGAGCGCGTGCGGAGCGTGATGGATATTCTGGGCGATCCCCACACGTCTTACCCGAGCGTGCATATCACGGGCACGAACGGCAAAACGACAACTGCACGCATGATGGATGCTCTGCTGGGAGCGCTGGGCCTGCGCACGGGCCGTTTCACGTCGCCGCACCTGCTGGACGTTCGCGAACGCATCTGCCTGGACGGTGAGCCCATCTCGCACCGGGCCTTCATTGATGCCTACCACGATGTGCAGCCCTATATCGACATGGTTGACCACAGCTCGATCGAGCAGGGTGGCCCGACACTGTCGTTCTTCGAAGTTTTCACTGTCATGGCGTTGGCTGCATTCGCAGACTATCCGGTCGACGCGGCTGTGGTGGAAGTCGGTATGGGAGGCACGTGGGATTCCACCAACGTGGTGGACGGTCAGGTCGGTGTCATTATGCCGATCGACGTTGATCACCAAAAGTGGCTGGGCAAGACGGTCACGGACATTGCCCATGAAAAGGCCGGCATCATCAAACCCGGCCAGATCACTGTTGTTGCCCACCAGCGTGACGAGGTGCTCGAGATTCTGCGCGAGCGCGCCGACCAGGTGGGTGCGCGCCTCCTGGTGGAGGGCACAGACTTTGAGGTCGTGACTCGTGAAAGGGCAGTAGGCGGGCAGCTCATGTCACTGCGCACTCCGCATGCGATGTACACCGATATTTTCCTTCCCCTTCATGGCGAGCACCAGGCGCACAATGCCGCGGCCGCTTTGGCAGGTGTGGAAGCGTTCATCGGTGAGCGCGCATTGGACGCGCAGGTGGTCGAGCAGGCATTCGGTGCAGTGACATCACCGGGCAGGCTGCAGGTCGTGCGACGCTCACCCATGATCATCGTGGATGGAGCCCACAACCCGGCAGGTGCGCGTACCGTTCGCGCCGCCATCGACGATCTCGGTCTGGCTCACGTGGTCGGCGTGTTCGCGGCGATGGCGGATAAGGACGTGGACACGATGCTCGGCGAAGTTGAACCCGTGATGGACGAGCTGATCGTCACCCAGATGGATTCTGAGCGGGCGATGGAACTCGACGACGTGCAGGCCATTGCTGAGGATGTCTTCGATGATACGAGGGTGAGTCGGATTCCTGACATCGCCGAAGCAATAGCGGAAGCTGCCACCCGTGTGGAAACACGCGCTGAGCCGGGTGAAAATGTGGCCGTCATCGTGTTCGGCTCGATTGTACTGGCAGGGCAGGCCACGCAGATCGTCTCCCAGGCTAACGGCCGCTGACTTCCACGAGTGTCGCCGTTTCCGTGGTTAAAATCCATGAAGGATGGCACCATGGATGTGAGATTGATTGGTTCAAGGAGGCACTGGTGAAAAAACTGGTCAACGACGTTCATCAAGTAGTTGAGCAGGCTCTGCAAGGCTTCGGTGGTGTGTACGCCGACCTCGTCACCGTCCATACGAATCCAGCCTATGTCACTCGTGCACAGGCGAAGGATCAGGGGAAGGTTGCCATCGTCTCTGGTGGTGGGTCGGGCCACGAACCATTACATGCGGGATACGTTGGGAAAGGCATGCTGGATGCCGCTGTGCCCGGTGCCGTGTTCACGTCACCGACACCTGACCCGATCGCGCAGGCCGCATTGGCTGTCGAACGCGGAGCGGGCGTGCTGTTCATCGTCAAGAACTACACGGGCGATGTCCTCAACTTTGAAACCGCTGCCGAACTGGTGCAGATGGACGACATCGACGTTGCCACCGTTACCGTCAATGATGATGTCGCAGTGGAGGACTCGCTTTATACAGCCGGACGACGGGGCGTGGCAGGCACGGTTCTAGTGGAGAAGATCGCTGGCGCAGCAGCCGAACGCGGAGACGATCTGGACACTGTCACCCGCATCGCTCAGCACGTGATCGACAATGTCCGATCGATGGGATTGGCACTGGGGCCCTGCACCGTGCCACATGCAGGACGCCCGTCCTTTGAACTGGGTGACAACGAGATTGAACTGGGGATCGGAATCCACGGCGAACCGGGATACCGGCGCGGTCAGATGGAAACTGCGGACACGCTGACTGAGGAACTTTACGACAAGGTTCGCTCCGATCTGGCCCTCGAAGCAGGCGAATCCGTGATTGCGCTGGTCAACGGCATGGGCGGAACCCCGCTCAGCGAGCTGTACATTGTGTACCGTCACGTGGCCGAATTGCTGCAGCGTGACGGAATCAATCTGGCACGCAGCCTTGTCGGTGACTACGTGACGTCACTGGAAATGCCGGGTGTTTCGGTTACCCTATTACGGGCGGACAACGACATCGTGGAGCTTTTCGATGCTCCCGTATGCACGCCGGCCTGGAAATGACATCAGGAGCATAGATGAGTGAGACGCTAAACGAGCAGTGGATCCGCGAATGGATGATGACTGCTGTGCACACGATCGCAGACAACAGAGAATATCTGATTGACCTGGATCGACACATCGGGGATGGCGACCACGGTGAGAATATGGATCGCGGTTTCAGTGCCGTTCGCGACGCGATGGAGTCCGATGACCATGCGCACGAAGCTGCAGCGGCCCTGCTCAAAACAGTTGCGAAGACCCTGATGTCCACGGTTGGCGGAGCTGCCGGCCCACTGTATGGCACAGCGTTCCTGCGCGCATCACAGGCACTGACAGGACAGGAAATCTCCGCCCGGGACGTGGTGGCCATGTTCGACGCAGCATTGGAAGGCATCCAGGCCCGAGGCAAGGCAGAAGAAGGCGAAAAGACGATGGTCGATGCGTGGGCACCGGCCGCTCGCGCCGCTCATGATGCTGCCAAAGTGGAGCGCCCGATCTGCGAGATTCTCGAGGCCGCCGCGCGCGCTGCCGAAGAAGGCGTTGAAGCCACGATCGACATGCAGGCCACGAAGGGGCGCGCATCATATCTGGGGCCGCGCTCAGTAGGCCACCGCGATCCTGGAGCCGCCTCCTCAGCGATGATTATTCGAGCTGCGGCTAAGGGCGCAAAGTCGGTGGATAACCGATGAGCTCAAGAGTCGCCCTCGTAATCGTGTCCCACAGTGACCTCCTGGCGAGGGGCGTGCGGGAAGTAGCAGAGCAGATGGCACCCGACGTGCACATCGAATGCGCGGGGGGAATGCAGGACGGCTCGCTGGGCACCTCCTACGACAAGGTTGCCTCTGCGATTACCCGCGCACTCGGAGCAATCGAGACCGGCCATGACGGTGCAGGCGTCGTGTGTCTGACCGACATGGGCTCAGCAGATCTGACCGTGGAATCCGTCCAGGAAATGGAAGACTTCGAGGCGTTGGAACACGCGCATGCTCCACTCGTTGAAGGCACCATTGCTGCTGCGATCAGTGCGCAATCAGGCAGTAGTCGCAGTGAGGTGCGCGCCGCAGCTGAACGGGCTGGCGCTCCTGACACGCCGCGTTCTGCCGCCTCCCCGGTGGGACGCGTCGTGATTCACGAAAACGAAGACACCGCTGACCACGTTGTGACGGCAACTGCGCGAGTGGCCGACCCGGTAGGGCTCCATGCGCGTCCGGCTGCATTGTTGGCTCGCTTAGCTGGCTCATTCGATGCAGAAGTATTCGTCAACGGAGCCGATGCAGGGTCAGCGTTGGAAGTGATGGCGCTGGGAGTGCGTCAGGGTGACATTGTGCAGCTGCGTGCCACAGGACCGCAGGCACAGGAAGCAATAGATGCACTGGTCGACAAGCTCGAAGAGTGACTGCATAATAATGTAGGTCTTTTGACCTAGTGGCCGAAAGGCTGCATGAAGTGCACGATCATCTACGAGGGGGAATGCTATGTCGGCACACGAACGCACAGACGGCTCCCATGAACGCACACTGGTGCTGGTCAAGCCTGATGGATACAGGCGAGGATTGACAGGCGAAGTGCTGCGACGGATTGAATCAAAGGGATACAAGCTGGTTGGTCTGAAAGTTCAGCAAGCCTCTGAAGAATTGCTTCAGGAACATTACCATGAACACCGCCATCGCCATTTCTACCCTGCATTGATCGAATTCATGTCGTCTGGACCGCTCGTGGCTGCCGTTGTCGAAGGGACACGCGTTGTCGACGGAGTGCGCCGACTAATCGGCTCAACCGACCCGACTGACGCCGAGCCAGGAACAATCCGTGGCGACTTGGGCCGCGCGTGGGGACGCGCAACCGCGGAAAATATCGTGCACGGATCAGATTCGCCGCACTCTGCCCAACGCGAGATTGCCCTGTGGTTCCCGGAGCTTGCCGACGATGCAATGCACGCTTAACTGCCTTTTTACGTATTCTTAAAGACGTGCACCTGAAAAATTTAACGTTACGAGGCTTTAAATCCTTTGCTTCGGCGACAACGCTGCGTTTAGAACCCGGCATCACGTGTGTAGTCGGCCCGAACGGGTCGGGCAAATCGAACGTCGTCGATGCTCTTGCCTGGGTCATGGGCGAACAAGGTGCCAAAACGTTGCGCGGTGGACAGATGGCGGACATCATCTTCGCCGGAACATCCTCGCGAGCACCGTTGGGGCGTGCTCAAGTTGATCTGACCATCGACAACACCGATCGGGCCCTGCCCATCGACTACTCAGAAGTGACGATCTCGCGCACATTGTTCCGCGGTGGGGGATCAGAGTATGCCATCAACGGCACCCCAGCGCGCCTGCTCGATGTTCAGGAACTCCTGTCCGACACGGGTATGGGCAGGCAGATGCATGTCATCGTGGGTCAGGGACAACTCGATCAGATCCTTTCGTCAACACCTGAGGAACGTCGAGGTTTCATCGAAGAAGCCGCCGGTGTTCTCAAGCATCGCCGACGTAAGGAACGCGCCCTGCGCAAGCTTGAGCAAATGGATCAGAATCTGGTGAGGGTCCTCGACCTCACGCAGGAAATCCACCGCCAGCTTGGCCCACTGGCACGCCAGGCTGCAACGGCCCGCCGTGCACAATCGATACAGGCTCGTGTTCGTGACGCAAAGGCACGCCTGATTGCAGATGAGATCGTTGACCTTCGCGACCGCCTGAATGCGCACGACGAATCCGACCAGGTGCGTACCCAGAAGACTCAGGAATTGCGTGTTCACGCGCGCGAGCTGACAGAAAGTATTCAACTTTGTGAACAGCGCGAACGCGAAGCCGATCCGCGTTTGACTGAGGCGAATACCGCTTGGCGTGACCTCACTGCGATCGGGGAGTCCTTGCGCGCAACAGTTCTGATGGCCCGCGACAAGATTGCCTCCCTCGAACGTCCACTTGATGCGCCCTCCGGTGACGATCCTGACGAACTGGACAGGCGTGCCGATGAGGCCAGTGCCGAGGACGCCGAGCTTCTGCGCACAGTAGAAGAGTGCCGACGGCGCCTGCAGGAGGCTATCAGTGCTCGTGAGGAGGCGGAGCAGCGTGATGAAGAAGCCCACGGGACGCTGTCCGGCATCACGCGCCAGATAGCGGATCGACGTGAGAAGATCGCACGTCTGACAGGCGACGTCGAATCTGCGCGCTCACGCCTCGTAGCTGCCGAAGCTGAGGAAAATCGAGCAGAAGAACTGGTGCGCGCCGCGCGCAAACGTCAGGAGGAAGCCGAGAAAGCCCTCCGAAAGACGCCTGCTCCCGATGGCGAGGGTAGCGAAGACACTGCTGCGCGCAACCACTCGCAGGCTTCCGTCAAACGCGATGAAGCCCGAAGTCAGGTTGACGCTTTGGTGGCGCGTGAGCGGGAAGCACGCGCCGAGCGAGCCAGGTGGGAGTCGCGCCGTGACACGTTGGCTGAGCAGCTCGCACCCGACGACGCAACTTCGACATTGGCAGGCCGCTCCGGTGTCCTCGGAACGGTCCCTGAAGCCTTGACCATTGAGCCGGGCTGGGAAGATGCCATTGCCGCAGCACTGTTCCCACTGGCTGATGCCGCGATCGTCGACGGAACGGCGAACGGAATAGACTGCCTGCGTCACGCCCGCGAACACCAACAAGGACAGATGCGCATGATGCGCGCCGGTGACGGCGACGGCAATAACGAGGTGGAACCGCAGCCACGTGGTCCCCTTCCGTCTGGAGCGCGCTGGGCGCTGGACGTCATCACCCACGCGCACTCGGTTTCGCGCAGCGTCACGAAGCTGCTCGAAAGCGTCGTCGTGTGCCGGGATCTCGACGAAGTGCAGGACTTGCTGGAGCATCCCGACGTTCGAACAGTGGTCACGTCCAACGGTGATGTTGTCACGGGGGAGTCACTGATCGGATCTGGCCACTCCACTTCCTCGGTGTTGAGTGTGCGCGCTCAGTACGAACAGGCCGTTGAGGGAGCGCGCCACGCCCTCGATGACGAACAGAAGGCCTCTGAACAGCTGGTTCACGCAAATAAGGTACTCGATCAGGCGATCCGCGCTGCCAACGAAGCGCTCAAAGCCTTGCGTGCCCAGGACTCGCAGCGCGCAAAGCTCGCTGAAGCATACGCGCGCGCCCAGTCGGCAGCCAAGGCTGCTCAGGCAGAGACACAAAGGTGCGAGGCGACCGCACGTAAAGTCGCCGAGCATGTTCAATGGGCACGCAGCCAGGTGGATACCGCCGACGAGCGGCTGAGCACCTCCAAAGACATGGAACCGGCTCCCGACGCTGAGCCGGCTCAACAGAGAGCAGGCGAAGCCGCGCGCATAGCCCGCGAAGCTCGCGAACATGAGACGGCCACGCGTCTGGAACTTCGCACCAATGAAGAACGGTCGAGACAAAGCGGAGGAAGGGCTCGAGCTCTCAGGCAGGCAGCAGCGCGCAGCCGTGAGGAGCGCAGCCGATACGCCCAACGTGAGGACCAGCGCCGGCGCAAGCTGCTCATTGCCCAACGCGTTGCCGAACAGGCTCAGTACGGCGTGGACGTTGCCGCTCGAATCGTTGAGCACTGGGAACACCTGCGCGCCGAAGCTGAATCACTGCGTCAGCAGTCAAGCCATGAGCGCATCGAATTGCGCGCCGCGCTCGATGCCGTCAATGCTGAAATTGCCGAGATCACCGGCCTGGCACACCAGGACGAAATCGCACGTGCACAGACCATGATGCGCTTGGAACAGGCGACCGCCCGGTCGATGGAGGAACTCAGCCTGGAAGCTGACCAGCTCATCGAAGAATTCGGCCCCCATAACCTCGTGCCGGATTTTTCAGGCGAGGGCGACCCGACTGCCTTTTCGCGCCCCGAACAGGAAAAGGCACTGGCGGCTGCTGAACGTGACCTGGCAAAACTTGGCCGCGTGAACCCACTGGCACTGGAGGAACACGAAGCACTGTCCAAGCGCCACGAATTCCTGGTTTCCCAGGTCAATGATCTGAAATCGTCGAAAGCCGATTTGCTGCATATCATTGACGACGTCGATCGCCTGGTCGAAGACGCATTCACCACCGCGTTTAACGACACGCGCGAACAGTTTGCCCACACCTTCGAGGTCCTTTTCCCCAACGGCGAGGGCAACCTGACGCTGACGGATCCAGATTCGATGCTGACAACGGGCATCGAGATCGAAGCCAGGCCGGCGGGCAAGAAGGTCAAGCGCCTGTCACTGCTGTCCGGCGGAGAACGCTCCCTGGCAGCTCTGGCATTCCTCATCGCCATCTTCAAGGCGCGTCCCTCACCGTTCTATGTCATGGACGAGGTTGAGGCCGCCCTCGACGATGTGAACCTGACGCGATTGCTCGAAATCTTCCGGGAGCTGCAGGAAGAAAGCCAGCTGATTGTTATCACCCACCAGAAACGCACGATGGAAATCGCTGATGCGCTCTACGGCGTGACGATGCGTGACGGGGTCACAACCGTCGTCTCGCAGCGCCTGGCAGATGCTTAGGAGATCACAGATAACAAATTGAGCATGTGCGGCGTTTACTGTGGCTCTCGCTGGCGTCACACATGACAATGAAGACATGTTTGGTTCTCTTGTGGTCATCGTGCTGACAACGTTGGTTGTTGTGGCTCTGGCAGGAGGCGTCCTGGCAAGCTTGGCCTTGTCACGCCGAGGCGCCCAATCATGGCAGTCTCTTTGGAAAGACCAGTCGAAACGCTGGGCTGACCCGGCGCGAACAGATGAGGACGCGGATATCGATCCTCAGCTTGTCAGCCTGGACACGATGCTCCGGAGCAATGGGCGAGACGGCTCGGCGTATGTCGATGCGACCGACCTGCCTGGATATGAACGCCTCGAGGATGCAGCAGTACGTGTCGAAGAGGCGGCCACACGCATGGAGGCTGCATCGCGGCGCGGACGCGTGCGTAAAATGCAACTCACGCATTAAATAGGCCATGATAGGACTATGAACACTTTCACCGATTTTGTGACAAGTCCGATCGGTCTGGTATGCCTGTTGGTTCTCGTTGCCCTTGTGGGCGTGGGAATCTGGTGGGGCGTACGAGGACGACAGTCCAGCCCCGAACTTGAAGAACGCCGCACACCCACTATTGAGAGCGGTCAGACCACTGCGGCTCCTGACGTTGAGACGCAACCGCGTACCGAAACCCCTGAATCCGTTCCCTCCCGCATGCAGCGTCTGCGCGGACGCCTCGCGCAGTCTGGCGCTATCGGACATGCGCTCCTTTCAGTTCTCTCGCGCGCGCAGCTCAACGCGGCAGACTGGGAAGAGATCGAAGATTCACTTCTGATGGCCGACCTGGGATTGCCGGCCACCGAAGAACTCATGGAGCGGCTGCGCACCCGCGTCAAGGTTGAGGGACATTCAGATGCCGAGTCAGCCCGCACGATTGTACGCGAAGAGCTTCTGGCACTGGTCGACCCGACTATGGATCGTTCCCTGCATTGCGAGCCGCACATTGATGAAAACGGCACCAAGGTCAGTGCGTCTGTGCTGGTGATCGGCGTCAATGGAACAGGTAAGACGACGACGATTGGCAAACTGGCCCGGTTGCTTGTTGCACAGGACAAGACAGTCCTGCTCGGTGCTGCTGATACATTCCGCGCCGCAGCGGCTGACCAGCTGGAGACGTGGGGCAACCGCGTGGGGGTTGACGTGGTCCGATCCGACCGTGAAGGCGCCGATCCCGCATCCGTCGCTTTTGATGCCGTACACCGCGGTGTCGACGACGGCGTTGACGTCGTGATTGTGGACACGGCGGGCCGACTGCAGAACAAGTCAGGTCTGATGGATGAGCTCGGGAAAGTCAAGCGCGTCATGGAACGTGTCAGTCCCGTTGACGAGGTCCTCCTGGTCCTCGATGCGACGACCGGCCAAAACGGTATGCGCCAGGCGGAAATTTTCGCAGAAGTGGCTGGAGTGACAGGAATCGTCCTGACGAAGCTGGATGGCACCGCAAAGGGCGGAATCGTGGTGTCGGTCCAAAGGGAACTCGGAGTTCCTGTCAAGCTGGTGGGGCTGGGAGAGGGCGTCGACGATCTGGCGCCCTTCGATGCCGAGTCATTCATTCAGGCAATTGTGGGACAGCCTGCCACGTAAGCACACGGCGCCGTGGGTGCGCTAGTGTAAGACCATTGCGTCCACATCGGAGAAGGAAGGGATCCAGTGTTCTCCAACCTGTCAGATCGTCTCACTGAATCGTTCAAACAACTTCGCGGGCACGGTATTCTCAGCGAATCTGACGTTGATGAAACAGTCAGTCAGATCCGACGCGCCCTGATTGACGCTGACGTTGCCCTTCCTGTCGTCCGCGAATTTACCGCCGCAGTGCGTGAACGCGCTTACGGAGCGACCCGCTCACAGGGTCTGAACCCCAGTCAGCAGGTTGTGCGTATCGTGCGCGACCAGCTGGTCGAAACCCTCGGCGGCGAAACGCGTGAACTCCACTTCGCTGACCGGGGGCCGACCGTGTTCATGCTGGCCGGCCTTCAGGGTGCCGGTAAGACAACCCTTGCCGGCAAGCTCGGCAAGTGGCTGACGGAAGAAGGCAAGAAGGTCATGCTGATTGCATCGGACCTTCAGCGCCCAAATGCCGTCCAGCAGCTGCAAGTTCTGGGCGAGCGTGCCGGAGTCAAGGTCTGGGCTCCGGAGCCGGGGAACGGAGTCGGTGATCCTGTCTACGTGGCGCGAACCGGCGTCAACTACGCCATCAACAATGGTTTCGACGTGGCAATCGTCGATACCGCTGGGCGCCTCGGTGTTGACCGGGAAATGATGGATCAGGCAATCGCGATTCGTGACGCCGTCAATCCGCACGAAATCATGTTCGTCCTGGACGCAATGGTTGGCCAGGATGCCGTGCAGACATCGACCGCGTTCAGGGATGGCGTCGGCTTTACCGGTGTCGTCTTGTCGAAACTTGACGGCGATGCCCGAGGCGGCGCTGCGCTGTCCGTACGCGGCGTGACCGGTGCGCCGATCCTCTTTGCCTCAACGGGCGAAGGCCTTGACGATTTTGAACGATTCCACGCAGACCGCATGGCCGGCCGAATTCTTGATATGGGTGACGTTCTGACCCTGATCGAGCAGGCCGAAAAGAAGATGGATCAGGAGGAAGCCGAGAAGGTCGCTGAGAAGGCCATGAGTGGCCAGCTCACCCTCGAAGACTTCCTCAACCAGCTCCAGCAGGTCCGCAAACTCGGATCCATGCGCAAGGTTCTGGGAATGATTCCGGGAATGGCGCAGATGAAGGACCAGCTCGCCAACTTCGATGAGTCAGAAGTCAACCGTGTCGAAGCAATCGTCCGTTCCATGACGCCCGCCGAACGCAACGACGTCAAGATTCTCAACGGATCGCGCCGTGCCCGTATTGCCCGCGGTTCAGGTACCACGGTGACGGAAGTCAACGCACTGGTCAAGCGCTTCGAAGCAGCCCGCGAGATGATGGGTCAAATGGGCGCTGCCGGCGGCTTCCCCGGAATGGGGAATATGCCGGGACATGGTGGCCGCGCCAAACAGCGTGAAGATGCACGCCGTGCCAAGGCTCAGCGTGCGCGCGTAAAGAAGAAGGCGCGTTCAGGAAACCCAGCTAAGCGTCGCCAGCAGGAACTCGAAGCAATGCTTCCAGCCAGTGAACGCAGGAACAATGCGTCCTCGTCGGGTAGCGCATTCGGCATTGGTCAGGGCCAGGGCGCTGCCCAGCGCCCCTCTATGGACCAACTCCCCGAGGATATTCAGCGCATGCTCAACGGATTCTGACGGATATCATGCGCCTGACAGGAACAGCTCTGTGGCGTCCCTCCTCAGACGGGTCGCAGCCCGCCGCATGGACGCAAGGCTCCTGGTCGATTTGTGACGGCAGAATCTCCACGGCCGCGCAGCCTCCGGCCGCGGATGAAGAGGAACTGATCGGGTGGATCATTCCCGGCCTCGTTGACGTGCATTGTCACATTGGCCTGGGTCCTCACGGTCCTGTCGATCAGGAAACACAGATTCGGCAGGCTCAAGCAGACCGTGACAGCGGAGTTTTGCTCATGCGTGACTGCGGCAGTCCTGTCGATACGTCGCATATTCAACACGATCCCACATTGCCGCACTTGATCCGCTGCGGCACACACCTGTCACGCCCTAAACGCTACATTCGTGGCATTTCGCGCGAACTGGCCACGCCCTCGCAACTGCCTGAAGCGGTCGCACAGGAAGCGGCCCGCTCGGATGGATGGGTCAAAATCGTGGGGGACTGGATCGACCGCAGTGAAGGATCAGAATCGGATCTGCGCCCCCTGTGGCCAGGTGAGGTCCTGCGTGACGCAGTTGCCGCCGCGCACGAATCTGGCGCGCGCCTGACCGCTCACACGTTTTCTCACGCAGCAATCGATGATCTGCTGGCAGCCGGCGTCGACGGAATCGAACACGGTTCCGGTATGGACGATGATCAGCTCAGTGAGGCCAGACGGCAAGGTGTTGTCATCACACCCACGCTCTGCCAAATCGAACTCTTCGAATCCTTCGCGCAGGCTGCCGACGGCAAGTTCGCGCGCTACGCGCAGACCATGCGCACGCTTTACGAGGGACGACACGACCATTATGAGCGCCTCTTCGATTCAGGAGTCCACCTGCTTCCCGGAACAGATGCCGGCGGCTACCAGGATCACGGATCCCTTCCAGCAGAACTTGCCCGATGGCACACGGCAGGCATGCCGCCAGCCAAGATTCTCGACATCGCGACCTGGCAGGCTCGCGACGCCCTCGGCTATCCCAGTCTGTACGATGGCGCGCCAGCTGACTGCGTGGTCTACGAGGCTGATCCTCGTGCAGACATTACCGAACTGTCACGACCGGTCGCCGTCATCTTGGGCGGGACGCGCGTCGCCTGAGCGCCGGCTGTCAGCCTGGTGAAGAAGCTCCTGGAGGACGGGGGCCTCCATCGAGCCGACCCACGCTGCCACGCCTGGACGCACTCCGTCGGGAAGATCAGTGCCCATCGGGGCATTCACGACGTTCCCGCCTGCCACCTTGACCATGTGGATACCGGCTGCCACATCCCACGGCTTCATCGTCCCGGCCAGCATTGCACCAGCCCTTCCAGACGCGACCATCGCCAGGTCGAGGGCTGCGGCACCTGGCCGACGAACAGCCTGATATGTTGACGCTAGGCGAGTGTATTCTTCAGCTGAACCGGCAGGATCGTTAATGAATGAATGCAGTGACGGGTGATATGACAGCACGACCGCGTCTCGCTCGCTCGTGGGACCCTGGGCGTGAATGTCGATGTCTTCCCCGTCAGTGCGCAGCCACGCATGAGTGAGATCAGCGAGGAACAGGTGATCCATGATCGGAGCATTGATTGCTCCAGCAACGACTGCGCCGTCCAGCTCAGCAGCGATTGACGTGTTGAAATAAGGCATTCCGGCTGCGAAATTCGCCGTCCCGTCGATGGGGTCGACGATCCACCTGACGCGCTCAGCCAGCGACATACAGCGGCGCCTGGCACCCTGAACCAGGGGGGATGTGGGAAATTCGAAGTCCTCGGTGAACTCCTCGGTCGGCCCGTCGAATTTTCGGGGCAGGGTGCGTTCACCAGTTTCCTCACCCAGTACGCGTGAGCCCGGAACAAAATAGCCCAGGAGAACATGCAGCGCAGATTCCACGCGCTTGTCATGTACAGTGACCGGATCGTGGTGGTCAGCTTTGAAGTCAACGGATTCAACGTGGCTGACAGCGCGCCGCAGATAGCTGGCCACGGCGCGCGCTGCAGCCCCCGCCAGGATCGCCAGGTCGTGAGCAATGCGCTCATCATCATTCGTGACGTCACCATGTGTGCTCATAAGGCTATTGTGGTGTTTCACCCACTGAATTTCCACTTCTCGTGAGCCCTCGTCGTGATCGATCACACGCCAGGAAACAGAGGATGAGAGGAACAAGATCTGGGAATTGAGACCGATGCGTGGCACAATGGAGTGCTGTACCCGGTCGAGGGTTGGTCCCTCTCACCACTCGAGACTGTGTCCAGGATCTATCGTGACATCGTGTTTCCCACCGATACCATGTGCGATCCAACCCGAGTTAGAAACAGGAGTGACCACACAAGTGGCAGTTCGTATTCGTTTGAAGCGCATTGGTAGGATCCATGCGCCCTTCTACCGCGTCGTTGTCGTTGACCAGCGTAAGAAGCGCGATGGTCAGGTCATTGAAGAGGTCGGCATCTATGATCCGACCCGCGACCCCTCTATCATTAAGATCGACTCCGAGCGCGCGCAGTACTGGCTTTCAGTGGGTGCGCAGCCCTCGAACACGGTGCGTAACCTGCTCGTGCTGACCGGTGACATTGCCAAGTTCAACGGCAAGAAGGACGCCGTCTCGCGCGTCAAGGTCGCTGAGACCGATCAGTCAGCAGAAGCCGAAAAGGCCATTAAGGCCGCTGAGGAAGATGCTGAAAAGCGTAAGGCCAAGGTTGCAGCTGAAAAGGAAAAGGCCGAGGCTGAAGCCAAGGCTCAGGCCTCGGCTGAAGCAGCCGAGGCAGCCGAAGCTAAAACCGACGCCCCAGCCGAAGAATCCGCAGAAGAACCGGCTGCCGAGGCAGCCGAGGCTCCAGCTGAGGAAAAGGACGCTGAGTAATGCTGGCCGATGCCTTGGAACACCTTGTCAGCGGAATTGTCGACAATCCTGACGATGTGCGTGTCACGCGGCGGTCGATCCGGCGCGGGCAGCTGCTGGAAGTTCGGGTTAACCCGGATGATCTGGGTCGCGTGATCGGCCGGTCGGGTCGCACCGCACGCGCACTGCGCGCCGTGATGAACGGCCTGTCGACTCGCGGCTCCGTCAGGGTTGACGTGATTGATACTGACCAGGAGTAACAGCGCCAAGGCTGTATATGGCATAGGTGTGGGGTCCGCTCAACATGAGCCGGACCCCACAATACCGTGAGGAGCAAAGATGCAGCTCAGAGCGGCAGTGGTGGGGACGGCCCACGGCCTGAAGGGCGAAGTGTACGTGACAGTCACGACGGACCGGCCCCAGGCGCTGGCTCCCGGCACCACTGTGCACACCTCTCACAGCGAATACAGCACTTTGACGATGCGATCTTTGCGTGCACACAAAGACCGCGTCCTGGCGGGCTTCGAAGAGATTTCCACCCGCGAACAGGCTGAGGACCTGCGCGGCACGGAATTAATGGTGGATGCCCTCGATGAGGATGACGCGTGGTATCCCCACCAGCTCACCGGACTGGAAGCCGTCACTTTGCTGGGCGAACACCTGGGAACAGTCACCGGTATGCAGCCCGGAGCTGCGCAAGATCTCATCATTGTCGATGCCGATGGCCGGGAAGTACTGGTGCCATTTGTCAGCGCCCTGGTACCGGAAGTCAACGTCGACGAGGGAACCATGACGATTGATCCGATCCCGGGTCTGTTCGACGATAACTACGACATGGACGGAGAATAGCGGCGTGCGAATTGATCTGCTCACCATCTTCCCGCACTACTTTGACGTCCTGGACCTGTCCCTTCTGGGCAAGGCCCAGGACGCGGGTCTACTCGACATTCACACCCATGATCTGCGTCAATGGACAACGGATCGTCATCGCACTGTCGATGACGCGCCGTACGGCGGGGGAGCAGGAATGGTGATGCGGCCCGACGTGTGGGGCCGCGGCATCGACCAGGTTCTGAGTGTCGACCTGGCTGATTCCCACTCTGACTCCGCCCGAAGAGTCCTCGCGATTCCGACCCCGTCCGGCACGCCGCTGGATCAGCGCCGTGTGGAAAAACTTGCCGAAGTCGACCAGATCATCCTTGCCTGCGGACGATATGAAGGTATCGATCAACGCGTTGCCGACTTCTACCGCGAGCAGGAAGTGGAAGTCCTCGAATACTCCATCGGCGACTACATCCTCAATGGCGGCGAGGCCGCAGCACTCGTCCTGATCGAATCCGTGTCACGACTGCTCGAGGGTGTCCTCGGCAATCCTGAATCTCTTGACGAAGAATCCTATGGGCCCGATGGTCTGATCGAATATCCTGTGTATACCAGGCCCAGATCGTGGCGCGGCATTGACGTGCCCGACGTGCTCACCAGCGGCAACCACGCCGAGATTGACCGGTGGCGCCGTGATCGATCACTGGTCAGAACTGCTCACCGTCGGCCCGACCTCATTGATCGGCTCGATGCACAATGCCTGTCAACCCGCGACAAGGAAGTGCTGGCCGGTGCCGGCACGATCATCACCCCCAGGCGACGCGATGTCATGATACGGCTGGCGCGTGAAGGGGAAGCAGAGGCTCTTTCTGAGCTTGCAGCCAACACGTTCCCACTGGCATGTCCGGACTACGTCAGTCAGGACGATATTGCAGCCTTCATTGGGGAAAGCCTGTCTCCCAGCGAATTTGAACGCATGCTCGCGTCCCCGTCCGTCTACCGGATCCTGGTCGCGCAGTTGCGCGGTGCTTCATCGGAGCTGATCGGCTACACCCTGACTATTCTGTCCGGGCCCGACGGAATGCCTACCCAGATGGTGCGGCCTGGGAAGCTTGAGCTAGGGGCGGCATATCTGTCCAAATGCTACGTGAGAGAATTCTGGCAGGGGTCAGGTGTGGCCGGAGCGATGATCGAGCGTGCGGTCGCAGATGTGGAAGCTCAGGGGCGCAACTCACAGATTGCCCTGGGAACCTCGATCGCCAATAAACGCGCGCAGACGTTCTACAAGCGTCATGGTTTCTCAGTTGCCGGCAGGCGCACGTTCATGGTGGGGGAGAAAGCCAATATCGATGACGTATTCGTGCGTAACATCACGCCGCGATCACGCCACGAATAGCTCACAGGACTTGGGAAGCACCCGATTCTTGTGGCACACTAGAACGTCAGATCAGCTGGGCGTAGCCTGCCGCGGGGGGAGCGCCAGAAAGCACGATCTGCTCAAGAATTGCGGACCAAGATCCGCCGTATAAACGGGACTGACCTGCGGCAGAAACGTTGAGGAGTAAAAATGCAGAAACTGGATGCTGTTGATGCACCGTCATTGCGCGATAACATTCCGGTTTTCCGTGCTGGAGACTCGGTGAAGGTTCACGTACGAGTCGTTGAAGGTAACCGTAGCCGTATTCAGGTCTTCCAGGGGATCGTTATTGCACGCCGTGGTCACGGCGTGTCCGAGACGTTCACCGTCCGAAAGATCTCATTCGGTGTCGGCGTTGAGCGTACCTTCCCGATCCACACGCCTACCATTGACCACATTGAGGTCACTTCCCGCGGTAATGTGCGCCGCGCGAAGCTGTACTACCTGCGTGATCGTCATGGCAAGGCGGCGCGTGTGCGCGAGCACCGCGAGTTCACTGAGTGAACGAGACTCACGAGCGCCCGGTACCTCCACGGTACCGGGCCTCAGTTTCAGAGGAAGTCAACGCGTGAACTACCAACCGATCCAGCACAGGAAGCGCTACCACGACTCCGACCAGGATGACTCTTTGCAGAAGAAGTCAAGCGGTTTCTCATGGTTGAAAGAGTGCGTCATCATCGTGGTGGGTGCACTCGTCCTGTCCACCGTCATTCGCGCTTTTATTTTCCAGATGTTCTGGATTCCCTCGCCCTCGATGCGTTCCACGCTCGTCGAAAATGACCGCATCGTCGTCTCACGAATTTCGGCCTTCCGAGGCGATATCGAGCGCGGTGACGTGATCGTGTTCAACGATGCAAAAGGATGGCTTCCTCGCGCAGAATCAGAAGGTGCAGGGAGAATCCTGCGTTCGGTGGGAGAATTTATCGGCATCCTCCCAGCCAACGGCGAACAGACGCTGGTCAAGCGCGTCATCGGAGTAGGCGGAGACCGTGTCCAATGCTGTACCGCGAACGGCGCACTCACCGTCAATGGCCAGGAGATCACCGAACCGTACATTCCTGCAGGCGAACCAGCATCGCGTATGGAATTCGACGTCACCGTCCCCGAAGGATCAGTGTGGGTGATGGGGGACAATCGCCCGAATTCCGCTGACTCACGTTTCCATATGAACCCGCTCGAGAACGCATTCATTGACACTGACGAGATCGTCGGCCGCGCAACGATGGTGCTGTGGCCCCTCGGTCACTGGAGCTGGCTAGGCGATCGTGATGTTTTCTCAGCCGTCAAAGATTCGTGATGCGTCAGCTTCGCCGCTTTGCCACACGTGACGTCGAGTGCGAATTGCTGCAGTCGTATCCCACCGTTTTAGGTGTGGACGAAGTGGGACGCGGCGCAATTGCTGGTCCCGTTGCCGTGGGAGTCGCCCTCGTGACTGAAAAATCGGGACCTGCTCCTGTTGGACTTGCAGACTCAAAGATGCTCTCTGCGCGCGCTCGAGAAGAGCTCGTTGACCCTATTCACCAGTGGGTCGCCGCCTCGGCAGTCGGCATGGCCAGCCCCGCAGAAATTGACGAGGGTGGCATCATCGGCGCTTTAAGATTGGCAGCATCGCGGGCGATTGAAGCGGTGAGAGGGGATGGAGCCACTATCGGGGTGACGTTACTTGATGGTGTTCATAACTGGCTCGCTGCAGATCTTCTCGGTGTTTCTCCCGTCGGCACTGACGTTTCCATCATGACGCGCGTGCATGGAGATGCAGAATGTGCAGTCATTGCCGCTGCGTCCGTTCTGGCGAAGGTGGAGCGAGACAGATTGATGTGCTCGTTGGAGGATCCAGGATACGACTGGATTCACAACAAAGGGTACGCGTCGCGCACCCATATTGACGCCCTGAGCCGCATGGGTGCGTGTGACCAGCATCGGCGTTCGTGGAAACTTCCCGGCGTGGAGCCCAGCACGAATTTGACGAACAGGGCATGATGATACCGTGAGCGCAGATGATCTGGAAGGCTACGAGAATAGCCTCGAACTTGACCTGTTTCGTGAGTACCGCGACGTGATCGGACTGTTTTCGTACGTGGTGGAAACCGAGCGACGCTTCTATCTGTGCAACAAGGTTGATGTGCAGGCCCGACCGATGGGCGGCGACGTTTTCTTCGAGCTCACGTTGACTGATGCATGGGTGTGGGACATTTACCGCTCTTCTCGCTTCGTGAAGTCAGTGCGGGTCATTACGTATAAGGATGTCAACGTCGAAGAGCTGTCGAAGCCTGAGCTTGACATTCCGTAGGTCCTACGACCTGTTCAAATAGCTCTATCCACAGGATTTTTCCCGGAAGAGATCCTTCCACAGATGCCGTGTGTACAGGCATCGCATCCACAGATACTGAAGCCGCGATAGCCACTGACTCGACCTCGTTGGCATGGTTGCACTATGACAGCAACCGACGAACGCATCGACTGGCGAGGCACACTGGGCCGCGCCGGAGAAGACTGCGCTTCCCGCGTCGTACAGGAGTGTGGATACGAGGTCCTCGCACGTAACTGGAGAAACGGGACTCGCGGCGAGATTGACCTCATTGCGCGTAGCGGCACGAGGATGACCACCTTTATTGAAGTGAAAACGCGTATTGGTGACAGGTTCGGCAGTGGCCTCGAAGCCGTGACACACGTTAAGTTCACGCGCATCGCGCAGGCAGCGGCCGCATGGTGCGCGGCCAACCGGCCGGAAGCGCCGATCAGATTTGATGTGGTCTCAATCGAGGTCAGCCCCAGCCGGGCAGCATGCTTGAGTCGCGCACTTGAGAGCGGCCACGGCGCTCAATGGCTGCGTCGCAATGCGGATATCACCTGGTGTCAGGGCATTCAGCTATGAGTGGGCAGACGGCCTCGATCCGCACGATTGCGTTGATCGGCATGGATGGTCACATAGTCAATGTGGAGACATCTGTCGCGAACGGTGTGGTCTCATTTACTCTGGTCGGTTTACCGGACGCGTCTTTGCGTGAATCCAAGGACCGTGTGCGCTCCGCACTCAGTGCCTGCGGGCTGGGCCTTCCCAACCAGCGCGTCACCGTCAACCTGTCACCGGCCGGCCTACCCAAGTCAGGATCAGGGTTTGATTTGGCGATCGCACTGTCTGTTCTGCTGGCCAGTGGACAGATCCCGCCCGACGCTGTGGTGGACACGCTTTTCTTGGGCGAACTGGGTCTGGATGGGTCGCTGCGGCCTCCGCCTGGCCTTCTCGCAGCTGTCATAGGTGCTGCACGAGGCGGCACCACCGATATCGTGGTCCCAGCAGCAAGTGTCGCTCAGGCGGCGCTGGTGCCGGGTGTATCCGTCCACGGCTACGAGCATCTGGCGGATTTAGTCGAATCTGTTGGCGGCATTGCCCAGCGCAGCGGAAGCGTAGGCTTCTCCCATCCTTCCGAGGGCGAGTGCGATCACTACAGTTCCAGCGCGCAGTGTCCGTCCTTACTTGATTTGAGCGATGTACGAGGCCAGTCTTATGCCCGGACAGGCCTTGAGATCGCCGCAGCAGGGGGACACCACATCATGTTGATAGGGGAGCCAGGAGCCGGAAAGACCATGCTTGCGCGCGCGTTGCCGACCATCCTGCCACCTTTGGATACTGACACATCACTCACGACGACCGCGCTGCACTGTCTGGCGCAGGCGTGGAGCGCAGAGCACGGACTGATCACTCAGCCTCCGATCGAAGCTCCACACCACTCGGCATCGATGCCGGCCCTCGTGGGTGGGGGACAATCAGTGGGGCGACCAGGCGCCATCTCCCTTGCACATGGGGGAGTGCTGTTTCTTGATGAAGCTGCTGAGTTTGCCCCCTCAGTGATGGATGCCTTACGTGAACCGTTGGAAAACGGTGTGATGACGATTCACCGCTCGCGCGCAACCGTCACGTTCCCGGCATCTTTTCAGCTCGTCTTGGCGACCAACCCGTGCCCCTGTGGTAACCGGAACTCCAAGCATGCTCGATGCACATGTACCTCCATGCAGCAGCGCCGCTACTTGTCGCGCCTGTCTGGACCGCTTCTTGATCGTGTCGACATTCAATTGAATGTGTCCAGACCTACCGCGGGAGACTTCGCGATGGATACGGGGGAGACTTCGGCATGCGTTCGCGAGCGTGTGGAGGAGGCCCGCCAGCGACAACGCCGCCGCTTCGAGGGGACACCCTGGAGACTCAACCGAGAAGTTCCTGGCTCCGTCCTGCGGCGGGATTTCATGCCCGACGAGGCAATCGCATGCGCAATGTCGCGCGCAGTGGATTGCGGCTCACTGTCAATGCGCGGCGCGGACAAAGTCCTGCGAGTGGCATGGACGATCGCTGATCTGGCAGGTCACAACCATCCCACCATGAATGACTTCACGATGGCGTATTCACTTCGAACAGGAGAAGATTATGACGATCCCCCTACTGCCCGATGAGCATCATATTGCTGCCTGGTGGTCCAGTGTGATCGAACCGGGTGACGTGTACGCCCATGCGCTTCGCCTCGCTCTGGGCGATGATGAGGCGATCGCCTGGGTGTGTGCAGACACGCCGGGCAGCTTGCCACTTGCACTTGAGCGAACTGCGCAGGGAATTCCTCGGGATTGGGAGACTGTCTGGAAGCGCTGGCATCCACGAGCCGTGGTCGCCGACCCGGCCGGGGACCTTGAATGGATTGAACGCGTCGGTGGTCAGCTGCTGATTCCGAGCGATAGCAAATGGCCTGAGGCTTTGAACGACTTGGAACACGAGCGGCCGGTGTGCCTATGGGTGCGAGGCCACCTGCTCGATCGCCCTACCGTCGCCATTGTCGGATCACGAGCCTGCACCCGGGTTGGTGAGAAGACTGCTGCCGACATGGGATACGAGCTGGCGTCCAAAGGTATGTGCGTGGTGTCCGGAGGCGCGTTCGGCATTGACATCGCAGCACATAGGGGAGCACTCGCCTCGCCTCCGGGCCCCACTATTGCCGTGATGGCTGGCGGACTCGAACGGCCGTATCCCGTAGCACACCGTCAACTTTTTGACGAGATAGTCAGCCATGAGGCGGGTGCGCTGATGAGTGAGGTACCGCCACGGTGGCGCCCTGCACGCTGGCGTTTTCTCACGCGTAACCGCGTTATCGCGGCGTTGGCACAAGCGACCATCGTCGTTGAAGCCGATCAACGATCCGGAGCGCTGGCAACAGCGCGGCGCGCCATGGAGCTGGGACGGCACGTCGGAGCTATTCCAGGCCCTGTTACATCAGCAATGTCACGAGGCTGCCATCGGTTGATTCGTGAGGGCGGCACGCTGATCCGCGACAGCGCAGATGTTATTGAGATGGTCAGCACCCTTGACCTGAACATCGGAAACACAGAACCGCTCTTCGACCAGCCTCAATCACCCGACCACGGCATCGACGCCCTGCCTTGCCACCAGCGCAGAGTGTGGGAAGCGCTGCCCAGGCGCGCCGCTTCCAGCGTGGATGCCATAACCGTCACGGCAGGGATGAGCATAGAGGATGTGATGAGCGCATTGGGCGCTCTCGAGCTTGCAGGGCTCGCAGCGCACACACACGGTCGGTGGAAGCGCACCGCGTAAAATAGGCGCGTGAGTGATGCTAGGACACAACCGGTACGGGAGCTCATCGACGTGTGGATTGATGAGCTCGCGCACTCGCGTGGCCTGTCAGCCAACACTGCGCGCGCCTATCGAACTGACCTGAATGAGTTTGCAGATTTTCTGGACCAGCGCATCGCAAACGGCACCACACTGGACCAGGCAGTGACCACCAGCTCGATTCGTCAGTGGCTCGCCCACATGGCCAATGATGGGATGAGTCGGGCGACCCTGGCTCGACGCATCGCCTCCATCCGCGGATTCACCAGCTGGGCGCACCATCACGGGCATCTGAGCGCAGACCCCGCCCTTCTCGTCACCGCACCTTCGCGTGACCAGCGCCTACCACATGTCCTCGACATTCAGGCGGCGCGCGCACTCATGGACTATGCACGTCAGGAAGCGCGCGACGGCGATCCGGTCCATATCCGTGACTGGGCAATGGTGGAAACCCTCTATTCGACCGGCATACGCGTCTCCGAGCTATGCGGTTTGGATCTGGGGTCCTTCGCATTCGACCGGCAATGCCTGAGAGTACTCGGCAAGGGCAACAAGGAACGCGTTGTTCCCCTGGGCGATCCGGCAGCTCAGGCACTGCATATGTGGTTGGACCGTGGTCGCGTCGCCCTCGTCGATGCGCGCGTGACAACGAACGCCGCATTTTTGGGTGAGCACGGCAAACGTATCGACCCGCGTGTTGTTCGAGCTCGCCTGCATCGACTGGCAGCCAGGGCAGGTGTGCGGGACGTCGCGCCGCACGCGTTGCGCCACAGCGCCGCCACGCATCTTCTTGAAGGCGGCGCCGACCTGCGCGTTGTTCAGGAAATCCTGGGGCACTCATCATTGCAGACCACGCAGCGCTACACGCATGTCGATGCTGCGCGTCTGTCGGCGATCTACCGTCAGGCACATCCGCGTGCGTGACCCCTAGCGTCACTCCCACGGCTTCAAGACAATCGGTCCAACGAGGAATCTGAGCGGGTCATGGTAGGTCCGGGGGCCAGACTTCACGCCCCAATGCAAAGCGCCGGGGGAGTGGCCACTGGCAACATGGCCGATCACATCACCCTTGCGAACCTCATCGCCGGGCGTTACCGTGGCTTCAACCGGCTCGAACGTTGAACGCACCGATCCGTGCGACACAGAGACCACCGGCCGATCGACAATGACGCCTGCCACCACAACTGTGCCGTCCGCTGGCGCGTAAACCGGTGAGCCGACCAGCACATCCAGATCGACCCCTCGATGTCCCGGCAGCCAATTGTGCTTTAGGTCGTCGAAAGCGCGTGCGACCGGCACAGGATCTCCACTGGGCCATAACCACGGCTCGCGCGCATCGCTCAGTGGCTGCGCTGCACCCGCCCATGCGGCGACCGATACGGATAGCGCCCCTGCGAGCATGCATAGCACCCGACCCGCGCTTTGACCTCTTACTCTCATGCCGACACTGTCACCTACCTGTGCTTTGCACGCAATCGCTTGCCGCGCTCCTGTGGACACGTTGACGCGACGCATCTACCTGTGGACACGTTTTGAAACGGACGTTTAGGGACGGGCTTCACAGTTCCGGAAGGTGGAGATGCCCACCACGTGGACTACAATGTGGGGAGCGTCCGCATCAGCGGGCGACTTCGCGTGTCATTTCCGCACTCGAGTTTTCACACGAAAATTGACGAGGGTGGGGCGCGGATGCCACGGTCCCTACGGGGCGGCATCCGGTCATGGCACCAGGGTCGGCATAATGCCGATAACAACCGAGAACCGGTACGCATCTGCGTGCCCCGACCTGCGCATTGCGCAGAAAGGACGATCATGGCAGTCGTCACCATGCGCCAGCTGTTGGAATCTGGCGTTCACTTTGGCCATCAGACCCGTCGCTGGAACCCGAAGATGAAGCGCTTCATCCTCACGGAACGCAACGGCATCTACATCATTGACCTTCAGCAGACAATCGCTGACATCGACATTGCATACGACTTCGTGAAGGAAACCGTTGCTCATGGAGGCAACATTTTGTTCGTCGGCACGAAGAAGCAGGGCCAGGAAGCTATTGCAGAGCAGGCCTCACGTGTTGGCATGCCGTATGTCAACCACCGTTGGCTCGGCGGTATGCTGACCAACTTCTCCACCGTTTCCAAGCGCCTGCAGCGTCTGAAGGAACTCGAGCAGATCGATTTCGAGGATGTCGCATCCTCCGGACACACCAAGCGCGAGCTGCTCATGATGAGCCGCGAAAAGGACAAGCTTGCCCGTACCCTTGGTGGTATCCGCGACATGTCCTCCCTGCCGTCAGCGCTGTGGATCGTTGATCCCACGAAGGAGCACCTGGCAGTGGCAGAGGCTCAGAAGCTCAACATCCCGATCGTTGCCATCCTCGACACCAACGCTGATCCTGACGAGGTCGACTACCGCATCCCCGGTAACGATGATGCGATCCGCGCCGTGTCCCTGCTGACCCGCGTAATTGCTGATGCAGCAGCCGAAGGCCTCCTCGCACGCAACTCGCGCCGCCAGAAGGATGCTGAAGCTGACGACAGCACCGAGGGCGAACAGTCCGAACCGCTGGCAGAATGGGAACGCGAGCTGCTTGAGGGCAACAAGCCTGCTGAAGAAGCAACCAAGGACAAGGCTGAAGAAAAGGCCGACGACAAGGCTGAAGAAAAGGCCGAAAAAGCCGCACCCGCGTCAGAAGAAGCATCCGAGAAAGAAACCTCAGCTGACGCTCAGTGAGAGCTTCAGCAGACCACTACACTTTTTGCGAAAGGACTGACAGCAATGGCGAATTTCACCGCTGCTGACGTCAAGGCTCTGCGTGAACAGACCGGCGCAGGCATGATGGACGTCAAGAAGGCACTGACCGAAGCTGACGGCGACCAGGCCAAAGCTCTTGAAATCATCCGACTCAAGGGCCTCAAGTCCCTGTCCAAGCGCGAAGACCGTGTTGCCTCGGCTGGACTGCTTGTCGGCACCGTTGTCGATGACAAGGCCGGCATCCTGGTTGAGGTCAACTCTGAGACCGACTTCGTTGCCAAGAACCAGAAGTTCATTGACTTCGCCCATTCGGTTCTCGAATCGGCAGTCAACTCCGGCGCAGCCACCCTCGAGGATCTTTTGGCTGCTTCCCATGAGGAAGGAACCGTGCAGGATGCGCTCAACACGATGGGCGCCGTGATCGGCGAAAAGCTTGAGATTCGCCGTATCGTCCGTCTCGAAGGCGAACTGGTCACCCTGTACCTGCACCAGACCAGCCCTGACCTACCTGCGCAGGTCGGCGTTCTCGTCTCCACTGACGAAGCTGGCCGCGAGATTGCACACGACGTTGCTATGCACATCGCTGCCTACCAGCCGACGTACCTTGACCGCGACCACGTTCCGGCCGATGTACTGGCACAGGAGCGCTCGACTCTCGAGAAGATCACGCTGCAGGAAGGCAAGCCTGAGAACATCGTTCCCAAGATCGTTGAAGGCCGCCTGAACGCATACTTCAAGGACAACTGCCTGGTTGACCAGGAGTACGCTCGTGACCCCTCCAAGACCGTTGGACAGGTTCTCAAGGAAGCCGGCGCAACTCTGACCGACTTCGTTCGTCTCCACGTCGGAGCCTAAACAGTAGCCATGATGGCCCCGCCCACACGGACGGGGCCATCATCACAATAAGGAGAGTGCATGGCGATGTCTCAGCGCCGAGTATTACTGAAACTGTCAGGAGAAGCATTCGGCGGTGGCAAAGTAGGTCTCGACCCTACCGTCGTCAGACAGATTGCCGAACAGGTCGCGCAGGCAGTTCACCAGGGCATCCAGGTCGCCATTGTGGTGGGCGGGGGCAACTTCTTCCGAGGTGCCGAATTGTCACGCTCTGGACTGGACCGTGCACGCGCCGACTATATGGGGATGCTCGGTACTGTCATGAATGCCCTGGCATTGCAAGACTTCATCGAACAGGCTGGCGTCGCCAGTCGTGTGCAGACCGCCATCTCCATGCAACAGGTCGCTGAGCCCTATATTCCGCTGCGCGCCATTCGTCACATGGAAAAGGGCCGCGTGGTCGTCTTCGGTGCTGGTGCCGGAATGCCGTACTTTTCGACCGACACTGTCTCCGCTCAGCGCGCACTGGAAACCCACTGCGACGAACTGCTCGTCGCGAAGAATGGGGTCGACGGTGTTTACGATGACGACCCGCGTTCCAATCCGAATGCCCGTCGCTTCGATTTTCTGACATACTCGGATGCACTGGCTCGCGGCTTGAAAGTTGTAGATGCTGCCGCATTTGCTCTGAGTCGTGACAACGGACTGACCATGCGCGTGTTTGGAATGTCCGAACCAGGAAACATCACTAAGGCACTGATGGGCGAATCAATCGGTACGCTAGTGACTGCAACACCTTCAGATGACGAGGAGTAAACGTGATTGATGATGTTCTGCTCGAAGCAGAAGACAAAATGGACAGCGCCATCGAAGTGGCGAAGGAAGACTTCGGCAATATTCGCACTGGACGCGCCAACGTCGGCATGTTCCAGCAGATCATGGTGGACTATTACGGCGCACCCACACCGATGCAACAGCTGGCCTCGTTTCAGATTCCCGAGGCGCGCACCGTCCTGATCTCTCCTTATGATCGCAATTCGACCGCAGAGATCATGCGCGCTATCCGCGAATCTGACCTGGGTGTCAACCCCTCGGACGACGGCAACGTCATCCGTGTGGTGCTGCCATCGCTCACCGAGGAGCGTCGCCGCGACTATGTCAAGCAGGCTAAGACCAAGGCTGAAGAAGCTCGCGTGTCCGTGCGCGCTGTGCGACGCAAGGCCATGGATCAGCTCAACAAGATGAAGAAAGACGGAGACGCTGGGGAAGACGAGATCGAACGCGCGGAAAAGTCTTTGGAAAACACGACCCGCGAACACGTCAGCCAGATCGACGAGCTTCTCGAATCGAAGGAAAGCGAACTGCTGACGATCTGATGGCACACGCCTCGACACGCACCATCATCACACAGGTTTTTCGTCCAGGGCCCACCCAGGATCACAAACCTCTGTCAGTGTCCGGACGCGCCGGACGTAACCTTCCAGCTGCGATCGCGACGGCAATCGTCCTCATCACGATTGTCGGCGTAGCTGTCGCTATTGGCCGGTGGGCCGTCACCGCAGTCGTATGCGTGATGTCCTTGGTCGCCATCTGGGAACTGGCCGCTGCTGTGCGCCGTGACGGCATTATCGTCCCGACTGCACCCCTGTATGTCGGTGCTGTTGCGATGATCGTCTGCGCCCGCCAGGGCGGGATTGGAGTAAGCGCCGGAATTCTGGCTCTGACTGTTGCCATCGCCAGCGCATGGCGTCTGCTCGACCCCGACGGTGACCGCCCGCACGGACGAGACCTCGTCTACACGGCTTTTATCGCCGTATACGTACCGTTCTTTGCCTCATTCGTTGCCACAATGATCTCGGGTCAGTCTTGGCGCTGGGTTCTGGTGATGTACCTGGCGGTGACCTGCTCGAACGATCTGGGCGGCTGGGCCTGCGGTGTTCTCGTCGGCCGTCACCCGATGGCTCCGCGCATCTCTCCCAAGAAGTCGTGGGAAGGTTTTATTGGTTCGGTCGCCATGTGTATGGCTGTGGCAGCGTGTTTCATTGTGCCTCTCGGCGGACGCTGGTGGTGGGGTCTGGTTGTGGGTCCGCTCATTGCTGTGGCTGCCACCGTGGGTGATCTGACCGAATCCATGCTCAAACGCGACGTGGGACTGAAGGATATGTCGGGTATCCTGCCAGGCCACGGCGGAATGATGGATCGCCTCGATTCAGTGCTGATGTGCGCCCCGGTCTTCACGTTCATTGTCAGCTATGCATTGCCGGGGACACTGCTATGAGCACCCGAGAAGTACGCCCCACCGATCAGGCACCGGAAGGCGCGACGCATCCTGATGCCAAGCCGGTCCTGTCTTTCACCGCGCGCCGTCGCGGCAAGGCGCCGCGTCACCTCGTTGACCTGGACCTTGCTGAACGTAAGGAAGCTGTGGCAGCGGTTGGTATTCCTGCGTTCAGAGCCGATCAGCTGTCGCGCCACTATTTTGAGCACATGCTCGGTGACACTGCGCAGATGACGGATCTTCCTGCATCACTGCGTCCGAAGCTGGGGGAGGAACTCTTCCCGAAGCTCCTGACGGAAGTCACAGCGCAGCACGCTGACAAGGGCCAGACGATTAAGACTCTGTGGGAGCTTTTCGACGGCGCCCGCGTCGAATCGGTTCTCATGCGCTACCCTCACCGCACGACGCTGTGCCTGTCTTCTCAGGCCGGCTGCGGGATGGCGTGCCCGTTCTGCGCGACCGGGCAGATGGGGCTGACACGCAACCTATCCACCGGTGAGATGGTCGAACAGGTGCGCGTCGCCCGCTTGGCATGTGCCCGAGGCGACATTGGTGATGGGCCGACACACCTGACTAACGTCGTTTTCATGGGGATGGGGGAGCCGCTTGCCAACTGGCGTCACCTGGTGGGCACGCTGCACCGACTCGTGCGCGATGTGCCTAAGGGATTCGGCATGTCCGCCCGTAACATCACCGTCTCAACTGTCGGCCTGGTTCCTGCGATCGACAAGCTGTCAGGCTTGGGAATCCCGGTGACACTGGCAGTGTCCCTGCATGCACCCGACGATGACCTGCGCGATGACCTCATTCCGATTAATTCACGCTGGAAGGTCGGTGAACTCCTGGATGCTGCGAGGCGGTATTTCATGGCGACCGGCAGGCGCGTGTCAATCGAATACGCGTTGATTCGCGATATGAACGATCAGCCGTGGCGCGCGCAGCTCCTCGCTGATGAGCTCAATAAACGAGGGCGCACGTGGGCCCATGTCAATCCCATTCCGCTTAACCCCACGCCCGGGTCCATCTGGACGGCATCGACACAATCCGCCCAAAATGAATTTGTTGACACGTTACGTCGTGCAGGGATTTCGACCACGATACGTGATACACGTGGATCCGACATTGATGGGGCGTGTGGTCAACTCGCAACCGCCGTCGAGAAGGTAAGCTCATCTCGTAAGAAGCGGCCCGTCCCGGTTCACATCGAACGCAGGAGTGAGAATGAGTGACTCTTTTCCGAAAGTGAGTGTCTTCAAGCGCGGTTACGACCCGAAGCTCGTTGACGAATTCTTCACCGAAGCGCGCAGTGCTTACGAGGGCGGTGTTCCTGCAGAACAATTCAGCGCCGAGCAAGTCCGCCAGGCGACCTTCCTGCTCAAACGCGGCGGATACGCGTGTGAAGCAGTGGATGCTGCGATGAGCCGTCTGGAAGATGCGTTCATTCAGCGTGACCGTGCCGACCATATTGCCGTCAACGGCGAATCCGCTTGGTATGAACGCGTGGCAGACCGTGCAACGACTCTGTACCCCCGCATGCTTCGCCCACGAGGGGAGCGCTTCTCCCATCCTGCATCCGGCCGAGGCTACAACGCACAGGAAGTGGACGATCTTCTGGACCGCTTGGCTGACTATTTCGATGACCGCGGTGAAGTCACTGTCGAGGACGTACGCCTGGCAACGTTCCGTGATGCAAAAGGCACGAAGGCCTATTCTGAAGGGCCTGTGGATGCCTACCTGGGGCGCGCCGTTGAGATCCTCCTCGCTGTCAACTGATGCACACCGATCCTTTTGTGCGCGATGTCGTAATCCTCGGGTCCACCGGGTCGATCGGCACGCAGGCCCTTGATGTCATCGAACGCCACGAAGAGGCGTTCCGGGTGCGCGCGCTGGCAGCAGGTGGCAGCAACATTGACCTGTTCGCCCGTCAAATCAGGTATTTTCGCCCCGAACGCGTCGCCCTCGCCCAGCCCGTAGCACACCAGCTTGCCGCTGCCTTGGACGAGATGGGTACTGCGCGTCCAGACATTGCCGAGGGCGCCGACGCCGTCGCACAGCTTGCCGGAGCTTACCCCAAGGCCACAGTCCTCAACGGGATCACAGGCCAAGCCGGCCTGGAATCCACACTGGCCGCGCTGACCGCCGGATCCACGTTGGCACTGGCTAACAAAGAGTCCCTCGTTGTCGGTGGCTCCCTCGTCCGGAAAGCAATGCAGCGCCCCGGGCAGATCATTCCCGTCGACTCGGAGCATTGCGCGATCGCACAGGCCCTCAGCTCGGGGATCCATGAGAAGGGTCTAACGGCGCCGCGAGTGACCGGCCGAAGCGAAGTTGCCGAACTGGTGCTCACCGCCTCAGGAGGCCCATTCCGCGGGCGCACCCGCGCTGAACTGGCACACGTCACCGCGCAGCAGGCTCTGGCTCACCCGACGTGGGCAATGGGGCCGGTGGTGACGATTAACTCATCAACCTTGATGAACAAGGGGCTGGAGCTGATTGAGGCGCATCTGCTCTTCGATATAGCGCCTGAAAGCATTATTCCCGTCGTTCACCCACAGTCGATCGTGCACTCGATGGTGACGTGGCGTGATGGCGCCACCATTGCTCAGGCCAGTCCGCCTGATATGCGCCTGCCGATCGGCTGGGCACTGTCGTACCCGGAAAGGCTAGGCGACATCGCCCAGCCGCTGACGTGGTCAGCATCGCAGTCATGGACCTTTGAACCCGTTGATTCTGATACGTTTTCCGCTCTTGACCTGGCTCGCCAGGCCGTGGCCGCTTCACCGACGCACCCGGCCGTATTAAACGCCGCCAATGAAGTCATGGTCGATGCATTCTTGCGCGGCCAGGTGCGGTGGCTCGACATTGTGGACACTGTTGGGGCTGTCCTTGACGCGCACGAGGGCGTCAGCGATCCAACACTGGATGATATCCATGAGGCCGAACGGTGGGCTGCTGACCGTGCCCGTGCCGTAGCGGGTCTGGGATCTGAACGAGGGGACCACTAGTGGCGGGAGCCGTTGGCATTATCGTCGTCATCATTGGGCTTCTGCTCTCGGTTGCCTTGCACGAGATCGGTCACATGGTGCCAGCCAAACGCTTTGGAGCTGCCGTCAGTGAGTATTCCGTTGGTTTCGGGCCGGTAATCGCTCAACGCACTTGGCGCGGTACGCGCTACGTGATTCGGTGGATTCTGCTGGGAGGCTACGTGCGCATCCTGGGCATGCTGCCTCCCGCGCGGCCTGGCACACGCACGCACCGCGGCTCGAAGCTTACTTTGGCCGAACAGGCACGTCGCCAGTCCGCCGAGGAAATGATTGACGAGGGTGCAACCGGCATTCCGTTCTATCAGCTGTCTGTGCTGCAGAAAATCACTGTCATGATGGGCGGACCGGTTATGAACCTGCTGATCAGTGCTGTTCTGACGGCAGTGGCACTGATGGGAATTGGCATTCCGACCGCATCCCTGACACTGGCGGACGCGCCACAGACCATCACGATGCGCGACGGGGAAGAATTCCCCGGCCCTGCCTATCAGGCCGGGATCCGCGCAGGCGACACGGTGCGTTCCTGGGGTGACACGTCGGTTCACCAGTGGGATGATCTGGTCGGCGCGATCACGCACACAGGATCTGAACCCACCGCCGTGACAATTGAACGCGACGGCGTGGAGCAGACGATGACCGTGACGGCCCACCAGGTGTCTGATGGCTCGTATATCACCGGAATTGTTGCCGGGGTGGAGCGACGCTCAGCTCAGGTTTCAACCGTGGGCAGTGTGTGGGCACAGATGGGTATCGGCACAGCGGCAATTGTGGTCAAGCTCCCTGTGGCAGTGTGGAATGTCGTGGAGTCTCTTGTCACGGGCAAGGACCGTGGCGAGGACTCTGTCATGTCTGTTGTGGGGGTGGGTCGCGTCGCGGCTGAAGTCTCCTCCAGCGCAGCGCACGACGCACAATCAGGTGGAACGGATTTTGCCGGTGCTGCTGGAACGCTGCTGATGCTGCTTGCTTCACTGAATATGGCGTTGTTCGTGTTCAATCTGATTCCGCTGCTACCGCTCGACGGCGGCCACATCGCAGGCGCCCTGTTCGAGGGGACCCGTCGCATGTGGGCGCGCCTTCGCAATCGTCCAGATCCCGGACCGGTTGACACGGCGCGTATGCTGCCTGTGACCTACGCTGTGATGCTGATTCTGGTGGTTATGACGATTGTGCTGGTGATTGCCGACATTGTTGTCCCTGTCACGTTGCCCCTGTGAGATCGTCGTTAATCGCTGCCAACTGCCATGCTTCGGGAGATAATGAGCCCATGAGCCAGCCAATTGCATTGGGAATGCCCTCCACTGCGGATGTGGGATTTCCTCGGAAGAAGACTCGTCGCATCCACGTAGGGTCAGTCCCTGTGGGGGGCGGCGCGCCGATTTCTGTTCAGTCCATGACCACCACGAAGACGCATGACATCGGGGCGACACTTCAGCAGATCGCGGAGCTGACTGCAGCTGGGTGCGACATTGTGCGTGTGGCATGTCCGACTGATAAGGACGCTGCTGCGCTCAAAGTAATCGCGCAGCAATCCACCATCCCTGTTATTGCGGACATCCATTTCCAGCCCAAGTACGTGTTCGCGGCAATCGAGGCGGGATGTGGGGCAGTACGTGTCAATCCAGGCAATATTCGTCGGTTCGACGATCAGATCGAGGCCATCACTCAGGCTGCTACAGAACACGGGACCTCGATCCGCATCGGTGTCAACGCCGGCTCGCTGGACAAACGTATGTATGAAAAGTTCGGCGGCCCAACCGCTGAAGCTTTGGCTGAATCAGCTGTCTGGGAAGCCTCGCTGTTTGAGCAATACGACTTCCACGACTTCAAGATTTCTGTCAAGCACCACGATCCTGTCACGATGATCCGTGCCTATGAGCTCTTGTCCGAACGAGGGGACTGGCCGCTCCACTTGGGTGTCACGGAAGCTGGACCGGCCTTCCAGGGCACCATCAAGTCGGCTACCGCCTTTGGCGCCCTGTTGCGTGAGGGCATCGGTGACACGATCCGCGTGTCCTTGTCGGCACCGCCCGTCGAGGAAGTCAAGGTTGGCATTCAAATTCTGCAGTCAATGGGGCTGCGCGAGCGCACACTGGAAATCGTGTCATGCCCGTCATGCGGCCGCGCGCAGGTCGATGTGTATTCCCTGGCTAACAGTGTGACTGAGGGGCTGAAGGATTTGACGGTTCCCCTGCGCGTCGCCGTCATGGGATGCGTCGTGAACGGACCAGGTGAAGCACGCGAAGCCGACCTGGGTGTGGCATCCGGCAACGGGAAAGGCAAGATCTTCATCAAGGGTGAAGTGGTCGAAACAGTGCCGGAAGATCAGATTGTTGAAACACTGATTCGCCGCGCAAACCTGCTCGCCGAAGAAATGGGCCTTGAAGAAGGCGACGGTCACGTCGAGGTCATCCCTGCCGGAGCACGGTGATCACCGTGAGGTGCGCGTCGAGCGGGGATATTGTGTACCGTTGAAAGATAGCCTGGAAGTGCGGAAGGGAGCGGCTCGTGGGTAGTAATCGCCTGGGTCGAACCGTGACAGGTTATGCGCTCTTGGTGCCCAGTTTGATCGGTGTGCTCGTTTTCCTTCTGGCACCCATCGGCATTGTGATCTGGCTGAGCTTTCAGCGCTGGGATTTGATCGCACCGCGCCAATTCGTCGGATTCGACAACTGGGTATCTGTCCTTACCGGACCTGACCTGGTGAACTCCCTGATCGTCACTGCACTCCTGGTGCTGTTGGTAATTCCCATTCAGACACTCCTCGGCCTGCTGATGGCTGCTCTCATGGTGAAAGGACTACCAGGCTCGGGAGTGTTCCGCGTTATCTACGTCATCCCGTGGGTGTGTGCGCCACTGGCTCTGGGCATCGTGTGGAAGTGGATTTTTGCCCCCACCGGCGGTGCCCTGAACGCACTGATCGGCGCCCGGGTCGAATGGCTGACCGATCCGACATTAGCCCTGCCAGCAGTCGCATTCGTATCCATCTGGTCCCAGGTCGGCTACGTCGCCCTGTTTTTTATGGCCGGTCTGGCAGCGATACCAGAAGACATCATTGAGGCAGCGCGCGTCGATGGAGCATCCGACACGCGCATCTTCTGGTCAATCAAGGTGCCCCTCATCCGCCCGACGATGTTCTTCGTACTGGTTACGTCCACCATTTCCGTCTTCCAAATGTTCGACCAGATTTTCGCGCTGACCGAGGGCGGCCCGGCCAAGCGGACAGAGGTACTGTCCTACCGGATCTACAACCTGGCGTTCACGAACTTTGATCTGGGCAGAGCGTCGGTGACGGCGTTGGTTCTCTTCGTCATCCTGGTGGCAATCACGCTGATTCAGAATCGCTACTTTTCCCGGAGGATGACCTATGAGTACTCCTAGGAAGCGTGGCGTTGCCGCGGTGTGGACGAACACCCTTGTCTACGCAATCTTGGTCATCGGTGCGGTTCTGGTTCTGGCACCGTTCGCGTTGTCTGTCATGACGTCGTTGAAGACACCAAGGCAGTTCGCTACCTCGTCGCCTCTTGAACCTCCCGCACCGCCGACTCTGGACAACTTCACGAACCTGTTTGCAGGTGGAACGAAGGTCGACTTCAGCCGCGCCTTCGGCGTAACGTTCGCCGTCGTGATAGTTGTCCTTGTGGGCCAACTTCTTTTTTCCATCATGGCCGCCTATGCTTTCGCGCGTATCAGTTTTCCTGGTCGTGACGCCGTCTTCTGGGTGTATCTGGCTACGCTCATGGTGCCGCAGGTCGTCACGATCGTTCCGCTGTATCTGATGATGGCGCAAAGTGGGCTGCGCAATACGTTCTGGGCATTGGTGCTGCCGTATGTCTTCGGCTCCCCGTATGCGATCTTCCTGCTTCGTGAGTATTTCCGCTCCATTCCTCAGGACCTGATCGACGCAGCGCGCCTCGATGGTGCTGGAACTATCCGAGTATTGACTCGGATTGTCGTGCCTATGTCCCGCCCGATTATCGCAACTCTTGCGTTGATCACGGTAGTGACGCACTGGAACAACTTCATGTGGCCGTTGATTGTGACAACCGGCCAGGACTGGGCAGTGATCACCGTGGCGACCTCGAGCCTGCAGTCCCAATACACCAATAACTGGACGCTGGTCATGGCTGCCACCACGATTGCAATGGCACCGTTGATCCTCATATTTGCGCTCTTCAATCGTCGTATTGTCGATTCCATTGCGATCACGAGCTTTAAGTAGACCCCACCACAACACGAAAGGATGAAGCGATGACACATCTGCGAAAGCCGCTTCTTGCAGGAATTCTGGGCATGGCATTGGCTCTGGCTGCCTGCAGCTCAGGAGGATCCGGTCAAAGCGGCGAAAGCGGGGGGACCGCTTCGAATTCAGGAGCTGCCACCACTGTGACCTTGAGGCTGTGGGACGAGGGGGCCGCCGGCGCCTACGAAGAATCACTCGCTGCATTTCACGAACAGAATCCTGACATAGCTGTGGAGATTTCCGTCGTCCCGTGGAGCGACTACTTCACCAAGTTGCGCACGGATATCGCTGCCGGCTCGATGGATGACCTGTTCTGGATTAACAACTCGTCCTACACGTCCTACGCCAAGAGCGGCAACATGGTCAATATCGACGAGGCATTGGGCGCCGAAGCGCGCGACCAGTGGGATGCCAATGTTGTCAAGGCCTTCACCCTCGATGACACATTGTGGGGCGTGCCGCAGCTGTCGGACGCTGGAATTGCGCTGTACTACAACAAGACTCTCCTCGATGAAGCTGGCGTGACACCGGACGACCTCGCCAATGCGAAATGGTCACCGCAGGGCGGCGACGACACGCTGATCAACCTGCTCAAGAAGCTCACGAAGGATGACAGCGGCAATACTGCTGATTCAACCGACTTCAACGCAGATTCGATCAGCCAGTACGGCTACAACGCGGCTCAGGATCTCCAGGCAATCATGCTGCCCTTTATTGGCTCCAACGGCGGCACGTTCCAGAACGGTGACCAATTCACCTTCTCTGACGCCAGGACCACACAGGCCATGCAGTACGTTGTCGACCTGATTACCAAGGAACACGTGGCTCCCTCGGCAGCCGATACGAACATGGACGGAGAATTCACTCGTAACCAGTTCCTCCAGGGCAACATGGCGATCTTCCAGTCCGGCCTGTACAACTTGGCCACCATTGCGGAAAGTGCCGATTTTGAGTGGGGGACAGCGCTTCTGCCGGAGGGTCCCGCAGGCCGTGTCTCTGTCACCAACGGCATCGTCGTTGCGGGCAATGCGAAGAGTGAGAACCCCGAGGCTGTTGCCGAGGTTCTGGAGTGGCTCGGTTCCCAGGAAGGCAACGAATATATCGGAAAGAACGGCACGAATCTGCCTGCGGTCACAGCGGCGCAGCAGGTCTACTTCGATTTTTGGAAGGACAAGGGGATCGACATTCAACCGTTCTTCGACGTTGTCGCCGATGGTGCGCCCACCATTGATCCGCCTGTAGGCGACAACTTCACGGCCGCGTCAGCCGCGTACACCGAAGTCCTTAACGAGGTCTTTCAGGGACGCGTTCCCGTCGCTGAGGGTATGAAGACAGCGGACGAGAAGGCGAACGCCGCCATGAACGGCGAATAAGACGTCTACCGCTTGCGCGGCCGTGAGGCAGTCGGTGCCTCACGGCCGCGTTTCAGTTGCGCCCCACCATTGGTTGATGCCTGAATCCACCGCATGCACGTCGATGGCCTGCAGTTCCTCGTCGCTGAAGTCAGTGGCATCGAGTGCTCCGAGAGAATTCGACAATTGCTCCACGCTGGAAGCTCCGACCAATGCGGTGGTCACGGTGCGCGCTCCCTGATCTCGCAGCACCCACGCGATAGCCATTTGAGCCAGATCCTGTCCACGCTCATGAGCTATATCGTTGAGGGCGCGAATGTGATCGAGCGTCTCATCGGTGAAGAATTCGCGCGAAACTTTACCCACGCCGAGCCGTGAATTCTCAGGAATGCCGTCCAGGTACTTGTCGGTGAGCATTCCCTGCGCCAGAGGAGAAAACGCGATGACGCCCATCTTCTGTTCAGCGGCAGTATCCAGCAGCGAGGGCTCGCCTTCTTCAACCCATCTGTTCAGCATCGAGTACGACGGCTGATGAATCACGAGGGGAACGCCGAGTTCACGCATGATCGACTGCGCCTGAATGGTTGCGTGCGCGCTGTAGGACGAAATCCCGACGTAGCGTGCTTTGCCCGATGCCACAGCATCACGCAGCGCCATCATCGATTCTTCCAGGCGCGTTTCGCCTTCAGGACGATGGTGGTAGAAGATGTCCACGTAATCGAGCCCCATACGGGTCAATGACTCATCCAGAGATGACAACAAGTAGTTGCGGGAGCCGCCCTGGCCATAGGGACCTTCCCACATCTCCCATCCCGCTTTCGTTGAAATGACGAGCTCGTGGCGATGTGCCCGCAAATCCTTCGCGAAGATCCTCCCGAAGTTCTCTTCCGTGCTCCCCGCTGGAGGACCGTAGTTATTGGCTATGTCGAAGTGGTAAATACCGTGATCGAATGCGAAGCGAATAATGTCACGCTGTGTCTGGAACGGGCGGTCGTCACCGAAGTTGTGCCACAGTCCCAGTGCAATGCGAGGGAGCTGCAAACCTGAGTCCGCGCAACGCGCGGTCGGCATGGTCGAATAACGGTCCGTCGAAGGCAGCCAGGGAGTACCGGTTGGAAGAAAATTCATCATGGTTCTATTGTCTCGTGCTGCTGGTCGCCTCGCTTGGATTCCGACATCTCAGGGACAGGATCTGACAGGAAGCGCAGTGGTGAACTAATCTGGAAGACGTGCTGAAAACTATGTCATCTTTCTTTGTCCGCACGTTGCGTGAAGATCCCGCCGACGCGGAAGTCACCTCTCATAAGCTCCTGGTGCGCGCTGGTTACATTCGTCGTGCCGCACCCGGTATCTACACGTGGCTCCCGTTGGGCCTGCGAGTGGTGCGCAAGGTGGAGCAGGTTGTGCGTGAGGAAATGGACAGGATCGGTGCGCAGGAAGTGCTGTTCCCAGCTCTGCTTCCAGCCGACCCGTACAAGCAGTCCCACCGCTGGGAGGAATACGGCCCTACGCTCTTCAAACTGCGTGACCGCAAAGAGGGGGACTATCTGCTTGCCCCCACTCACGAAGAGATGTTTACCCTGCTGGTCAAGGATATGTACTCCTCGTACAAAGATCTTCCCGTCACGCTGTACCAGATTCAGACCAAGTACCGTGACGAGGCTCGTCCTCGCGCCGGTCTGATCCGCGGACGCGAATTTATCATGAAAGATGCCTACTCTTTCGACCTTGACGATGACGGGCTGGATGCCTCCTACGACCTGGAACGTTCGGCATACGAAGCGATCTTCAAACGTCTGGACCTTGAATACGTCATCTGTTCGGCAATGTCCGGCGCAATGGGCGGATCACGCTCTGAAGAGTTCCTGCATCCGTGCACGATTGGCGAAGATACATTTGTTCGCTCTGCAGGTGGGTATGCGGCCAACGCGGAAGCTGTCAAGACACCGGCACCGGACCCGCTGCCAATCGAAGGTCAGCGCCAGGCAGTTGTCTATCCGACGCCGGATTCCACGACGATCGACGCACTCGTGACGTTCGCGAACGACGAGCATCCGCGTGAGGATCGCCCGTGGGAAGCATCCGACACATTGAAGAACGTGGTAGTGGCGTTGACGCATCCTGACGACACGCGTGAAGTCGTGGTGATCGGTGTGCCAGGTGACCGAGAAGTCGATATGAAGCGCCTAGAGGCCGCTGTTTCACCGGCGCGTGTTGAGATCGCGACCGGCGAGGATCTGGCGCAGCATCCGGAGCTGGTCGCCGGTTACATCGGCCCCGACGTCCTAGGCCCCAATGCACGGGGCATTGAACACCCTGTGCGCTACCTGCTCGATCCGCGCATCGTGGATGGCACGTCGTGGATCACAGGCGCCAATGAGGTCGAACGGCACGTCTTTGGCCTTGTCAAGGGGCGTGACTTTACTGCAGATGGCTGGATCGAAGCGGCCGAGGTACGCGAGGGCGACCCCGCACCTGACGGCTCCGGTCCGTTGCACCTGGAACGCGGCATCGAAATCGGCCATATTTTCCAGTTGGGACGCAAGTACGCCGAGGCGTTGGGCCTGACCGTTCTGGATGAGAACGGCAAATCCCGCATCGTCACGATGGGCTCCTACGGTATCGGCGTGTCTCGCGTGATGGCGGCCTTGGCTGAATCGACCAGCGATGAGAAGGGCTTGTCATGGCCCGCACACATCGCACCCTTCGATGTTCATGTCCTCGCCACGGGCAAGGGCGAGGAGATCTTCACGACGGCGCGCGATTTGGCCACTCAGTTGGATGCTGCAGGTCTCGATGTGCTCTACGATGACCGTCCGAAGATGTCGGCAGGCGTCAAGTTTGCTGACAGTGAGTTGATCGGCATTCCGATCACCCTCGTCGTTGGGCGTGGCCTGACTGACGGTGTCGTGGAAATCCGTACGAGAGCGACAGGTGAGCGCCATGAAGTTCCCGTGGACGAAGCGCTCATGCGTGTCAGTGAACTTCATCAAGACCTAATGAATCAGGGGCAATAATGGCAATTCGTGACATTCGCATAATCGGAGATCCCATCCTGCGTACGCCGTGCGAGGAGATCACGACGATTGATGACCACGTGAAGATGCTGGTCGAAGATTTGCTTGAGGGCGTTGATATGGACGGGCGTGCGGGTCTCGCGGCCAACCAGATCGGCGTTGGTCTGCGTGCGTTCTCGTGGAACATCGATGGGGAAGTGGGCTACATCCTGAACCCCCGGATCGTCGAGTTGTCCAAGGACGAATATCAGGATGGCGATGAGGGTTGTCTGTCAGTTCCTGACTTGTTCTTCCCAACTGAGCGTGCCTGGTATGCCCGTGCCGAGGGGATTGACCTGGATGGCAAGCCAGTTGTCGTCGAAGGCGAGGAGCTGATGGGTCGGTGTATTCAACACGAATGCGACCACCTGGACGGCAAGATTTACATTGATCGCCTTGACCGCAAGAACCGTAAGGAAGCGATGCGCGCGATCCGCAAGATGGGTCTGTAGCTGATGCGTGAGCACGGTGACGCACTCTGCCTCAATCACGCCTTCTGGCAGGAGCAGGCATCACGTCACGCTCAGTCACCGTTTTACGACGTTAACACTCTGGTGAACGATCGCGCGAAGATTCCTGAGGCTATACGCTTGGATCGACCGTACCTGGAGGGCGCTGGCATCGAGGGCGGCGACGTCATCCACCTTCAATGCCATATCGGCACCGACACTGTAGGACTGGCACGCTTGGGGGCGCACCGTCTGGTTGGCCTTGATTTTTCCGAAGAATCCCTGGAGATTGCACGCGGCATTGCCGACCGAGCAGGCCTCCACATCGACTACGTGTGCTCGGATGTTTTGTCTGCCCATGAGGCGGTAGAGGAACGCTTCGACATTGTGTACACCTCGGAGGGTGCCCTTGCATGGGTGCCTGACATACGCCGGTGGGCTCATGTTGTCGCTTCCTTGCTGAAACCAGGCGGCACTCTGGTTGTACGTGACGTGCATCCTCTTGTGGGAACGTTGAAGGACCCGGTGCAATGTGACGCCCTCGAACTTCATTTCCCGTACTTTGAAACCCGTGAGGGAATCACATGGGACGACGACTCAAGCGAAGCCGACTACGCAGGCTCTTCTGTGACCCCAGGCAAGAACGCGACGGTGGAGTGGAACCACTCACTTGGGCAGATTGTCAATGCGCTCAGTGACGAGGGCGTCTTTGTTAAACGCCTTGACGAGATTGATGAGTTATTCTTCCCGATGTCGCCCGATATGAAACGGTGCGGACCCAGCAGCTGGAAGCTACCGGAATCCGCACCGACATGTGCCCTTCCTCTGTCATTCAGAATCGTGGCAACTGCAGATCTCACATCGTGTTGACGATCAGACCGATGTGCGTGTAGAAGTTCAGGCATCCGAATAGGCCGATTGCAACGCCGCATGCCAGCCACAGCCACATGACAGCGTTAAGAATGCCGCCTCCACGCGATTCAGATGTGCCTTCTTTATCAGCGCGGAACACGCCGATTGGGAACAGGACGCAGCCCAAACCGATGACAAAGAAGAACAGTGACATGAAGATCGCTTCGAACCACGGCCACTGTGCAAACCAACCGGAAATGGGCTCCTGCGGGGGAGCGGTGAAGAGTCGGTACATCACGCCGGCGAAGGCGATGCCCCACAGTCCCAATCCCAGTCCGCCGGCGAAAATCGACAGCGGCTTTGCGGCGTGGAGCAGTTCGCTCAGAGCCTTCTGTGAACGGGCAATGTGGTCACGCTGCTTCCAGAGATAGAAGCACGCGAACAGTAAGAGTGATCCAAAGCCCAGGCAGGTTTCACCGAAGATCACATTGTCGTAGGCGAAACCGCCAGCGGCCAGCGGCCACGTCGTCGTCATGTGCAAGCCGGTGGTTGTCAAGATCAAGCCAAGAGCACCGAACGCCATGGCGTATCCGTCGACCCGCACGGCAGTCTTGCCGGAGTTCGAGCGAACTTCCCTGAAGAACATCGCAAGCCCGATGAGCGCTGCACCGGCTGCGACTGCCATTAACGTGTTGTAGGTCGGCATGCTCGGCCAATCGATCATGCCGGGGCTTTCGACACCTCTGAAAAAGTCGTCCATCTATTCTTTTCTTTCCTCGACCCATGTCTCCACACAAAATGGAGCCGCGCCGTCTGCGCAGTGGGGACACTACGATGCTAACAGGCTTTCACGGCGTGGCACTGGAATAGTCGGCGTAGACGCGTCATAATGGGTGTAACGCCACGAATCAGCGTGTCTGTTTCCGGTTGAGAACGTAGGGGAAGACGATTCTCACGCGAAATGGAGGTCACGATGAGTAGGTCTTACACCCGTGGTGTACTTTTCGTGCACTCAACTCCGCCAGCGCTGTGTCCACACATCGAGTGGGCCGTTGGAACAGCGCTCGGACAGGAAGTGCACCTGCAGTGGACTGATCAGGATGCTGCACCCGGGATGGTACGCTCCGAATTCTCATGGGTAGGCCAGACCGGGTCTGGCGCCCGACTCGCGTCGGCACTTCGCGGCTGGGAACACCTGCGTTACGAAGTCACCGAGGAAGCCACCGCGATCACTGACGGTGGCCGCTGGTCTCACACGCCGTCACTGGGCATCTTCCACGCCCAAATGGACACGGCAGGCAACGTTGTCGTGCCGGAAGGAAGGATTCGCGCAGCCCTCGACGAATCACATTCCCCGACAGAGATGATCGACAAACTCAATCTTGCGCTCGGACAGGCGTGGGATGATGAGCTCGAACCATTCCGCTATGCCGGTGCCGGAGCTCCGGTGCGCTGGCTCAACCGCGTGGGGTAAGACATGGGATCGATCGGCGACCAGCTTGGCATCGACTTGACCGAACTCCTCGACATGGACGAACCGCCTCAGAGCGATCAGGAGGACAACGATACGGTCGGTGAAGCCGTCATGAACGCACTGCTGGAAGAAACCTCCATCGAACCAGACCGGATGCGCGCAGACCTGACACTCGAAGGTGACCTCGACCTGGACACCCTCGGACGCTACTCTGTGATCAGCCAAATCGAGCACGAACTCGGCATCACCTTGATCGACCGGGACGTGGATGCACTCACAACGGTCGAGGACCTGCTCAACCTAGCTCGCTCGACGTCCTGAACCGCACACGAGCCCTCCCGAACCCGATAGGCTGGATATGAGGAGGATCGGACATGACGATCAACGGCACGTTGACGCCCACCGCGCGGCGCGTCACGATTCCAACATGGGTGTGCAAAGTCGTCATGGCAATCACAGGCCTGATCATGGCGGCGTTCGTCTTCATCCACATGGTCGGCAACGTCAAGATCCTGACCGATCCTGCTCAGATGGATCACTATGCGCAGTGGCTGCGCACGATCGGTGAACCGGCTCTTCCGTATGGGTCCGTTTTGTGGATCCTGCGCGTGATCTTACTGTCGTGTGTTCTGCTGCATATCTGTGGCGCACTCATCTTGTGGCGCCGCGGCGCGTTGACCCACACGCCCGGTGTGCGCAGGCTGAAGCATCGCGGCTGGGCTGCAAAGCTCATGCTTCCGACCGGACTTGTCCTCATTGCCTTTATCGTGATCCATATCCTTGACCTCACCATTGGCACAGTGGTCGAATCGGCCGCTTTCCGCCATCCCGACTCTCGTTTCTACGCCGCTGCCAATGTGGTGGCATCGATGAGCAGGCCTGTCATGTTCGCGGCATATGTCATCGCCCTTATTGCGATAGGCCTTCACCTCAGCCACGGCATTGAGCGAGCCTGGCAGGATCTCGGTGGGCGCTCACCACGTATCGGCACCGTTGTGCGCATCGCTGGCTATGCGATCGCTTTGGCAGTTGTGATCGGAGACCTCACCGTCATCGCCGCTTCGCACATGGGAGCGATCAGCGTCGCCCTCGCGCTTCCGCTCGCTGCCGGACGCACGCATCTGCGCATTGACGAGGGCGCCCCTGTTGACGCCCATGAACCTGAAGTCGAACCCGAACGCATGTGGGACGAATTTGTCTCCCACGCGCGCCTCGTCTCACCCGGGAACAGGCGTACATTCAGGGTGGTTGTTGTGGGGACCGGTCTGGCGGGCGCCAGTGCCGCAGCGGCTCTGGCTGAACTGGGCTTTGGGGTAGATGCGATCACAACTCTGGATACGCCGCGACGCTCCCATTCAGTGGCAGCTCAAGGCGGTATCAATGCGGCGCGGGCACGACGAGTCGACTCGGACAGCGTGCAGCGGTTCGTCACCGACACGATTAAGGGCGGTGATTTCCGCGCCAGAGAGTCTGAAGTATGGAGACTGGGTATTGAATCGGCGCGCGTCATCGACCACATGAACGCGCTGGGTGTGCCGTTCGCCCGAGAATATGGCGGATCGTTATCCACACGATCATTTGGCGGCGTGCAGGTTTCGCGAACGTACTACTCGCGAGGGCAGACGGGCCAGCAACTTCAGGTGGCAGCGTCCTCGTCCCTCATGCGTCAGGTGGCTGCAGGCCGCGTGACGTTATGGGTGCGCCACGAAATGCTCGACGTCGTCGTTGCTGACGGCCGGGCCGCCGGTGTGATCACGCGTGACATGATCACCGGACGCACCCGCTTCCATCCCGCACACGCAGTTGTGATTGCCACAGGCGGATACGGCAACGTCTACTACTATTCGACGCTGGCAAAGAACTGCTCGACAACAGGCATATGGCGAGCTCACCGTGCCGGCGCCGCCCTCGCTTCACCGAGCATGATCCAATTCCACCCCACCGCATTACCTGTCTCATTCCCGTGGCAATCCAAGACCACGCTCATGAGCGAATCTCTGCGTAACGACGGACGCATCTGGGTGCCACGCAGCCCTGGCGATGACCGAGACCCGAACACCATTCCCGAAGAGGAACGCGACTACTACCTGGAGCGCAAGTACCCCGCGTTTGGAAACCTCACGCCTCGCGACATTGCCTCTCGCGCTGCGCGCGAGCAGATCGAATCGGGGCATGGGGTCGGTCCCGAACGAAACAGCGTGTACCTGGATTTTAGGGACGCACTGGAGCGGGTGGGCCGACGCGTCATCGCTGAGCGCTACGGCAACCTCCTTGACATGTACCTCGATGCAACAGGGGAGGACCCCTACACTCGCCCCATGCGCATCGCTCCCGGCGCGCATTTCACAATGGGTGGCTTGTGGGTCGACTTCCGCCTCATGACCACCATCCCGGGACTGTTTGCAGCCGGCGAGGCGAACGCGGCCTACCACGGGGCCAACCGTCTGGGAGCCAATTCCTTGCTTGCCGCCTGCGTCGATGGTGCTTTCACAATCCCGCGCACAGTACCCGACTATTTGGCAGGCATTTTAGGCCAGGAGTTGCTCTCCGTCGATGATTCCCGCGTGATCGCTGCCCGTGAGGGGGTCGAATCGCGACTGCAGGGCCTGCTCCACATCGATGGAGCTACTCCGACGGACAGTTTTGCCCGCAAGTTGGGCGATATCATGTACCAGGGGTGCGGCGTTGTGCGCAGTAAGGAGAGCCTGGAGGCTGCGCTCAGCGACATCGACGCACTCCAACAGCGCATGGGTGCCGACCTGCGTGTCAGTGGCGAGACAGGACACTTCAACACCGACTTGGTTGCAGCTGCCAGGCTTCAGGACAGCATTCAGATGGCCACACTCATGTGTGTGGACGCGTGGCATCGCGAGGAATCCTGCGGCGCGCACTTCAGAAGTGAATACCAGACGGAGCAGGGGGAGGCGCAGCGCCGCGACGACCAGTGGATGAACGTATCCGCCTGGACCACTGACGGGTGGCATGACCTGAGGACAGATGGCGCAGCTCCCTTGGCAATTACCTGCACTCACCACGCCGAAGAGCTGACGTTTACTACCGTCCCCCTGGCAACGAGGAACTACCAATGAAACTGATCGTCGACGTGTGGCGGCAAAAAGCCCCGGAAGCTGTCGGAACATTCCACTCCTACGAACTGGACGGGTGCGATGAACGCATGTCGATTCTGGAGCTCCTCGATCACCTCAACCGCAACCTGAGTTCCCGCGGCGTCGAGCCGGTTGCGTTTGATTCGGATTGCCGCGAAGGAATCTGCGGTGCATGCGGCATTCAAGTTGATGGAAGGCCCCACGGATTCAGTGAGAATCTGCCGGCTTGCATGCAGAGGGTCGGCGCTCATGCCGATGGCACGCATGTGCGCCTGGAACCGTTGCGATCGGGCGCCTTTCCAGTGATCCGTGACCTTGTGGTAGATCGCAGTGTCCTCGACCGGATCACGATGGCGGGAGGATTTGCTTCCGTTGATACCGGTCTGGCTCCTGATGCGGACGCGATTCCGATTCGTCATCAAGATGCCGAAGGTGCACTTGACCTGGCCGCGTGTATCGGCTGCGGCGCGTGTGTTGCGGCGTGTCCGAACGGCTCAGCCGCGTTGTATGCGGGTGCACGGATGGGTCACCTGGCAGCGTTGAACATTCCGGGGTTGGAGCGGGCAGAGCGTGCCCGGCGCATGAATGAGGCGATGGATCAGTACTTTGGCTCGTGTTCTGGCTACGGCGAATGCATCAGAGTGTGTCCTGCGAATATTCCTTTCGACGTTGTTGCCGTTGCCTCACATGAACGTCTCAGGGCACTATGGTCGAGGTGGCCTCAGCCTCGCTAAAGCACCACTACTATAGACATTGAGATGAGATGCCCGACGATGGGCTGACATGAACGGAGGATATTGTGGGAAATCGGTCCGAAGAAGATCTTTTGGGAAGTCGCGACGTTCCGCAGGAAGCCTACTGGGGTATCCACTCCTTGCGCGCGCAGGAAAACTACCAGATTTCCGGTAGGACGATCAATGAAGTGCCTGAGCTGATTCGGGCATTCGCTCAGGTCAAGAAAGCCGCCGCGCTGGCGAATAAGGATTTGCGAGTGCTCAAGCCCGCCACGGCAGATGCAATTGTGCAGGCCTGCGATGCCATCATCGACGAGGGCGCGTGCCTCGACCAGTTCCCGATCGACCAGTTCCAGGGTGGTGCGGGCACATCGGTGAATATGAACGCCAACGAGGTGATCGCCAATCTCGCTCTCGAGATGACCGGTCAGGAGCGAGGGCGCTATGATCTGATTAATCCCAACGACGATGTCAACCACTCCCAGTCCACCAACGACACGTATCCCACAGCTTTTCGACTGGCCGCCTACGAGAAGGTCGACCAGCTGCGGCACGCCGTGAATGATCTGGCCGACGCGTTTGAGCGCCTCGGTGCCCGCTATCAGCATGTCCTCACTATGGGGCGCACACAGTTGCAGGATGCCGTCCCCATGACGATTGGTCAGGAAATGACCGCGTTCGGCGTGACTTTGCGTGAAGAGGACCCACGTCTGGTCAACGTAGCCAACCTGCTTCTGGAAACAAACCTGGGCGCCACTGCGATTGGCACTGGGCTCAATACGCCTCCGGGCTACCAGAAGGCAGTGGTCGCTCATCTGCGTGAGATCACGGGCCTGGACGTGACAGCCTCCGAAGACTTGATCGAAGCGACATCGGATGCCGGGGCGTATATCTCCATGCATGCCACGATGAAGCGCACCGCTGGCAAGCTGTCCAAGATCTGCAACGACCTGCGTCTGCTCTCATCGGGTCCGCGAGCCGGCTTGAACGAGATCAACCTTCCGCAAAGGGCTGCCGGATCCTCAATCATGCCCGCGAAGGTCAACCCGGTGATACCCGAGGTGGTCAACCAAGTCTGCTTCAAAGTCATCGGCAACGATGTGACGGTCACGATGGCAGCCGAGGCCGGCCAGCTTCAGCTCAACGTCATGGAACCGGTGATCGCCCAGTGCATGTTTGAATCGGCCACGTTGCTCACCCACGCATGTGACACGCTGCGTGAAAAGTGTGTGGACGGTATCACCGTCAACGAAGAAAACTGCCGAAACATGGTGATGAATTCGATCGGTATCGTCACCTATTTCAACGATGTCATCGGGCATCATGCCGGTGACGTGGTGGGTAAACGAGCTGCGGCAGAAAACAAGAACGTCGGTGATCTGATCGTTGAGATGGGCTTCCTGTCTCAGGAACAGGTCGATGAGATCCTGTCTCCGGAGAACCTGGCGAACCCGCAGTATCGTGGCGCCAAGATCAGCGATGATCCTGAAACCCCCAAGCAGGCGTCAAGTAAGCACTAGCGCGTAATTCTGCCAATTGCAGACACACGAAGACGCCCTCGTCACTCTCACTGAGTAGCGATGAGGGCGTCTCCACGTCTGCGTTCACATCTTATTCGTCTGAAGCTGCAGCCTCATCGGCACCGATGCGCACATTGTGCAGCTGGTACTTCTCGATGGCCTGTTCGACGACTGCGCGGTCAACCTGGTTTTGATCGGCCAGTGCCTGCAGCGTGCGCACCACCATTGATTCTGCATCGATGTGGAAGTAGCGTCGTGCTGCGCGGCGCGTGTCGGAGATGCCGAAGCCGTCTGCGCCCAACGTGTACAGGTAGCCGGGAACCCACGGACGGATCTGATCAATGATCAGGGCATCGTAATCGGACGTGCCAATGAAGGGGCCTTCAGAGCCCGACAACTTGGTTGTCAGGTAGGCGTAGCGCGGATCCTCATTCGGATGCAGGAAGTTGTGCTCGTCAGCTTCCACGCCATCGCGACGCAGTTCGTTCCATGACGTCACCGACCACACGGCGGCGTCCACGCCCCAGTCCTCGGCCAGGAGCTTGCGGGCCTCACGTGCCCACGGCACCGCCACACCTGATGCCAAAAGCTGAGCCTTCGGGCCCTGCCCTGTATGGTCATCAACCTTGTAGATGCCCTTGATAATGCCGTCCACGTCCACATTTTCAGGTTTTGCGGGCTGATGAATCGGCTCGTTGTACACCGTCAGGTAATACATGACATTCGGGTCACGCGTATCCGAGGGATCGTGCTCGCAGAACATGCGCTTAATGCCATCCCACATGATGTAACGGATTTCGTAGGCGTAGGCGGGGTCGTACAGCACGAAACCGTGGTTGGCTGCACCCAGGATCGGGGAATGGCCGTCCAAATGCTGAAGACCCTCGCCGGTCAGGGTGGTACGTCCAGCTGTCGCGCCCACGACGAAGCCACGAGTCAGCTGGTCGGCAGCAGCCCAGAACTGGTCGCCGGTGCGCTGGAAACCGAACATCGAGTAGAAGATGTAGAACGGAATCATCGGCAGGTTGTGCGTCGCATACGAGGTGCCCACGACCTGCAAGGCAGCCGCAGATCCAGCCTCGGTAATACCGGTGTGCATCACCTGCCCCTGTTCGGATTCCTTGTAGGACAGCATCATGTCCGCGTCCACGGCAGTGTAATTCTGACCGTGCGTGTTGAAGATCCTGGCTGACGGGAAGATAGCGTCCAGACCGAACGTGCGTGCCTCATCGGGAATGATCGGCACGATGTGCCGACCAATATTCTTATCACGAAGCAGGTCTTTGAGCAGTCGGACCAGTGCCATTGTCGTGGCCACTTCGAGTTTTCCTGAGCCCTTCGACAAAGCCTCGAACGGCTTCATCGCAGGTTCAGGCAGGTGTGCATCGTCATGGGCACGACGCTCAGGCAGGTATCCGCCCAGCTTCTCCCGACGCTCCTTCATGTACAGCAACGCAGGATCGTCTGCCGGTGGCATGTAATACGGCGGCTTGTACGGATCTTTCTCGAGCTCCTCGTCGCTGATCGGGATCTGCAGACGGTCACGCAGCGCCTTCGCATCCTCCAGAGTCAGCTTCTTCATCTGGTGCGTCGAGTTGCGTCCTGCAAAATGCGTGCCGAGCGCGTATCCCTTAATGGTGTGCGCCAGGATGACGGTAGGCTGTCCGGTGTGCTCCATCGCAGCCTTGTAGGCGGCGTACACCTTGCGGTAGTCATGGCCACCTCGGCCCAGAGCCCAGATCTGCTCATCGGTCCAGTCCTTCACGAGCGCCTTGGTTCGCGGATCACGTCCGAAGAAGTGTTCACGAACGTATGCACCATCTTTGGCCTTGAACGTCTGGTAGTCACCGTCGAGGGTCTCATCCATCAGGTGAACGAGGGCATTGTCCTTATCTGCTGCCAGCAACTGATCCCAGCCGCGTCCCCAGATCACCTTGATGACGTTCCAGCCGGCGCCCTTGAAGAAGGCTTCGAGTTCCTGAATGATCTTGCCATTGCCACGTACAGGCCCGTCGAGGCGCTGCAAGTTGGCGTTGACGACGAAGGTGAGGTTATCCAGGCCCTGCTGTGCGGCGAGCTGCAGCATGCCGCGCGCTTCCGGCTCGTCCATCTCGCCGTCACCCAGGAATGCCCAGGTGTGCTGCTGAGAAGTGTCCTTGATGCCGCGCAACTGTAGGTAGCGGTCAAACCACGCCTGGTAGATTGCCTCGGCCGGTCCAAGTCCCAGTGACACGGTGGGGTATTCCCAAAAGTTGGGCATTTGGCGTGGGTGGGGGTAGGAAGGTAGTCCGCCGTCCACACTGACCTGCTGACGGAATCCGTCCATCTCTTCTTCGGTCAGGCGGCCTTCGAGGAATGCGCGTGCGTAAGGGCCGGGGGAGGCGTGTCCCTGGAAGAAGATGTGGTCGCCGCCGCCCGGGTGGTCTTTGCCGCGGAAGAAGTGGTTGAGACCCACTTCGTACAGGGTAGCGACTGATGCGTAAGAGGAGATGTGGCCGCCTACTCCGACACCGGGGCGCTGAGCGCGCGTGACCTGAACGGCGGCATTCCACCTGATCCAGCGGCGGTACTGACGCTCCATCGCTTCATCGCCGGGGAAGTAGGGTTCCTGGTCAACGGGGATCGTGTTGACGTAGGGCGTGGTGTATTCCTGAGGCAGCTGCACATCGCGTTTGCGAGCCTCGTCCATCATGTGCAGCAGGATGTAGCGTGCGCGAGGTCCGCCTTTTTCATCGATCAGGCTGGTGAGCGAGTCGATCCATTCCTGGGTTTCGTCAGGATCGTTGTCCGGAATTTGACTGAGCAATCCGTTGATGACGGGATGCTTTTGGTTTGTGCTCACAGATACCCCTTTTTATCTCGTGCTGACAGACCTGTAGGTCGCCAATGTCCTGGTGGTTCTATTCTCACCCGAAAGTCCCAGATTTGCGACTTCTTTAGGGCTTAAGACCCATGAGAATCGCCTCAATTTTGATTCATTGACGAGGGTGACGCCTTCCGACCGTACTCGCAGGTCCCGTCAAGCCACATCGGCGGCGACTTTCGGCGCAAATATTCTTCCCAGGTGCAGATCTGCTCTACTATAGTGCCGTTAGATAGTTCACGAGCCCAGCGGGTTCGCGTGTGGAAGGTGGTTACACAACGTGGCGATCAGCCTCGGATTCACCCAAAATCAGGTTGTCCAGGAATTCTACGTAGACGATGACAGCGATGAAGCTGTTCGCGATGCTGTTGCACGCGAGACTGGTCACGAACTGGTCGATGTCGATTATGGCGACGTTGTCGACGGCGCACTGGTATGGTGGCGCGCTGACGACGCTGAAGAGGAAGACCTCGGTGACGTTCTGGTCGATGTTGCGTCAAACCTTGACGACGGCGGCATGATCTGGGTTCTTTTCCCCAAGCCTTCTGATCCGAACACTGTGCCCGTGGCGGACATTGCCGAAGCAGCCAGTGTGGCAGGTCTTCATTCTACGTCCGCGTTCTCAATGGGGGACACGTGGACCGGAATCTGCGTCACGGCTCGTCCGCGCGCACACCGGTAAGACATCTCACGCACGTCTCAAGTGCGTCTGCGTACCTGTGTGCGTTAAAGTATCCCTCGTGCCACGTCAGTGGCACGTGTCGGGCCTGTAGCTCAGTTGGCCAGAGCGCTGCGTTTACACCGCAGAGGTCGTCGGTTCGAGACCGGCCGGGCCCACCGTTAAAGCGCCAGTAGCGCGCGTACCACAGTCATGACACCGTGATCAATATTTGACGGCGCGCGGTATCGGGCTCGTGCTGTCACATCCGGATGAGCGTTAGCCATCGCGTACGAATAGTCGGCATGGTCGAAGAGCTCCAGGTCGTTCAGGAAGTCGCCAAACACAACCGTGTGCTCCGGACCGATCCCCAGCGATTCCTGCAGGGCAGTCAACCCTCGTCCTTTATTCGCCACAGGATTCATCATATCGACCCAGTGGCGCGAAGATTCTGCCACCTGATGCGATTGACGCAAGTGGGGAACCTGATCATCAACGAAGGCAGAAATATCCGTGAAGTCATACGTTGCGAGTTTCAGGACGTTATCGTGCGCCGCGGCCTGCTTCAAGTCGTCGACGACTTCCAGTTGTGCATAGTATTTGTGGGCTTCAGCGTAAAACTCGGCATCTGTGCGTTCAACGTACGCGCTGTTCTGCCCGCACACGACCAGACCGAGGTTGTAGCTTCCGTCAGAGCTCACACGCCGCGTCACATCGATCATTTCATTGACTGTCGGCATGTCGATGCAAGTGGTCGACACAACCTGCCCGTGGAACGTGACGATGGAGCCATTTTCAGCAATGTAGGAGTGACCGGCGTCTGTGCCGGAAAACATGGTGTCGAGGGTGGCGAGCTGACGGCCTGACGCGGGCACGAACGCAATGTCACGTACAGCCAGTTCATGCATGAGCGGCCAGAACTCGTCCGGTAGATTCGAGTTGCCATCCAGCAGCGTCCCGTCCATGTCGCTGGCGATCAGTCGAATGTCAATTGGCCCATCGGGCAGTGTCATCATGGGCGTATCGTTCACGTCGGCTCTCCGTTCTTGTCCGGTCATGACTGTATCATCGACCGGCCTCCCGCACGGGTCACCCTCGTCAATTCACTCCTTCATGCGCGTTGCGTGACGACGCTGCACATAGCAGATCGACAGATAGATGCCATACATGCCGAAAACAACAGTCAGGACGACAAACCAGCGCCAAGTCAGGTAGGCCATCAGAGCCCAAAAAGCGGCGAACGCAAACGTCCATATAACCTGCGCACCCAGTGGCAGCTTCTTCGTCGCCAAGAGAGGCGCGACGGGCAGTTGATTCGAATTTTCGCGTCGAGACATGGCATCCTCACCTAGTAGCGAATGAAAGGTACGTTATCCGCCTGTTCGACCGAAGTCAAGAGTAAATAGAGCATCGCCCTGAGTTTATTTCCTGCGCCGCTCCCGCACGCGCACAGATATCTGAACGGGGGAGCCGGCGAAACCGAAGTCCTCACGCAGACGCCTCTCAATGAAACGTCGATATCCGGGGTCGAGGAAACCGGTCGTGAAGAGCACGAAGCGTGGGGGAGCGGATGACACCTGCGTTCCGAACAGGATCCTGGGCTGTTTGCCACCGCGCAGCGGATGCGGGTGTGCGGCCACAAGCTGCCCCAGAAAAGCGTTCAGCTTACCTGTCGAGATTCGTGTTTCCCACCCGGCAAGAGCCGTATCCAACGCCTGCACGATTCTGTTCGTATGCCACGTCGTTGCCGCCGAAATATTGATGCGCGGCGCCCACGCGACCTGCACGAGTTCGCGTTCGAGTTCAGATTTGAGTTCCTTTTGGCGTTCCTCGTCCACCAGGTCCCACTTGTTGTTGACGATCACGAGTGCCCGCCCGGCATCAACAACCTGCTGCACGACGCGCACGTCCTGCTCGGTCAATACTTCCGAGGCATCAAAAAGGACGAGGGCGACCTCGGCTTTTTCAATCGCAGCCTGTGTTCTGATCGACGCGTAGAAATCAGCTCCCGTTGTTCGGTGCATTTTGCGGCGCACACCGGCCGTATCCACAAATTGCCACTGGCGGTCGCCCAAAGTGACGATCTCATCGACCGGGTCACGCGTAGTGCCAGCTGTTGAGTCTACGACGACGCGCTCATGTCCAACGAGCGCATTGAGCAGTGAGGACTTGCCGACGTTCGGTCGTCCCACCAGAGCCACGCGGCGAATGTTGGGATCGCGTGGTTGACCGGCTCGTGCCGAGCGCTCAGGGAGAACTGCCAGCACTCGATCCAGCAGGTCACCCGTGCCTCGACCGTGCAAAGCGGAGATGGCGTATGGTTCGCCCATACCCAAACCCCACAGGTAGGCAGCGTCTGCTTCCTGCATGGCGGAATCCACCTTGTTAGCCGCCAGAATGACCGGCTTGCCGCTGCGGCGCAGCAACTCCACGATACGTTCATCAGTGGTGGTAATTCCCACCGTCGCGTCGACCACCAGCAGCACTGCATCTGACAGGTCGATCGCCACCTCGGCCTGGTCGGCCACATTGCGATCCAGTCCGCGCACGTCGACTTCCCAGCCGCCCGTGTCAACGACGAGGAATTCGCGACCAGCCCATTCGGCCTGGTAGGTGACACGGTCACGTGTGACACCCGGCGTGTCCTGCACAACCGCTTCGCGACGCCCCAGGATACGGTTCACCAGCGTGGACTTGCCGACGTTGGGTCGCCCGATCACAGCAAGGACCGGTAAGCCGTCCATCTCAGTGCTGGAGGGCAGGTCGCCCTCGTGATCGTCAAGGATCTGCAAGTCGGATTCACTGAGCTCATAGTTGTCCAGTGACGACCGCATCGAGCGTGCGCGGGCTTCACCTGTGTCAATATCCTGCTCTTCGCTCACGTTTGTCATCCTCGCTTGCGGGGTTCACTGTATTCCAGCACTTCGCGTGCAACCGGCACGTCATTGTATCGGTGATAGACATGATCTATCTCCTGATACCACTCGGCACCCTTCCCGGTGATCAGGACGATGTCATTCGCACTGGCGTCCTGAATCGCGCACCGTACCGCATCCCGGCGGCACGTTGTAACCTCCGTGACGTTGGTCAGGTCGGGACGCACGTTGCGGATTCCCTCCATCAGCTCGGCGCGAATTGCCGCCGCGTCCTCGGTTCGGGGGTTCTCATCTGTCACCCACAACACGTCCGCGTGTCTCGCCGCAACTTCAGCCAGCGGTATGCGTTTGGAGGCATCCCGGTCACCGTCCGTGCCAAAGACCAGGACGACGCGGCCGCCAGCCAGTTCGCGCGCATCCTTGAGAATCCATTCCAGAGCTTCGGGGGTGTGCGCGTAATCAACGATCACGAGCGGCTGATCGTCACAGTCCGGATTGATTTTCTCCATACGCCCAGGAACCTGCGGTGCCCGCTCGAGGGCAGTGACCGCCTGATCTGAATCCGCACCCACTGCCGTCGCCGCTGCGATTGCCACAGCGCAGTTTTGCACGTTCACTTCTCCGAGTACCGGGCTGTGAACCTGGTGGGTGTGCCCCGCCGGATCGGTCAGGGAGAAAACGGTTTGTGCGGTCTGCGGATCCGGATGAATATCACTGACGTGCCAGTCTGCCTGTTGCGAGCTCAAGGCCGCAACAGTCGTGATCGGGATCGTGGCCTCACGTGCCAGTCGCTGGCCCCATTCATCGTCCACGCACACGATTCCACGCAGGGCATGCTCGGGCGTGAACAGGGATGCTTTGGCCTGGAAGTAGTGCTCCATGTCGTGATAGAAGTCCAGGTGATCGTGCTGCAGATTCGTAAAAATGGCGACGTCAAAGACAATGCCGTCAACACGATTCAAGCTCAATGCATGAGAGGACACTTCGATGACCGCATTGTCAGCGCCTTGTTGCTGTGCGCAGGCAAGAAAGCGATGCAGGACCGGTGCCTCGTTCGTGGTGCGCGTCGCCAAGATCGTCATGTCACCGATGCGGGTTTCCACGGTGCCGCACAGCGCAGGAACATCGTGTATGGCGCCCAACGCGGCGCTGACCAGATAGGTTGTGGTGGTCTTTCCGTTTGTGCCGGTCACTGCTGCGGTCGTCAGTGACTGATCGGGGTTTCCGACCACTCGTGCAGATACGAACGCTGCCGCCTGGCGAGGGTCGTCGACAACTGCAATAGGGACGCTCGCGCCACTGTCACGCAGGATCCGCGCACCTTTCTCATCAGTGATGACGCCGGCCGCGCCAGCCTCAAGCGCACCTGCGGCAAATTCGGCGCCGTGGTGGGAGTATCCGGGGATTGCCACGAACACCCATCCGGCATCAATGTCGCTGGAAGAGACCGTCACGCCAGTGACGGGACAGTTGGCCTTGTCTTCATTCACCCATTGATGAACATCGAGGTCGCGGACCAGTTCACGAAAAGTAATCGCTGATGTGCGAGGACGCAGTTCATTAATGGTAGTCATGGCGCACACTTTACTACTCGGGCGCGCCCCAATGCCTCAACTCGCGCGCGCTCTTACAATCGAGACATGTTTAACCTCACGCGATCCCAGGCACGTCAGCGTGCTCAGACAGTCTCAGTGTCCCACATTGACGTGACGGTGGATCTGACGCGTGCAGGTGATCTTGACGAGACACATTATCCTGTCACCTCTGTGTTCACAATGACGCTCAACCGTCCCTCAACATTTGTTGACGTGGTGGGAACGGTGGACGAGGTTCTGGTCGATGACGCTCCGCATGCGTTCCACCATGACGGATCTCGCCTTGACCTTGATGACCTTCCAATATCACGTCCGATCACGCTCACCGTGCGCGCCCACTGCAGCTTTTCACGCACAGGGGAGGGGCTCCACCGCTATCTCGATCCTGAAGATCACCGCATCTACCTGTACACACAGTTTGAGCCCACCGATGCGCGCAGGGCCTGGCCGTGTATGGATCAGCCCGATATCAAGCCGCGCTGGACCTTCCACGTCCTCGCGCCGAAAGAATGGACTGTCACGTCCAACGGCATCGACACACCGACGGATGCCGGCACCTTCATTCGGCACGACTTTTCCACCACACCACCTCTGTCCTCCTACATCACCGCAGTTGTTGCAGGCCAGTGGGCCGTAGTTGACGGCGGTACCTGGGAAGGTGGAGCCGGCGACGGCACACATGTCGCGATCCCGCTGCGTCTGATGTGTCGCGCCGCCCTCGCGCCTTTCATGGACGACGACGATATTCTGACTGTCACCCGACAGGGCCTCAACTTTTATCATCAGCACTACGGTGTGACATTTCCGTGGGGATCCTACGATCAGGTGTTCGTGCCTGAATACAACCTTGGCGCAATGGAGAATCCCGGGTGCGTCACGTTCAACGAACATCTCCTGTCGCGCGACACCCCCACATTCGCGCAGCGTCAGCACCGTGCCAACACGATCCTTCACGAAATGTGCCACATGTGGTTCGGTGATCTCGTCACGCCCGCATGGTGGGATGACCTGTGGCTCAAAGAATCCTTTGCTGACCACCAGGGCACCAACACGGCTGCTCACGCCACCGCCTACACAGGGGAGTGGACGTCATTCGCCATTGGCCGCAAAGCCTGGGCCTACGAGCAGGACCAGTATCCAACCACCCACCCCATCGCTGCAGATATCCCGGACGTGGAGGCAGCCAAGAACAATTTCGACGGCATCACCTACGCCAAGGGTGCAGCCGTTCTCAGACAACTGTTCGCCGCCCTTGGTGAGGACGCGTTTTTTGCCGGTGCACGACTCTACTTCACCCGCCACGCCAACGGTGCGACGAAGCTGACCGACCTTCTGAAAGCCCTGGAAGAAACGTCCGGGAAGGATCTGACTGAGTGGAGCAGGCTATGGCTGGAAACCAGCGGCCCATCCAGGCTCTCCGTCGACGTGCAATTCGACCATTCGGGCCGTCTTTCCCGCTTCGACCTGGTCCAGGACCGCCTCGTTCGTCCACACACACTTGAGGTATCCACGTGGGCGATTGACGAGGGAGCCCTGAGGCGCACCCACACCTATAGCCTGCATACTGAGGCCGCCCGTATCCGCATCACAGACGACACACTTTCACGCGGGGAATGCGATTTGATCGTGTTGAACGACCACGATCTAACGTATGCGATCTGCAGGTTTGATGCGCACAGCGCGGACACGGCATTGGCTTACATCGGAACCTGCCCTGATCCGCTCACGCGCGCCGTTGTGTGGGCGAACCTATGGAATATGGTGCGCGATGGGCTCATGCGCGCAGACCGCTATGTTCGCGCAGTACTCACGCAGGCACTCACCGAAGATCACGACGCGGTTGTGGACAGACTGCTGTCCAGTGTTCAGTACGCCATCGCGCATTACTGCCCGCGCTCACAACGTGCAGCATTGCACGAACAGGTCGTCGCCACTGCACTCGACATCCTCTCACACACCACTACCGTGGACCACCAGCGTCTGTGGCTCGGAGCGTTGCTCAGCTCAGCACCCTGGTGCCCCTTGTCACCTGCAGCGACCAGCACGATCACAGCCGTGGCGGGCCGGCACAGTATTCATGGACTGGAAATCGGTCCCGAACTTGCCTGGCGTGCACGCCGCGCGCTTGCTGCGCGCGGCGATGTCGACCGCGCTCGCCTCGACCAGTGGCTGGACAACGAACGCACAGGGGAGACTACCATTTTCCACGCTCGCGCTGTGGCTGCTCTGCCCACAGCCACTATCCGTGAACAGTCATGGAAACGAGTTCTCACCGGGGACATTTCCAACGAGGAAACCTCAGCGATCCTCTTCGGCCTGGCGGAGTCCACGTGGGAGGGCGATGAGCTCGACCGTGAGTTCTTCGCGCACCTCGCTGATTTTTGGGCCACCCACTCCATCGGCATGGGTATTCGCTTCGTGCGTGCTGGCGCTCCACATCACGTCGACTGCGATGATCCGGATGCGGTAGCCACCCTCGTCAATGAATATGAACAATGGCTGGAGGGCAATACGGATGCACCTGCTGCCCTGCGACGGCTCGTAATCGAGAACTTTGACGACGTTCAGCGTGCTCAACGCGTCCAGGAACTTTGGGAGGAGACGCTATGAGCACTGCCTCGCCCCGAAAGGACCCTGCCGCATCGATGTCGCAGCTCAACCAGCTTCTTCGCAATCCGCTCGATGCTGCCTACCACGCATACGCAGCCGATCCGAATGCCCGCCGATCCGGCCCGGCAATGCGCGTCCTCGTCATCATCATGGCGATCGCGCTGGGGATCGCCTCCGGAATCGCAGTGCGATACTTACGCGCCCCCGCTGATACGACAGTGCGAAACTCATTGACCTCGCGCATCGAAACCGTCCAGACGCAGGTTGACTCGCTCAGCCAGGAAGTGTCCGACCTGTCCTCCACGATGCGCTCAGCTGCCGATATCGCCCCGACATCTGCACCGCAACTGGAGGCAAGCGTGGCGATGGCCAGCGCGGCTCACTCCGTGCACGGACCGGGTCTGACTGTTGCCCTCAGCGACGCCACAGATTCCAAAACTGAACGACCCCAGGCGGTTGTGCGCGATCAGGACTTGCGAATGGTGGTCAATGCCATGTGGGCGGGCGGAGCTGAAGCCATTGACGTCAACGGCATTCGCATCGGGTCGGGCACCTTCATCCGCACCGCAGGTTCAACGATCCTGGTCAACACCACGGCCATCCAGTCTCCCTACGTCATCAATGCCATCGGAGACGGGTCGGATCTGTCGGTGGCACTGGTGCGTGGCGGCACCGGTGATTATCTGTCTACCGCCCAGTCAGCTCGAGGTATACAGATCACGACACGGGCCGCAAACTCCATTGAGATGCAGGGCGTTGATCAGCGCTCGACGCGCTACGCTGAAACTCGAGATGGTGCTGGAGGCTAAACATGATTGCTGTCCTTGGACTGATTGCAGGAATCGTCATTGGATTCATGGTCGATCCCACGATCCCGGTGTGGATTCAGCCATTCCTTCCCGTTGCCGTTGTCGCTGGGCTTGACGCTCTTTTCGGCGCCGGGCGCGCGTGGCTCGAAGGTGTCTTCTCCGACCGTGTCTTCATCATGTCGTTCTTCTGGAATGTCCTCGTAGCCTGTCTGTTGGTATTCCTAGGACAGCAGCTCGGCGTCGGATCCGCCATGACGACCGCTGTCGTCGTCGTTCTCGGTATCCGTATCTTCTCCAACGCCGCGTCCATCCGTCGTCTTATTTTCAAGGCGTAGGTGCACGACAATGGCACGTAATTCTGCGAACAAACCCCAGATATCGCGCGGTTCACGGCTGCGAGAGGCTCTTTTGGCCAGTCCGAGGCCGATCCATATTCTTCTTGTCGTCATCTGCATGATGCTCGGTATCGCATTGGTAACTCAGGTGCGCGCCCAGCGTGCCGACCCGCTCGACCAGATGACCGAGCAAGACCTGGTGGTGCTGCTCGATGAGCTGTCTGGACGCGAGGAAACACTGCGCGGCGAGAAGGCTGAGCTCGAGTCTGAGCTGGCTGACCTGGAGAATGCTGTCTCCCAGCAGCAGGCTGCCGACGAAGCGGCCCGCAAGAGTGTCGAGCAGGCACGTATCAATGCCGGAACGGTCCCTGTTGAAGGCGAAGGCCTCACCATGATCGTTACCGATCCGCAGGGAGGTGTCAATGCAGTCCAGTTCGTCATGACCCTTGGGGAACTGCGCAACGCCGGAGCTGAAGCTGTGAGCATCAACGGTATCCGTGCCAACGCGCAGACCTGGTTTTCCATGTCGGATGTGGGCATCATCATGAACGGTCAGGTGATCCACTCGCCCTACCAGTGGAAAGTGATTGGAGATTCGGACACGATTGCCACTGCACTGGAGATTTCTGCAGGTGCGGCTTGGCAGATGCGTTCCAAGAATGCGGACGTGGAGATCATCAAATCCCAGCAAGTCGTGATCGATGAAGTTGCTCCTACTCCGATCCCTCAATATGCGGCAGAAAAATAGAGGCGTGACATAATTGTTATCAATGAAACAGCAATGCGCCGGCGTACCTTTTTTGCGTACACTGGGGTGCATCTGAATTCCGGTGTACTCGCGGAAGAGGGAAATGATGGAAGATCACAGTGACTTTGACCCGACGGCAACCTCGGTCTTCGGCCTGCCAGGCTCGGAGGAAGAAGAGGAAACTGCTCAACCGCTGCCGTTGTCTGCTCGCGACCGCGAGGCAGTCGAGGCCCTTCCTGCCGGTTCCGCACTGCTCATCGTTCAGCGTGGCCCGAACTCCGGTGCGCGCTTCCTGCTCGATCCAGGCACAACTAACGCCGGACGCTCACCCAAGTCGGACATTTTTCTTGACGACGTGACTGTGTCCCGCAAACATTGCCAGTTCATCGCACAGGACGGTGGCTACATTGTCCGCGATTCAGGCTCCCTGAACGGCACTTATGTCAATCGTGAACGTGTCGATGAGGCACATCTGCAAGAAGGCGATGAAGTCCAGATCGGCAAGTACCGCATGACCTACCAGCCGTCCCCGCAGCAGGCATGAACACTGCCCACGCATACGCACTCGAGGAGAATCCACAACAGGGACAGTGGCCACGTGGCTTGAGTGCAGAGCCGACAATGGCCATCGGCCAGGTCACAGAAGCTCTGCAAAAAGAGTTCCCCACCGTCTCAGTGTCAAAGATTCGTTTTCTGGAGGATCAGGGACTCATCTGTCCGAGCCGTACGAGTGCGGGTTACCGAAAGTTTTCCGAGTCCGACCGTGAGCGACTGCGCTATATCCTGCGGCGCCAGCGCGATTCCTATTCGCCCCTCAATGCCATTCGCGATGAGCTGCGGGCATTGGACGCCGGCCATGACGTGGATCCTGCTCCGAGCGCACGCATTGTTGCTTCCGATGGGGAAGTGGTTGTCCCTGCGAACCAGTCAACGATTTCCACGCGTGACTTGGCTGATCTGACAGGCGCCACTGTCGAGACTCTTGAACGCTACACTGCACTCGGATTGATCGCTCCAGACATTGCTGGCTATTTTCCATCTCGCACGGTTCACGTCGTGCACCTGCTGGTGGCCCTTGAAGCTGAGGGCATGAATGCGAGGATCTTGCGTTCTGTGCGCACAGGTGCCGAGCGCAGTGCGGATGTGATTGATCAAGTCGTGTCCTCACAGCTGTCACGCCAACGCGCCACCGATCGTGAGCGTGCACACGCACGCTCAATGGAATTTGGTGAAAAGCTCGCTGACCTGCACCGGGAACTATTGCGCATTTCATTGTCGAGGCTCAACGGCGACTCACCTTCAAGTTGAACTTGAGGCTCGCCGTTTGAATTGTTGACCGACGACCGTTCGGGAATTAGCGTTAGAGAGTACACACAGTGAGCCCATCCAGTGGCTAAGAGTCCGAGGAGCATACGTGAGCGCGAATCCGGCTGATTCAGTAGCCCCACAACCACGACAGGCCATGCTCTTCGGCGACCCTCTTGAAGGCCTCAACGAAGACGAAACCGGCTATCGCGGCCCGGTTGCGTGCTCCGCGGCCGGCATCACCTACCGTCAGCTCGACTACTGGGCTCGCACAGGGTTACTGCAGCCTTCGGTGCGCGCTGCGCGTGGATCCGGTTCACAGCGCTTGTACTCATTTCGCGACATCCTCGTCCTGAAAGTCGTCAAGAAGCTCCTTGACGCCGGCGTGTCACTCCAGCAAGTCCGCCAGGCAGTCACGCAGCTCGGTAACCGTGGAATCGATGACCTCGCGTCGATCACGCTGATGAGTGACGGCGCATCCGTGTATGAATGCACGTCATCCGATGAGGTGATTGACTTGCTCCAAGGCGGACAGGGCGTGTTCGGTATCGCAGTGGGGCGCGTGTGGCGCGAAGTTGAAGGCTCCCTGGCTGAACTGCCAGTCGAGCGGCGCGACGAAGATGACACGGTTATTGACGATCTAGCTGAACGCCGTCGCCGCAGGCACCGTTCCGTTTCCTAAGTTCACATCGGAACAACGTTCAACGCTTCGCGAACCTTCTCGGGCGAGAGCGTTCGGCGCTGCGTAACCGCCACCGCCGAACCAATGAAGCTCACCAGGCCCCATCCGATCAGCGACAGGAGCGGGGGCACCCACGAGGATCCCACACCCAGAACGCTGGTCTGCAGGCCTCCGGCAAGTTCTCCCAACGGCAGCAGCGCGTTCATTGTAGATAAGGCGTCAGGTGAATCCTGGTAGGGCATCAGCCCGATGAGGGCAACGACCTGCAATGTGAAGAACAGGAGCGAGACGACACGCCCGATCCGGGCACCGCACACTGCCAATAGCATCTGGTGGACCAGGACTGCCACAATTGCGCCGACTATGATCAGTGCACCTGTACCAGCGAGACTGACAGGAAAGACCTTGAACAGCAGCGCTACACAGATCACGCCCAGCACGGAGATTGCCACTACGCCGGACGGGGCGCGCAGCGAATCAATGACCGCCCGAACTGCACCAACTGGACGAGCCAAGACGCGACCGCGAAGGCCCGGCATCATCAAGAATGCACCAAACGCACTGATCCAGATCAGGACTGCAGCGGTAAACGGGAAAGCTGTTCCGATGGTGCTCTGCGTCGTGGCATCCTGCTCTGTTTGCACCGGACGCATCGCCATGGACACAATCCGAGTGCGTTCCGCATCTGAGTAGACGGGGATTTGCGAGACGCCCTCGTCCAGGCCATCCGCGAGCTGGGACGATCCGTCGCGTAGCTGGTCGATGCCTGTGGAAAGCTGATCGGCTCCGTTTCCGAGCTGTCCGAGTCCGTCTGCCAGTTGGCTGGAGCCGTCAGCCGCTCCCTGGGCTCCGTCGTTGAGCTGGCTAATGCCACCCGAGAAGCGACCCACTCCAGCCGACAACTGTTCCAGCCCGTCGGCAAGGCGATCGGCTCCGGTGACCAGTCCAGGCTGGCCTTCTGTGCCGTCAAATCCGCCCTGAAGCTGATGCACCCCATCCTGAAGTTGCGTGATGCCCTGAACGAGGCCTATCGTCGAGTCTGTTCCATTGATGCCATCCGCCATTTGACGCGCTGCACTGGCAAGCTGTTGGGATCCTGTGGCCAGTTGGCTCACCCCTGCGAGTAAACCATCCGGACCGACAATCTGGGCGATGTACTCGTTGTAGTGGTCAACGAAATGTTGCGCGTCGGCAAGGCCGTCCGCGAATTCGTCACTGGAAATCTTCGCCAGGAAATCGTCGAGGGCAGCGAGGGAATCGGTTGCAACCGTGGGCAGGCCATCAATGAAAGGCACAATCAACTGCCCAAACTCCTTCATATCGGCACAGTATTGTGGGAACGTTTCAGCGGGGCATCGATCGATAAGGCCGAGCAGCGAGCTACGTAGCTCGTTAATGACATCCTGATCGGTCATGATTGGTTCAAGCCTGCTGAGCACATCGCGCGCATCCCGAGCCACCTGTTTCATCACATCGACAATTTGCTGAAGATCGATGGTGATCGTTGGCAGGTCAGCAGGATCGAAATCCTCGGGAATGAGGGCACGGATCGTGTCCAACCCGTTGTCAAGTCGCGCGATACCGTCGGCCAGCTGTTCGGTTCCTTCTGCCAGCTGGAGTGAGCCACTGGCCAGCCCCGGCGTCGTACCGTTTCCCAGGATGCCGTCCGCCAGCTGGTCGACGCCGCCGGTCAGACCGGGGGAGGAGGCTGATCCGGCGATTCCGTCGCGCATCTGGTGGATGCCGCCTGACAGTTGTTCCGCACCGGCATGGAGCTGTCCGATACCGCCCGAAAATCCTGCCACACCGCTCTCCAGTGCTGCCGTGCCGTCGGCAAGTTGGGCAAGTCCTCCGGCAAGTTCATAGGTGCCATCCGTGCTCTGGTGGACGCCGTCGGCCAGCTGATGGGCACCCTGTCCCAAGGACCCGATACCGGAATCGAGTTGCCTGGCTCCGTCTGCAGCTGCTCCCAGCTGGTCTTTCAGCTGGTCGAATCCCAGATAGACACCGTTGAGAACCTGCGTGCCCAGCGTCTGGCCCAAGGATCGCGCGGCGGCTTCCGTCACCGCATGGGCCAGTTCGTTCATCATAGGTGCAGTCGCATCAGAACTGGTCAGTGAGACAATGCCGGGATTTGCGTCAGTTTGCCCGATCGTTGCCACCGCTGTCGAGAAGTTTTCCGGAATGGTCACGATTGCAGCAACGTCACCGTTCTTAATTGCGTCGTGCGCACTGTTGACCTGCATCAGCTCCCATTGGAACGTTGCGGTTCCATCGTGCGGTTTGAGCAGTTCGGCGGACAGTTGGCGTCCGAAAGGGACAAATTGGGTTGAGCCGTCGGGCAGCGTCATTTCCGCGCCCTTGTCCAGGTTTACGATCGCCGCTTTCAGGCGTGTAATGTCCGAGCCTGTACTGTTTCCACCGATTGACCACATGGACAACGCGGCGAGCAAGATCGGTACGATGACGGCGACCAGCAATAGGCGTGCATCTCGTAATCGCATTTATGCGTCGCCTCCAACCTTGACGGTCCGTGTGATCACAAAGCCACTGTTGCCGGCCTGAGGTCCCACAATCAGTGCACCTTCTTGTTCCACTGTCGCACTGATGAGCTGGTCTCGCACCTGTTCGGTTACCGGGCAGTCCACGAGTACCAGGTTCTTGTCCGACTCTTCAGCATCCGACGCAATCATGTGGGCCCATGAGGCTCGCAACATGATCGGAATGTTAGCGCGCATCCAGCTGGATCGATCGCGCGCGTCGTTATCGCGCACCACGATAATTCCCTGGTCAGCGCGGATAAGGCCCGCAGCCGCGCACATGAGTGTGCGCACCTGGCTGGGTGGCCCGTCCAGTTGGATGACCTCACCGGGCCAGACAATCAGCTCATCGCACGAGGCCACGGTCTGGCCACCCTCGTTAATGCGGACATCTTCCATGCGCAAGATTGCCGGTCCGTTGACACGTTTCCACTCCATGTGATCGCTGAGGTGATCCATAGCGACGCCCTCGACGTCGACGTGAGGCACCACCCGGTCCAGTGCGCGCGGAAAACGCCAGGCTCGCTTACCAAGCACCATCATGACCGCTGGAATGAGCGTCATGCGCACGATGAATGCGTCAATAGCAACGCCAACCGCCAGCGCCAGTGCGATGGGCTGGACGTAGAAGGAACCTGAGGGAATGAATCCGAAGAAAACCGACACCATGATCAGCGCTGCAGCCACCACAACAGGTGCGGAGGAGGCGAATCCCTTCTTGACTGCCTGCCGTGCATCCTCGCCGTGAGTCCAGTACTCGCGCATGCGGGTGACGAGGAAGACCTGGTAGTCCATCGCCAGGCCAAAGAGCACACCCAACGCCATGATCGGCATGAAGCAGATGACCGGCCCGGTATTGGAGATGCGCAGCGGTCCGGTGAACCATCCCCACGAGAAGATCATGGACGTGACGCCGAATGCTGCGCCGATCGACAGGAGGTATCCGATCGTTGCGATCAGCGGCACCCACAGTGACCTGAAGACTACTGTCAGCACAATCAACGCCAGCCCCACCACCAGTGAGGCAAACGGCACCAGCGCATCCGTCAGGCGAGCGGTCACATCCATTCTGGCGGCAACCATGCCGGTCACATGAATATCCTCGACGCCCAGTTCACGCTCCCACGTGTCGGCAGCTTCGCGCAGGTTCTCCAGTGCTTTTTCGGTTGCAGGATCGTTCGACGCGGCCTCGGGGATCGCAATGACGGCAGCAAGGTCAGCGTTCCTGTTCGGGGTGGCTATCTGAATTGACCTGATGCCATCAACCTGTTCAACCCGGTCGGCAAGTTCATCGACCAGACCGAGCGGGTCCTCAGACTGGATGATGCCACCGATGATCAGCAGGGGAGCGTTGGCTCCGTCTCCGAATTCGTTCGCCACCAGCTCGTATGTGTCCCGTGCGGGAGTGCCCACCGGCTCGGTTCCATTGTCGGGAAGGGACAGGCGCAGATCTTTGGCAGGAATGACGACGGCGGACAGGAAAACCAGGACGACAGCGATCGTGATCCACGGGCGGGCAGTGATCACTGATACCCACCATTGGGAAGCACTCTGCTTCGAGTGCTTCGCTGCATGTCTGCGAGTCTCTTCCTGACCGGAGCGCCGCGATGCGCGTGCGTGGCGTGGGCGCAGTCGCTCACCCATCAAACCCATCAGAGCCGGGATGGCCGTCACCGCAATCACAGCGGACACGGCCACAGCGGCCGCGGCACATAGACCCATCACTGCCAGGAAGGGGATGCCGGAGACGATCAGACCGCATAGTGCGATCACAACGGTGATGGCGGCGAAGATTACGGCACCACCTGATGTCGCATTGGCCATCGCAATGGAATCAACGACGTTCCAGCCGTGAGCCAGCTGGGAACGATGGCGGGAGACGATAAAAAGACAGTAGTCAATGCCGACCGCCAGACCGATCATGATCGCCAGCGTGGGAGTAGTGGTGGAAATGTCCACCCACTGCGCAACAATGAGTACACCTGTCATCGCGATGCTCACGCCGAGCAGTCCGGTGATCACGGGCAGGACTGCAGGCAGCAGTGCGCGGAAGGTGATCGCAAGGATGATGAGCGCAATGGCCACACCAGCCAGTTCAAGAGGGGAGAGGGGCACTGATGTTAGCTGGTAGATCTGGCCTCCGACCGATGCCGGCATCCCGGCCTTGGTGCTGTCGGCAGCGACCGTTTCGATAGTGTCCAGTGCGCCGTCGTCATCTTGCCCGAGCGCCAGGTCAAGTTGGACGTTGATCAGCGCGAATCGTCCGTCCGTACTGATTGTGGGAGTGCGCAGCAGTTCTGACCACGGGTCGGCTGCCTGAGTGACGTGAGGGACGGCGCTCAACTGATGGACGACGCGCTGCACCTGGTCGCGGTGTGTCTCGATGGGGTGGTCATCAGGAGATTCCACGATGACCTGTGCGGTCAGTCCGGCCAGTTCGGGGAATCGTTCCGAAATAATGTCGAGGCCGTCTTGGGCCTCTGTGCCGGGAATCTTGAAATCATTGGACAGTTGCGGGCCTGCCTGCCACACCCCGATTCCGCCAATCAGCAGGACGGCAATCCACACGAGGAGCGTGCGGATCCCGTGGCGCGCGCAGGCGGCACCTAACTGACGCAGAAAAGTAGACACATTACATTGTCTAACGTTTGAGGAGCTCCTGCAGTGTTATTTACTTCCCAGTGATTGCGAGACAGTGTAACCCGTGTCGCAGTCGGTGATGGCGACGTGAACGATACCGTGCCGATCCACCGTGTACTTTTCTTCGATTAAGGGTCCGTCCTCCGTGCGGCGCACACTCACGGCATGGGGGTCGAGGGCGTCGCCCATATCCTGCAGTTCGCGGGCGAAGGGGAAAATCAGCTCGCCATACGGCAAGACGTCGCCTCGCGGCACGCCCTGGTCGTCGGTTGCAGTGTATTCAACGAAGCGGAACCACCCGATATTGTGAGCGGCACGGTAGCGACGCGTGACGCTGACGGAGTCCTGTGTGGAGACTCTCAGGTGAGCATCCAGCAGAGGATCAAACGACACCATCTGCCCTGACTGCATTTCGCGGAATACGCCGACTCCACGTGAAAGCTGTTCACGCAGGGTGAAGCCGGACTCGGGATCAGCTGCGATGGCCAGGCCGATCGCGGTTGATGCTGCGGTGTGAGGGGAGCGGTGGACACGTCGCCCGAAGCGGCGTCGCAGTTCGCGCAGGACGTGCGGCAGTTGGGACCCACCACCCACGACGTACAATCCCGCAACGTGGGGTCCCAGTTCCTCTCCGCCTTCTGAATCAATGGCGAGCAGCGGCTTCATTGTTTCGACGGTGGAATCGATCAGGTCGATGCAGTGAGCATAGAAGTCCGCGACCGGCACTGTTACATCGCGTGCGCCCACCGTCAATGAGATTCGCCTGGTCTGAGGTGTCAGTGCTTCCTTTGCGTCGCGTGCCTGTTCGAGCAGGTCGTCCATATCGGAGTCGCTCAGATCGGCAGAGGTTGCGCCGGCTGCGGCCAGTGCGCACTGGGCGAGTACCTGATCAAAGTCGTCCCCGCCGAGCAGGTTATTGCCGTGTGATCCGAGGATCTCGTGAGAGGTTCCTTCCACGCTGACCAGTGAGGCGTCGAAGGTTCCGCCACCGAGGTCATATACGAGGATCTGTTGCCGGTTGGTCGATAGCGAAGCGCGATGTCGACTGGTGTATTCGAAGCCTGCTGCTGACGGCTCGTTGATCATGGCAAGAGTGGTGAAGCCGGCTGCCCGGAATGCTTCCAGCGTCAGGAAACGTTGTGCCGAGTAGGCGTGGGCGGGAATACCGATGACGGCTTCCAGTGGTTCTTCGTCTGGGATCTGACTCACTGACGAGTTCGTGCGAATTTCGTGGGCCACGTAGGTGAGGAACTCGGTCAGGAGCGTCAGGACGTTGATGTCGCGGCGGTCAACCCGCACCGTTGTTTCGCTTGTGACAGCTGGATCGGAGATCAGGCGTTTGAAGGAGCGCAGATGCGGAGCACCCTGGCGCGCCAGTTCCACCGCGTCGAAGCCGTAGACGCGATGGTCACCGTCAAGCGCCATGAGGGAGGGGATGTATTCACACACGTCGTCGTCGACGTCACTGAAAGCTACAATAGGGTAGTTGCCTCGATCAGCTGCCGCAACAGTGGTGCGTGTCGTACCGAAATCTACTCCGAGTCTCATATTTCCTACTGTAGTAGTTGATCGGCAGAATTCGAGCGACGCCACATGATGATCACCGACATTGACACCGATAGGTAGGCGGCGATCGCCAGGATGAAGAATTGGTTGGTGTAGGAGGCAAGCGAGTTGACCACAACGAGGTCAATGCCTACCGCCGCGAAGGCGATGCCGAATGGAATCTTGATGGAGGAGCGCTTCGGGAGCATCATGACTCCTGCAACCACGGCAAGCGCACCCGCGATAACGCCGCCGATGACAGCTGCGATTGACAATGTGCCCGTCCAGCCGTCTTGTGTCACATCGGGAACGACCTGGTCGAGCATGGCATGTCCCGACGCGTACGACACGAGGGCAGTCACGGCGCGTGCGACGTCTCCGATCGCCTGAATGAAGAGCATAACGGCTGCGACGCTCTGGAAGCGAGACGTGGGAACGTTTCTAACCCAGCGTGTCAGGCGTGTGCCGGCGTCAGATCCATCTCCGGGCAGATCATTTGCCAAGTCACTGAGCGCGTCGATGAGCAGGTGCTGTGAAGGAGAGGGGTTGAGGTTTCGGGCTTTGTCCAGGTGTTGTGCCATCTGAGCGCGGCGCATAGCCGGAAGGGTGCGATCCACACTCTGTTCGGCAATGTCGAGGGCCAGGTGCAGGTGCGCGGCAGCAGTACTGCGGCTTAGTCGTTGGAGAGCAAGCGCCCCACCAGCTAGCAACACCAAGAACACGTAAATAATGGTTGCGGCAAGAGGAAAGAAATAGTCATTATCTTGTGTGATGAATTTACCGACCTCGTCCACGAATAATCCGGCACCGACGCCACCGAGGATCGCACCTGCCCAGGACGCCCAGGAATTCGTCAATATCATCGCGCCGATCAAGCCAATAATGAGCAGCAAGCCGCCCCAGATCGCATGAGCAATGTGGAACACTTCGCCGCCAACTTGGGGATAACCAGTCAGAGCAAGGTATGCGCGTGTCACAGCGATCGTCAGCGCGCACACCACGCCAAAGACCACAACAAGCGCGGGCGCGTCGGATTTAAAGTAGGGACGCAGTGACAGACCGCGCGGCTGGGTTGTCCCTCGCGTGCGCTGACGTTGAGCGTGGACCGAGCTGCTGACCTCGGGCATGAAGATTTCCTTTCGCCAAGTGAGAGGGGATTTCACAATTTCCCAAATCTGACATAATGTACATTATCGGATTGTGGTGGAGCGTGCGAACCTCTATCAGTTACAATATTCGAGCTCGCACGCATTTAGGAGGATTCATGGCTGATCGCGCCCTTCGCGGTATGCAAATTGGTGCAAAATCGATGGAATCAGAAGAAGGTGTCATCTTCGCCGACCGAGCGACTGCAACATACCTGTGCTCCAACGGCCATAAATTCCAGATTCCATTTTCCACCGAAGCGAATCCTCCGGCGACGTGGGAATGCAAATGCGGCGCCACCGCTGAAATTATCGGCGAAGAAGGCGAAGAGGAAGAACAGAAACCAGCCAAACCGGTTCGCACGCACTGGGATATGCTGCGCGAGCGCCGATCCCTTGAAGAACTCGACGTTGTCCTGAACGAGCAGCTCGAACTGCTGCGCTCGGGCCGTTTGCGTCCAGAAGGCGCCTACCGAAAGAATTAACGTCGCCGCACGCTGATGAGTGCGCGCACCACGGCGCAGATGGTGACAACTCCCCCTCCACACATTATTCCGACTGACGGAATTATGCCGAGTCTGGCTGCCCACGTCAGTGATGTACGCAACGGCAGCTGCGCCACCATGTGATCTGCAGTCTGTTTCACTGTCTGGCGCACGATCGTGCCATCAGGGCGCACAATCATCGAGACACCATTGGTGGAGGCCTGGATTCCCGATCGGCCGTACTCCATTGCTCGAAAACGCAGCATCTGAGCCTGCTGAGTGGACTCAGCTGAATACCGAAAATGGTAGTTATTCGTTGGAATGGCAATGATCTGACCGCCTCGATCCACACCGTCTCGAATCAGATCCTCATAAGCCACCTCGAAGCAGATTCCCATCACGAAAGGCACCTCGCGCCCATCGTTGAGCGTCACGGACAGCAGGCTCGGATTATCGACCGCAACCATGTCGACGTTGACCTGAGCTGCCTCGGTAGCCAGTTTTGAAATAAAGGAGCGCCACGGAATGTATTCACCAAACGGCACGGGGTGCTGCTTACCGTAAAGCTGATCGCTCAGACCCGAATCCGGGTACCACCAGCCAACCAGATTCGTGCGCGTATTGTCCTGACTGTCATACCCGTTGAAGCCGACCAGAATCGGAACGCCGAGCGCATCGACTGCTTCATCGACCAGGTTCGCTACGCCTGAATTGGCACGAGGATCGCGATCGGCTGCCGTCTCACCCCACACAGCCACATCCACCGCGTCGCCTTCCTCGGCCATTCGCAGCGTTTCGCGCGTGTGATTGCCAGTAACTTTCAGCGGCACGCTGTACGTCGCATTGCCCGGGATTTCAACGTTGCCCTGGACGACACCCACGCGAATCGATCCGGCTTCCTGCGCATTCGGTAGTGTGATCGCCAGCGGCAGGCACGCCAGCGCAGCCGCCAGCACCAGCATCAACGGTCTGTTCCACCAGTGCTCATCCGAGCGCGTTCTCAGGAGCGAAAATGTGCGCCGCAGCAGCACTGCGAGCATCATAGTGACTGCACTGACCAGCACTTCCCCACCCCACGGCGCGAGCTTTCCCCACGGAGCATCGACCATCGCATACGCCGTCTTGCCCCACGGGAAACCGCCAAATGGCACGGTTGAACGCAGCTGTTCGACCGCGACCCACAGAACGGCCCACGACAATGTCTGTCCCCACCAGGTGCGCACCCACACCAGTGCCCTGCTGATCGCAGCGCACCACGCCCAGATGCACAATGCAATGATCTGCGTGGCTGACAGTGTCACCCACGGCAACCAGCCGCCTGTTGCGATGGATGACCAGTGGATGTGCGGTAGCCAGAAAAGCGCGCCGACCAACGTTGCGTACCACATGCCTCGTCCAGTCGACGACCGATCGACGAGGGCGACTAGAAATGCCAGCCCGATGACGAAAAGCGGCCACCATCCCACATCCGGGAATGCCGCCCACAGACATACGCCGCTGATCGCGGCACACGGATAATCCAGCCATCTGCGCCGCGGGGGAAGTTTCAGTTTCAAACGGTCGACCATTCCACCACTCCATGTACGAGCATCCGTCGAGCGTCCCGGGCGCGTGTGGCCAGGCCACCCTGATCAACGTGCGAGAGCTGGTCGAGCAGATCCATCACCTGTCGCACCCAGCGCACAAAATCGCCGCCCGACAGGTCAGCTACTTGCAGTGCAGTGGTCAGCGACGCACCGTGCGCCCACGCATGCATAGCACCGACCAGCGAGATATCCGGCGGAGGAGTGGGTGTAGCTCCCGCAGACGTTTCTGCCTGCTGGATCTCCTGGCTGGCACGCCACGTTGCATCCAGTGCACGAGCGATCGCTGAATTGGCGCCACCAGGAATTGACGTGTCGGGATTGTTTTCCGCACGCGCCTCATACACGCAGGTGGAGACCACCGCTGCCAATTCAGCCGGATCTAGGTCGTCCCACGCCCCACATCGCACGGCGTGAACGACCAACAGATCCCGCTCACCAAACACGCGTCGCAGCTGTTGTCCCGCCGTTGTCACACGGTCGCCGTCAAGGAAGCCGAGGGATTCGAGCACCGCACACACACGGTCAAACTCCTTCGCGACCGTGTCGGTGCGCTCATTGATACGTTCAACCGTTCGCAGGTACTCCTTGCGAGCACGTGCCCATTCATGCCCCATCGCTGCATGCGACTCGCGCTGCGGGCAACGGTGAACCGGATGGTGACGAATTTCGTCTCTCATATATGCAATAGTGGGATCGTCACGGTGGGCTGACCGACGCGGTGCATCCAGTGCGCCTGAGCGTACACGGCGGCGAATTTCGCCGGCCACCTTCTCGCGCACCACACGTTTGCGCAGGTCACGTCCCATCGGGATTTTCATACTTCCAACCACGGCAAAGGCACGCATTTTCTGCGAAATAATCACATCGTGAATCTTCATATCCGTGCCGATTACGTCGATTCGCGGTGCTCGCCCCTCGTCGGCAGGCCGGATCACCACCCCATAGCGGGTCGCTCGCCCGGGCTGGTAGGCGACGATATCTCCGCGGCGCGCCCGGCGCAGATCCTTTTCCATGTCCTGCCGCACTACTGCCGACCGCGCCCTCGCCGAGGATTTCTCCAAACCGGACAGCTCTTCACGCAACTGGAAGTACTCCAGGGCATCGCCGTATTCACACTTGACGTGCGAGGCGACCTCATCCATATGTTTCTTCACCCGCGCAGCTTCGCGCGCAAATTCGACGACTCCGCGGTCGGCCTGGAACTGGGCGAATGAGGACTCGAGCACTTCGCGCGTCGACGCGCGAGAGGACCGTGCCAGCAGGTTCACCACCATGTTGTACGTTGGTCTGAAGGCACTGATCAGCGGGTAGGTTCGTTTCGACGCGAGCGATGCAACCTCTTCAGGCTCAACGCGTCCCTGGTAAAGCACCACTGCGTGGCCCTCACGGTCAATGCTGCGCCTGCCGGCACGTCCCGTCAACTGCGTGTACTCCCCCGCCGACAGTTGAACGTGCGCAACGCCGTTCCACTTCTGCAAGGATTCGATGACAACTGTCCGGGCGGGCATGTTGATTCCCAGCGCCAGCGTCTCGGTGGCATAGACCGCTTTAATTAAACCGCGAGTAAATAACCGTTCCACGGTCTCCTTCATGACGGGAAGCATTCCGGCATGGTGAGCCGCTATCCCTCGCTCCAGAGCGCTCGCCCATCGATGCAGCCCCAGCACGACATGGTCAGTGACAGGAATCTGCTCCATTGCCTCATCGACCGCATCCCTGATCTGGCGCGCTTCTTCCGGAGTTGTCAGCACCAACGGTGAGGCAGCTACCTGCTGTACCGCATCGTCACACGCAGCCCGAGAAAAGATGAACACAATTGCCGGCAGCAGGTGGGCCCGCTGCAGTGTCATCAGCACGCCGGCTCGACTTTCGCGGCGCTGCAGCCTGCCTCGTCGATTATGCTGCAAACCTCGGCCACTACCCGGTTGCGAGCTGCGGGCAATTTCATACCTGAGCTGCGGATTCACACCCGCCCGGCGGCTCGACCCCGGCGCGTACAGATCAAACAGGTGCGAATTGGCAATCATGTGCTGGTACAGGGGAACGGGGCGTTTTTCGGAGACGATCACGCGGCACGTACCACGCACCTGCTGCATCCACGCGCCGAACTCTTCGGCATTCGACACTGTGGCCGACAGCGCAATCACACTGACACGCTGCGGCAGGTGGATCATCACTTCTTCCCACACCGGGCCGCGGAAACGGTCAGCCAGGTAGTGAACCTCGTCCATGACTACGTGCGTCAGATCATCGAGCGGCGCACCCGCATAAATCATGTTCCGTAGAACCTCAGTGGTCATCACGACCACTGGAGCACCCGGATTGATGGACGTATCACCGGTGAGTAGACCCACCGATTCTGCCCCGAACCGCTTTTGGAAATCCATGAACTTCTGGTTGGACAGGGCTTTGATCGGGGTGGTGTAAAACGCGCGGGTTCCACGCTCAACAGCCAGATAGGTGGCGAATTCGCCGACAACAGTCTTTCCTGCTCCGGTCGGCGCGGCCACCAGCACAGACTCGCCACCCTCAACAGCTTCAAGCGCTTCCCACTGAAAATCATCAAGCGAAAACCCAAGCGAGTCGGCAAATGCACTGCGCGCACTCGAATCGACGGCGCGCTGAGCCTTGGCAGCCTCGAAGCGTTCAGCCGGACTCATCTGATCCATTTCGCGGGTTGGTTCGCCTTCCTCGCGGACGCGGCGGCGGCGTCTTTTCGGTGACATGCTCGCTTACTCCCCTACTTCCCCATCGCCCACACGTTGCGGGCCCGGCGCGCCACGCGCGCAGCACGTTCTTTCCATTCGGAGGGCTCAACCTGCACAACATGTGGGGCAATGTCGATCAGGAAGTGAGTCACCCATTCCTCGTCCCACACTGGCACATCGACACTGAATTCGCTGCCCGAGTCACTCACGACGCTCAGCGGCACGGCGTCAAGAATCCATCGTGCCTCGCTCGTACACGTCATACGCACCATTGCCGAGGGGGACCCATCCGCTGCTGCAGGGTGTGTCACTGGCTGATCGCTGACGCTGATATCGCGCATACGGTCTATCCGAAATGTCCGCTCAGCTGCAGCGTCGTGATCCCAGCCGGTCACTGTCCAGCCGGTTTCGAAACGCTTGATGTTCCACGGGTCAATGGTGCGCTCGCGGTCATGGCCGTCATGCGGGTAGGTGAATCTCACCGCTACTTGGGCAGACAGCGCGCTCAAAATGTCATCGATTCGGGCCTGGTCGCTTCCGGAGGGCGAATAGGCCAGGGATTCTTCAAAGGTCTGCGCGTCACGTGTCACCGCCAGCGCCGTGTGCATGACGTGATCGTGCAGGTCAGGACCCAGGATCGGTGTGAGGGCCTGCAACCCCACAATGATCAGTGCTGCTTCCTCTTCGGTCAGCCTGGGCGGGACGTCTGCGCCGAGCGTCGAATGCATGGCGACGCGTTCTTCACGCGCGTACAGATCCCAGTCAATTTCCAGCGAGGCCCCCGGCAGGGAGTCGCGCACACTGCCCAGCACTTCGATGTCGCGTTGGACCTGCTTGCGTGTGCGACCAAAGTGCTCGGCAATGTCGTTGACCAAGGATCCAGGATGATCACCGATCCAGGCGACCAGTGACAGCAAACGTGCGGCGGCTACTTCTGTGCGTTCAGGCATCGTCACTCCCCCAGCCAGCAGCGGCGTCCAGTCGCGTCATGATCGCTTCGCGCAGCCATTCAGGTGAACGCACCACTACGTGTGAAACGTGTGCGAGGATCGCGCTTATCCATTCGCTGCGTTCGGCGGCCTGTCCGCGATACAGCATCCATCCGTCAGCAACACTCACCTCGCCCTCGCAGCTGCGGGCGCCCTCGGCACGGCACATATCTCGCACTGCCTGCGCCTGTCCGTCTTGAATTGCCAGGGTGGGCGAAACCATGAGGCGTTCGAATGGGTCGCGCAAATTGTCCGGGATAGGGCCGGCGTCTCCGGGTTCTCCCAGCAGCGTGACGCCTGACGTTATGCGGGAGGTACGGAAGAGCCGTGGTTCGTCGCAATCCAAATCCAATCCCCACGCGTACAGGCCGCGTCCTCGCATGATGATGCGCCACGGTTCGATTGCGCGCTCTGAAACGCGGGTGGATTCGTACATGAATGTGATCGGTTGGCGGTTGCGGATCGCGGTGAGAATATCGACGATCATGTGAGCGCCCGACAATCCGACGCTGAGCGGTGCACACGGTTTTCCTGCACCATCGCTGAGGGCACGCAGTTTCGTGGTCAGCATTGCGCCGCGCTCGGCTCCATCCTGCTCGTTCCACGCGCCCAACGCCATGTTGATCAGCGCGCCGTCCACTGCGTCGAACGTGGCGCGACGGTCAGCAAATGAGTCCGGCGAAATCGCATATCGCTCTCCGTGACGGCCGGGCGTGACGGTCATGATGATGCCAATGTCACGAAGAGCGTCCTTGTCGCGTTGGAAGGCGGAACTGAAGGCTTCTTCTGACAGATTTCGATAGCCTTCCAGCCTCCAGATCTGATCGCGTGTGCGCCCCACATCGGACGTGAGTAACTCAAAGAACGTGTTGAGAACGCGGACGTTCGTTGATGACATACTCACTGTTTCAGCCTAGCGGATTGAGTCGCGCCGACATGACGTGGCGGATGGCGTGTGCAGGGTGCGGGGCGCGCGTGAACCGTATGAACGATATCCCCATTCGAACACCCCGTGGGGCGCTGCGATCTGAACCATATGGTTCCCTATCAGATCGGCGGGCTGCCCGGGCACACCAATATGGGCACCCTCGGGCCCCTGCCGTGGCCGGATCGACGCTGTTCAGATACGTGAAGCAGCCAGTTTGGTCACGATGATGGCGCGCGCGCCCTCCGCGTAGAGACGGTCCATCACCGAGTTGATGTTCTCTGCCTTCACCATGACGCGCACGGCGAGCCACTCGGTATTCATCAGGGGCGAAATGGTTGGGGAATTCAGGCCCGGCGTAATCGCAATCGCGGCGTTCAGGTCGCGCTCACGCACGTTGTAGTCGACCAAGACATACGAGCGTGCAACCAGGACGCCTTCCAGGCGTCGGTCGAGCGTCGCAAGCGCTGCGTTATCCCGCATGTCCTCACGGGCAATCAGCAGGGCCTCCGATTGCATCAGAGGGTCACCGAACACTTCCAGGCCGGCTGCGCGAAGCGTACCACCTGTTTCGACGACATCCGCGATCAGGTCGGCAACGCCCAGACGAACTGAGGATTCCACTGCACCGTCAAGGTGGACAACTTCGGCATCGATACCGGCCTCATTCAAGTAGTCTCGCACGAGTTTGTCATAAGAGGTCGCAATGCGGCGCCCGTGTATGTCCTCCAGTGACGTGAACTCACCGGCTGGTCCCGCGAAGCGGAAGGTTGAGCGGGCAAATCCGAGCGCCCGATGCTCCACCGCGCCCGAAGGCGAATCGCGCAGCAAGTCACGCCCGGTGATACCGACGTGAATCGTGCCATGACCAACGTGGACCGCAATATCGCGCGGACGCAAGAAGAAAAACTCGACATCGTTCGCGTGGTCGCTGATCACCAGTTCACGGCCGCGGCGGTGCAGCTGATAGCCCGCCTCGGTGAGCATCGTGATAGCAGGTTCGGACAGTGAGCCCTTGTTGGGCACGGCAATTCGTAGCATGGTGAGTCCTTCGCAGGTGCGGTGCTGTGAGCTTACAGGTGCTTGTAGACGTCTTCGAGCGTCAAGCCCTTCTTGATCATCATGACCTGAGCATGATAGAGCAGCTGAGAGATTTCGAGCGCCAGGTCGTCGTCGGTTTCATATTCGGCTGCCATCCACACTTCAGCCGCTTCCTCGACGACCTTTTTGCCGATGGCGTGGACGCCGCGGTCAAGTTCAGCGACCGTTCCAGATCCCTCAGGACGTGTCTGGGCCTTCTCGGTCAGTTCTGCAAACAGTTCATCAAATGTAGTCACACGATCACATTACTCGAGCAATCAGCGGCTTGCGAACTCGTTCGTCACCGCGGCGTCAACATCGGGAGCCTGCGTGAGCACACCTGCAGTGTCATACAGGAATTGTCCCATCTTGTTCCATCTGTCGAGATCCTGCTTGCCGCTGGCGGCTCCGTTCCCTGTCGTCATCAGCTTGATCGTGGCTTCGAGTACTGCTCGGGCACCCTCGAACGATGCCGGATCGTTCAGCGTGTCATCGTATTTCTTCGTCACCTCCAGAGCGTGCTGAGGATTGTCGGTCGCTCGTTCAATCCCCTGCGTCGTACCGTCCACGATGGCACGCGCCGCATCAGGATGTGCGTCAACCCATTCGCGGGTGCTCACCAGCGTGGCGGACACCAACGGTAAAGCGTCTTGGTCGACGTCAAGGGCGCGCACCTTCATACCATCGAGCCCGAAACGGACCATCTCGTTGTTCGTGAAGACGACGACTGCGTCGACCTGGCCAGCCGCCAGGGCAGCCTGCTGCGTGAAGCCGATCGACACGACGTTGACATCCTGCGTGCTCAACCCAGCGTTGTTCAGGATTGCGAGCAGGCCCAGCCAGTTGGAACCGAATTCGCCGGGGATACCGATACTGTGTCCGCGCAGGTCGTCAATGGAGTCAATGTCGGATTCTTCTGGGACGGCGACAACCACCGGGTAGGTGTGGTAGTAGGAGCCAATGGCAACCACATCCATTCCCTGATCACGAGCCTGCAGTACCTCATCACCCGAGGCAAGCACGACATCTTCTTCACCGGCTGTCAGAGCGGTGAACAGTCCTTCATCGGCGCCGTGATGGCGCAGTGTGACGTTCGCTCCCGCATTTGCGTATACCGCGTCTTCCTCGGCAATGTATGTGGGTGCGAACTGGACGTTGGGAATGTAAGTCAGCCCGAGCGTGACGTCAGTGGGCTCCTGCAAGTCAACTTCGCTTTGGGCATTAGCGGCCGGCGAGGGCGACTCGGAGGAGCTGCAGCCACATAAGGTCACAGCGCTCGCCGCTACCACTAGTGTTGTCAAAGCGCGTATGCCACGTGCCATCAGTAATCCTTCTTTCATCTTGTCAACTGCGGTTATACCGCTTTTCAATCCGGTAGATAACGATGTAAATGCTCATTGCCAACACGCAGAGCACAATGATGGAGACGAACATTCCGGGCGTGTCCATGTTCTGGCGTTGCTGGACAAGAATGCCGCCCATACCGTTGCCCCCCATGACCATCTCCCCCACCACGGCACCGGTCACCGACAGGGTGAAACCGTTGCGCAGGCCAGCCAGGATTGATGGTGCTGCCATTGGAGCTTCAATTTGGCGCAGCATTATCCACCCTGACGCGCCGTCCAGTGAAGCAGCTTCCAGCACGTCCTGGTCAAGGTGACGCAGTCCGACAACGGTGGACACGAGGATCGGGAAAAAGACCACGATCGCGCACAGGGCAATCACTGGGGCCAGGCCGAAGCCGACCCACAGGACCAGCAGGGGTGCCAGTGCGATCGCGGGGATCGCCTGGGTTGCACCCAGGAACGGTTCGACTGCTGCGCGGAACCAATTCACTTTGTAGATCGCGTACGCCAGTGGCAACGCCACAAGGGCACCTGTCGCACAGCCGAGCACTGCTTCGCCTGCGGTGATCAGCACTCGTTGCCACATCCAGGGCTGTGTGAGCAATACCTGTGCTCGCTGGAAGACTTGTGCGGGGCTGGGCAGTCGCCACGGTTCGAGTGAAAAAACAGTGGTGGCCAACGCCCATACGGTCATGATCAGCAGGAGGAAAATGAGGGGTGCGCACACGTTCATCACGCTGCTGATTCCTCGAGCGCCGCGTCGCTGGCTCTGGCTGGTTGCCACCTGTTCGTGTCCTCCGCGCACCGGGGGCTCACGCAGCACAAATGACGAGCGCGTCCGAACGCGCGGTCACGCTTCCTGTGCTCCTCCCATCCGGACTTTCACCGTCGGTACCGGAGTTTCACCGGTTCAGCCACGCGTATGAACGCGCGGGTCGCGGACTCTCACCGCCGGTTCGGACTTACACCGACCCCGGAGCATGTGGCAATTATGGCACGCCAACTGGGAAAAGGAAAACTAGATTCCTCAGCTCAGTGACAGTGCGAACCGGCAAGTTCGCGCAACGTCGCAATCTCCGTGTATGCATCCTCTGCCTTGAAAATCGCCGACCCGGCAACGAAGTTCGTGGCACCAGCCTGTGCGCACTGTTCAATCGTCTGGCGTGACACGCCACCGTCAACCTGAATCGACACGGGCAGGTCAGCCGACCTAATCGCATCACGAGTGCGGCGAATCTTGGGCAGCATTGACTCAAGGAACTTCTGACCACCGAATCCCGGCTCGACCGTCATGATGAGGATCATGTCGAATTCGGACAAGATATCGACGAATGGTGCAATGTCAGTTGCCGGGCGCAGCCCCAGGCCCACACGCGCACCCTGGTGTCGGATCTCGCGCGCAAGCCGAATCGGTGCCGCTGCAGCTTCGACATGGAATGTCACCGACTCACAGCCAGCCTCAGCGTAGGCCGGCGCCCACCGGTCAGGATCCTCGATCATCAGGTGCGCGTCCACCGGCAGGATGCCGGTCTTCACGCAGGCTTCTACAACCGGAAGGCCCCACGTCAGGTTGGGCACAAAGTGATTGTCCATCACGTCAACGTGAGCAATGTCAGCTGAGGAAATCGATTCGAGCTGGCCATGCAGATCAGCAATATCGCAATTGAGAATCGACGGCGAAATAGTCAGATGCATGCTCTCAGGATACCCGTTTCATCAGAGCCATAAACATCGCATCGGTGTCATCACGATGCGGCCACAACTGCAGGGTCGGTCCGTCAGCGCTCAACGGCTCAGGCGAGATACCCGCAGCAACCGGCACAGCATCGATCAGTTCCACGCGTCCCGACTCGCTCAGGCGTCGGACCTGGTCAACAGTTTCCGCACGATGCGGCGAACAGGTGACATACGCAACCACTCCCCCAACGCGAACCAGATCAACAGCCCGGTCCAATAAGTCACGTTGAAGCGCAACCAGAACCGCCAGGTCCCCCTCGGACCTGTGCCAGCGTGACTCCGGGCGACGGCGAAGTGACCCCAGGCCCGTACATGGCGCGTCGACCAGGACGCGATCGAATGAGCCAAGCTGCCACGGTGTTCCCTGCCCGCCGAGCGTGCGCCCATCAGCGGAAATGACCTCGACGTTGGTCAGGCGGGCCGTTGCGCGCTCAACGAGGCGTGCGCGGTGAGTGTGGACTTCGTTTGCCAACAGGTGTGCCCCTCGCTCGGCTCCCTCAGCCGCCAGCAGCGCGGCCTTCCCGCCCGGACCAGCGCACAGGTCAAGCCATGCGGTGTCCGACCCTTCGATCGGCGCGGCGGCAGTGACGAGGGCGGCCAGCTGGGAACCTTCATCCTGCGCACCGGCCAGTCCGCGTCGAACAGAGCCGATGCGTGCCGGGTCGCCCGACTCCAGGACAACAGCAAGCGGCGAACGCGTGCCGGGAGCTACCCGCGTGTGGCATGCATCAATCGCTTCATCAGCCAGGTCCTCCACGTCAATCAGACCCGGGCGGGCAACTAGAGTCACCAGTGGTGCCTCATTATTGGCAGCCAGTGTTTCTTCCAGCTCATCCTTGGAGCAGCCATGAGCTGTCAGGGCGTCGCCCAGTGCCGAAACAATCCAGGTCGGGTGTGAATAACGCACAGCCAGGCGTTCGACCGGATTCTCGATTGCGTCAATGTCCGCGTCGATCTGATCAGCGCCGGTGCGGATAATGGAGCGCAAAACAGCATTGACCATCTTCGCCGGACCGTCAGTGAGGACTTCGCGAGCAAGGTCAACGGTTGCGGCGACGGCCGCATGGTCCGGCACGCGCATGTTGAGGATCTGGTGGGCTCCCATGCGAAGCACCGTGCGCAACGATGGATCGAGCTGGTCGACCGGACGTGTCGAATGGGCGTTGATGATCCAGTCGAGGCGGCCCTGTGCGCGCGTTGTGCCGTAGACCAGTTCAGCGGTAAATGCCGCATCACGCCCGTCGAAGGATGCGAAGTCCTCTTTCGCAGCGCGCAGAGCTTTAGGTAGTGCAAGGTTCGCGAACGCGCCGTCCTGCTCGATCAAATCAAGGACCTCAAACGCGACGAGCCGGGCAGGGTCAACGTTGCGTTTCGCCCGATAACCATCCGCATATCGTCCTGTTGCCATCTCACTCCTCCGTTGCCATAACGCCGACACGTTCCTCGCCGCTGAGGCGTGCCCCACGCGCCCAGGCCGCTGCGTCCATCCAGCCTTTACCTGCTGGTGCGACCTGGCCCAGTCTGACGCACGCGTCAGCGCACCCGACCATGACCTCATGCTTTGTCACCTGCAGCAGACCTGTGCCGAGTGTGGGCTGATCGGTGGGCTCGGCCCCCGCAATCTTGAGACGTTTGCCGTCAGGCAGAACAGTCCATGCACCTGGGTTCGGAGTGAAGGCGCGGATGTGACGCGACACCTCTGCCGCGCTCTGGGTGAAATCAATGAATCCCTGGGCGGGGGTGAGCATGTGAGCATAGGTGACACCATCTGTATCCTGCACGTGTGCTGATGCGCGTCCGTCAGCCAGTGCATCCACCGTGGCCACCATCTGGTCGGCTCCGAGACGTCCCATTCGTTCCAGCAGTTCCCCGGCAGTTTCAGACGGGTCGATCGTGACCGGCAGGCGCGAAAAAACCGGCCCGGTGTCCAGGCCGTCTTCCAGCTGGAAGATACTCGACGCCGTTCGAGCATCACCCGACCAAATCGCATACTGGACCGGGGCAGCTCCGCGCCAGCGCGGCAAATCCGAGAAGTGCAGGTTAACCCACCCCAACCGCGGCATTGTTAAGACAGCAGGCGGAATGATCGCGCCGAATGCAACAACGACGCCAAGGTCGGCGTCATAAGCATCAATGTCGTGCTGAAGCGACGGATCGGTAAAACGTGACGACTCGATCAGCTCGAGGCCATGGTCAGCCGCGTATTGCGCGACAGGTGATGGGAAGGTTTTCTTGCCTCTGCCCCGTCGAGCCGGCGGACGAGTGATGACCGCGACCACGTCATGTTTCGAATCGTTCAACGCCGACAGGGTGGGCACAGCGACGTCAGGAGTTCCAGCAAAAATAATGCGCACAGCTATATTCTAGTGGGTTCGCGAGGCGGCAGCATTCAGGTGCTTCACGATGTCAGCCTGACGTTCGCATTCAGCTACGAGGGGCCCGCTGACACTCTGTTCGATGACTTCGCTGATCGACCGAGTCAAGCGTGAGTGTGCCCGGCGGCGAGCACGGGCTGCTCCTATGCGCACGCCTATCCACGACAGCAGAGCCACGATTACCGTCAGGGCCAGCCCTCCAAGAACGCACCAGGTGGGAATGGGCAGTCCGCGCCACATCGGCACGTCCCACTGGATCATGAGGAACTGGTCGGCCCCACGCACCGCCAGGATCCACAACACTCCGACCAGTGCCATCAGCCATCCGATGCCTTGGAGGATCGCGCTCGCACGCCACCAGGTACGTCGTTCTTGCAGGCCAAAATCGGTTCCGGCAACAGCCTGGTCGAGCCGTGTGGTGACGCTTTCGGCACGTTCGCGGGCTAGTTCACGTACGCGGCGCTGCCACACCTGCGGTCTGCCGTGCGCAATCTGCCCGGCAATGGTTCGCACGCCAGAATTCAATTTGGCACGGGCGACGGGTGTTGCTTCGGGCACAGATGACACTGATGATTCCGCGCTTTCCAGATGGAGGCGTGCCAGCGGGTCGGATTTGAATCGGGCAAGCAGACGGAACGGAAGCCAGCCGCACACTTTCTGAGCACGGTGACGATACCCCGCATCAACAGCTGACGTCACGTGTCCCACACCTGCAGCGCCCGCTGCAACATTAACCAGCTGTAAGGTCAGGTTCTTCGGCACCTTCGGCAGTTCAGCAGTTTCAATCTCCAGGTCCCGGCGCGCCACATCAACGGCTTCATCCAGGACGGCGCCAACACGTTCAGCCTGCTGACGCACAATACGTGCGCGCTCAGAGATCATCGAGCGAACCGCATCAATGCCCTCCCCTGTCACCGACGAGGCACCCACCAGCTTCATGCCGGCTGCCTGATCAGCTTCCAGGAGACGACAAATGTCCGCTTCGATCTGGCTACGATCAGTCGGCGAGAGCTGGTCGACGTGCGTGAGCACCATACACGCCGGCGCACCGTAGGCAGCGAAACGCGCAATCCACTGCGAATGGATAACGTGGTCGGCATACTTTTGCGGATCAACGACCCATACGATCAGGTCAACGCGGGACGCAAGACGCTCGGTGAGCGCCACATTGTCCTGCTGGATAGAGTCGATATCAGGCAGATCAACCAGGGCCACACTTTCCGGAAGGCCGGCGCCCGACGGGATCATGACCTGCTCGCGCACGCCCATCCATTCGACCAGTTCAGGTGCACGCGTGCCCGCGCCGATAGCGGCCAGAGCCTGTGTGGTGGTGGGACGGCGTACGCCAACCTGCGCGATGTCGTGCCCCAGGATCGCGTTAAAAAGCGACGACTTGCCTGACCCGGTTGCTCCCACGAACGCAACCACGGTCGTGTCAGGATCGAGCCCTGTGCGTTCGTGTGCGCGCAGCAAGCAATCCGCGACGCGGTCCACGCATTCATTGGACACATCCGGTCCGGCTAGCTCCATAGCGGAGGCAATATGATCCACGCGTTCGGCAGGGTTGGAGAGACCACGGGTCATTATCCGGCTCCTACCGACCATTGTTGGCTCGCCTGCGCAATCGCCTCGGTCAGGCGCGCGTAGTCACCTGCTTCGGGCAGAGCGTCGCGCGCCGGCTGCAGGATTTGGGCGATCTCCTGATCGGCTGCCTCCACGAGGTTGCGGTGCGCCTTCTTGGCCATGTCACGCACCGCCTGGTCGCCGAAAATCGCTTCGAGCAGTTTGTGCGCCACGGCCGCGGTTGCACCAGCTACACCCACTTCAGCTCCGGTCAGTCCACCCGTTGACGCAAAAATGACGATCATCAGCGCCACGCCCACCACGTTGACACCAATGGCCATCATCTGGGCTCCGGCGCGCTTGGACTGGCCCTCGCTGCGCACCATCGCAAGCAGTTCGCGCTGCCATTGATTCGCGACGCGCTGAGCACGCTCGGACGGATCCAACGCCGTCATGATTGACGAGGGCGACGCGCCTACCAGTGCCGGATCAGTGCGCGACAGCTCGGCCACCTGGTCACTCACGTCAGCAAATTCATCTGCCAGCAAGCTGGTCAAGCCAGCTTCAATGGCATCTTCAACAGGTTCGGACGGGGTCGGGCGCCCTCGAAAGAAGGCAGAAATGCGGTCACGCAGACGCGAAATGCCTCGCGACAGTATGCGCGTGAAATCTGCTGCGCCGACAACTTCCTGCCAGCGGGCCAGCACCTCACCACGCAGCAGCGTGCCGTCGGCAGTGCCCTGGCGGACACGACGCCCGGCAGCCTCCCCGATCCGGTCTATACGCTCCACAGTTGCCTCAACGGCGCCGCGTTCCTCGTCGAGAGCCTGGCTGACTGCGCCGGCCGATTCGATCACCTCTCGCACCGATCCGCGGATCGCCTGCTGAGCCAGTTCGCTGCGGCGTTCGGCGTCTGCACCCAGTGCGTGTAGTCGGTCAACGAGCGGCTGGACGGCATCGCGGGGCAGCAAGCCGTCCTCGAGCGCCTGTTCATCGATAGCGAGCACCGGGGCGTTGCCAAGGCCGCGCTCGGACAATAATGCATTCAGGTCGGCCGCAACCTCCTGGGTTGCCCCAGGCGGAATGCGGTTGAGGACGATCACCGTCTCGATGCCGCGACTTCCGGCCTCTTCGAGCACCTGCCACGGCACGGCATCCGCGTAGCGGGCCGCAGTCGTGACGAAAATCCACAGGTCAGCCGCGTCGAGCAGTTGACGAGCCAAGGCACGATTGTCGTCCACGACCGAATCAAGATCAGGTGCATCGATAACGCCGACACCGTGGGGAATGGCTTCGAGGGCGCGCACACGTAGCGAGTGAGGATGTGATTCGCGCTCAGGATCAGCATCCGCCTCTTCACGCCTGCGCGTCAGGGAGGTGAGAATCCGGTTCGAGTCGAACCACATGGCATCGCTGGGATTGTGCAGCAGGAGCGGGTCGCGTGTCGTGGGACGTACGGCTGACGACGCCGACACTGCGTACCCAACCATCGTGTTGACCAGGGTGGATTTCCCGGCCCCCGTAGATCCGCCGATCACGCACAGAATGGGTGCCTGGGCATGTTCGAGGCGCGGGATCACATGATCGTCGAGGCGCCGCAGGGCTCGAGCCTGTTCACTACGTGCACGGCGGGCTGACGGCGTTTCGACATTGATCGACACGTCCGCCAACGCATCACGCATTTCACGCGCACTGTGCAGTGGTGAACGCTCCATAGTCAGCCTAGTCCTCCTGTGTGGCCGACGCGATGCGCGGATGCATATCCTCTGCCGGAGGCATCCATGTCTCGCAATCGGCTTCGACCTGGTCACCCGATCGAATGTCCTTGACAGTGTCACCTTCCGAGGCGCCCGGGAACCAGACGAATGGTATTCCTAATCGATCAGCGTAGCGGATCTGTTTGCCGAATTTGGCCGCTGTAGGCGCAACATCGGTGGGAATACCGCGTGAACGCAGGGTCGCTGCGATCCGGTTGGAGTGCCCGCGGTCTTCCTCGTTCATGACGGCGACGACCACCGCGGCCGGTGAGGTACGCGTGGCGGTCACCATTGGCTGCGCGATCATGCGGGAGACGAGACGAGAGACACCAATGGACAGCCCGACGCCCGGGTAGCTACGTTTGCCGTCCGATGCCAGAGAATCGTAGCGCCCACCTGAGCAGATCGATCCCAGTGACGGGTGTTCGGTCAGCACTGTTTCGTAGACCGATCCAGTGTAGTAGTCCAGTCCGCGCGCAATCTTCAAGTCAGCAAAGACAGCGCCGGGCATGCGCTCATGAGCGTCACTAATCAGCGCACACAGCTCATCCAGCCCCTCGCGCAAAATGTCGTTGGACAGTTCCAACGCGTCAATACCCTCGCGAAGCTCGGCCACATCATCGGTGTGGATCTGCGCCATTGTCAGCAGGGTGCGTGCCTGGTCGCCTGAGATTCCGGCTTCTGCCAGTTCCTCGGTCACACCCTCGGGCCCAATCTTGTCCAGCTTGTCCAAACCGCGCAGCGCTGCGTCAACGTCGCCAACTCCGAGCGCTTCGCATACGCCCTGAACGACCTTGCGGTTGTTGGCCAGGATCTTGAACGGGCCGATGGGCAGTGAGGACAGTGCTTCGGCCATCACGAGCGGCAGGTCGACCTCGAAGTGGAACGGCAATGCACCGTTGCCGACGATGTCGATATCGGCCTGAGTGAATTCGCGGAAACGTCCTTCCTGCGGACGTTCGCCGCGCCAGACTTTTTGAATCTGGTAGCGCTTGAACGGAAAATGCAGGTCGTTGACGTTATCCAGGACGTATCGGGCCAGCGGAACGGTCAGGTCGAAGTGCAGTCCGATCCTGCGGTCCTTATCGGTGTGTTCGCCTTTCTCGAGTCCCTGGAGACGTTCAAGCAGGTACACCTCTTTGGAGGTTTCCCCTTTGGACAGCAGCGAGTCGAGGGTTTCGACGGCTCGGGTTTCAATGTTGGAAAACCCGTGGAGTTCGAACACATGACGCAGCGAATCGAGCACATGCAGCTCGATCAGCCGGCCCTCAACGCTCCATTCGGGAAATCCAGACAATTTTGTCCGTGCCATCGTATGTGTCCTTCGATTCTTTTACTCTGTGTCTAGCCTTCGCGTCGTGCGCGCGCAACGTACTGATTGGTCTGAAGTTCGTGTGCCCACGTCGTCAGTGGCCCGTGCCCCGGGATCATGACCGTTCGCGGATCAATGGCGTTGGCCATGGTGCGAAGCGTATGTTTCATTTGGCGTTCGTCTCCACCGGGCAGGTCGGTGCGTCCAACCGACCCGGCAAAGATCACGTCAGCACTCAGCGCCCACGGAATTGGATCGTCATGCTGCCACAGGATTGTGCCCTCGTGGTCCGCGATATTGACGTCGCACTCCCCCAGGAACAATGCCGACCCCTCTGTGTGGCCTGGCGCAGGAAGCATCTGCAGCCAGATGCCGGGCTGGATTTCGAACGTGTCAGAAGGCACGTCGCGCAGATCTTCCGGCTTGTGCCACGTCAGGTCCATGCCGCTCGGTTTCATCGGCAGATACGACATCGGGTCATCCATGCGGTATCTGTCAGGACCAGGGATCCACACCGGTGCGGGCGCGTCAGGTGCCCATGAGGCCACCTCGTGAGCATCCCAGACATGATCAGGATGACCGTGAGTGCACAGAACGGCGCCCACCTGAGCATCAGCGCGATCCAGTGCCCCGCGGATCTGGTCGCACACACCTGCCGACGGGTCAACCACTACGACGTTCGCTTCTGCGTCGGGCTGAAGCACGATGCAGTTAGCCCCGAAAAACGGGGTCGGTATGACAGTGATGAGCACGCGTCACTCCATTGACGAGCGGATCTGATCCAACCACGCAGTCTTCGTTGCCAGTGTTTCGCGCAACGACTGTACCTGATCGGAATTTCCGGCGCTTTCGGCCTTCTCGATGTCGGCTTTCAGTCGGTCGAGCTGTTCTTCCAGCTGCCCCAGCATGCCTTCGGCGCGGGCACGTGTCTCCGGGTTCGAGCGCTTCCACTCGCGTTCTTCAGCCTGGCGCACCGCATCCTCCACGGCGCGCATCCGGCCTTCAACCTGGCCGACGTGGGCCGATGGCACGCGGCCAATCTCATCCCACTGGTCCTGGATGGCGCGCAAACGAGGCTTGACAGCGTCCATGTCTTCGATCGGCAAGAGCGCCTCGGCCTGCTCCAGCAGCGCTTCCTTGGCCTTGAGGTTTTCTTCAGATTCGGCATCTGCTGCTTCATCCTTGGCGCGGCGCGCATCGAAGAACACCTGCTGCGCTGTCCTGAAACGTGCCCACAACGCATCGTCTTCCTTGCGAGACGCGCGAGGCGCTGCCTTCCAGCGATCCATCAGGTCCCGGTAGGCCGACGAGGTTGGCCCCCAGTCCGTTGAATTCTGAAGGGCTTCAGCTTCAGCAATCAGCCCTTCCTTCACGCGACGCGCCTCAGTCTGCTTCTGGTCAAGTGCCGAGAAGAACTGGCGACGATGACGGTCAAAAACAGTGCGTGCACTGGAAAAACGCTTCCAGAGCTCATCTTCGGTGGATTTGTCCAAGCGTGGCCCCTTGCGCTGTAAAGTCTTCCACTCTTCAAGCAAGTCACGCAGTGCCTGTCCTGAATGCTTCCAGTGGGTGCGTTCTGGGTCCTGTTGAGAAATTTCTTCGGCCCGCTCGACCACGCTGGTGCGATCTGCAATGGCCTGTTCGCGAGCAGCCTGGCGCTCGGCCTTGGCTTGAACCTTGCGCTCCTCACCAGCCTGAGCGGCCTTGTCGACGCGCTCACGCAACGCGGGTAGGTCACCGATTGCTGCCGGCTCCGCAACGGCCTCACGCAGCGTGGCTACGGTTTGGTCGATGTCGCGTGCCCCCAGGTGAGGCAGACGGTCTTCAAAAAGGCGGATCGTGGCTTCCAAGTCGCTGTAGCGCCGCTCGTACAGTTCGAACGGGTTGTCCGGAGCGCCCTCCGGGTAGGATCCGATGAGGCGTTCGCTCTCACCGTCAGTGACGTAGATATTTCCTTCAGTGTCCATTCGCCCGAACTCGGTACGAGCAGGTTCGGATGCGGTTTCCGGGGAGCCAGTGGATGGCTGCTGTGGATTAGGCGAGATAGTCACGATCTTCCTTCTCGGGACGTGGATGGACCGATCCATCCGTGCGCGGTTATGTGTCTTGACTGACACTTCCTTATCCTACGCAAAATCACGCTCGAGGGGCGAACTGTCGGTCTCCTCGTTCACGATTCGTCTGCACGGGATTCACGCGCACGTTTCCGGGTGCCCGTCACGCGACGCGCCTCAAAAACACCATCAACACGTCTGAGAGCAGATAAAACGGCGTTCAGATGTGCCATGTCCGCAAGTTCGAATGTGAAGCGCGTAGAGGCCACCTGGTCAGCCGACGTCGACATTGATCCGGTCAGAATATTGACCGAATAATCCGACAGGACCTTCGTCAGATCCGACAGCAATCCAGCCCGATCCAGTGAACGCAATTCAATTTGGACGCGGTACTGCGCGTTCGAACGGTTCGTATCCCACGAGACATCAATGAGACGTTCAGGGTGGAGCTCTTCCAGACGGGCTGCGTTCAAACAGTCACTGTGGTGGACGGAAACACCTTGCCCACGTGTGATGAACCCCATAATCGGGTCGCCGGGCACCGGCGAACAGCATCGGGCCAGCTTCACCCAGATGTCATTGGAACTCATTCCAGACACCACGATGCCCACATCCGAGGTCGCCTTGCGTGTGCGCGTATCGCCTGGTGTGATGCCTTCAGCAAGCGTCTCTTCAGTGCCGGCTCCCCCGCCCAGGTTCTCCACCAGTTTGGACACGACATTGTGGGCAGACAGGTGGTTCTCTCCTACTGCCGCGTACAGACCCGACACGTCCTGGTAACCCAGGTCAGTTGCCACCGACAGGATCGATTCATGATTCATCAGGCGCTGCAGAGGCAGGTTCTGTTTGCGCATCGCGCGCGCCAGTGCTTCCTTGCCGGCTTCGATGGCTCCCTCACGGCGTTCGCGCGAGAACCACGATTTGATTTTCGATCGTGCACGAGGGGACGCCACAAATGCCAACCAGTCATGAGACGGGCCGGCCTTTTCTGACTTCGAGGTGATGATTTCACACGTGTCGCCCGATTCCAGCTGCGTATCAAGAGGAACGAGGCGGGCGTTGACGCGTGCACCGACAGTGTGATGGCCGACCTCGGTGTGGACGGCGTAGGCAAAGTCGACGGGTGTGGCGTGTGCAGGCAGCACGACAACTTCGCCTCGCGGGGTGAACACGTAGACTTCTTCGCCGGCAATTTCGTAGCGCAGCGAGTCGAGGAACTCTTCCGGGTCACCTGTTTCCCGTTCCATTTCCACCAGAGCGCGCAACCAATTCATTTGCTCATTGGTGCTCATTGCGTCGGACGTGCCCGATGTTGCGTTCGGGTTCTCCTTGTACTTCCAGTGAGCGGCTACGCCATTTTCGGCACGCTCGTGCATCTCATATGTACGTATCTGGATTTCCACCGGCTTGCCGCCCGGCCCGACCACCGTCGTGTGCAGCGATTCGTAGAAGTTGAACTTCGGCATGGCGATGTAATCCTTGAACCTGCCCGGAATCGGATTCCACCTGCCGTGCATTGCGCCCAAAACGGCGTAACAGTCTTTGACACTGTCAACAAGGACTCGCACCGCCACCAGATCGAAAATCTCATCGAACGCTTTGCCGCGCACAATCATCTTCTGGTAAATCGAATAGTGGTTCTTCGGGCGCCCGCCGACCGTTCCGCGAATTCCGGCGCGCCGCAGATCCTCTTCGATCTGCGCGATCACGTCACGCAGATAGGTTTCGCGGCGCGGTGTGCGCTGTTGAACAAGCCGGTCAATCTCTTCGTAGATTTCCGGCAGCATCGTCTTGAATGACAGCTCTTCAAGCTCCCACTTGATCGTGTTCATGCCCAGGCGGTGGGCAAGCGGCGCATAAATCTCCAGCGTCTCTTTCGCCTTGCGTTTGGCGGATTCAGGCGAGACGTACTTCCACGTGCGCGCATTGTGCAGGCGATCTGCAAGCTTGATCAGCAGCACGCGGATATCCCGACTCATCGCCACGATCATCTTGCGCAGTGTCTCGGACTGGGCTGCGGTGCCATAGCGGATCTTGTCGAGCTTGGTGACACCGTCGACCAGCAGTGCGATTGACTCACCAAAGTCAGCGGTGAGCTGCTCAACCGTGTAATCCGTGTCCTCAACCGTGTCATGCAGCAGCGCCGCCACCAGCGTTGGCGTCGTCATGCCCATTTCAGCCAGAATCGTCGCCACTGCGACGGGATGAGTGATGTACGGTTCGCCAGATGCGCGTTTTTGGCCTCTGTGGTGAACTTCAGCCGTCTCATAGGCACGCTCGATAATTGAGATATCTGCTTTCGGGTGGTTGGCGCGCAAGGCACGCACCAATGGTTCAATCTCAGGTGCGGTCGTGCGCCCTCGCGAACCAAACCAGACCAGTCCCGACCGCACAAAGGACCCTGCCGACGGCGCTTTCGGCCTGCTCGGTGGTTTAGTTCTCTCACTCACACAGTCATCATAGGCTCAGGCGCGCCCCCACGTGTGAGGAAGCGCGCCTGAGCTGGAAAGTTACCGGGTGATGTCAGACAGACAGTGCCACTGCAGACTGCACATCCAGGCCCTCAAGCTTGTCTCGGCCCTTCAATTCCGTCAGTTCCAGGAGGACCGCCACACCTGCAACCTCGGCCTTGCACTGCTCAAGCAGATTCACCGAGGCACGTGCCGTGCCGCCGGTCGCCAGCACGTCGTCAATGATCAGGACGCGTTGTCCCTCTACGACAGAGTCCGGGCGAAGCTCCATGCGAGCGATGCCGTATTCGATGGAGTAATCCTCACCGATCACCGGTCCGGGCAGTTTGCCGGCCTTACGAATCGTGATCATACCGATGCCCATACGTGTCGCCATCGGTGCAGCCAGGACGAAGCCTCGTGACTCCAGGCCTGCGATAGCGTCAATGCGTCCCTCGTAGTGCTCGCAGAGCAGATTGATAGTTTCCTGGAACGCCGGGCCGTTGGCCAGCAGCGGTGTGATGTCGTGGAAGAGGACGCCTTCCTGCGGGAAACCGGGGACGTCACGCATATTGTCGACGACCAGTTTCTTGATGCGCGTTCCGAGTTCTTCTGTCATTTGCGCTTACGCTTCTTTCGTTGAGGTTGAGCATCATTGCCAAGACGGTGCCCAGGGATGACCGGTCGCGCCGCCACAGCGTGTGCCTGAACACTGTCGGATGTTGGGGCGTGGTCACCCTCGTCAGTCGAATCGATTGAGCGTTGCCTGGCGACGATGGTGTTGTGTTCACGGGCGCGTGAGCGACGCTCCTCCAGCATGACCAACAGCGGCGAGGCGATAAATATCGACGAGTAGGTACCCACAATCATTCCGACGAACAGTGCCAGAGCAATATCCGTTAGCGTGCCCGCACCCAGAAGAACAGTACCGATCACGAGGATCGCTCCCACCGGCAGAAGTGCGACAACGGAAGTGTTAATGGAACGCACCATCGTCTGGTTGACGGCGAGATTGACCAGTTCGCCATATGTGTAGCGCTTCTGCTCCCACACGTTCTTCGTCAGGCCGCGCACGTTGTCGAAAACGACCACCGTGTCATACAGGGAGTATCCCAAAATGGTCAGGAAGCCAATGACGGTTGCAGGCGAGACTTCGACTCGAGTGATCGCGAAGAACGCGACGGTCAGGGCCACGTCGTGCAGCAGAGCCGTCATAGCAGAGATTGACATGGTCCACGAGCGGAAGTACACCGTCATCAAGGCGGTGATGACCGCCAGGAAGATGACCAGAGACTGCAGTGCCTTCCCGGTAACGTCTTTACCCCATGACGGGCCGATCGACGAGGACTGGACATCATCTGCGGATATATCGTATGCCTCTGCCAGCGCGTCGCGAACTTGCGCTGTCTGGTTGGGGTCCAGTGACGGTGTCTGGACGCGGATACCGTTCTGACCCAGATTCGACACGCGCACGTCGGTCACGCCCGCGGATTTGGCTGCATCATATGCAAGCTGCTGTTCACTTTGGCTAATGCCGATCATGGAGAATTGCGAACCACCGGTGAATTCGATGGATTGACGCAATCCCAGCACTGACACGAGGAGCGCACAGACAACCAGCGTGATGCCGGCCGCGTACACGAAAATCTTGCGGTTCGGGACGATCCGATAGGATTTCTCGCCCGCATACAGGGCGTTTCCCCACTGGGCGTAACTTCTCATCGTGCTTCCTCCTGCTTAGCCGCAGCGGCTTGTTCTCGGCGCTGCTCAGCAAGCGATTTACGGGTGCCGACCGCTGTGCTCCCCGATGGCGTTGATACTGACTTCGTCTTGCGCACATCAGTGCGTGCACGCGCCGCGTAGATGGCACTGGACTTTGCACCGAGGTGTTCGGGATCCAAACCGGACAGCTTGTGGCCTTCACCGAAAAATGGGATGCGGATGAGCAGCTCCATCATCGGGTGCGTGAAGAAGAAGATCACCGCAAGGTCAACCACCGTCGTCACGCCCAATGTGAAGGCGAATCCCTGCAGGCCACCCACCGCGAGCATGTACAGCACCACGGCGGCCACGAGGTTCACCGCGTCCGAAATCATGATGGTGCGTTTGGCCCGCTCCCATCCTTCGTCGACGGCTGCCACGAGCGGGCGACCGTCACGCACCTCGTCGCGGATGCGTTCGAAGTAGACGATGAACGAGTCAGCGGTGACGCCAACTGCAACGATCAGGCCAACTACGCCAGGCAGTGAGAGGCGATATTCCATCAGCCATGACAGCAACGTGATGACCAGGTAGGTGATCACGCCCGCCATCAGGAGTGAACCGATCGAGATGATCGACAGGCCTCGGTACTGCCAGATCATGAACAGGACAACCAGGATCAGACCGATCAGACCGGCCCACAGACCCTTGGCCAGGTGATCGGATCCGAGCGTTGCAGAGATCTGCTGCTCGGACTGGACGGTGAAGTCCAATGGCAGTGAACCGAAGTTCAGCTGATTGGCCAGTGCCTTGGCACTGGTTGGCGTGAAATTACCGCTGATCTTGGCATGACCGTCAGTGATTGCTGCATTCATCGACGGTGAGGTAATCACCCTATTGTCAAGGACGACTGCGAAGCGGTTACGCGTGGGATCAGAATTCTGGAAGCCGACCAGACGAGTTGACGCTTCCTTGAATGCTTTGGTACCGACTGAGTCGAATTCGAGGCTCACAACCCACTCGCCTGTTGCCTGCCCCGTCTGGTTGTAGTCCATTGCGGCCTGGGCTGAATTCAGGTTCTCACCTTTGACATCGATCGGGCCAAGCAGGAATTTTTGGGTTCCGTCAACCGAGCACGTGGCATAAGGCTTGTCGGGATCACCGGGAGTGGTCTGGGTGCGTGCCTCAGTCGACATGCAGTCCAGGGTCAGGAAGTCGAACACGACCTGCTCGGTCATCCATGCCGAGTCCGAGTTGTTCTCCGGTGTGGTCGCCGGCTCGGTGCTCAGTTTCCCATCCTTATCCTGGTCGGCAGCCTGGCGGGCCTCATCCTCGGACATGGCCGTGGAGACAAGGGTTTGCGACTGCGGCTGGTCGGCTGCATCTCCAGACTGCGCGCTGCCGGCTCCCGACTGGCCGGAATCGCCGCTTTGAGCCGCTTCCAGTTGTTGCCTGGGTGCAACTGCGGCACCGACCTGCAGCACTGGACGGAAGTCCATCTGAGAAGATGAGCGGATCAGATTCAGCGTCTCCTCTGAGGGACGGCCAGGCAGCGAGACCACAATGTTGTTCGAACCCATTGAGGTGATTTCCGATTCGGAGACACCCGAGGCGTCCACGCGGTTACGGATAATGTTGATCGCCTCAGTGATGTCCTCATCAGTAATATTGCGGTCGTCTTCGCCTGTCGTATTCGGCGTCAGAATCAGCTGGGTTCCACCTTCGAGGTCCAGAGCCAGCTTCGGATGGAGTGTTGCACCTTGAGTTGCGCGTCCGATCAGCAGTGCTGCGATGCCGATAGCGACCACAACAAAGAGCGCGACAAGTGTGCGCACCGGGCGACGTTTCTTATTAGCCACAGTGATGGAGTCCTTGGTCAATGAAGTCGATGAATGGATGAATGAATTAGATGACGGGCGGAATATCGTCCTTGTTGCGGTTCTTGTCCCGCTTATCCTCGTCCTCAAGATCCGCTGCGAGCGTGTCGCCCTCGTTCACTGACGAGGGTGTCTCAGGTTCGATGGGATCATACCCAAGTACAGCAGGCTCATCTTCTTCCTCGGAAATGGCTTCTTCGATGTGATCAGCTGATTCCGTGGCGAAAGGTGGCTCGCCGACTTCGCGGATGACGGAACGTTCCCAGTAAGTTTCGGTGCCGTCCGACGTTTCCAGGATGACGATGTCGCCATCCTGATCCACGTAGCGTCCCCAGAACCCTACGGCGGTCTTCACCCATGCACCGGGCACCATCTGTTCGCTGATGATCCGTTGCTGTTCTTCCTGCTGTTTCGCCATTTTCTTGCGAGCGCGTGATGAGAACCAAAACATCACAATCAGCATCAACAACAGCGGCAGCCAAAGCATTAACGAGCCGGTACCTTGCACGGGGAAACCTCTTCATCCTCGACAAATCTACGTATATGACAGCACCGTGACAGTACACGGCGCCCGTTGCAGTCTACCTGTTCGTCTTCTCGATCGCGACGAACGGCGTCACTGTGCGTGCTACCTCACGTTTAAATCAGCGTGTCCTGATCGCTCGGAGGGGTCAGATTCAGGTGTGACCACGCTTTCGGTGTAGCTGCACGGCCGCGTGGGGTGCGAACAATGAACCCCTGCCTCATCAGGTACGGTTCAGTGACAGTTTCAACGGTTTCAGCTTCTTCGCCCACGGTGATAGCCAACGTGGACAGCCCCACCGGCCCTCCGCCAAAGCGCACGCACAGTGCTTCGAGGACGGCGCGATCCAGTCGGTCCAGTCCCGACTGGTCCACTTCAAACAATGCCAGTGCTTCACGCGCCGATTCCAGTGTGGGTGTTCCGTCCCCATGCACCTGCGCGTAGTCAAGTACGCGGCGCAACAGACGGTTTGCGATACGTGGCGTGCCGCGTGAACGGGAGGCGATTTCATGGGCTGCCTCATCGCTGACCGACACTCCCAGTAGCCCTGCCGACCGGTTGATGACCTGAACCAGGTCCTCTGTCTCGTAGAACTCCAGGTGCCCAGTGAAGCCGAAGCGGTCGCGCAGCGGTGCAGGCAGCAGCCCGGCACGCGTGGTCGCGCCCACCACTGTAAACGGTGGCAGCGTCAGCGGAATCGACGTGGCGCCCGGACCTTTGCCAACGACCACGTCGACACGGAAGTCTTCCATCGCCAGGTAGAGCATTTCTTCAGCGGTGCGTGCCAGGCGGTGAATCTCGTCGATAAAGAGGATGTCACCTTCCTGCAGGCCAGACAGGATCGCGGCGAGGTCGCCAGCGTGCTGGATCGCAGGTCCGGAGGTCAGGCGCAGTGAGGATCCCATCTCCTGCGCAATGATCATCGCCAGGGTTGTCTTTCCCAGTCCAGGCGGTCCGGCCAGGAGCACGTGGTCGGGTGTGACAGAGCGACCGATCGCTGCTTTCAACACCAGTTCGAGCTGTGTGCGCACGCGCGGCTGACCCACGAATTCGCTGAGGTGTTTCGGACGGAGAGCAGCTTCAGCTGCGCGCTCCAGTTCCGTCGCATCTGGCGCGACAATGCGCGGAGACAGGTCGTCGTCCATCTCATCCACGGGTGCCTCCCAGCTTGATCAGTGATGCGCGCAGAAGGTCGGATGCCCCCATCCCCTGCCCGGCAAGTGAGTTGACTGCTTTTCGGGCAATCGCCTGTGTCCAGCCGAGCTGTACCAGTGCAGCGGTGACTTCCTCGGTCACTTCATCACTGTCGGGTTCGCTGGGTACATCTTCAGCGTGTGCAGCGGGCCCCAGCTTGTTTCCAATTTCAAGGACGATCCGATCAGCAAGTTTTGGCCCCACTCCGGGGATCTTCCTGATTTGTGCGCTGTCTTTTTGGGCGAGGGCGTCGCGCAGCTGGTCGGGTGTGAGAACTGCCAACGCCGCCAGGGCGATGCGCGGTCCCACTCCGGAGACGGTGCGGATCACGGTGAACACGTCTTTCTCGTCACGCGTCGGGAAGCCGAACAAAGCGATCGCATCTTCCTTGACATCCATGACGATGTGGAGCGTGACCTCATTGCCACGGATCAGGCTGTGCGCCGTTGGTGGAGTGACCTTGACGGCCCATCCAATTCCACCGTTGACCACAGTGACTTCATCCAGGCCGATGTGCTCAACCGTTCCAGTCAGCAGTGCGATCACCGTTATTCCCCCTCGCTACGAACATCTGTTCCATCTTAGCGGCGATGCCAGCGCGGATCGACCGCACCCGTGCGGTGTTGCGTCGCCTGAGCTTCTGCCCAGATCTGCTGAGCCCGTGTCATGGTGCCCTTGGAGGAGACTTTGCCTGACAGGGACACGGTAATCTGAGAATCATCCCCCGCGCCGAGCAAGCCTGAGCCTCGCCAGGCGTGACAGATTGCAATTGCAAGGGCGTCAGCCGCGTCTGCTGGCTTCGGCGGAGTATCGAGGCGGAGGATGCGAGCCACCATGTGCTGCACCTGCGCTTTCCCGGCGGTGCCAGAACCGGTGATCGCTGCTTTGACTTCTGACGGTGTATGGACTGCCATTGGCAGACGTGCCTGCCCGACACATGACATGGCCACGCCCATCACCTGCATTGTGGTGGTTACTGACTGAAGGTTGTCCTGTGCGAAAACCCGTTCAATGGCCACCACTTCAGGCTGAAAGGTCTCAATGGTGTGCCGGATCTCCTGGGCAATGGATGCGAGGCGAAAATGGGTGGCCAGACTGGTTTTGGTTCTGGCCACGCCGACGTGAACCAGCGCCGCTGCGCGTGACGCATCAACATCCACCACTCCGATTCCGCATCGGGTGATGCCCGGGTCAATCCCCATTACGCGCATTGGTCAACCATCTGCACGAAGAGAGAATGGATCCGGTTGTCTCCCCCAATTTCAGGGTGGAATGATGTCGCAAGGCAGTGCTCGTTACGCAGTGCGACAATCGGCCCGTCAGCTTTGTTGTCGGCACGCGCCATGACGCGAACAGATTCTCCGACCGTATCGACCCATGGAGCGCGAATGAACAATGCCCGAAATGGCGTGTCAAATCCATCCACCTCCAGGTCTTCTTCATGGGAGTCGACCTGCCGGCCAAATGCGTTACGTCTGACAGTCATGTCCATTGCGCCCAATGCGATCTGGTCGCTGCGCCCGTCAAGAATAGTGCTGGCCAGCATAATCATGCCGGCACAAGTCCCCCACATCGGCATTTTCTGATCCACAGCCCCATGCAGCCCTTCGTCCATACCTGTGGCATGCATGAGGATAGACATGGCGGTTGACTCCCCACCGGGAATAACCAGGCCGTCGATCTGTGTCAACTGGTCAGGGTGGCGCACATACACAGCGCGGGCGCCGGATTCTTCCAGCGCCCGCACATGTTCTGAGATATCACCTTGAAGCGCGAGTACGCCTATGGTTCTCACGCTGGTGTCACCATCCGCGCTCAGCCAGGCGGTGATCAACCGGCAAATCGTCGACGTTGATGCCGACCATCGCTTCCCCCAGTCCGCGTGAGACTTCCGCAATGGTGTCAGGATCGTTGTAAGCCGCTGTTGCGCGCACAATCGCGCTCGCGCGCTTAGCCGGATCACCGGACTTGAAGATACCGGATCCAACGAAGACACCCTCGGCACCCAGCTGCATCATCATCGCGGCATCCGCAGGAGTGGCGATGCCGCCGGCGGTGAACAGGACGACAGGCAGGCGGCCTTCTCGTGCCACCTCTGCGACCAGTTCATACGGTGCCTGCAGTTCTTTCGCTGCCACATACAGCTCGTCTTCTGGCAGCGACGTCAGGTGCTGAATCTGGTCACGGATCTTGCGCATATGCGTCGTCGCGTTCGACACGTCACCGGTGCCGGCCTCGCCTTTGGAGCGGATCATGGCCGCGCCTTCACTGATGCGGCGCAGAGCCTCACCCAGGTTGGTCGCACCGCACACGAACGGCACGGTGAACTTCCACTTGTCAATGTGGTGCGAGTAGTCAGCCGGGGTCAGCACCTCGGATTCGTCAATGTAATCGACGCCGAGGGACTGGAGCACCTGCGCTTCCACGAAGTGTCCGATGCGGGCTTTGGCCATGACGGGGATGGAGACGGCGTCAATGATGCCGTCGATCAGATCCGGGTCTGACATGCGGGCCACGCCGCCCTGGGCGCGGATATCCGCGGGGACGCGTTCGAGTGCCATGACGGCCACGGCACCGGCGTCTTCAGCAACCTTCGCCTGCTCAGGGGTGACGACGTCCATAATGACGCCGCCTTTGAGCATTTGCGCCATTCCACGCTTGACGCGGTCAGTTCCGACCTGGCGTCCTTCGTCGGTGGGTGTGGCAGCAGAGGGATTTTCGCTCATTCCTCCTCCTGTTCGAGTTGAGCGCGAACTTCATCGCTCAGTGACATGTTGTGGTAGACGTTCTGCACGTCATCAGAATCTTCGAGGGCGTCCACGACACGCATAACCTTGGTGGCACCTTCAACGTCGAGTTCCACCTGTGTCGAGGCAACGAACTGCGCCTCAGCAGAGTTGTAGTCAATTCCTGCATCCTGCAGCGCGGTGCGCACCGCGACCACCTCGGTCGGCTCACAGGAAATGACGAAGACGTCTCCTTGCTGGGCGACATCTTCGGCACCTGCATCGAGTACGGCTTCCATGATGGAATCCTCATCCACACCGTCGGCCTCCGGCACCTCGACGATTCCGCGACGGGAAAAGAGGTAGGACACCGAGCCGGGGTCAGCCAGGTTGCCACCGGAACGGGTAAATGCCAGGCGTACATCTGATGCCGCGCGGTTGCGGTTATCGGTCAGACATTCGACCAGAATCGCAACACCTGCGGGACCGTAGCCTTCGTACATGATGGTTTCGTACTCAGCGCCACCGGCTTCTGCACCGGAGCCACGCTTGACAGCGCGATCAATGTTGTCGGCCGGAACGGAGTTCTTCTTCGCCTTCTGGATGGCGTCATACAGCGTGGGATTACCTGCGGGATCTCCTCCACCTGTGCGGGCTGCCACCTCAATGTTCTTGACGAGCCTGGCGAAGAGTTTTCCACGCTTGGCGTCGATGGCTGCTTTCTTATGCTTTGTGGTTGCCCACTTGGAGTGTCCGGACATGAATTCTCCCCTTGGGTATGGTCTAGTACGCGTATAGTGTAGCGCCCTGATCCCAGTACGGGCGCCTGGTGCACAGTATGAGAACCGTTGAGGTAAGTGTTTTCACACTTTCGTCACGCTGGTTCGCGAAAAACTTCCATTTCGCACGAGTTCTCGGCCAGCTGCGACCAATTGCCCTCGAAAGTGAGGACGACGGCGGTACCCGTGGGAACACCCCAACGGACTTTTTCCTTACAGGATCGGCGTGCCCCCAGCGATGCCGCCATTGCTGAAATAGCTGGCTCGTGGCCGACCATCATGACTGAGGTGACTGACGCGGGCAGGCTCCGCGCCTTGTCGAGCAGACTGTCAGCGCCGGCCAGATACAGTTCGTCATCAACTGAGGTGGTGCGCACCTCGATCGACGTGTGGAGCTGCACCGCCGTTTCCTGTGTACGCACGGCGGGCGATGTCAGTGACAGATCAACGTGGTCAATCAGGCGTGAGACTCGTCGTCCCAGTCGCCGAGCCTGCTCAACACCTTCTGGAGTCAGCGGCCTTTGACGGTCACCGGAGCTGCTCGAACCGGCAGCAGCGTGACGTACCAGGATAAGCGTTCGTGTCGTCATAGTATCTACAATAGCGAGGATCGAGGAGGGATTGGATGGCACTGGCACCCGGGCCAGAGGATTTGGCGTGTTCAGCACGCGGATGCAGCCGTAAGGCTGAGGTTGCAATCATCTGGTCAAATCCGGCCATTCACACTGGCCGATCCAAGACATGGCTGGCGTGTCGTGATCATCGCGACTCGCTCCAGCAATACCTGGCCTACCGAGATTTTCCCACCCGTGTCATCCCAATTAACGAGGTCGACTCTTAGCGTCCGACCACGTTAACCTGCAGTTTCTAGGTAAGTGTGACCAGGTCCAGGTACGACTCATCCCACAGATCCTCATCGGCGTCAGGCAGCACCAGCACGCGGTCCGGGTTGAGCGCCTCGACCGCGCCGGGATCGTGCGTGACCAGGACGACGGCGCCCTCATAGGTGCGCAGCGCGTTGAGAATCTCCTCGCGAGAGGCTGGATCAAGGTTGTTCGTCGGCTCATCCAACAGCAGCACATTTGCTGCAGAGACGACCAGCGTCGCAAGGGCCAGGCGCGTCTTCTCTCCGCCGGATAGTACGCGCGCCGGCTTATCGATGTCGTCCTCGCCAAACAGGAACTGCCCCAGCACGTTGCGAACGTGCGTGGTGTCCAGGTCAGGAGCTGCGTGCGCCATGTTGTCATACACTGTGGCGTCCATGTCCAGGAAGTCGTGTTCCTGGGCGTAGTAGCCAAGTTTGAGGCCATGCCCACTGATGACTTGCCCCAGATCAGGCTCTTCCACGCCGGCCAGCAGGCGCAGCAGCGTCGTCTTACCAGCACCGTTCAGACCCAGGATCACCACACGCGAGCCGCGGTCAATTGCCAGATCCACACCAGTGAAAACTTCCAACGAGCCGTAGGATTTCGACAGGCCCTCTCCTGACAGTGGCACGCGTCCGCATGGCGCAGGTTCGGGGAAACGCAAACGCGCAACCTTTTCATGCTGGATTTCCTGACCAGCCTGCTCAACCAGTTCATCGGCGCGGCGCAGCATCTGCTGTGCCGCAACAGCCTTCGTTGCCTTCGCGCGCATCTTTTCGCCCTGCGCACGCAGCTGTTCAGCTTTCTTGAGCGCGTTGGCGCGTTCGCGGCGGTGACGGCGTTCATCCTCGTCGCGTTGACGCAGGTAGGCAGACCATCCGAGGTGGTAGACATCCAGTGCCGTGCGGTTCGCGTCCAGATAGAACACGGAGTTGACCGTGTCATCCAGCAATTTGACGTCGTGGCTGATCACCATGAATCCGCCGGAGTATGCGCGCAGCCAATCGCGCAGCCACAGGATTGAATCGTGATCAAGGTGGTTGGTCGGCTCATCCAGCAGCAAAATATCAGCCTCTGAGAAAAGCACCCGAGCCAGTTCGACGCGGCGTCGCTGACCACCGGACAACGTGTCGAGGCTTTGCTCCAACACGCGATCGTCTAATCCCAGTGAATGAGCGATCTGCGATGCCTGAGCATTGGCAGCCCACCCTCCGGCATTCGTGAAACGCTGGTCGAGCTTGACGTAACGCTCCATCGCCCGCTGTTGGCGCTCCCCTTCCAGGGTGGACATTTCATGCTCAGCTTTGCGGATCTTCTCTATGAGGGTGTCGATACCTCGAACGGAGATGATGCGCTCACGCCCCGTCATCTTCTGGTCGCCAATATGGGTGTCCTGTGCCAGGTATCCGATGGTGCCGCTGCGACGCACGTGCCCAGTAAACTCAGCGGCACCGTGATCGCTCTCCCCTGCTAAGAGGCGCATCATAGTGGTCTTGCCGGCACCGTTTCTGCCAACCAAACCGATACGCATCCCGCGGTCAATCCTGAAGGTGGCGTTCGAGATCAGTACGCGTGCACCGATCCGAAGCGAAAAGTCCTGCACAGAAATCACCTATCGAGTCTAAGCGGTGTCAGAACAACTCGGGAGGATTGACTTCCATTCTCACAGGTGCCAGCTTGTGGGCTGAGCGGTGCTGCCGCACCTGTGTCAGCTGGTCAAGCAGCGTATTTGTGTGCGAAATCGGCGTGCGGACAAGAGTGCGGATGTGCTGGTCGGGCTCATGTTCCGGCATAGCGAGGGAGAGCTGGGCACTATCAGCTGCACGACGTGTGGGCGCCTGTTCGATCGGAACTGTGCCGAGCAGCTCCGCATCTGAAAGACTTGCCACAATCGCGTGAACGTCAGGTGCAGGCCCGTCGAGGGCAACGATTGTCGTAAAGGGGAAGAATCCTACAGAACGACGTTCTGCCAGCTGATCGGCAGCAACTCTGACCGGATCCCACCGCACGAGGGCCTGACCCAGTGTCGGATCTGACAGACCGACAACGATGGCAGGGTGTGCGGGCGCTACACGTGACAATGCTCCGAACCAGCGGCGCATGGCTTCCTCGTATGCCCACAGTTCAGGGCGTGCGGCTGTTGTATCGGCATCGAGGATAACGGCTGCCTCATAACCGCCATCGAGGGTAGGTTCTGCGCCGGGTGTTGCCACCACGATTCGTGAATCCGTCGGACGCAGTGTGTCGATCCGATGGTCTGCAGAAGAGACCACTAGTGGCAATCCCGGTAAAGCTCGAGCCAGTTCCTCTGCCGTGCGTTCAGAGCCGATCTGGCGTGCGCGCACCGCGTGCGCTGCGCAATGCGGGCACGTGAACGCCGACGCATCCCACTGACACCATTGGCACACAATCTGGCGATCGCCTCGCATCGCCAATGGGCCGTGGCATCTTTGACATCGCGCCGTCCGATGACACTGTGCGCAAGCAATAACCGGCACATAGCCGCGTCGTGGCACCTGAATCAGGACATGCCCGCTCTGCGCACTTTCCCGGATAAAGCGCTGTACGCTGGTCGGAATATTACCTGCCGATGGGCCTTCCCTGGCCGCGTCAAAGTCATCGAGGACACGTACGCGCGGCGCATGTTCGCGCAGCGCGTGGCGCAGCGGTGTGAGCGGCACTGCCCATGAGGAATTGACCAGCATATGCGATTTCACCGACCGTGCCAGGCTTGCGCTGAGCAGGTCGACCCCTTCCAGGTGGGCACGCGCGATCGCAACATCGAGCGCGCTTGCGCGTGGAGACCGCTCCTCGGTTAAACGGTCATCACCGTCATCCCACACGATGATTGCTCCCAGATCCTTCACTGGTGTCCACACAGCTGATCGTGTTCCCACCAGGATGGTCAGTTCTCCGGCTAGTGCGCGCAGATGAACGGCAAATCGATGAGCTGCCGAATCATCCGACCCGACCGTCTCAACACAGTCGGTACCGACGATCAGGGCGATCTGCGCAGCGATTCGATCCACCTGTTCACGCGTGGCGGCCACCACGATGACAGGGGCGCGCGCCGAGCGGATTGCCACAACGGTTGCCAGCTGGCGTATCCAGTCATGAGGCACGACCTGCCAGACGATCCGCCCTGGCGCAGTCGGGTCCCCCTCGTACCACGACAGGAATTCCGTATCCATTGAGATTGGCGAGGGCGCCGCGCAGTCTCGGTGTGCAGCGAGGACGTTTTTTTCACTGCGTGCATGCCGCGCCGGGATCGCCAGTGAGAGCACCTGTGAGGTGGTCGCCAGATGTTTATGCGCAATGTAGCGCGCCAGTGTCAGCGTGGATTCGTTGAGCACCGGAGTGCGTGAAACAACGGACTGGATGGGTGACAGGGCGCGGTGCTGCGGTACGGTCTCCCGACCCACAACCCACCCTCGTTGGCGTGTACCGGCCAATGCAACGCGCACGGTGCAACCGACAGTTACTGCAGAGTCAAGTTCGGGTGGGACGGCGTAATCAAGCGGATGATCGAGGTGCGCCAAGTCGACGTCGACCAGAACGTGCGCGACAGTCAGTGGGTCACGGAAATCCTCACGTGGCGGTGGTTCGAAGCCCGGCAGGTATGACTCCATTGCGTCTCACGCAATGAGCTCCGGGCCGTACTTAAGGACGATCAGTGCGGCGATGATGACAAGGATACCGCCCGTGATCCACCAGTCCGTGCCCGAGGCTATGAGGGAGCGAATGCTGGCACTTGAGGGCAGCGTTTCGCGGACCAGGCAGATACGCGTCATGGTGGCGAAGATCAGCAGTGATGACACGAACACCACCAGGCACCACGGGCACAATACCTGGATGACAACGTAGGACTGGTAGAACAGCCATAGTGCGCTCGCCAGACCGCCGGCGGCGAGGACTTCCGCACCGATGAGGAACAGACGTGACAGGCGCGAGCCGCTGAGAAGGGCGCATGCGATAGTGAACACCGCTGCGCCAAAGGCGATTCCGAAAAATGCGTTGGGGAATCCCAGGACGCGGGCCTGCGGTGTCAATGCGACTGCCGAGCATGACAGTGCATCGCTGACATCGCATCCGAAGCGGCTGTTCTGGTCACCTGCAAGGATCCAGGCTTCCACGGACAGGACGAATGAGGCGATCAGGGCTAGAGCCGACATAATGGCCAGCACCACGGCGCTTCGCATCATCCACGCACGCGAGGGAGCATGGTCGAGATCGAAATCGTCCTGGTCCGCCATAGTCTTAGCCTTTCAGTGCTGCGCGCAGATCCTCTATGCGGGTCACGTCTTCCCACGGGAATCCCGGTCGCCCGAAGTGGCCGTACACTGAGGTCTCCTTGTAGATCGGGCGCAAGAGATCGAGGTCCTCGATCATACCTGCTGGGCGCAGGTCGAACACGTCGGTGATTGCGCGCGCGATGGTCGCATCGTCTACCTGCCCCGTATCGAAGGTGTCGACGTACAGACCTACCGGGTGTGCGCGGCCGATGGCGTAAGCCACCTGAACTTCGCAGCGTTTCGCGATGCCTGTTGCAACGATGTGCTTGGCAATCCAGCGCAGCGTGTAGGAAGCTGAGCGGTCAACTTTCGATGGATCCTTACCTGAGAACGCGCCACCTCCGTGCCGCGCCATTCCGCCGTAAGTATCGACGATGATCTTGCGTCCGGTCAGGCCTGCGTCGGCAGCTGGTCCGCCGTACACGAACCGTCCCGATGGATTCACGAGGATTTCGGCGTCTTTCCAGGACACGTTGAGACCTGATTCGTCCAGCACTGGTTCGATGACATGGCGGCGCACTTGCCGAGTCAGGTCTGCCAATGTGAGTGCCTCGTCGTGCTGGGTGGACACAACGATCGTCTCGATACTGACGGGCGTGTGGTTCTCGTCGTATCCGAAGGTCACCTGCGTCTTGCCATCAGGGCGCAGACCGTCGATGGTGCCGTCGTGTCGAACCTGTGCGAGGCGATGAGACAGCTTGTGTGCCGTCCAGATCGGGGCAGGCATCAGATCCGGTGTCTCATCGGATGCATATCCGAACATGAGGCCTTGGTCGCCGGCGCCCTGAAGTTCGCGAGGGTCAGCTGTATCAGCCCCTTCACGTGCTTCAAGAGAACGTTCCACTCCCCCGGCAATGTCCGGGCTCTGCTGGCCGATCGACACGGAGACACCGCAAGAGGCGCCGTCGAATCCAATTCGCGACGAGGTGTATCCGATGCGGCAGATTTCCTCGCGAACGATCTGCGGAATTTCCACGTAGGCGCGGTCCGTGGTTACTTCACCCATGACATGCACCTGGCCGGTGGTGGCGAAAACCTCGATCGCGGCACGTGCATGTGGGTCTTGTTCGAGCAATGCATCAAGGATTGAATCCGCGATGCGGTCACAGACTTTGTCTGGATGACCTTCAGTTACTGATTCCGAAGTAAAAAGTCGAAGCGATGTCACCGGGTTATCTTACCTATCCTCTGTGCGACCTCATCGATGATGCCGGCCGCAATTGTTACCTTCGATCCGCTGACTGTTTTCACGGGCTGTCCCTCGCGATCAACCAGCACGACCTGAGATTCCACGTCACCGAATCCCTGTCCGTTCCCTACGGCGTTAATAGCCAGCAGGTCGGCTGCCTTTCGCCGAGCTTTGTCGGCACCACGCTCGAGCACAACCTGAGGCGAGCCGGTTTCGGCGGCAAAGCCGACAAGCACCGGTGGACGCTGGAGCGAGTGGGCAACCGACGCCAGAATGTCGGTGGTGCGTTCAAGCTCGATGGCAGGCGCATCCTGAGTCGACGGATCTTTCTTGATCTTGTCGTCGGCAACGTGGATGGGTCTGAAATCTGCCACCGCAGCTGCCATGATCGCAATGTCCGTTGTCGCGATGCGGTCAGTGACTGCCTGATACATCTCAGCGGCTGTCGGGGCCGGGATGACGGTAATTCCGTGCGGAATCAGGTGATCGTCGATGTTGGCGGCAACCAGGGTCACGTCTGCCCCGCGTCGACGCGCTTCAGCTGCCAATGCGCATCCTTGCCGGCCGGATGAGCGATTGCCAATAAAACGAACGGGATCGATCGGTTCCTGGGTACCGCCAGCCGTAATGAGGACGCTGCGTCCGGCAAGGTCCCCCTCGTGCGGCTCGAGAGCTTCAAGGACGCGTTCCGTGATGATGAGCGGATCAGGCAGACGGCCTGTGCCGCTGTCTCCTGAGCTCAGCGGACCGTCATCCGGTTCGATAATGATCATGCCACGCGTGCGCAGTGTCTGGATGTTGTCCTGAGTTGCGGCGTTAGTCCACATCGCACTGTGCATGGCGGGTGCCAGAATGACAGGCGTATCGCGATGCGCAGCCAGCACAACGGTGGTGAGCAGATCGTTTGCCATGCCCGCTGCCAGGCGTGCAATGAGATCTGCCGTGGCAGGTGCAATCACAATGGCCTGCGCGTGGCGGGCAATCTCGACGTGCTCGGTTGCTCCACCGTCAAATACGCTGGTTGTGACGGCCTGCCCACTGAGCGCATGCCACGTGGTATCACCGACAAAGTGGGTGGCAGCCTGAGTGGGGATGACTCTCACTGCATAATCGTGGTGCTGGAGTTCGCGTACTACGCGGGTCACCTTGTACGCAGCAATGCCGCCGCCAACTCCGACGACGACCAGTGGCTTCACGGTTAGGCCTCAGGCGCAGATTCGAGCGTCAGCTTGCCTTCGTTGATTTCGCGCAGTGCAATTGACAGCGGTTTATCGTCGGGATCACTTTCCACTACGGGTCCGACGAACTGCACCATGTTCTGCTCGAGTTGGAGCTGGTAGGTGTTGATCTGCCGGGCGCGCTTTGCCGCGAAGATCACCAGCGCATACTTGGAGTCGACGTGGTTCAGAAGGTCGTCGATCGGCGGGTTGGTGATGCCTTCAGGCTGGGCAACAATTCCGGACATGGGACCTCTTCTCATGTAAATCTGGCTAATTAGCTTGTCCAGTCTACTCCAGCCCCATCAAGACGGCTAGGTCCGTCACGGCCTGGTCAAGGTCGTCATTGATCACAATTGCGTCGAATTCGTGAGCTGCGTCAAGTTCGGCTCGCGCGGTGGTCAGGCGCCGCTCCTGCTCCTCGAGCGTTTCGGTGCCGCGTTCAGTGAGGCGTCGTTTCAGTTCGTCCCACGAGGGAGGCGCCAGGAAGATGAAATGCGCTTGAGGCATGGAAGCACGAACCTGTCGTGCGCCTGCCACGTCAATTTCGAGAAGAACGCTCTTTCCTTCTGACAGCCATTGTTCAACCGGCTTGCGAGGAGTGCCATATCGATGTGCGCCGTGTACCAATGCCCATTCGAGCATCTGTCCGTCATTGACCAGGCGATCGAATTCGTCGTCGCTCACAAAGAAGTAGTGCGTGCCATTGATTTCACCTGGGCGCGGTGCACGGGTGGTGGCTGATACGGACAGTGCGATCTCGGGATGGCGGCTCAGGAGGGAGTGCACAACGGTTCCCTTACCGACCGCCGTCGGCCCAACCAGAACAGTAAGACGGGGCTCATGAAGTTTCATGAGCCCCATCTTGCCACGTCATCCGAATTTCTTGAGTAATTCTTCCCGTTGAACAGGTCCGAGACCTCGCACACGCCGAGTGGGCGCAATACCGATGTCTGCCATCAACTTTGCAGCGGTATTGGTTCCAACGCGCGGAAGAGACTCCAGTAGGGACGTCACCTTCATCTTTGCGACTGCCTCATCAGACTCAGCCAAGTCAAAAACTTCACTCAATGTCATGGATCGAGACTTCAGCGCGGTTTTAATTTCAGCACGCCTGCGCCTCGCCTGCGTGGCTTTCTCCAGTGCAGCTGATCGCTGTTCCGGAGTGAGTTTAGGTAGTGCCACGCCGCTCACCTCCCTTAATTGTGACATGTGTTACTCACGCTTTAAGTATGGCCCCAAAGCGCCACTTACGAGGGAATTCGAGGCGTGTCATCAACTCCGTGTCACTGGAACCTCAAAGAGTCACAGATCTCCTTCACGACACCAACCAAACGGTCTTTTTCCGGACCGCAGCGTAAGATCTGCCTGGACGAAGACGCCAGCACTCGATCGACAGCACGTCCAAAAACATCTCTGACCTGTTCCGATCCGGCACCCTGCGCGCCAACTCCTGGAGACAGGATTGGACCTGTGAAATCCTCAATGTTGATGTGCAGGTCGGTTAACGCCGACTGAATCGTTGCTCCAATCACCAAACCAAACGGACCGATGTGTTGGAAATCACATTTTGTGTTGAGGGTGTTGACCTCGCTGATGATAAGCCCTGCAACGCTGTGAGCATTGTCCACCGTCGCATGCTGAATGCCGTGACCATCGGGATTCGATGTCAGGGCCAGTGTGAACACACCATGTCCGGATTGTTGTGCCTGCTCGTAGGCAGGTGCCAGCGCTCCGACACCCAGATATGGACTGACGGTCAGTGCATCGCCGGCAAGCGGTGACCCCTCCCCCAGATATGCTGCCGCATACGCATCCATCGTGGATCCGATGTCACCACGCTTCGCATCCACAATGCATACCGCATCCGTGTCGCCGCAGCGGGCGATCACTTCTTCCAGGACAGCTACGCCGGCAGAGCCGTACTGCTCGAACAGTGCACTTTGGGGTTTAAAGGCAGCAACATGATCGCCCAGGGCATCAACAACCAGCATCGAAAATTCGCGCACGCCCTGCGCGCTGCGTTCCAGCCCCCACTGATCAAGCAGCGCCGGATGGGGATCAATGCCCACACACAGCGGGCCTCGCTGGCGCATCAGATCCCACAGACGATCACCAAAACCTGCTGTGCTCACTTGTCTTCACCGCTCTCGTTTCCATGCGCACGCAACTCATCCCATCGCTGAAGTGAACACACGTCATATGTGCCACCCAAGCGCACGTCGATTGCCTGAACAGCGGCACTGAATGCCTGCAGCGTCGTGATGATCGTGCGGTTGTTTGCGGTTGCCTCTGCTCGAATCATGAAGCCATCCTGGCGATGCGCCGAACGCTGGGGCGTGTTCACCACCATGTCGACAAATCCGTCACGAATCAGGTCAATAATGGTCGGTTCCCCGTCGGGGCCAGGACCGTCAGAACCCTTGCGCACAATGTGCGCATCCACGCCGTTGCGCCTCAGAACTGAGGCAGTGCCTTCCGTTGCCAAGATGTGGAAACCCAATTCAGCCAGACGCACGACCGGCAGAATCATGGCACGCTTATCACCGTCAGCAACCGAAATAAACACTGTGCCATCCGTTGGCAACTCGCCGTACGCGCCAGTTTGAGACTTGGCGTAGGCTGCCGGGAAACGCCAGTCAATTCCCATCACTTCACCGGTCGACCGCATCTCCGGACCCAGAATTGTGTCCACTACCCCGCCGTCAGCGCGGCGGAATCGTGAGAACGGCAATACCGCTTCCTTCACGGCAATGGGAGCATTCATATTGATGATCCGAGAGTCAACAGCGGGCAGGACACCCTCGTCGACGAGCTGCCGGATCGATGCGCCGACCTGGATGCGGGCTGCCGCCTGCGCCAGCGGAACGCCTGTCGCCTTCGATGCAAACGGCACCGTACGCGAGGCACGCGGGTTGGCCTCGATCACGTACAGAACGTTCGACATGAGCGCGAACTGGACGTTGATCAGGCCGCGCACTCCGATCTGGCTGGCGAGTGCTTCCGTCGAAGCTGTAATGCGGGCAACTTCCCGCTCCGACAGTGACATGGGTGGCAGCACACACGCCGAATCGCCCGAGTGGACGCCCGCTTCCTCGATGTGTTCCATCACTGCGCCCATGAACAACTCGGTGCCGTCGTAGAGCGCATCAACGTCAATTTCAATGGCGTCGTCAAGGAACCGATCGATCAGGAGCGGACCTGAGGTGAACAGCTCGTCAATGTCGGGGCGGTCGAGGTAGGCGCGCAGGGCGTCCGCATCGTTAATGACCGCCATTCCGCGCCCGCCAAGCACGAACGAGGGGCGCACCAGGACCGGGTATCCAACCGCCTGCGCCACACCCAAAGCCTGCGCCGGCGTGTGCGCAATATCGTGGGCAGGTGCGGGCAGCTCCACCTCGCTGAGAATATGACCAAAGGCTTCGCGATCCTCCGCCAGCGCAATCGACGAGGGCGTAGTTCCCAGAATCGGCACACCTGCCGCTTCTAAGTCGGAGGCCAGTGACAGTGGCGTTTGTCCACCCAGCTGGACCAACACACCCTTAACGGGACCAGCCTCGCATTCTGCCCGGTAGATTTCAATGACGTCTTCCAGGGTCAGCGGCTCGAAATAGAGACGATCTGAGATGTCATAATCGGTCGACACAGTCTCTGGGTTGCAGTTGACCATAATCGTGTCGTAGGTATCCTGCAGTGCGAATGCTGCGTGCACACACGAGTAATCGAACTCAAGACCCTGACCAATTCGGTTCGGCCCAGCACCCAGAATCATCACTGCTTCGCGACTGCGTGGAGTAACTTCCGTTTCCTCATCGTAGGAGGAGTAATGGTACGGGGTGCGTGCCGCGAATTCGGCTGCGCACGTGTCGACTGTCTTGAACACCGGGTGGATGTTGAAGGCGTGGCGAACCTGGCGCACAGTTTCTTCGGTCAGGCTACGCAATACCGCGATCTGTCGATCCGAAAAGCCGTGCCGCTTGGCCGCGGTGAGCACGTCCGGAGTCAGCGCCGGCGCGTTCCTGACGCTGCGGGCGACCTCGTTGATCAGCATGATCTGGTCGATGAACCACGGGTCAATGCCGGTTGCTTCGCATACCTGTTCCAGGGTTGCACCCCCGCGCAGGGCTTGTTGGACCTGAACGAATCGGTGCTCGGTCGGGGTGGCGATGCGGGTGAGCAGGTCCTCGACATCTGCCGGTGTTGGATCGGCGCCGTCCCAGTGGAACTGCACGCCCGTCTTGTCGAGGGACCGTAGCGCCTTATTGAGGGCTTCGGTGAAGTTGCGCCCAATCGCCATTGCTTCGCCCACGGCCTTCATGGATGTCGTCAGCGTCTCATCGGCTTCAGGGAACTTCTCGAAAGTGAATCGTGGAACCTTCACCACCACGTAGTCCAACGTCGGTTCAAACGAGGCCGGCGTGGAGCCTGTAATGTCGTTGCGAATCTCATCGAGGGTGAAGCCAGTGGCCAAACGTGCCGCGATCTTCGCGATCGGGAAACCGGTTGCCTTGGAGGCCAGAGCTGAAGAGCGTGACACGCGCGGATTCATCTCGATGACGATGATGCGCCCGCTCTGCGGGTGCACAGCGAACTGAATGTTGCAGCCACCCGTATCCACGCCGACTTCACGGATCACGGCGATCGCAATATCGCGCAGCCGCTGGAGTTCACGGTCGGTCAGGGTCAGAGCCGGAGCAACCGTGATCGAATCGCCGGTATGCACGCCCACAGGGTCAACATTTTCAATCGAACAGACAACCACCACGTTATCGGCGGCGTCGCGCATCAGTTCCAGCTCGTATTCTTTCCATCCCAGGATGGACTCTTCCAGCAGAACTTCGGTGGTCATGGACGCTTCGAGGCCTGCGCCAGCGATGCGGTCAAGGTCGTCGGGTGTGAACGCAATACCCGAACCCAGACCGCCCATGGTGAACGAGGGACGCACTACCAGCGGATAGCCGAGCTCTTCGGCAGCAGCATGGCAATCTTCCAGCGTGTGCGCAATGGTTGAGCGTGCAACTTCAGCTCCGCAGCGCGCCACGATTTCCTTGAACGTCTCACGGTTTTCACCAGCCTGGATCGCCTCGATGGAGGCGCCGATCAGTTCAACGCCGTAATGCTCGAGTACGCCTCTTTCTGCCAGTTCAACGGCGAGGTTGAGGGCGGTCTGGCCACCCAGGGTGGGCAGTAACGCATCGGGTCGTTCCTTTTCAATGATGGAGGTGACCACTTCGCAGGTCAACGGTTCCACATATGTCGCATCCGCCATCGCCGGATCGGTCATGATGGTTGCGGGGTTCGAGTTAACGAGGATGACCCGCAGGCCCTCTTCTTTCAGGACACGGCAGGCCTGCGTCCCGGAGTAGTCAAATTCGCATGCCTGACCGATGACGATCGGGCCTGAACCAATGACGAGGACGGATTTCAGATCAGTGCGCTGAGGCATCGGAAGCATCCTCCTTATCGTGGCTCAGCATGGAAAGAAACTGGTCGAAGAGGTGTTCCCCATCGTGGGGACCGGCCGCCGCCTCGGGGTGGAACTGGACGGAGAATGCTGGAATGTCGAGGGCGCGTATGCCTTCCACCACTCGATCATTGAGGTCAATGTGGCTGACCTCAACTCGTCCGTACCGTCCCTTGTCGAAGGGAGCAACTACCGGCTCACCGACTGGCACGTCCACGGCGAAACCGTGGTTGTGAGAGGTAATCTCCACTCGTCCGCTGCGCTCATCGCGCACTGGCTGGTTGACCCCCCGGTGACCAAATTCCAGCTTGTAAGTGCCAAATCCCAGAGCTCGGCCGAAAAGCTGATGGCCAAAGCAGATGCCAAAGAAGGGAATCCCCTGGTCCAAGATGGCGCGGAGCACACCAATCTGGTGCTCGGCGGTTGAGGGGTCACCCGGACCGTTGGAGAAGAATACGCCGTCAGGTTCGAGTTCGAGGATCTCACCGGCGGTGATGTTCTGGGGCACGACGTAGACGTCAACACCCCGTGCTGCGAGCTGCTCGGGTGTACGTGATTTGATGCCCAGATCCACTGCCACGACGCGTTTGTGATTGTCGGCTCCGTCTTCTGCTGCCGGCACCACGTACGTGTGCGACGTTGACACCGCCTGTGAAAGCGATGAACCGGCCATGTGAGGCTGGTCCTGCACGATGCGTACCAGTGACTCACACACATACTCGCTCATGTACTCGGCACCTGCAGGCAGCGCGGTGCCGGAGAAGATCCCCCCGCGCATCGCACCGTGAGAGCGGATGTGGCGTGTAATGGCTCGCGTGTCGACATCTGCGATTCCGACGATGTCCTGGCGGATCAGTTCTTCTTCCAACTCTCCTGAGGCACGCCAGTTGGACGCGCGACGGGCCGGGTCACGCACCACGAATCCGGCGACCCAGATCTGTGAGGATTCGGAGTCCTCCGAATTGACGCCGGTATTGCCGATATGTGGGCTGGTCATGACGACAATCTGCTGATGATAGGACGGATCCGTCAATGTTTCCTGGTACCCCGTCATTGACGTGGCGAAGACGACTTCACCCAGCGTGCGGCCACGCGCTCCCCACGCACGTCCACGGAAAATGCGCCCATCTTCGAGGACGAGCAAGGCCAGATCATCGTGTGTGGTCATTGTGCGGTCCCTTCTGCCGCCAAAGCACCGTCACGGACGGTGACCTTCCCGTTGAAGATCGTATGAATGATCCGACCTGTGACATCCATTCCGTCATACGGCGTGTTGACGGAGCGTGAATGCAAGTCAGAGCGGTTGACGCGCACACGCACGGTCGGATCGACCAGCGTGATATTCGCGGGGTTACCGACGGTGAGAGACAGCCCCTGATGGTCAACCAAGCCGATGCGCGCCGGGGTGCGTGACAGGACGCGGGCCACGTCGTGCCAGTCCATCAGTCCGGGCTTCACCATCGTTTCGATAATGATGGGCAGCGCCGTTTCCAGTCCAAGCATGCCGAATGCGCCGGCTTGCCATTCGCAGTCTTTTTCTTCCATGTTGTGCGGCGCATGATCCGTTGCGACGATGTCAATCGTGCCGTCGGCCAGGCCTTCACGCACCGCGTCCACATCTTCTCGTGAGCGCAGCGGCGGGTTGACTTTATAGATCGGATCGTAGGTGGCAGCCAGGTCCTCCGTCAGGAACAGGTGGTGCGGGGTCGCTTCGGCTGTCACATTGACACCCATGCGCTTACCCCAGCGGATCAGTTCCACCGATCCTTTGGTCGACACGTGACACACATGCAGGCGAGATCCCACGTGCTGAGCCAGCAGAATATCGCGCGCAATCACGGACTCTTCTGCCACTGCAGGCCAGCCGGGCATGCCCAGTTCACCGGACAGTTCTGACTCATTCATCTGGGAGCCCTCGGTCAGTCCAGGATCCTGCGCGTGCTGGGCGACTACTCCCCCAAAGGACTTGACGTATTCGAGAGCGCGGCGCATGAGCACCGGGTCCGACACGCACTTGCCGTCATCTGAAAAGACACGAACCTGAGCGCGCGAGTTCGCCATCGCGCCCAGTGCGGCCATGTGTTTGCCTTCAAGACCTTTCGTGACGGCGCCGACGGGGCGTACCTCGGTCAATCCGATTTCCTGGCCCATCCACCAGATCTGTTCAACTGCCGATGCTGTGTCGGCTACGGGTAACGTGTTCGCCATGGCGTGCACGCAGGTGAAGCCGCCTGCCGCCGCAGCGCGGGAGGCTGATTCGACGGTTTCGGCGTCTTGTTTGCCTGGCTGACGCAGGTGCGTGTGGAGGTCTACCAGTCCGGGCAGTGCAATGAGCCCGTCTGCATCCAGCGTGTGTGCGTGGGCGCCATCGACGCGAGCCTGGTCGCCCTCGGCAATGATGACTCCGTCTTCGATGAGCAGGTCGGTCTGACCGTCTCCTTCGATGTTGAGTCCGGTGATGAGCAGTTGAGTGGGGTGATCAGTCACGGTGGGTTCCTTCCGGGGCAAGCAGCATGTACAGAGCCGCCATACGGACGCTCACGCCATTGGCAACTTGTTCAACAACAACGGATCGCGGCGAATCGGCCGCTTCTGCGCAGATTTCGAGGCCGCGGTTCATGGGGCCGGGGTGCATGATGATGCAGTGGTCGCTCAGACGCGCATAGCGGTGCACGTCCAGGCCGTAGGCATCGTGATATTCACCCGGTGACGGGAAGAATCCTCCACCGGCACCGCTCATGCGTTCACGCTGGACGCGCAACATCATGAGCGCATCGGGAGCCTCGTCGATCGCATGATCAAGATCGTAGTCAATGTCGCAGGCCCACTGCTCCACACCCATCGGCAGCAATGTGGGCGGTGCCACCAGGGTCACGTGCGCACCCAGCAGGCTCAGCAGGTCAACGTTGGAACGCGCCACACGCGAATGCAGAACATCGCCCACGATTGTCACGCGTGCGCCCGCCAGATCCGTGCCCGCAGGAACAGGGTTGACGGACGGGTCGCTCACGTCACGCTTGAAGTGGCGACGCAGCGTCATCGCATCGAGCAGCGCCTGGGTGGGATGCTGGTGAGTGCCATCGCCTGCGTTGATGACGGGCAGGTCGATCCAGCCCGCGTGAGCGAGGCGGTGAGCCGCGCCCGATGAGGGGTGCCGGATCACGACGGCATCTGCGCCCATTGCCTGCAGCGTCAAGGCCGTATCTTTGAGGGTTTCACCTTTGGCGACCGATGATCCTTTGGACTGGAAGGTGATGACATCGGCGGACAGGCGTTTCGCAGCCGTCTCAAACGACCAGCGTGTGCGCGTGGAGTCTTCGAAGAACAGGTCAACGACGGTGCGTCCCAACAGTGTCGGCAATTTCTTGACTCGCTGGGACTGCGTGGCCGCCATTGCTTCGGCAGTGTCGAGGATGTCGATGGCATCTTCGCGGGTCAGGTCGCGAATACTGAGCAGGTGCGAGAAAGTCATCAGTTGTGTCCTCCCAGAATGACGGCGTCTTTCCCATCGGTTTCAGTCAGGAGAATCTTGACTGTTTCCTCACGCGAGGTCGGCAGGTTCTTGCCGACAAAGTCGGGGCGGATTGGCAGCTCACGGTGTCCGCGATCGACGAGGATGGCCAGTTGTACAGAATCTGCACGTCCCAGTGATCCAAGGGCATCCAGCGCCGCTTTGATCGTGCGCCCGGTATACAGCACGTCATCGACGAGGACAACCACGCGCGCATCGATCCCGCCGGCAGGGATACTGCTCGGGTGGGGTGTGCGGATGGGATGACGATGGAGGTCATCGCGGAACATGGTGGTGTCAATGATCGCCAGATCGGCTTGCTCGCCAGAGACTTCCTTGATCCGTTCAATGAGGCGGCGGGCGAGGTATTCACCGCGTGTAGGAATTCCCGCAATGACAAGGCCACGTGCACCCTTGTTGCGTTCGATGATCTCGTAGGCGATTCGGGTCAGGGAACGAGCGATGTCATCACCTCCCAGGACTTCTTTGCCCCGGGCATCTCGCTCGGTTGATTGTGGATATGACTGGCCCACAGTGGACCTCCCTTCCCCGCCTCACAGGACGGACCTTAAAGGTTGATCGTTCCGGTTTTTAGAGTAGCGCACTCGCGCGTCTGTCGGCGGGCGCGCCGAGGTGACATTACATACGTGAAGGCCGCTTCCGTTTAGTGGAAGCGGCCTCCAGGCTCAGTAGTCCGACAAGAGCTCGTCAAGCTCATCCATATTCATATTTTCAACATCCGCAAGGCTTGGATGCTGCTTTTCAACATCAGCAAAGCTCGGATTCTGCGTGTCAGCTTCGCTGCCGCTGTCCGGGTCAGGCTCGTCAGGACGTGCAGGCTCGCTGCCGCTGTCCGGGTCAGGCTCGTCAGGACGTGCAGGCTCGTCCATCACACGCTCACGCGTCCACGATGGCGTCTCGAGGTCACGCCGAATCGCATCGAGCACGGCATTGACAAAAGCAGGCGAATCATCAGTCGAAATGGACTTCACGATCGACACCGCCTCGTCAATGACAACCAGCGGAGGAACGTCGTCCTCGTTCACAAGCAGTTCCCACACTGCAACGCGCAGCACGGCCAGGTCAACGGCCGGCATCCGATCCAGACCGTGCACTTTTGCGTGTTGACGCAGCAATGTATCGATGTCGTGCAGGCGCTCTGCCACGCCCTCGATAATCTGCAGAGAGTATTCCGGCAGCGGTGTCTGCGCTGCGGTAACGACACGCCGCTCACGCAGAAGGTCGCGAAGAACTTCCGGGTTGCGACCCATACCGCGTTGGTCGGCCTCGTAAATGACGTCGGCTGCGCGCTTGCGGGCCTTGGTGCGGGCAGTGAAAGCGAAAGCGGACACGGTCAGTCAGTGACTCGTCCGGAGTATGTGCCGGTGCGGGTGTCAACCTTGATGCGGCTTCCTTCCTCCATGTACAGAGGAACCTGGATTTCATAGCCGGTTTCGAGCGTCGCTGGCTTGGTGCCTGCCGAGGAGCGGTCACCCTGAAGGCCGGGCTCGGTGTGCGTAATAGTCAGTGTCACAGTTGCCGGCAGGTCAATGAAGAGAACCTGGCCGTCGTGCTGGGAGACGATGACATCCTGGTTCTCCACCATGTAGTTCACGGCGTCGCCCACAGTTTCGCGCGGCACCATGATCTGCTCGTAGGTTTCCTGATCCATGAAGACGTAGTCATCGCCATCTTGGTACAGGTAGGTCATGTCGCGGCGATCCACAGTGGCTGTTTCGATCTTGACGCCTGCGTTGAACGTCTTGTCGACGGTCTTGCCGGACATCACGTTGCGGATCTTCGTGCGAACGAATGCAGGGCCTTTACCGGGCTTGACGTGCTGGAATTCGACAACCTGCCACAGCTGGCCGTCAATCACCATCACCAGGCCGTTCTTCAGATCATTTGTAGTAGCCACGTGCATTCCTTCACTCTCGACAAAACCTAATCGCCCGCTATCTTACAACGATTGAGCAATATTCCTCACCACGTCAGCGGGACTGACCCCAACCGTGTTCACACTCACGTCAACCAGTGGCGCATATGATTCCCGCAGTTCTTTCATCATCTGCGTCATCATCGCGCGCGGAGCGCCCAGGGCGACTGACCGAGGGGCACCCATATTCTCTCGGCGTGCGATCTCTGCAGGGGTGGCAGCCAGCTCCACTACGGTTGTGCCGTTGCTGCGTGCTTTGAGCAGTGCGGCACGCACCCCTTCATCTGTCGGCAACGATGCGCTGAGGGTGACGATCTGACCACGTGCCTGGCCGTCTGGGCTGAGCAGACGAAGAGCTGTACGCCGCTGCGCGTCTTCCAGGCGCGGATCGCGGCTCACAATCAGCTGGTGGATGGACAAATCCAGGTCACGTGAGACCACGTCGTCTGTCTCCATGAGACGCAATCCCAGACGGTCAGCCAAGAGCCGTCCCACCGTCGTCTTACCCGATCCTGTCACTCCAATAAGGACGACACTCGGTCCACTCTCAGTCAGCATGAATGCCTACCTTGCTCGCTGGAATGCGCAGCTGCTCAGGATCAACCACCTGCACAACCGGATGGCCACTACCGTCCAAAAGGACGAACCTGAGTTCGCCGTTGCGCACTTTCTTATCCAGCTTCATGATCTGGACAAGGTCGTCGAGGCGCGCACCGCTGTAGGACACAGGCAAGTCAAACGCGCTGAACAGGTCGCGGTGAAGCTGGACATCCTCGTCAGTGAGCATGCCGCGGGCGTGGGCGAGTTCGGCGGCAAAGATGCAGCCGACGGCCACAGCGTCACCATGTCGCCACGTGAAGCTTTCCTGCCGCTCAATGGCATGCGCGAGGGTGTGGCCATAGTTAAGAATTTCGCGCATACCGGATTCCTTGAGGTCGGAACTGACAACACGCACCTTGACGGCAACGGAACGCTCCACCAGTTCTCGCAGGTAGAGTCCGTGCGGATCGATCAGCACAGCAGTGTCTTCGATGTGGTCACGAATCAGATCAATGATCGCGCGGTCTGCGATGAAACCGCACTTGATGACCTCGCCCATCGCTGAGCGCATCTGCTGGCTCGGCAGCGTGTCCAGCAGCGCGACGTCCTCGATCACAACGCGCGGCGTGTGAAATGATCCCACGAGGTTCTTGCCGGCCGGCGTATTGATACCGGTCTTGCCTCCCACCGCTGCATCGACCATGCCCAGGAGCGTCGTCGGGATCTGGATCACGTCCACTCCGCGCAGCCAGGTGGCGGCGATGAAACCTGCCAGGTCAGTGGTTGCTCCCCCGCCAATCCCAATCACGGTGTCTCGTCTGCCAATGTGAGCTTCAGCTGCTGCCTGCCATCCAGCTTCCGCGACCGCAAAGGTTTTTCCGCTTTCGCCATCTGGATGTTCCATGACGGCCACCTCAACACCTTGGCGCGTCAGGTTGTCAGCGATCTGGTTGACGTACTCGGCCACTGCCGGTGGGTGCACAATGAGGGTGCGTGACCCGCCGGGAACGTAGTGGGTCAACACCTGTGGCACAAGCGAGTGTCCGATCAGGACGTCATAGGGAGCAGGTCCGTCCACTGTCAGTGTCGTCACGTCACTGAACGTCATCATGATGTCCTCCACAACACGCTCCACTGGACCTGAATCCGAGGTCACACGTATGGTCGCCACTTCATCGTAGTAGCCTGCGCGTTCACTGCGTAGTCTGCGTAAAGCAGCATCGGCATCACCTGCCAGGAGCGGACGATGATTCTTGCCCGAGGTCCGGCGCACCAGTTCATCGTGGTCCGCGTCGATAAAAACAACGGTCTGACCTTTCAGCAGTTGCCGCACCTGAGGCGAGGTCACAGCTCCCCCGCCCAGTGAGATCACCGAACGGTGGTTCAAGACCAATTCGATCGCCTGACGTTCATATTCACGGAAAGCTGCTTCGCCCTCGTCCCTGAAGATATCAGTGACGGGACGACCCTGGGTGCGCACAACAATCTCATCAGTATCTTCGCACGGCACTCCGAGGCGTTCAGACAACAGCCGTGCGACGCGGGTCTTGCCTGCCCCCGGCAGTCCGACCAGGAAAATCGGCAGATGTGCGGGGATCGCGCTCATGCGCGCGTCTCGATAGCGGCCAAGTAGGCTCGCAGATTGCGCCTGCATTCTTCCAGTGAATTCCCGCCCGCATGTGATTGAAGCGCCCGAGCCATGACGAGGGCGACCATCGCCTGCGCGATGACTGCTCCGGGGACAACCTGACACGTGTCGGAGCGCTGATGCAGTGCCTGCGCATCCTCACCGGTTGCCATATCCACGGTTCGCAACGAGTGCGGCACCGTGGAAATCGGTTTGAAGCCTGCGCGCACAATAATCGGCTGCCCGTTGCTGGTCCCGCCCTCAATGCCGCCCGCATGGTTGGAAGTTCGGGTCAGGTGGCCGTCGTCGGCATGAACTATTTCATCATGTGCGGTTGACCCAGGCATGCGTGCCTGCAGGAAGCCGTCACCGATTTCGACGGCCTTGACGGACTGGATGGACATGAGCGCACCGGCAAGCTGGGTATCCAGGCGTTGGTCAGCACTGACATGCGTGCCGATTCCGATCGGAACGTTGTAGGCGATGACTTCAGCAATACCACCGATCGTGTCACCGTTGCCTTGAGCCTTATCAATCGCCTCCGTGAATTCCTGTTCAGCCTGCGGATCCAGGGTGCGTACGGGCGACTCATCAAGGGCCTGGGTTTCGCGCGGAGTCGGAAGCGTGGTGGAGCCAACATAGCGGTCTCCGACAGCAACGACGTGGCTGACCAGTTCAATTCCGGCAACCTGGCGCAAATATTCCTCGGCAATAGCTCCCAAAGCGACCCGAGCGGCAGTTTCGCGCGCAGAAGCGCGCTCGAGGATATTCCGGGCATCCTCGTGGCCGTACGACAGCATTCCTGGCAGATCAGCGTGTCCTGGACGAGGCCGAGTCAGGCGTTTATTGCGGGCAACTTCGCGCTCATCGCCGGTTCCGGCATTGACGAGCAATGCGTCGGGATCCACCGGATCCGCACTCATGACGGTTTCCCACTTGGGCCATTCTGTGTTCTCGATGGTCACGGCGATCGGAGATCCGAGGGTGGTGCCGTGACGAATACCGGACAGAATGTGCACGACGTCTTGTTCGAAGCGTTGACGTGCGCCTCGTCCGTATCCAAGGCGGCGGCGAGCCAATGCCTGCGTGATGGTCTGCGTCGTGCATGTGATGCCGGCGGGTAGTCCATCCAGGGTCGCGACAAGAGCCGGGCCATGTGATTCTCCAGCGGTGATCCATCTGAGCATGCTCCGAGTGTGTCACATTGAGCGACGTCGAAGCATCTCATTCCACTACCGTGTGCCTCACGCAGGTATCTGCCAGGACGGGATGATCTCCCACAGGACCAGTGCCAGCGCTGCTCCGCCAATGAGCCACGGGCCCAGAGCGACGCGGGTGCGGCCATGAGCTCCCAGCGCAATGATCGCCCACACCGCTGCGATGCCCGCTCCCACAAAACAGATGACCAGACCACCCAACGTGCATGCCCATCCGGGGATACCTGTCAGTGCACCCAGCACCGGCGCAAGTTTGACGTCACCGTAGCCTGCTCCGTGCGAAATCTTCGCTGACAGCCACAAGGGCAGAGTCCACATCACCATTCCGCCGATCATGGAGATCCACCACGTGTCGTTGACCTGTTGAGCGTACTCGCTGCAGAAAATGACTGACGCGATGCCGATGATGGCACCCCCAGCAAGGACGAGGGTGTAACGCGTGGGCAACTTATGGGTCTTGGCGTCAACGAACGCGCTCAGAGGCCCGATCATCGCAAGAGTGACGATCGCGGGCGCCATCGGTGAGGCATGCGCGGCAAGCAGGGTGACCATGCCGGTGAGGGCACAGACCCATACCACCGTCATGCGATTCATAGGCCTCATGTTGATGGTGGTGAAGTAGCGACGCTGAACGCGCCATCCTGCGCGGTTCAGCCACATGGCGATCGCGATCCAGACCATCAGCGACAGCGCCAGTGACAGCGCTCCAACATCGTTGCCCATGATCATGATGCTCGAGGTACTTCCGCTGCACGATACACCGCATCCATGACGGGTTCGACTCGGGGTGTTCGACTGGTCATCACGCGCACCTGCGCCAGTCCCTGGAATACCAGCATGTCGAGGCCGTGAGCAATGCGCGCCCCACGGTCACGGTAGGCCTGAACGAGTGGTGTGATAGTCGGTGCATACACCACGTCCAGCAGAGTCTGTTCGGATCGTGGCCGTACACGTGCGGCAATGTTGTCACACACGCCGGCGGGCATAGTGGAGATCACGACATCAGTTTCATCCAGGCTGGCGATGACGCGTTCAGTGTCATCCCACATGATGTGGGTACTGGTCACGCCCAGGCGGCTTTCTGCCATAACAACGGATCCTGGCCCCGAAAAGCGCCGCGCGACGATACGGACATCATCAACGTGCATGCTCTTCAGCGCAGCCAGCGCGGATGAGGCAGTTGCGCGGCCCCCCAGGATCGTTGCGCTGCGAATCGGCTCGAGTCCAGTGCGCGCTCGCCTGACAGCTTCCACGATGCCTTCGACATCCGTGTTCAGACCGGTCAGTACCCCGCCTGCCGGGACGACAGTGTTGATGGATCCCACTGCTTTGGCCAGCGGATCAACTACATCCATGAGCGGGGCAATGACCTGCTTACACGGCATGGTCACTGACAGTCCCAGACAGTTCGGATCCCACTGCTGGATCAGGGATGCAACGCCGTCCCTGTCGCATTCGATGCGTCGGTAGGCCCACCGTGGGTCACACCCCAGATCGTCCCATGCGGTCCTGTGCAGGACGGGTGACAACGAGTGCGCCACGGGCGACCCAATGACCGCCGCCCAGCGGCTCGTGTCAGCACTTTCCGGGATTGGCTTCGCAATATTCATCGAACTTTGCCTTGTTCTTTTCCTGTTCCTCGTTCGTCGTCGCGAACAGGGTTTCACCGGTGTCAAGGTCGATGGTGACGAAATAAAGCCAGTCACCGGGTTCAGGATTGAGGACCGCGTTAATTGCTGTGGATGATGGCGAGGCGATGGGCCCCGGAGGCAGTCCCTTGATCAGGTAGGTGTTATACGGGTTGTCGTTGGCCAGGTCATCCTTCGTAGGAACGCCGCCATACTTGCCCACACCGTACAGGACGGTGGAATCCATCTTGAGCTGGCCACGAGTTTCACCTTCAGTGTCCTTCAGGCGGTTTTCAATGACGCGTGCCACCATCGGCATGTACTTTTCCAGGTGCATTTCGCGCTCCACAATGGAAGCTTTAATCAGGACGGTCTGGCGCTGGTCCTCGGGTACTCCTGCCTGATCCAGTGCGTCGACTCGCGCCTGAATCATCTCCGAGAGCAGGTCAGCAGGCGTATCGTCCTGAGATACCTCGTACGAACCTGGTTCAAGCCAGCCTTCGAGATTACCCTGAGCCTGCGCAGGCAGTCCCAGTGCTTCAGGGTTGTTGATGGCTTCCTGAATCGCCTCGTCACTGAAGCCGCTCACTTCACGCATTTTATCGAGAGTCTGCTTCAGTACCGAACCTGGGGTGACAGTCACGGTGTTTTCCGTACGGTTGGTTTCATCCAGCAACGCTGCCACGGCACCAGAAGCCGACATCTGTTTCTTCAGCTGGTACGTGCCGGGTTTGATGCCCGATGCCGCCTTATTTGCTTCAAACGCGCGGTTAAAGGCTGCAACTGACTTCACCACGTCGGCCTCGACAAGTTTAACTCCAATATCGGAACCGATCTCGCCTTTGTTAATGGTGACTTCGACGCTTCCTGAGCCGGGGCCTGGGTAGTCATCGCTTTGGTCCGCCACAACTCCAGTGGACTTCAGTGCAGACACGGCAACATACGCCGCTCCGCCCAGAACAGCCAGCACGGCAATGATGACGATAAAAGTCCGAATTTTGCGTCGAGTTCGACGTTTGCGCTGCTGACGAGCTGCATTGCGGCGCGCCTCGGCACTGAGTTGTGCACGGCGCTGCGCGCGCGTCGGTAGTTCCACACCACCTGCCGGAGTGCCCCCTGACGATGGGCGAGGTACACGCTGTGAGGGCTGAGAGGTCCTGGATTCTTGCGAGGTTTGCCGGTGACGGTGACGATCCCTTCGTGAAGGGAACGGTGGCCGCAATGGGTCTGAATCAGTCACGTTCGGCCTTTCCACTACTCAACGATGGATCTCCCAGAGACACGGTCTGCCCTGGCGGAGTCCCCGATATTCGTTCGCTCTCCAGCGCTAGCTCCAGAATAATCTGAGCCGCGACCTGGTCCACCATCTCCCGATGGCGGTGAGTTTCCACTTTACTGTCCCGGAGCCTGCTGTGAGCCTGATTGGAGGTTAAGCGTTCATCCACCATACAGATGCGTCCGCCACGCCAGCGTGCCGCAATTCGGTTGGCCACGCTACGGGCCATATGGGCACTTTGTCCCTCTGTCCCCTTCAGGTGCCGAGGCAGCCCGACCACGATCTCAATCGGATCGTATTCATCGATGATGTCCAACAGATCATCGATTTCAGAATGATCCCGTTGAACATGAACGGTCTCCACCGGCAGGCACACGATCCCGCGTTCATCGGACCTGGCCACACCGATGCGCACGGTCCCCACGTCCAGTCCCAGACGTACTCCCGTTCGCATGCTCACCAGGTCTACCTTCCCTGTTTACTTCAGCGAGTCGGTGATCGCTGACAGGGCCTGATCCATATTCGTCAGATCACGACCGCCACCTTGGGCAACGTCATCACGGCCACCGCCACCTCCACCGAGAACCTGCGCAGCAGTGCGCACGAGCATTCCAGCCTTGACGCCGCGCTCACGCGCACTCTGGTTGGTTGCGACAACGATACTCGGCTTGGAGTCGATATCTCCGATCAGTGCCACCACCGCGGGCTCACCCTCGCCCATCTTGTCGCGCACGGCGAGCGCCAGGGAACGCACGTTGTCGGCAGAACTCATCTGGCCGGCCGATGCGGCAACGGCGCGAATGCCATTATGCATTGTGGCCTCAGCGATGAGCTGGTCGACATGTGCCAGCGCGCCGCGCGTTTCGGCCTCCTCGAGCGCTTTCTCTGCTTTCTTCACACGCGCCATCAGCTGTTCAACGCGCGAGGGCAGATCTTCGGGGCGCCCTCCGAGCAGCGATGACAGCTGCGAAACAAGGGCATGTTCGCGAGCCTGGAATCCGTAGGCACCAGATCCGACCAGTGCATCGATACGGCGCACACCAGATCCGATGGATGATTCACCCAACAGCGCGATGCGTCCGATATGTCCGGTTGTGGGGACGTGAGTACCTGCGCACAGTTCCTTCGACCAGTCGCCGCCGATCGACACAACACGCACTTCGGAACCGTACTTTTCACCGAACAACGCCATAGCTCCGGTCTGCAGAGCCTGTTCGATTGGCATCACTTCATCCGTCACAGCCAGATCATCAGACAGCCGATCGTTGACCAGGGATTCAATGTCATCAACCTGACTGGCTTCCAGCGCACTGTTGTGGCGGAAGTCGAAGCGCAGACGTGACGGCGAGTTCTCCGATCCTGCCTGCGTAGCGTTGTCCGAGACGATCTGGTGCAAAGCGCGATGAATCATGTGAGTGGCGGTGTGTGCGCGCGCAATGGCGCGCCTGCGTTCAGTGTCGATCTCCGCCCACGCGTCGGCAGCGACAGAAATGGTACCTTCGACCAGTTCACCGCGATGGACCGTCAGCCCCTTGATCGGAGCCTGCACGTCATCAATGCGGACCACTCCTCCGCCTTCTGCCACGCGAATGGTGCCGTGGTCGGGTTGCTGACCGCCCATCTCCGCGTAGAACGGTGTTTGGTCGAGGACGACCTCAACATGTGCGGGAGCTGTTGCTGCGGGCACTGACTGGCCATCCACCAGAATTGCTGCCACATGCGCGTCGGCTGCCATGTCGGTATATCCGAGGAACTGAGACTGCCCGCCCAGCTCATGTGCAATCTCGTGGAAAACGCGAACATCAACGTGTCCGGTCTTCTTGGCGCGAGCATCCTGGCGAGCACGCTGCTTCTGCTCGTTCATCAGCTCCGTGAAGCGCTGTTCATCCACGCTCACGCCCTGTTCGGCCGCCATCTCGAGGGTCAGATCAATCGGGAAGCCGTAAGTGTCATGCAGCGCAAACGCGTCTTCACCGCTGAGGGTGGCCGTCGAATGCGCCTCCTGGCTCGTTTCCCTGGCCTGCTTGACTGCCGCGTTCAGGATCGTCGTGCCCGAGGCGAGGGTGTGCATGAACGATTCTTCTTCACCGTACGCAACATCTGCGACAAGATCCCAGTTCGTCACCAGATCCGGGTACGACGGCGCCATGGCGTCACGTGAAACCGGCATCAGCGTCGGGAGTGAGGATGTATCGACACCCAGCAGACGCATCGACCGGATGGCTCGGCGCATCAGGCGCCGCAGAACATATCCACGTCCATCGTTTCCGGGTCGCACGCCATCGAGGATCAGCATCATCGCGGAGCGAATATGATCAGCCACCACGCGCATGCGAACGTCGTCATCGGCATCGTCATGGTAGTGGCGCCCGGACATCTCTTCGACGGCCTGGATGACGGGGTAAACCTCGTCAATTTCGTACATATTCGGCTTGTCCTGCAGGACGAATGCGAGGCGTTCGAGACCTGCACCCGTGTCAATGGCCTTGTCATCGAGTTCGCCTAGCAGCGGGTAGTCCTTTCCGCTGCCTTCGCCACGCATGTACTGGTCAAAAACGAGGTTCCACAGTTCGAGGTAGCGGTCGCCGCCCGGGTCAACGGTGCCGCCCACAGCTTCGGGACCGTATTCGGGGCCGCGATCGTAATGCCACTCACAGCACGGACCGGCCGGTCCGGGCTGGCCTGTATCCCAGAAGTTTTCCTCGCGTGGAAGCTTGACGATGTGGCGCGGATCCATACCGATCTGTTTGGTCAGCACGTCGTAGGACTCGTCATCATTCTCCCACAGCGTCGTCCACAGTCGGTCTGCGTCCAGGCCGTACATGCCGTCCTTTTGCGAGCCGGTCAGCAGGTTCCACGCCAGGTGGATCGCACCTTCCTTGAAGTAGTCACCGAAGGAGAAGTTTCCGTTCATCTGGAAGAACGTGCCGTGTCGCGTGGTACGTCCAACGTTGTCGATGTCGTTGGTGCGGATGCACTTTTGCACCGATGCAACGCGCGGCCACGGCGGCGGTTCAACGCCGGTGATATACGGAATGAACGGCACCATCCCCGCGATCGTGAACAGAATCGATGGATCGGGAGAAATCAGGGAAACTGATGGACGAATTTCGTGATCGTGTGCGGCGAAGTAGTCGAGCCAGCGGGAACGAATCTCAGAGGTGCGCATGTGTCCTCATCGTATTGGAAAAGTAGAGGGAAAGCGAGATACACCTGAAGGGCGACCTCAAACGGTGTGTCGATAAAGACCCCGGGGCGCACAGGCACCCGGGGTCCTCATCACACGTTCATACTCAGCGTGAGTAGTGCTCAACGACCATCTGGACGTCACAGGTCACTGGAACTTCAGCGCGCTTGGGGCGACGCACCAGTGTGGCCTTGAGACGTTCCAGCTCAACGTCGAGGTAATCCGGAACTGCCGGCAGCACATCGCGGTGCACGCCGGAGGCGGCTATCTCGAACGGAACAGTGGTCTGCGACTTTGGCTTGACCTGGATCGTCTGTCCGGGCTTCACGCGGAAAGAGGGGCGGTCAACGATCTTGCCGTCCACCATGATGTGACGGTGTACAACCACCTGGCGAGCCTGCTGGATGGTGCGGGCAAATCCTGCACGCAGAACCAGAGCATCAATGCGCATTTCGAGCAGCTCAACCAGGTTTTCACCGGTCAGGCCGTCCTGACGGCGAGCTTCTTCGAAGATGCGGCGAATCTGAGCTTCGCGGATGCCGTACTGTGCGCGCAGACGCTGCTTTTCCTTCAGACGAACGGCGTAGTCGGAATCCTGGCGACGGCGGGTACGGCCGTGCTCGCCGGGGCCGTAGGGGCGCTTCTCAAAGTAACGCACAGCCTTCGGGGTCAGTGCGATTCCGAGTGCGCGTGACTGGCGCACCTGCTTCCGTGAACGATTCGTCGACATAAAACGGTTTCCTTTCCTGTTTCATGGGTCATGTCCGGCTCCCGTTGAACCGAACATGGGGTCAACACAAACGGCTAAGACCCCAGGTGTTGTCGTGGACAACCCTCATAGCTTACCCCATGGACAGCAGCTGCCTTAACACTGTCAGCCGTTTCGTGATCATTGCCTCAGTTCCGTTTTCAGTTGGACGGTAGTACTGAGTGCCTTGCAGATCATCCGGTAAGTACTGTTGTGCGGCCACAGAATGCGGCGCATCGTGGGCATACAGGTAGCCTTCCCCGTGCCCAAGTTTCTTCGCACCTGCGTAATGGGCATCACGCAGATGAGCAGGCACCGGGCCGCCTTTCCCGCTGCGCAGGTCGGCTAGCGCCTTATCGATCGCGAGATAGGACGCATTGGATTTCGGGGCGGTCGCCACCGCGATCACGGCCTGTGCCAGGATAATACGCGCCTCAGGCATGCCGACCATCGCCACTGCCTGAGCAGCTGCCACGCAGATTCCGAGGATTTCCGGCGCCGCCATTCCCACGTCTTCAGAGGCACAGATCATGACGCGCCTGACTATGAAGCGAGGGTCCTCCCCCGCTTCGATCATCCGAGCCAAATAGTGCACGGCGGCATCGACATCAGATCCGCGCATTGACTTAATAAACGCGGAAGCCACGTCATAGTGCTGGTCCTGATCCCACCGCACGAGCGCCTGGTTTGCGGCGGTTTCCACGTGGTGTTGCGCAATGACCGTATCGTCCGCATCGCGCGCCGCACCTGCTGCAGCTTCAAGCAGTGTCAACGCCTTCCGGCCATCTGCTCCTGCCAGTCGGACGAGGCTAGCCAAAGCGGCCTCGTCGATGGTGAATTCACTCTTCAGTCCGCGAGCATCGTCAAGCGAGCGGGTAATCAATGCGCTAATCCCGTCTTCGTCGAGTGGATGCAGCGTCAACAGCAAAGAACGTGACAGCAGTGGCGAAATGACGGAGAACGACGGGTTCTCGGTTGTCGCCGCCACGAGTGTGACCCACCGGTTTTCAACAGCCGGAAGCAGTGCGTCCTGCTGGGACTTGGAGAATCTGTGGACCTCATCAACGAACAAGATGGTGTCTTCGCCGCTGGCAGCGGTGCGACGGCGTGCCGATGCGATGACATCGCGAATGTCCTTGACTCCCGATGAAACAGCGGACAATTCTTCAAAATGTCGATGTGAGGCGCGTGCCACGAGGTAGGCAAGGGTCGTTTTACCGGTTCCCGGCGGACCCCACAGGATCATGGAGGAGAGCGGTCCAGAATCTGCTGCCGCTGACAGCATGCGTCGCAGGGGCGATCCCGCCGTCAGCAGATGGTTCTGCCCGACAACCTCGTCAATCGAGGTGGGGCGCATCCGCACAGCGAGCGGCGCATGCTCGTCGAACGAGGGTACCCCATTGGTGTCAATGCCTTCACTGTCAAATAAATCCATAGGGATACGGCTTAATAGTGACTCATGACAGGGGTGCCGATTTCGTCGAAATCGTAGATGAGTTTTGCGCCCCACACGGGCATGTTCAGGCATCCGTGCGAACCGCCCGGTCCGGACCATCCGAATTCACTCACCCACGGTGCGCCATGCATGGCGTACGAGCCCGTGAAGTAGGACACCCACGGCACGTCCTTGGCGCAGTATGGCCACTCGGGTGTGCACCCCATGTCCTGCTTCTCATACTTGAGGTAGACGTGATACAGACCGGTGACCGTTTCGTGGCCAGGTGAGCCGGGAACAATGCTGATGGGTTCGTGAGCCTGTTTCGTGCCGATGTACGGGGTGACCGTCAGCCTGGTCAGATCAATATCGATCCACTTTTCGCCCTCAGCAGCCGGATACGGCAGATTCTCCGCACCCGGGGCGATCGGGCGGGTCTTCGTTTCCTGCGGCACGTCGTCATAGGTGATCGTGCCTTCATACGTTTCGCCATTGTCGAGGGCACTCATCAGCGCGTTCGACAGGTCAGCCACATTATTGGCTTTCAGGCCGGGTTTACCTGGCCATGCTTCTACCAGCACGTCGCCTGCAGCATTGACGTTGTTGATCGTAGGGTCGGCTTCCACATTTGAGGCTTGGGCAGTTGCTGATACCCACGAGCCAACAGCTTTAGAGGAGTAGTGGGCGGTGAGCTTGCTGTCCGTGTTCTCGAAGGAAATCCACTGGGCAACGTCGGCGCGCGAGGGTGTGAAGGAATCGATCGTGTCGGTCAGTGAAACGTCTGGCTCCAGCATTTCATCTGCCTGCTGGGCAGCCTGCTGTGCGGCTTCTGTGGTTACGGACGGCTCCGACTGCGTCGAGGACAGGTCAACTTCCGTGTCGCCCAGCGTTGTCGCAGCGTCCATCAGAGCTGTCGTCAGTGCTTGCGCGTCAATCGTTGTGCCATTTTCGGCAGGATCAACCACGAATGCATCACGGTCGGCGTCGTAGTGGGCGGACGCATCGACGGCAGCAGGTCCCGCTTGACGCGCAAGCGTTTCCGCCATCGCGCTGAGTGCCTCTTCATCCGTTGTGGTCACCACCGGGATCTGTCGGGATGTGAACAGTCCCTGCAGGCGGCTTGTCCAGGAACGGCTCGATTCAAGAGCCAGGGTCGCTGTGGCTTCGGCGTCGATCTGGATACCGGCGTCAGCCAGAGCGATCTCAGTTTCTTTGCCGTCAACCCGGGCGGTGACACGAATGTTCTGCGCACGTTCGTTGATAGCGGCAACGACCTCGTCATGCGTCATTCCTGAAACTGGAATAGCGGCAACAGATGTACGCGGAAGCGCCCGCTCATCGTAGTGGGCAGCGTAGGCAGCCCCCGAACCGACCAGCGCAACCAGCACGGCAGTGCATGCCGCGATCAGGATCCACACACGTGTCCTGCGCGGTTCTCGCCTGACGTGTTCGCTCACAACATCGCTCCTTCGAATATAGCTCCATGCCGGATGCTACCTAAGGAACTGAAATTTGGATACTGATTGTGAGCAAAATTCCCAAATTCGTGTACTCTCGCGCTGTGCCATTCCACAGTGCGAGAGCGCACAGGAAACTTCTATTCAAATAGTGACGTGTCGCCAGCGCCCTTACGGGCGATCACTGCCGTACCGTCGGTGTAATCGATGACGGTTGTCGGTTCGGCCAGACCGACCGGGCCAACAATGACAAGATCCACCATGTTGCCGATGCGGTCGTCAACATCGTGTCCGTCCACCAACGGCTCGTCTTCGCCAGGCATGATCAAAGTCGAGCACAGAAGCGGCTCCCCCAGAGCTTCGACAATCGTTTGAGTAATCACATGATCTGGCAGCCGGACGCCCACTGTGTGCTTCTTCTTGTTCAGCGTCATACGAGGCACGACCTTGGTGCCTTGGAGAATGAACGTGTACGGTCCGGGCGTCAGCGCCTTAATCGTGCGGAATTGGTGGTTGTCGACGATGACAAGCTCACCCAGCTGCGCAAAGGAATGACACAGCAACGAGAAGTTGTGCTTCTCGTCGAGTTTTCTGATCTGCCGGATGACATCCATCCCTTCCTTGTTCCCCAGGGTGCAGGCAATCGCATATCCCGAGTCGGTCGGTAATGCGATGGTGCCACCCTCCTTGAGGAGGTCAACGGTCTTAGTGACCAGGCGGGCTTGTGGATTCTCCGGATGCATTTCAATGTGAGCCATGTCTCTAGTGTGCCTCATTTTTGTCCTCTTCGCTGGAACTTGTCGCGTGTCTCTTCCAAAAAGAAAGTGCCCATTGATCAGCGTCGTTAGGCGGCACGGGCGAGAACTTCATGGCACAGTGGAAGGCAACTGACACCGTGCGGAAGGATCTTGATGGCTGCCCCCACTTCACGCGTCGATATCCGATTGGTTGACGACCTGACAAAGGTGCTTCCCAGCGAGGAGCCCGACTCGCTCACGCATCCATTGGTCACGCGCACCGGTCAGTCGATCAATTTCCAGGTGGCCTGGCACGAGCACCAGGACGTGTACTGGTCGCGCTCTGAATTGACGTTGACCATTCGCACGGACGGTGAGCCCGTCCAGGTCTGTCACGTTGACCTGGTTGCGGCCGGCCTGCCAGCACCGGCAGATGCAGATGACGGGTATCTGGCAACCCAACCATCCCTGCTGCCCGATCTGCTGACCCCTCTGGACGCGAGCGTCGACGGTGCTCTGACGACTGTTGTGCTGCAGGCGCACCATATGGGATGGAATGCCGTATGGGTGAGTGTGCCGGCATTTTCGGGCACAATCACCGTAACTGTCACCCACGCCGATTCAAATCTGTTCGAACAAACCGTATCTGTCACAGGCGTTGATCTGACACACCACGACAGCGATTTCATCAACACCCAGTGGCTGCATCCGGATTGCCTCGCCACGTACTTTCACGTTCCCATGTGGTCCGAGCAGCATTGGCACGCCCTCGCCAATCATGTGCGGGCCGCTACACAGATGGGCGTGAACAGCTTGCTGACCCCGATCTGGTCTCCCCCACTCGACACGGCGGTCGGCACCTACAGGCCTGCGGCACAGTTACTGGATATCAGCTATGACGGGACGTACCACTTCGCCACGGAGCGTCTCGATCGGTGGGTTGATATGGCATTGGATGCGGGTATCCGCTACCTCGAACTGCCACACCTGTTCACGCAGTGGGGTGCGCACGCGTGTCCGCAGTTCATCGTGAAAACAACTGAGGGGGAACAACGGCGTTTCGGATGGGACACGGAGGCAACCTCGCCCAAGTACCTCGCGTTTGTCGAACAGCTCATCCCATTCCTCATCGGTTATTTCCGTGGACGCAACCTCGGTGATGCGATCTGGTGGCATATTTCAGACGAGCCTGATGAGACCAACCGTTCCAGCTATCAGGCGGCGCGCAAGCAGGTGATCGATCTGCTGGAAGGACAGATGGTGGGCGATGCACTGTCCGATCCGGATTACATCGACCTGGTTGACCATCCGATCGTGGCCACCACTGCGGTGACGCGTTTCCGTGAGGCTGGCTACGAGCCATCCTGGGTGTACTACTGCGTGGGTCAGGCGAACGCTGTGGCCAACCGTTTCATCGCGCAGCGCCCGATTCGTCACCGCATGCTCGGTCTGCAGCTGTTCTGCGCGAACAGTCGCGGTTTTCTGCACTGGGCGTTTGACTTCTACTACTCGCAGCTGTCGGTGCGTCCCATTAATCCGTTCGCCGATTCCAGCGCCGGCGGAGCGTTCTTCTCAGGCGACCCATTCGTCGTGTATCCGGCGGACGACCTCGGCGTGTATTACTCGCTACGTTACGAAATGCTCCGAGCTGCCTTCGAAGACCTCGTCCTGTTCCACGACGCCGCCAAGCGTATTGGTCGCGAGGAGGTGCTGCGCATCATGGATCCGGATCGCACTGTTGATTTTTCGTCCGGATGGATCAGCGAGGGCGACTATCTTGCGCGGCGTGCCAGACTGTTTGAACGCCTGGCGTCGTAAAAGCCGAGGGCGACCCGACACATGTGTGTCCGAGCCGCCCTGACAAAATGGCACTGACGATCACGACTTGTCAGCCTGGCCAGCCTTTTCGGCCTTCTCCGCCTTGTCGGCTTTGTCGGCCTTCTGACCCTGGTCTGTTTCACCGCGCTTGCGCGGTTTCGCATCGACCCCTGCTTCCTTACGCTGACGCGGCGTGATCGGCGCGGGCGCGTCGGTCAGCGGGTCGTATCCGCCACCGGACTTCGGGAAGGCGATGACGTCACGGATCGAGTCGGCATGCGTGAGCAGCGAGACGATGCGGTCCCATCCAAATGCCACGCCGCCGTGTGGCGGTGCGCCGAACTTCAGTGCGCTCATGAGGAATCCGAACTTCGATTCGGCTTCTTCCTCGGAAATTCCCATCACGTTGAAGACGCGCTGCTGAATGTCGTCGCGGTGAATACGGATCGAGCCGCCACCGATTTCGTTGCCGTTGCACACGATGTCGTAGGCGTAGGACAACGCGTGCTCCGGGTCGTCCTCGAAGTTGTCACGCCATTCGTCCTGCGGCATGGTGAACGCGTGGTGGACAGCGGTCCATGAGGAGTGCCCCAGCGCCACGTCACCTTCTGCTTCAGCTTCGCCGGTCGGTTTGAACAGGGGTGCGTCGACGATCCACACGAATGACCATGCGTCCTCGTCAATCAGGTTGCAGCGGCGTCCCACTTCCAGCCGCACAGCGCCAAGCAGTTCGCGGGTTGCTGTGGGCTTTCCGGCGCCGAAGAAGATGCAGTCACCGGGGTTGGCTCCTGTGGCCTCGACCAGGCCTTCGCGTTCCTGATCGGAAATGTTCTTTGCTACGGGACCGCCCAGTGTTCCGTCCTCGGCAATGGTCACGTAGGCCAGTCCCTTGGCTCCACGAGCCTTGGCCCATTCCTGCCACTTGTCGAAGGTGCGGCGAGGCTGTGAAGCACCGCCTGGCATCACGATTGCACCCACATACGGGTTCTGGAAGACGCGGAACGGGGTGTCCTTGAAGTAGTCGGTCAGGTCGATCAGTTCGCATCCGAAACGCAGATCCGGCTTATCGGAGCCGTATTTGGCCATTGCTTCGTTGAACGGCATGCGTGGGATCGGAGTCTTCAAGTCGTAACCGATTTCAGCCCACACTGCTCGCAGCACGTCCTCGGACACGGCAATGACGTCGTCCTGGCTGACGAAGCTCATCTCAATATCAAGCTGAGTGAATTCGGGCTGACGGTCAGCTCGGAAGTCCTCATCTCGGTAGCAGCGCGCAATCTGGAAGTAGCGTTCCATTCCACCGACCATGAGGAGCTGCTTGAACAACTGCGGTGACTGAGGCAAGGCGTACCAGCAGCCTGGAGACAGGCGCGCCGGCACGATGAAGTCGCGGGCACCTTCAGGGGTGGAACGCGTCAATGTCGGTGTTTCAACTTCCACGAAGTCGTGTTCGTACAGGGCTTCGCGAGCCGCCCTCGACACGCGGGAGCGCAAACGCATCGCATGCTGCAACTGGGCGCGACGCAGATCGAGAAAACGGTAACGCAGACGTGTCTCTTCGCCCACGCTGCCGGATTCTTCGGCATGGGCCGACACCTGGAAAGGCAAAGCCGGCGAGGTGTTCAGAATCTCAATGTCATCGCCCAGAATCTCAACCTGCCCCGTGGACAGTTCCGGATTCTCGTTGCCTTCGGGACGGGCGCTGACTTCGCCGGTTACCCGCAGGCAGTATTCTGAACGCAGCTCATGGGCGACGGATTCATCGCGGACAACAACCTGCACGATTCCGCTGGCATCTCTCAGGTCAATGAACACCACTCCGCCATGATCACGGCGGCGGTCAACCCACCCGGTTAATGTCACTGTCTGACCGACCAGGTCGGTCCCCATCTGAGAGATCGTGTGTGTGCGTAACACCAGTTTTCCTTTCATTGACTTCACTGGTCGCCGCATCTGCGAAACAGGCAGCGCAGCAATCCAGAGTGACACAGGGTAGTCTACGGCTCATGGAGACCAACCGCGAAACGCCTGCTCAGATCACCGAGGGTGACGCCGTCACGCGGTGGAGTCGCGATGAGAAAGTTCTGCTGGCTGGTTCCATCGTCTTGATCACCCTGGCAGCATTTGAAGCGCTGGCAGCTATGACGATCATGCCGAATGTTGTGGCTGATCTGGGATCGGATACGTGGTTCGCCGTCGCGTCCGGAGCGGCGATCGCCATGCAGCTTGCCTCCACCGTCATCGCCGGACCTCTGTGTGATGCGCGCGGCCCGCGCAAGGTGCTGCTGTGGGGTGCCGCACTGTTTGTGGTGGGGCTGGCGCTGTGCACATTCGCCGGGCATATCGCACTCTTCGTCATCGGACGCATGATTCAGGGCCTGGGCGGTGGCCTCGTCATGGTGCCGATCTATGTTTTCGTCGGCTCCATCGCGTCACCGCGACATCGGCCCACGTTTTTCGCCGCCTTTTCGATGGCGTGGGTGTTTCCCTCTCTGGTCGGTCCTGCGATTGCCGGATGGGTCACGGCCACGTGGGGCTGGCGATGGGTCTTCGGCGTAGTGCCGTTCATCGCTGCCGTCGGCCTGGCGGCAATGGTCCCCGTGCTGCGGCGTTTCCCTTCTCGTCAGGGGGCAGTCGAAGGTTCGATGCGTCATCTGGCCGCGTTGGCGGCCGGAGCGGGTGGCTCCGTTGTGCTGGTGCAATTTGCAGGAACGCTGAGTGGATGGGCGCTCGTTGCGGCGACTGTTCTCGGCCTGGCCGGCTGTGCCATGACATTGAAGCGCCTGGTTCCCGACGGCACGTTTACTCTTCGCCCCGGTATTGCCTCAATCATTGCCACTCGCGCACTGGTCATGGGCGGTCTGTCTGGCGCGGAGGTTTTCCTGCCGCTTGTTCTCCAGCGTGTGCACTTATGGAGTGCAAGTCATGCATCGCTCGCCGTGACGATTGGCTCAATCACGTGGGCGATAGGCTCAGCGATTCCCACGCGCGTCAACACTCAGGCAACGCGTGAAAGACTGCCGCTGGTGGGCGCGAGCCTCATGGTGGTCGGCGTTCTTCCCGTGTGTTTCCTGGTGTTGAAAGGGCTCCCGCCGGCTGTCGCCCTTGTGGGGTGGAGTATTACAGGTCTGGGGATCGGAATGGTGCACTCAACATTGTCTGATCTCACGCTCGGGTCAATTGATCCGTCTGAACACGGACGGGCCTCCTCGTGGCTCCAGATTGCTGACAATGCGGGCGGCGCCGTGGAACTGGCAATCGTTTCGGTCGTGTTGGCCGTCTGGATGCCGGCGTTTGAGGGCGGTATTCAGTATGTTCCAGCCCCCGTAATCGCGCTGGGCGTGTGCCTGCTGGCGGTGTTCGCTTCCTCCAGAATCCGCTCAAAACAGGCGCGGTGAGGCATTTCACCGCCGCTCACGCTAGGAAATGAGCGCGAAACGCAATAGTGTTAAAGCTCGTCAAGGCGCTTCCCACTGTGATAGTGATCGGCCAGGAGCCGATGTGTGTTGTTGGTGTAATGGGTCGCGCCCTGTAGCCCCAGGCGTTCCTGGTGGCATTTTTCGAAACCGCGAGCCCTGTGTTCACAACAGTAAGAGGAAACCGTGCCTTCACAAGATTCTGCCCCTATGTCCACATCCGATGCCCTCGGCCTCGGTGACGTTCTGTTTCACGAGGACGACGTTGCACAGGATTCGGATGCTGACAGCGAAGCCCTCGCCGATGGAACTGACGACAATGACCATGCCGACGATGTCGATCAGGACGACAACGACCTCGAAGATGACGAGGATTACGATGGAAATGACGACGAGGATGACGACGATCAGGTGAACTTCGCTGACCTCGGTCTGCCCGCTCCCCTGCTGGACACGGTCACAGCGATGGGATTCGAGACGCCCACGCCCATTCAGGCTGAGGCGATTCCCGCACTGCTTGAGGCGCGTGACGTGGTCGGCATCGCGCAGACCGGCACCGGTAAGACGGCGGCATTCGGACTGCCGATGCTGACGCTGATTGATCCGAAAGAAAAGGATGTCCAGGCGGTCGTTCTGGCTCCGACGCGCGAACTGGCGCTGCAGTCAGCCGATGCGATGGAAGAGTTTGCGGCGAGCTACCGCGGCATCAACATTGTCGCCGTCTATGGTGGCTCTGCATACGGCCCGCAGCTTCGCGCGCTGAAGGATGGCGCGCAGATCGTCGTGGGCACACCTGGCCGCATGATCGACCTGATCGAGAAGGGCGCGCTGGATCTGTCCTCGGTGCGTATGCTCGTCCTTGATGAAGCCGATGAGATGCTGCGCATGGGATTCGCCGAGGATGTGGAGACCATCGCCGCCACAGTTCCCACCCAACGCGTCACGGCACTCTTTTCGGCCACAATGCCGGCAGCGATTGAAAAAGTGGCGCAAACCCACTTGCATGATCCGTTGAAGATAGCGGTGTCGGAAGAGTCGTCGACCGTTGACACCATCCACCAGACCTACGCGGTTGTGCCGTTTAAACACAAGAACAATGCGCTGGCCCGCGTCTTGTCGACCCGCTCGGCCGACGCCGTCATCGTCTTTGTGCGCACGCGACTGGATGCTGAAGAGATTTCACTGGATCTGACGGCTCGAGGTTTCCGCGCGGCCGGAATTTCCGGCGATGTGGCACAGCAGGAACGTGAGCGCATGGTGGAGCGTCTGCGGTCCGGTTCTTTGGACGTTCTGGTTGCCACCGATGTGGCGGCCCGAGGCCTGGACGTGGAGCGGATCGGCCTGGTCGTCAATTTTGATGTGCCACGCGAACCTGAAGCCTACGTCCACCGTATCGGTCGCACCGGGCGCGCCGGCCGCGAAGGCGAATCACTGTCGTTCTTCACTCCTCGCGAGCACTACCGTCTGCGTCGTATCGAAAAACTGACGGGCACTGCGATGGAGGAAGTCCACATCCCCACGCCACAGGCTGTCAGCGAGTTCCGTTCGCGCCATTTCCTCGACATGTTGCCCACGCGTATTGAACGCGGGCAACTCGACATGTTCGAGCAGCTCATCCGCGAGTTCGCAGATGAGCACGCGTGCGATCCACTGATCATCGCCTCAGCAATGCTGGCGCGCACTGTCCATGACAATGGCACGCACGATCACAAGGACCGCCGCTCCGACGGCAAGATTCGCCGCGAGGAAGTCCTCGATGAGAACGGTGAGTTCCTGTCTGCGTCTTTTGAAAACGGGCGTGATTCGAAGCCGCTCAAGGGTGGGAAGAACGGTGCCCGCCGGCGCGCCGGCGGCAAGCCACAGCGTGCCCCGATGGGGACGCGCTACCGCATCGAAGTCGGCAAGAAGGATGGCGTCAAACCTGGATCCATTGTTGGAGCAATCACGGGCGAAGCTCATCTGAAAGGCTCTGATGTGGGCCGTATCGATATTTACCCGACATTCTCACTGGTGGACATCGGCCCGAGCCTGTCCGACGATCAGATGGAAAAACTCGGTAAAGCCCAGGTTGCCGGGCGTACGCTGCGTATCCGTGTTGATGGCGGGCCGCGTTCGCGTGCCACCGATGCAGGACATGTGCGTCGTTCCCGCAGCGGATCGGGTGATCATCACTCGGGACACCGTTTCGGTGCACGCGGCCAGCGCAGGCCTCGCTAAAGCGGGCCTTAGACCCAGGTACGGAAACACGTCATGAGTACTTCTTCACAACCACGCGTCCAGCGTCATCGATCCGTCTACGACATCGTCGCAATATGTTTTGTCGCCTTCTTGCTGATCTCCAATATCGTGGCAACCAAAGTGATCGGGATCCATATTGGCCCGCTCATGCTGGTTTTCGATGGCGGCGCGGTCTTGTTCCCACTGACCTACATCCTGGGCGATCTACTCTCTGAGATTTATGGCTTTGCGCGGGCCAAGCGCGTCATTCTCACCGGTTTTGCAGTTTCCATCCTGGCCTCCCTGACCTTCCTGGTTGTCGGGGCTGCCCCTGTAGGCCCGGGGTATGAGAATCAGGATGCTTTCGTCGCCGTGCTCGGTTTCGTGCCACGCATCGTGGCTGCATCGGTGTGTGGCTATCTGGTCGGGCAGTTGCTGAACTCCTGGGTCCTGGTGCGCATGCGCCAGCGGTGGGGTGAGCGTAACCTGTGGGTTCGACTCATCGGTTCGACAATGGTGGGCGAGCTGGCTGACACGCTGATTTTCTGCACCATCGCCTTCGCCGGAATTATTCCCGGATGGGACTTCGTCAACTACGTGGTGGTCGGATACCTGTACAAGGTGGGGGTCGAGGTCATTTTCCTGCCCCTGACCTACGCAGTGATCGGTGCGGTGCGCCGCTGGGAACAGCCAGAGCGCAACGCCGCGCATGAACGTGAGGTAACGCATGACTGACGCGCCGCAGTGGATCGCGCTCCCGTCCCGCCCGCACCCAGAAATCACGCCCCAGCCCGGCCAAGCTGGCAAAGTGAGCGAGGGAGGAGTCGGTTTCGAGGTCACATACCGTCACGACAGCGGTATGGGACTGTCCCGCACGGGTGTCATTACCACGCCTCACGGTCAGATCCACACCCCCGCATTTGTTCCAGTGGGCACGAAAGCCAACGTCAAGGCACTGGTTCCCGAGATGGTGGCGAATCTGGGCGGCCAGGCGGTCCTCGCGAACGCCTACCACCTGTACCTGCAGCCCGGATCCGACATCGTGGATCGTGCCGGCGGCTTCGGCGCATTCATGAATTGGCACGGCCCGACATTCACCGACTCGGGTGGTTTCCAGGTGCTCTCACTGGGCGCTGGCTTTAAGAAAGTGCTCACGCAGGAGTTTTCGGGAGTCTACAAGGAGGCTTCTGCCGCCGAGCAGGACTGGATGTTCCGCCAGGCCGTGAAATCTTCGCGCGCAGTGGTCGACAGTGACGGCGTGGTGTTCCAAAGCCACATTGACGGTTCCCATCACCGTTTTACTCCGGAAAAGTCGATGCAGATTCAGCATCAGCTGGGTGCAGACATCATGTTCGCATTTGACGAGTTGACCTCGCTGCTGCATCCGCGTTGGTATCAGGAGGAATCCCTGGAGCGTACGCATGAGTGGGCGCGGCGTTGCCTTGCTGAACATGAACGTTTGACCCACGAGCGCGCGGATCATCCTTACCAGCAGCTCTTCGGCGTTGTCCAGGGCGCACAGTATGAGGATCTGCGTCGCTGTGCTGCGCGCACCCTGGCGCAGATGGAAGTCGATGGCCGCACCTTTGACGGGTTCGGAGTGGGAGGCGCCCTCGAGAAAGAGAATCTGGGGCGCATTGTGTCGTGGGTATGCGAGGAGCTGCCCGACGATCGTCCTCGTCACCTGCTGGGAATTTCCGAACCGGATGACCTGTTTGCCGGAGTGGAAGCTGGGGCGGACACGTTCGACTGCGTGAATCCGTCGCGCGTAGCGCGAAATGCCGCGATCTACACCCCGGACGGGCGCTTTAACGTGACGAATGCGCGCTTTGCTGACGACTTCACTCCCCTGGTCGATGGATGCGGGTGCTACACGTGTCAGCACTACACCCGCGCCTACGTGCGTCACCTGTTCAAGGCCAGGGAGATCCTTGCGTCCACGTTGGCGACGATTCACAATGAGTGGTTCACTGTGCACCTGGTCGATGCGATCCGCGGAAGCATCCAGTCAGGTGACTTCGATGCTTTCCGTGATGAAATGCTCGGACGCTATCATCACGCTGACCAACGCTAGGGGCTACTCTTGCGATATGAGTTTTAACGAGGGGGTCCAGTCTAATTCTGGACGAGTGCGTACCAGCCGCGGCGGACGTGGCGTTGCCATCGGTGGTGGATCCGTTGCCGTACTGATCGGCCTGTTCCTGCTGTCACGTCTGACGGGAATCGACCTGACCGGCCTGGCCGGAGGGGCGCAACCCAGCGTGGAAGAACAGTCCGGATCGTCTCTGGAACACTGCCAAACTGGTGCAGATGCCAATCAGTACGTCGAATGCCGCATGGTGACGACCGCTGATTCACTGGACGTAGTTTGGCAGACTCAGTTGCCCGAGCAGGCCGGAATGGACTACCAGCCGCCCAGCTTCCAGCTCTTCGAGCAGGCGGTGAACACAGCGTGTGGTACGGCCTCTTCACAGGTCGGTCCTTTCTACTGCCCCTCAGATGCGTCAGTGAACCTGGACCTGGGTTTCTTCCAGCAGATGGAATCGCAGCTCGGTGCTGCCAACGCACCTTTGGCTCAGGAGTATGTGGTCGCTCATGAATGGGGCCATCACATCCAGCATCTTCGCGGCATCTTTGCCGAACATCGCAGCCAGGAGACCGGTGAGCAAAGTGATGCAGTGCGTCTTGAACTGCAGGCAGACTGCTACGCCGGCGTGTGGATGCATTGGGCCTCACAGACCAAGGATCCCGAATCAGGCGAGGCATTCCTGAAAGAGCCGACTTCTGAGGAACTGGCGCAGGCATGGCAGACTGCCGAAGCCATTGGTGATGACCGTATTCAGGAGCAGGCGCAGGGCACGACCAATCCTGAAAGCTGGACACATGGGTCAGCTGAACAGCGACAACGCTGGCTTGAAACTGGCGTGCAAAACGGCTCGCTGGAGAAGTGCGATACATTCGCTGCACCGGAAGTGTGACGGCAAGCGCCTCGATTGGGAGGCAGTGTTGGCGGTGCGATAGCATCGAACCGTATCGGTGAGGAGATTGCGCTATGAGTATCGTCGAGCAGGCACACGCCCACTATGAGCCGGGATGTCCGTATGAAATTCCGATCCCGGACACGCCACTGTTCGAACTGCTCAATACGACTGCTCGACTGTACCCGTCGCATGTGGCGCTGGATTACATGGGTGCGACCACGACCTATCGGGAAGTCCTCGCTCAGGTGTTGCGTGCCGCCCAGGTGCTGGTGGATGCTGGCGTGCGAAAGGGCGACGTGGTCGCCATCGCACTGCCGAACTGCCCGCAGGCTTTTGTTGCGTTCTATGCCTGCATGAGGATCGGAGCCGTAGCGGCTGAGCATAATCCGCTCGCACCCGCCCACGAAATTGAAGGCCAGCTCAAGCGTCACCACGCCAAGGTCGCCATTGTGTGGGAAAAATGCGTCGGCTCCTACCCCACTGACGGGTCGATTGACATCGAGAAGGTTTTCACCGTCAATATCGCAGCCGGCCTTCCCACCATTCAGCGCCTCGCACTGAAGTTGCCGGTCGCCAAGGCGAAGCAGATGCATGACAAGATGCGCGGTGAGGTTCCTGATTCGACGCGTTCCTGGGATCATGCAGTGGCCGCTGCTCACAGTATTCGTCGCGATTATCCGCATCCAACTGGCTCAGATCGAGCCGTTATCTTGCACACGGGCGGCACCAACGGTATTCCGAAGTCGGTTCCGCTCACTCACACCAACATCGGCGCCAACGTCAATCAGAACCTGTTCTGGGTGTGGAAGCTGCACGAAGGCGCGGAAACGTTTTTCTCCCTGCTTCCCTACTTCCACGCATTCGGGTTGACGTTCTTCCTGTGTGCTTCCGTCAGGAAGGCGGCGACGCAGGTACTGATGCCGACTTTCGATGCGGCAATGGCTGTTGCTGCGCATCGTCGTCGTGCCGTCACCTTCTTTGTCGGTGTTCCCGCGATGTTTGAGAGGATCCTGAAGGAAGCACGAAAGACGCATACGCCGCTCGACAGCATCCGGTATTCGGTCTCCGGAGCGATGCCGTTGTCCACCGCATTCGCCGACGAATGGGAAGAATATACCGGCGGCATTATCCTGGAGGGCTATGGCTTGTCTGAGACCTCTCCTGTCATCTGCGGATCACCTCTGGGACCAGGCAGGCGACACGGAACTCTAGGCATCCCCTTCGCCTCCACCGAGCTGCGCCTGGTCGACCTTGAGGATCCCACGCGTGATGTCGACGATGGCGAGCCAGGCGAGATCATCGTGCGCGGTCCGCAAGTCTTTGAAGGCTACCTGGATGCTCCCGATGAAACCGCAAAAGTCTTCACACAGGACGGCTGGCTTCGCACAGGCGATATCGGTGTCAACGATGACGGCTTCATCACGCTCGCGGACCGCCGCAAGGAACTCATTTTGTCCGGCGGCTTCAACGTGTATCCCTCGCAGGTCGAGGACGCGATTCGTTCCATGCCGGGGGTGAAGGACGTGGCCGTTGTCGGTCTGCCGAAGGGTGATGAGACCGAGGAAGTGACCGCTGCGCTGATCATGGACGAGGGCGCTCCCCTGATTTCGCTGGATCAGGTCCGCGAATGGGCAGAGCGGTCGATTTCGCACTACGCATTGCCGCGCCAGATCGCGTTCATCTCCACCATGCCGCGTAATCAGCTGGGCAAGGTCATGCGGCGCAAAGTCCGTGAGCAGTTGCTGAATCCGGCAGCAAAGTTGTGGGATTCCACGTCGAAAGCGGTTGAGGACGCCGTCACCCCGGTAGTGAAAGGTGTCAGCGAAGCTGCCACAACGCTCTCCCGCGGAGTATCCGATGCAACCGAGGCAGCGATCCGGTCCTATCAGGAAGAGCAGATCCGCCACGACGCTGCCAAGCGCGCCGCAGATGGACAAACGGATACGGGCAAGAAATCCTCACGCGACTGAGCACAAAACTGCCGATGCTCAGACGTTGAATCCCAGGGCGCGGAGTTGATCACGCCCATCAGGGGTAATGCGTTCTGGCCCCCAAGCGGGCATCCACACCCAGTTGACCATCACCAGATCCGTGAACGTCTGCAGCACCATCTGCGCCTGCTGTTCGATCACGTCGGTCAGTGGGCATGCAGCAGATGTCAGCGTCATATCCAGCTGGATACTGTCATCTTCACTGACCGTGATGCCGTAGAGCAGGCCCAGGTCAACGATGTTGATTCCCAGCTCGGGGTCGATGACGTCCTTGAGTGCTTCTTCCACGTCTGCGGCGGGAACTGTGCCGTTTTCCACGTAGTCAACGCCGGTGGGCAGTTGTTGCTGTGGTGCGGGGGCAAAGCGCTGTTCGACAGGTTCCGTCTGAGCCATCGGGTTTGCTGACTGCGCACCTTCGGGCGCATAAGGCGTGTCACTCATGGTCGTCTCCTGCTATGTCGATACCAACTTGTGCCAGCGCGTCACGAAGGGCGTACCATCCCAGCAGTGCGCACTTGATTCTGTTTGGGAATTGGCTGGTTCCTTCAAGGGCCACGGCATCCCCCAGCGCGTCCAGGACTGCATCGTCCACACCCTGACCGCGCGAATGCATCATGGTTTCCATATCGGCGTACAGGTCGCGCACCGTGTCAGTCGGTTGGCCTTCGACCATGTCGGAGAGCATCGACAGGCTGGCCTGCGAAATGGAGCAGCCATCCCCGTCCCACACCAGGTGTTCAATTTTTCCGGCATCGTCGACTCTGATGCCCAGGGTCACCTCGTCACCGCATGTGGGGTTGACCTGGTGTGAGGATGCCTGGATGTTGTCCACCGTGCCGCTGCCTCGGCGTTCGCGCGAGTGATCCAGGATCACTTGCTGATACATCTGTTCAAGACTGCTCATTATGCTCCTGTGAAAAATCCTGCTGTTGCGCTCACTGCGTCGACCAGCTGATCGATCTCGGCGCGTGTCGTGGTCACTGTTGCCGTCGCCCGTGTCGATGCACGCTCGCCGAAAAACTGGTGCAACGGGATGGCGCAGTGGTGTCCTACTCGCACCGCAACGTCACGTGAGTCAAGGAACTGGCCCACATCATGTGGGTGGACTCCGTCCATCGTCCAGGCGACGACTGCCAGACGGTCGTGCGTGGATGTCGGTCCCAGGATCTTCACGCCTTCGATGTCGGACAATCCTTCCAGCATCAGTGTGGCCAGTTCCTCTTCGCGCCTGGCAATGGCATCCATTCCAATGGTGGATATGTACTCCAGTGCGCGTGCCCACCCGACCGCCTGTGCCACTGGTTGCGATCCGGCTTCGAAGCAGTCAGGTGCAGGCAGGAACTCAGTGGAATCCATCGTGACAGATGCGACCGTTGAGCCGCCCGTCAGCACTGGTGGCATCGCTTCAAGCAGGTCGCGACGTGACCACAATGCACCAATTCCAGTCGGCCCACACATCTTGTGTGATGACAGAGCAATGAAGTCTGCGCCCAGTGTTGTCACGTCAATTGGAAGGTGCGCAGATGACTGGCATGTATCCAGAACCACCAGTGCGCCGACGTTATGGGCTGCCTGGATGATCGGCTCAATCGGAGTGATCGCTCCGGTCACGTTGGATGCGTGTGTGACGGCGACGACCTTCGTGTTCGGCGTGATGACGTCCAGTGTATCGAGGTCGATTCGTCCCTCGGGATCCAGATCGAGCCACTTGAGCTCGGCTCCGCTGCGCTGGCAGGCCAGCTGCCACGGCACCAGGTTCGAGTGGTGTTCGGCGCGTGAGATCACGACCCGGTCCCCTGCCTGCAGGCTGAAGCGGACATCGTGGCCTGTCGAGTCACCAGCTGACCCGTTCGTCATCGCGTAGGCGACGATGTTGAGTGCTTCAGTGGCGTTCTTCGTCCACACCACTTCGTCCGGCCGCGCTTTGATGAAGCGTGCGACGGTGGCGCGCGCGTCCTCGTACAGTTGCGTTGAGTCATCTGACAGCACGTGGGTACCGCGATGCACGGCACCGTTGTGGTGCCGGTAAAAGTCAGTAACCGCGTCTATGACGCACGAGGGTTTTTGAGATGTGGCTGACGCGTCAAAGTAGGCGATGGGGCCACCCGCCCTACCGCGCCGCGTCAGGTACGGGAAGTCCTGACGAATCTCATCGACGGTGAACGCGCCGATCGTCTCACTCACAATCTGCTCCTACTGCTTACTGAAGGTATGAGTCGTACCCTGTTTCTTCCAGTTGTTCAGCCAGTTCCGGGCCGCCTTGAGCGGCAACGTGACCGTCAACAAACACGTGCACATGGCTGGGGTGAATGTAACGCAGGATTCGCGTGTAGTGCGTGATCAGCATGATCCCGCAGTTCGTGGACTCGTGGACCCGGTTGACACCCTCGGAGACGATCCTCAGCGCATCCACGTCAAGGCCGGAGTCAGTCTCGTCAAGAATGGCGAACGAGGGGCGCAGCATCTCCATCTGCAAAATTTCGAGGCGCTTCTTTTCACCACCGGAGAAGCCCACGTTGACGTCACGCTCAGCGAAAGCCGGTTCGATGCGCAATTTCTCCATCGCGGCGTTCATGTCCTTGACCCAGGTCCGGATACTCGGCGCCTTCCCGTCGATCGCGGTCTTGGCGGAGCGCAGGAAGTTCGACACTGACACGCCCGCCACTGCCACGGGGTACTGCATCGCCAGGAACAGGCCGCTGCGGGCGCGCTCATCAACGGTCATGTCCACAATGTTGTGACCATCGAGGTAGGCGGCGCCTTCGGTCACCTCGTAGGCTGGATGACCGGCCAGCGCGTAGGCGAGTGTGGATTTGCCTGATCCGTTCGGTCCCATGATGGCGTGGATCTCGCCAGATTCGATGGTGAGGTCGACACCTTTGAGGATCTGTTTCGTGCCCTCAGGTGTTTCTACGTTGACGTGAAGGTTCTGAATTTCCAAAGTCGACATGTCGCGTTCTTTCTCTTACATTCGAGGGCGGCTCAGCGTCCCGTAACTTCAAGTTCTCTTTCAACCGATTCCATCAGATGCTTTTCAATGGCCGGAACACCGATCTGGTCAATCAGTTCCGCGAAGAATCCTCGCACCACGAGGCGACGGGCATCTTCCTCGGTGATTCCGCGGCTCATCAGGTAGAACAATTGTTCATCGTCAAAGCGTCCTGTCGCTGATGCATGTCCTGCTCCGGCGATCTCACCGTTTTCAATCTCAAGGTTGGGAACTGAATCAGCATGAGCGCCTTCGGTCAAAATGAGGTTACGGTTCAGCTCATAGGTGTCTGTTCCGTCAGCAGGTTCCTGGATGAGGCAGTCACCAATCCACACCGAGTGCGCATCCTTACCCTGCAGGGCGCCTTTATACGTCACGCGTGAGTAGCAGTTGGGTGCTGAGTGGTCCACGAACACACGGTGTTCCAGGTGTTGTCCTCCGTCCACGAAGTACACGCCCAGCATAGTCAGTTCAGCGCCCGGCCCTTCAAAGTCGGTATCGGCGCACAGGCGAACCGTATCGCCACCCAGTGTGACCACGATGTGACGCACTTTCGCGTTCTTGCCAATGCGAATGCGGTGGTTCGACGCGTGTACAACACTGTCGTCCCATTCCTGCAGGGACACGAACGTTAACGAGGCGTTCTCACCGGTAGTGATCTCAATGCCCTGGTTGATTCGCGCGTCGGCGCTGTCCGTGTGGTTGAGGATCACTGTGGATTCGCTGTGTGCGCCAGCGTCGACGACCAGGTGCTGGCTGCGTTGGTCAGAGGCCGTATCCACCGTAATAAGAATTGGATCGTCGATGCGTTTTCCGGCTGGAACGGACACGACCTGAGCATCATGGAACGTATTCCATTCAACTACCGCGGTCCTGTCACCAGGAGCCAGCACGGTGCCCACGCGTGAATCGTCTCGCGAGACGGTTTCAACGCAGACGCCTTCGGGAGCTTCCACAGTCAGCGGAGCGTCCTCGGTATCGTAGTTGGCCGGGTCGAACAACATCGAGATGCGGCGCATAGGGGTGAATCGCCAGTCTTCTTCCTTGCCTTTGGGCACGGGAATATCGTCGAGGTTGAACGACGTCGGCCGATCTGCGCGCGATGGGTGTGGGCTGACGTGATCTTCGCGATGGTCTTGAGCCAACTCAGCCCACCGATCCTTCCATTTGTAGTTCGATGAGGCGGTTCAGTTCGAGTGCGTACTCCATGGGGAGTTCCTTCGCAATAGGCTCGACGAATCCGCGCACAATCATGGCCATAGCTTCGTTTTCATCCAGGCCGCGACTCATCAGGTAGAACAGCTGATCTTCTGACACTTTCGAGACGGTGGCCTCGTGGCCCATTTCCACGTCGTCGGTGCGCACATCCACATACGGGTATGTGTCGGTGCGGGAGATTTTATCGACCAGCAGCGCGTCGCACAGAACATTCGACTTGGAGTGGCGCGCACGCGCATTGACCTGCACGAGGCCTCGATACGAGGTGCGCCCACCCCCTCGTGACACTGATTTGGAGACAATGGACGAGGACGTGTGCGGCGCCATGTGCACCATCTTCGCGCCCGTGTCCTGGTTCTGGCCGGGGCCGGCAAAACCGATTGACAGTGTTTCGCCTCGGGCGTGGTCACCCATGAGGAAGCACGCGGGGTACTTCATCGTGATCGCGGAGCCCATGTTGCCATCGATCCACTCCATCGTTCCACCCTCGTCAACGATGGCACGCTGAGTCACCAGGTTGAGCACGTTGGTCGACCAGTTCTGGATGGTCGTGTATCGCACGCGGGCATCCTTGCGCACGAAGATTTCCACGACTGCGGCGTGCAGCGAGTTGGAGTCGTAAATCGGGGCCGTGCAGCCCTCGACGTAGTGAACGTAGGAACCTTCGTCCGCTACGATCAGCGTGCGCTCAAACTGGCCCATCGCTTCGGTGTTGATGCGGAAGTAGGCCTGCAGAGGGATCTCAACGTGGACGCCCGGTGGCACGTACACGAATGAGCCACCCGACCATGCTGCCGTGTTGAGTGCTGCAAACTTGTTGTCACCTGAAGGTACCGAGTGCCCGAAGTATTCCTTGAAGATCTCGGGGTATTCACGCAGGCCGGTGTCGGTGTCCATGAAGACGACGCCTTGCTTCTCCAGATCGGACTGAATCTGTTGGTAAACAACTTCAGATTCGTACTGCGCGGCCACGCCTGCGACCAGACGCTGTTTTTCCGCTTCGGGAATGCCCAGACGGTCATAGGTCTGACGAATGTCTTCGGGCAGGTCGTTCCAGTCTTTAACCTGACGGTCGGTGGGACGCACGTAGTACTTGAAGTCACCGAAGTCAATGTCGGACAGGTCGGGACCCCATGCCGGCATGGGTTTGCGCTCGAAGATCTCCAGAGCTTTCAGTCGGCGCTCCAACATCCATTCGGGTTCATTCTTTTCGGCCGAAATGTGGCGCACCACCTGCTCGTTGATGCCTTTGGGAACATCATGTGAGTAGTCGTCCTTGTCGTGCCATCCGAATTCGTATGCACCGATGGATTCGATAATCGCTTCATCACTTCTGCGTTTATCCTCAGATGAAACGATTGGCGGTGACTGGCTCATATTGTCCTTTCCTCAGTGACTTGACTGGCGTCAAGATCGTGACTTTGCCGCTGTGTCAAAAGCACTCACGCTATCGCCTGAGAGCCGCCAACGCAGAGCGCCGGATTGTGGGGGCACCCACGGGAATATGCGTGGTGCATACGTGTTCCCCTCCGGCCAAGGTGGCCAAACGTTGAACATGCACGTCCAGCAGACGCGCAAAGGCTTGGGTTTCCGCTTCGCACAATTGTGGGAAGTCATCGGCTACCTGCTGGATCGGGCAGTGACCCTGACATAGCTGGATTGCGAAGGTGCCATCGCCAATGTCGCGCACTGTCGCTGCGTAACCGTCCTGGGTGAGCGCGTCAGCCAGAGCCTGTGCGCGCACTTTCGGGTCGTTCCCTGCTTCACGCACGATCGGCGCGTATCGACGTTCGATTTCGCGTGAGCGGGCAGCGGCAAATGAGTCAATGGCCGGGCCACCTCCGACCTGTCCCAGGTAGCCCAGAGCCTTGACAGCCAACTCGGAGTATCCCTCTGGGAGCCTGTCGTGTGCTCGCTCGGTTGCCACGTAGTGACGCGCTGGTCGCCCTCGTCCACGCTTGTCAGTCGAGTAGTCCTGATACTGAACGATTTCTCCAGCGTCCTGCAAAATGGTGATGTGCCGTCTGACCGCCGCCGTGGTCAGATCCAGGATCTTCGCGATGACCGTAGCGGTCACGGGACCTTTTTCGACGATTAGGTCGAGCACCTGCTCGCGGGTGCCGATTTCAGTCGGCTCTCCCATGACTGTCCTCCTTATCGCCGTCAGTAACTACCCCACCAGTGTACGGCTTTTAGCAACACGATGCTTTCTAAATTACGGCGATTGAGATCACTTGCACGCTATAAGGAGGATTCGAGTCTGGAGCAGTCAGTTCTGACGCGCAGAACGCATCCACGGCGCGTCGCTGGCACGCAGGGTCTGCCACCCGTGGGCGCGCGCAGCGAAGGTGGCGAGAATTCCCACGCAGGCTGAAGGGTTATGCAGATTTCCCGCAGCAACGAGGCGAACAGCTTCATCCAGGTTGACCCAGCGGGTCACCATCGCCGCTTCCTCATCCTCACGCTCGAAGGTGGTGCCAGTCGGAGAAACATCGCGGGCAAGGAAGATCCGCAGAGATTCTTCGGATCCTCCAGGTGAGGTGAAGTAATCGACGAGGACATCCCAGCGCTCAGCCTTCTGATCCGTTTCTTCAGCAAGTTCGCGTTTGGCCGCTGTCAGGGGGTCTTCACCCTCGATATCGAGAAGGCCGGCCGGTATCTCCCACAGGTGCGCGCCTACTGGATGGCGGTACTGGTATTCCAGCAGTACTTCCTCATTACCGTCCTCACCGCGCAATGCGACGATGCCGACTGCGCCTGGATGCGACAGGTACTGGCGAATCACTGAGTGAGAGTCGTCAAGGATGACCTCGTCTTCAGCCATGTCAAAGACTTTGCCGCGCCATACGATGTCGTGACTGGCGACGGGTGCGCTTCCGCTGCGATCAGCGATGGGCATCTGTTCATCCTCGTGTGCCGTCACGGTGTTACTCTCCTCCGCTTTGTGACTGGGCTCCGTCTGCCGGTTCGTTGTGTGGCGCGGGTGGAGCCGCTTGCCGGCCTGAGAGCTGAAGATCTGGGAACACGCTGGTGGCGCTGTCCTCGCCGCCCAGTGCGCGTGGCTGAGCCTGGGCGCTCGGAAGTGCGAGAACTGTTGCCAGCGTGGCGATCGCTGTTCCTACGGAATCAACGGTGGTGATTGGAGCGTTCTGTGCACGCAGCTGGGCAATCATCGCGTCCGCATCACCGGCATCACCCACGATCACGCCGGGATTGGGCGCACTTGCCAATGCGCGAGCCATTCCGACCCATGCGCTTGAAGAGGCCGGGCCTCCTGTGCCGCTCTGGGCGTCCTGCGCGGTTGCCATTCCAGCCTTCATCGTGCGTGGCCCGACCAGAATCAGGGTGTCAGCCTGACCGCCCTCGGATTCATCGAAGGTGACAATGGGACGCGAATCATCGGTCAGGATGTCACGGAGCAGATCCTGGTTGGCGCCAGAGGAGGTCATAATCGTCACGATGGCCTGCCCGATCACTCCGTCACTGGTCAGATCTGCCGGAACGTCACCGGCGAGGTTGGTCTCAACTGGCGTGGCCAGCGTGTTGCGATACTCGGTCATGGACTGAGAATCCCAGTTGTCTGTCAGTGTTGCGACGCTGACAACTGTTGCACCGGCTTTGCTCAGCATAGTCTTGAGTTGCTCGATATCAGCAGGATCGGTGGCCGCCATTTTCAGCAGACCAATATTGCGTCCTTCGAGGGTTCCCGGCACAATCTCGTCGCCCATTTGCGAAACGGCTGCTTCTGACAGCTTGAGGCTGTGTTCGGCTTCTTCGAGTTGTTCCTGAGCGGTTCGCTGCGCCTGTGCGCGCGATGAGCTCAGTGCGTCATCGAGCCGTACCTGCAGGGGGCCGGCACCGAGGATCACGCCCACGCACAGCGCGATGAAGATCGCGATGATGGAGACTAGGTGATAGCGAAAATTAACCATGATGACCTCTTTTAACTGCTCCCTGCGCTGAAGGGCCACCAGCTTGCGACCCAATGGGCTACGACTTCCATAGCACCCTGCCCCCACGGTGTGGACCACAGTGCCGCACCGGCCAGCAGGACGGCGACGATAACGAATACGATCAGCCAGAACGCTGAAATGCGTGGACGGTAGGTTTCGCGAATGGCACGCGATGAGATAAGCGCGTCACCTGCCTTGAGACGCGTGAAGAAGGTTGACGCCATTCCGGCGCGTCCGCGATCGAGGAAATCCTGGAGTGTCAGGTGAATACCGATCGTGGCGATCACGGAGGCACGTTGCGTGGCAGCCAGAATGATCGCTGCATCCTCACTGGTCCCAGATGCGGTCATCACTTCGTAGGAGCGTCCCTGTCGGTTGAGGCGTTCGCGTCCTGGAGCGGTGCCGTCACGGTTCTCCCGCACCACTAGTTCAGCCCCGCATCCCAATGCCTTTTCTGAGACCGCATCCATATCGGCCACGATGATGTGGGGCTTCATGCGTTCGCGAAGCAGCAGGTCCGCTCCCCCGTCAACGCCGACCAGGATCGGGTTGGTATCGCGAATCCAGCGACGCAGCCCTTTGAGTTCCTTGACAGAATCTTCAGCCTTATTCACCAGGAGAACCGGGCGACCCTGCATCTTGGCGCGCAGGGTCGGAATCCCTTTTTCGTGGTAGAGCAGGTCAGATTCGCGCTCAAAATAGTCATCTGTGAATTCATCGAACGCTTCGATCTGAGTGCTCAGACCCAGGCGTGCTTCCTCGCGTGCGCGCAGGTCGTCCTCGTCAGTCATCACGTGTCCGGATGCGATCAGTCGACCATCTTGCGTCACCTCTGTGCCGCTGATCGTGATGGTGTCTCCCTCACGCAGGGTCATAATGTCAGAACCCAGGTCATCGAGCAACAAAATGCCTGCTTTGAGGACGAGGGCTGGACCGAGGTTCGGGTAGCGGCCGGTAGAGGATGCTGACGCGTTCAAAATTGCTGTGGGTTGTGCGTCAATGAGCAGTCGGGCGGTGGCCCGGTCCAGGTCAGGCCTGTCGATAACCGCAATTTCACCGGCTTCGAGGCGCCGGGCGAGCCGCACGGGATTCTCGTCGATGCGAATCCGTGCCCTCACATCCGCATCGCTGGGAGCCTGCGATGGTGGCATACCTGTCTCATTGTCACTCACAGGGCGATTGTGGCACGGTTGCGGCCAGAATCAATTCTTTCGCGTGACGGCGTGCCGTTTCTGAGGTGGTCGGCGAGCCGGTCATTCGCACGATCTCGTCGATGCGTTCTTCCCCGTCAACGCATGTCACACGCGCAGTTCCACCCTCTTTGTGCACTACCAGGTGGGTGTCTCCATAGGCTGCCACCTGAGCCAGGTGGGTGACCACGATCACCTGGTGTACGCGTGCCAGCCGTGCCAGTCGCGCGCCCACCTCTGTGGCTGTGCGCCCACCGATTCCGGCGTCGACCTCGTCAAAGACGAAGGTGCGGGGCGTCGCACGATGCGAGAGCGCCACTTCCAGTGCCAGCATGACGCGTGAAAGCTCGCCACCTGATGCTCCGCGAGACACTGGCCGGGCGGGCGCGTCAGGATGAGGCTGCAGCATGAATGTGATGTCTTCACACCCCGTGGAGTTGGGTTTACGGTGCATCAGTTCGACGTTCAGGTGTGCCCCTTTCATCGCCAGTGCTGCCAGCTCGGCATCGACGTGCTCGCTGAGTTCGTCTGCGAGGTGCCGGCGGGAGGTGCTCAGGCGCTCCCCCAGTTCCAGTACGCGCTGCTGAGCCTGCGCAAGTTCAGCGGCGAGGGAGTCTTCGTTGACATCCGGATCTGTCAGTTCTTCAAGTTCAGCGCGCGCCTGAGCTTCCCATTCAAGCAGCTGAGTGGCATCTGCGGCCCGCCCCTGCAGCAGGCGATTCAGGTCGGCGCGCCGTTGGTGCAACGCGTTAAGACGCTCCGGGTCGGCGTTCAGTGTGGACAGGTAGGCCTCGGCATCATCTGCCAGCGAGTCGGCATCAAGACGCAGAGTGTGGGCACGCTGGGCGAACGAATCGAGCGTGGAATCAAAACGCGAGGCATCAGCGAATGCGGCCTGGACGCGGTGCAGCAGATCGATCAGGTGGGTCTCGTCAGATTCACCGCGCAGACATGCGTAGGCCAGAGCCACCTGGGCGCGCAGATCCTCAACGTTGGTCAGTCTTTCAGTCTGAGTGCGCAGATCGTCGTCTTCACCCGGATACGGGTCCAGCTGGCGGATCTGGTCAGTGATGCGGGTCAGTTCCTCAATGCGTGTCGCACGTTCGTCGGCGTGCGAGCGCGCCATGTCCAGGCGTTTTTTCGCATTGACTGCTGCTTTCCAGGCTTGCGCGTAGTCGCGGAGAAGCTCCTGGTGCTGATCGTCGCCTGTCTCATCGAGAGTGGCGCGCTGGACGGATGTCTGACGTAGACGCATCTGGTCGGCCTGGCCGTGAATCGTGACGAGACTATCGCCAATATCAGCAAGAATGGATACCGGGATGGGGCGTCCTGCAAGGTGGGCGCGTGATCGACCCTTGGTACTAACCGTTCTGGACACGATGAGCTCACCGTCTTCGACGCTGGCTCCAAGCTCCTGGGCGCGTGCGGCAACCATGTCATCGACTTCGAAAATGCCGTCTACTTCGGCCTGCTCACACCCCTGACGCACGGTCTGAGAATCGGCCCGAGTGCCGAGCAAAAGTGACAGTGAGGTCAACACCATCGTCTTACCGGCTCCGGTTTCACCGGTGACGACAGTCAGGCCAGGTGAAAATTGCACGTCGGCTTCGTCAATGACGCCCAGGGACTTGATGCGGAGCGCATCGATCACGTTGGCCTCCTCTCGCCTCTCCAGCTCTCACGTGACAGATTAACGCTCGGATGGGCGTTTCCTCCAACCATCCACAGGCAGCTGGAATCGTTTGACCAGTCGCGTGGAAAATGGAGTGTCATCGAGGCGCAGCAGGTGGACGGGGCGACATCCTCGTGTGGCAGTGATGGTTGTTCCGCTGGGGACGGTGCGCTGACGCAGACCGTCGCACCACACTTCTGGCGCACTCCACGCATCTTCGAGGATATTGACGCTGAGCACTGACGAAGGGCTGACAACAAGTGGCCGCGTGAACAGGCCATGCGCGGCCAGCGGAGCCATGATGATTGCCTCCGTGTCGGGCCATACCACTGGCCCGCCAGCAGAGAACGAATATGCAGTTGAGCCGGTGGGTGTGGAGAAGATGATGCCGTCCGCCCCGTAGGTGGATACAGCCTGTCCGTCCACTCCGAATCCCAGGTGGACCGGGTGCGCCACGTCCGTGTGCATGACGACTGCTTCGTTCAGCGCCCAGTCGTGCCATTCGGTGCCATCGGGGAAGTGCGCATGGATGTCGAGCGTCATGCGCGTGTCCATGGTGTAACGCCCATCTGCAATCATGTCAACAACTGACAGGATGCCGTCCGCAGACACTTCCGCAAGGAAGCCCATGTGCCCCATGTTGATGCCGAGCAACGGTGCGTCGAATTTCCGGGCGTATTCTGCTGCGGCAAGAATCGTGCCGTCGCCTCCTGTGGCCAGCACCAGGTCGATATCGCCGGTGCAGTCTCCTTCAGGCACCACGTCAATGTCGCGTACCGAAAGTTCACGTGCTGCTGCCTGGGCGGCTGCCTGTGCTTCTGGGCGGTTGATGTGGCGCACCAGCATGACGCGCTGAATCACGAATGTTTCCTTCCCTTCACTGCCGGCCCTTCCTGTACTGCTCTGACAATCCGATTGTGCAGGTTTTGCTCCAAGATCGCATCCGGATGACCTGAGCGCATCGCCAGGAAATACTCGACATTACCGGCAGGACCCGGCAACGGTGAAGCCTGAACGGCGTAGATATCCAACCCATTGCTACGCGCACATTGCGCGACTTTTTCCACCGTTTCCACGTGCTGATCGGGGTCACGCACCACGCCTCCGTGGCCAAGCCTGTCTTTGCCGATCTCAAATTGAGGCTTGACCATCAGCAGGTAGTCCGCGTCGGGTGTTGCCACGGAGATCAGCGGCGGGATCACCAGTGTCAGTGAAATGAACGATAAGTCGGACACCACCAGGTCAACGGGTGGCGTGATATCGGCGGGCGCGAGCGTACGAATATTGGTGCGATCACGTACCTCGACGCGCGGATCCGACTGCAGCTTCCAGGCAAGCTGCCCATATCCCACGTCAACAGCGATCACCTGCTGTGCTCCTCGTCGCAACAGGACGTCAGTAAATCCGCCCGTCGATGCTCCCGCATCCAAGCATCGTCGCCCCTGAATGAGCGGTGCTGATTTTCCGAGGGCGTCCAGCGCACCGGCAAGTTTGTAGGCACCGCGTGAAGCGTAGTCGACGGCGTCCCCCTCGGTAATGACGATTGCCTGTGCAGGATCCATTTGTCGAGCCGGCTTGAGCACCACCTGCCCGTCGAGTTTGACGCGCCCATCGTGGATAAGTTCCTGAGCGTGGGTGCGTGAGCGTGCCAGGTGGCGGCGCACCAGTTCGGAGTCGATTCTCCTGAGTTTCATCTCAGCGGCTCACGTGCTCGAGGGCAGCACGAAGCTGCGCATCGAATCCTGCCAGCGTGCGTACCTGAATCTGTGCGCTTGCCTCGTTCAATCCGTCGAGTTCGACTTCTCCGTTGGGAATTGTGACCGCGTCCTCACGATCATGCGGATCATGAGGGCGCGGTGTCACGGGGTCGTTCTCACTCACTGGCACTGTCCTGCGACACGTCCTGCGCGCTGTCCGCTGCGGCAGCGTCATCCTCGCTTTCAGCGGTCTTCACGCCGGTCTCGTCATCTGCGCCCTCGCGCAGCAGAGCTTCGAGTTCTTCTTCACCAGGAAGGAACGCCGGGATCGGATTGTCTGTGCTGAGGGCTTCCTCTTCGACTTCGGAATCCGGGCGCGTATCTTCAGCCAATTCCGCGTCAATGGCGTCTGAAACCTCGGGATTTTCCGCTTCGTCTTCCGGTTCGTCCTGAGGTTCAGGCGGGGTCACAATCCCTGCCGGATCGTCGTTGGGCACAACCGTCAATTCCGGGCACCGCACGGGCTCATCTGATTCGACAGCCCACGCTGCGGCTGCCAGCGCACGATACGAATCCAGGGTGACCGTGGTCGGTTCAGTCAACTCGATACCGTCCAGGCGCAGCGTGCCCCACTTGGTCACCGATGCTACCTGGGAGTACCCACAGGTCCACGTGTTGTCCTTGTGATGTTTGGGATGAGGATGAGCCTCGTTCAACCCTCGCATGTCAAGGGCGAGGTAGGTGGGTCGCTGACCCTTTCGTGCCCGAATCACATCTGCTGCCTGATGGACACCGGTAAGCACGTGAAGGGCAGGGTAGCCAGCTGAGACAGCGCCGGCAATATCGGTTTCGAGTCGGTCTCCCACGCTCAGTGGATTGTGTGCTTCGACCAGGTTCGCACCGCGTTGGTAGATTCCGGGCGTCGGCTTACCTGCCGCGGTTGCACGCTGTTTGGTGGCATGTTCGACGGCGGTCACCAGAGAGCCGTTTCCGAGGGCAAAGCCTTCTTCTGTCGGCAGTGTGGAGTCCATATTGGAGGCAAAGAATCGGGCGCCGGCCTGAATCGCGTAGGCAGCCTGCGACATCTGTTCCCAGCCGACAGTTCGGTCCAGTCCCATGACGACTGCATCTGGCTGGTCACTTGCACGTTCAACGAGGGTGAATCCAGCTTTTTCGAGAGCTTCGCGCAGTCCGGGACCACCAACCATAAAGACCTTGGCGCCGTCATCGAGCTCGTCGCTCATAATAGCCGCCACGTCCATCGCGGATGTCATGATCATGGATTCGTCCGCTTCGAATCCCATCGAATTCAGCTTTTCAGCGACTGCCTCAGGCGGACGTGAGGCATTATTGGTCACGAACACCGTCTTGATGCCGTTCTCACGCGCGGCGACGACGGACGGGGCCGCATGCTCAATGGGGTCTGACCCCATCCATGCCACGCCGTCCAGGTCAAGCAACGCTGTGTCAAAGAGACTGGACAGTGGTTCGTCGGTTCCGTGCAACGTGCTGCCACGCTTGGTGACATCCGCATCAGCAATCATTTCGATGTCCACGATGTCGGGATCTTCGATTTCTGGCGGCATCGATTCTTCGACTTGAGTGGCTTCTTCGTCGCGCCCCAGTTCGCGCAGACGATCGGCTTTGACGCTCATCAGGCGGCGCACATATTCGGTGTCGGCATCTTCAGGCAAGGCTGCCAGCGCATCATCGACCAGCACCAGGCCGACTTCGTTTTGTCCTAGATCCGCACGCGCACCAGACGAAACGAGGACGAGTTCGACCTGTTCACCCAGGTCAAGAGCGGCGGTGTCGGTCTTGTCAATAATGTCAACTGCTCGTTCTGGATGGCCCAGTCCGCGTTCACAGTCCGCTTCCACGGCGCGCAGAGACTGGTCTCCGCGCATGCGTCGCACGGCTCGCACCTCACGCAATGCTTCTTCATAGCGTCCCGATGCGTAGGCAGTCAATGCGGCTGCTTCGCGTACTGTATCGACACGACCGGCTCGCTTGGCTGCGGCGCGGGCATGCTCGTAGGCCTGCTCGGGATCCAGATCAATGAGTTGACCGGCCATGACGAGGTGGCGTGCCACGATGTCATGGTTAGCTCCCGATAGCGTCTTGAGTGAACGCAGGGCTTCAGAGTCGAGTTCACTGGCTGATACGCCGGCTGGAATTGTCGGCTCATCACCGTGAGGTGACACGTATTCTTCGGTGCTCGCGTAGTTGGCATCGCCGCGCTGATTGTTTCCTCGGTCGTGACGTGAACGGGAGCGATCATCGCGCCTGCGGTCTCCACGATCGTTTCGGTCGAAACGGCTGCCACGTTCGGAGTGGTCATGACGGTCATTCCGATCGCCTCGGTCTGACCAATTCCTGCCTTTACCGTCACCTCGTCTGTTGAAGCGCTTTCTGCCATCGCGGTCGAAACGGTCAGAACGTCCGCCGCGACGATCGTCGCGTTCTCTCAAGCCGCGCCCCTCGCCATGACGGTCGCGGTCACTGTCTGAGCGGTTGAAGCTGCCGCGCTTGAAATCACGGTCATTGTCGCGCTGCTGCCATTGTCCGCTTCCGCGTCGTGACTCACCGTCGCGTCGGAAACCACCGTCACGCTGAAAACCACCGTCTCGCCGTGATTCGCCGTCATCGAAGCGACGATTGCGTGAGTGGTAGCCATCGGAAGAGCGCCGGCCTCCCTGCTCATCTCGACGGCCGAAGCCTCGGCGGTCTGAAGAGCCCCTCCATGAACGCTCGCCTCGTGAGCGGAAGTCGTTCGATCGATCGTGTCGTTCGTCTGCCATGAATGGTCTCCCCTATTCGTCTGTGTCCCGCCCTATCTACGGAGCTGCTTCACACGTTAATACTGCTGTTAATGCTACCTGATAAGCGCTGACATACCTGTCAGCTCATGAATTTCGTGCGCAGATACACGTCTGAGGCGGGCAGTTGCCCGTGCACTACTATGTTGGTTGACTGGGTATCCGGTCGGTCGGCCCCGCTGGCGTGCGTTTGGGTAGTGTGTGCGCGTAAAAAGGGGGGGGTACTGGCCTGTCTCCAGGCCTGTACCCCACCCCCAACTCACGGTTGATTGCGGCAGTGTCTTACTCTCCCACGACCCCCCGGTCGCAGTACCATCAGCGCAAAGGCGGCTTAGCTTCCGGGTTCGGAAAGGAGCCGGGCGTTTCCCGCCTGCCATGAGCCACCGCAAAAAATGTCACCCACCCACCGTATGTGGGTTGAGTGTGTACCGCACAGTGATTGCAAGCACCACACCCCAAACACAGGGTGCACGTGTTTTCTCGCTTCGCCCCACACACTAGTGTGGAGTGTTGGTTTAGAATCGGCCCATTAGTACCAGTCGGCTCACAACACCTCACAATGCTTCCACCTCTGGCCTATCAACCCAGTCATCTACTGGGGACCTCCCACCCCCCAAAAAGGGGGGCACGGAAACCTCATCTCGAAGAAAGCTTCCCGCTTAGATGCTTTCAGCGGTTATCCCAACCGAACGTAGCCAACCAGCAATGCACCTGGCAGTACAACTGGCACACCAGAGGTTCGTCCATCCCGGTCCTCTCGTACTAGGGACGGGCCTTCATCAAGTTTCCAACGCGCGCAGCGGATAGGGACCGAACTGTCTCACGACGTTCTAAACCCAGCTCGCGTACCGCTTTAATGGGCGAACAGCCCAACCCTTGGGACCAACTCCAGCCCCAGGATGCGACGAGCCGACATCGAGGTGCCAAACCATGCCGTCGATATGGACTCTTGGGCAAGATCAGCCTGTTATCCCCGGGGTACCTTTTATCCGTTGAGCGACCACGCTTCCACAAGCCATGGCCGGATCACTAGTTCCTACTTTCGTACCTGCTCCACCCGTCAGTGTCACAGTCAAGCCCTCTTGTGCACTTACACTCACCACCTGATCACCAACCAGGCTGAGAGAACCTTTGAGCGCCTCCGTTACCCTTTAGGAGGCAACCGCCCCAGTTAAACTACCCACCAGGCACTGTCCCCAAACCCGATCAGGGCTCCAAGTTAGATGCATACTTGAACCAGAATGGTATTTCACCAACGACTCCACCACACCTAGCGGCACGGCATCACAGTCTCCCACCTATCCTACACAAGCACAAACACACACCAATACCAAGCTATAGTAAAGGTCCCGGGGTCTTTCCGTCCTGCTGCGCGAAACGAGCATCTTTACTCGTACTGCAATTTCACCGAGATCACGGTCGAGACAGCGGAGAAGTCGTTACGCCATTCGTGCAGGTCGGAACTTACCCGACAAGGAATTTCGCTACCTTAGGATGGTTATAGTTACCACCGCCGTTTACTGGGGCTTAAATTCAAACCTTCACCACAAAAAAGCAGTTAAGTCGTCCTCTTAACCTTCCAGCACCGGGCAGGCGTCAGTGCGTATACAGCGCCTTACGGCTTAGCACACACCTATGTTTTTAATAAACAGTCGCTTCTCCCAATTCTCTGCGACCCCAACCAGCACCACCCACGCACAGCAGGCACACCAGCAGGGCCCCCCTTATCCCAAAGTTACGGGGGCAATTTGCCGAATTCCTTAACCATGATTCACTCGCACGCCTCGGTATACTCTACCTGACCACCAGAGTCGGTTTAGGGTACGGGCGCTCATCTTCCTCACATCCAGGCTTTTCTCGGCAGTACAGGATCACCACTAGCCACCCCAACAGGCAGCCCCATCAGCCCTCACCCACGCGATCAAACGCAGCTTCCCGGATTTCACCCAAGAAACAGGCCACAACCTTAGACACACATAACCACCAGTGTGCAGCAACTACCTCCCTGCGTCACCCCAATGCTCACCACACACCCCACACCACACACAGCCACACTCAGCATCATCCCGAAAGACAACACCACGCACGGCAAGCACACGACGCGAAAGCATGCAGCGTTAGACGGAAAACAAACGGTACCAGAATATCAACTGGTCACCCATCGACTACGCCTGTCGGCCTCGCCTTAGGACCCGACTAACCCAGGGCGGACAAACCTGCCCCTGGAACCCTTAGTCAATCAGCGCGTAGGATTCTCACCCACGAAACGCTACTCATGCCTGCATTCTCACTCCCACCCCGTCCACCACCCATCACCAGGCAGCTTCACCCAGAGCAGGACGCTCCCCTACCCAAAAACAAAAAGTTATTGCCACGGCTTCGGCGGCACGCTTAAGCCCCGCTACATTATCGGCGCACAACCACTCGACCAGTGAGCTATTACGCACTCTTTCAAGGATGGCTGCTTCTAAGCCAACCTCCTGGCTGTCAACGCGACTCCACATCCTTTCCCACTCAGCGCACGCTTAGGGGCCTTAGCCGATGATCTGGGCTGTTTCCCTCTCGACCACGAAGCTTATCCCCCGCAGTCTCACTGCCACACCCACTTGAAATGGCATTCGGAGTTTAGCTGACGTCAGTAACCAACACGGCCCATCAACCAACCAGTAGCTCTACCTCCACCAAGCCCAGTGTGACGCTGCACCTAAATGCATTTCGGGGAGAACCAGCTATCACGGAGTTTGATTGGCCTTTCACCCCTACCCACAGTTCATCCCCCAGGTTTTCAACCCTGGTGGGTACGGGCCTCCACCACGTCTTACCATAGCTTCACCCTGACCATAGGTAGATCACCCCGCTTCGGGTCCACAACACGCGACACACGCCCAAAATTAAGACTCGCTTTCGCTACGCATCCCCCACACGGGTTAAGCACGCCACGCATCACTGACTCGCAGGCTCATTCTTCAAAAGGCACGCCATCACCCAACAAAAGCAGGCTCTGACGGCTTACAGGCACCCGGTTTCAGGCACTATTTCACTCCCCTCCCGGGGTACTTTTCACCATTCCCTCACGGTACTATGCACTATCGGTCACCAAAAAGTATTCAGGCTTACCAGGTGGTCCTGGCAGATTCACACGAGATTCCACGAGCCCCGCACTACTCGGGCACCCCTTTGGCACACACGCACACACACAGCTACACGACTATCACGCACTTCGGTCACCCATCCCAAGATGTTCACCACACGCACACGCACACACCCCCACCCCCGGCAGAAGATGAGAAAAAAGAGCCCCACAACCCCGCACACGCAACCCCCGCCGAGTCACACACGCACACGGTTTAGCCATCATCCGCTTTCGCTCACCACTACTGACGAAATATCTTCTCCTACGGGTACTAAGATGTTTCACTTCCCCGCGTTCCCCCTACCACCCTATGAATTCAGATGATAGTGACCAGGCACAACCCCAGCCAGGTTCCCCCATTCGGACACCCTCAGATCAACGCTCGCTCGCCAACTCCCCAAGGATTATCGCAGGCCGCCACGTCCTTCATCAGCTCTTGGTACCAAGGCATCCACCGAATGCCCACAAAAACTAAACACAACACAAACATGAAAACATGCAAAAACAACAAAACACAGAAAACACAATAAAGATGCTCACAACCACTATACAGTTCACAAACAACCCACCACACACCCAACCACCACAGCAGCAGCCAGACGCAGGCAACAAACACTTCCAAAACACACAGGAATTGAAAGAAAACCCGACAATGTGTCTGCTCCGCCAACACTTGCAACCCCACAACGCGCCCCACCCCAAAAAGAGCAGAAACAAACGCACAAACAGGGCTCCCTAGAAAGGAGGTGATCCAGCCGCACCTTCCGGTACGCCTACCTTGTTACGACTTCGTCCCAATCGCCAATCCCACCGTCACCTGCTCCCCCCAAAAAGGTTAAGCCACAAGCTTCGGGTGTTACCAACTTTCGTGACGTGACGGGCGGTGTGTACAAGGCCCGAGAACGTATTCACCGCAGCGTAGCTGATCTGCGATTACTAGCGACTCCACCTTCACGAGGTCGAATTGCAGACCCCGATCCGAACTGAGACAAGCTTTAAAGGATTCGCTCCACCTCACAGCATCGCAACCCTCTGTACCTGCCATTGTAGCATGCGTGAAGCCCAAGACATAAGGGGCATGATGATTTGACGTCATCCCCACCTTCCTCCGAGTTAACCCCGGCAGTCCCCCACGAGTCCCCACCATAACGCGCTGGCAACATAGGGCAAGGGTTGCGCTCGTTGCGGGACTTAACCCAACATCTCACGACACGAGCTGACGACAACCATGCACCACCTGCACACCCCCAACCAAATGCACACCTATCTCTAGGCGCTCAGGGCGCATGTCAAGCCTTGGTAAGGTTCTTCGCGTTGCATCGAATTAATCCGCATGCTCCGCCGCTTGTGCGGGCCCCCGTCAATTCCTTTGAGTTTTAGCCTTGCGGCCGTACTCCCCAGGCGGGGCACTTAAAGCGTTAGCTACGGCGCAGAAACCAAGGGCGGCCCCCACACCTAGTGCCCAACGTTTACAGCATGGACTACCAGGGTATCTAATCCTGTTCGCTCCCCACGCTTTCGCTCCTCAGCGTCAGTAACGGCCCAGAGACCCGCCTTCGCCACCGGTGTTCCTCCTGATATCTGCGCATTCCACCGCTACACCAGGAATTCCAATCTCCCCTACCGCACTCAAGCCTGCCCGTACCCACCGCACACCCCCAGTTAAGCCAGAGGATTACACGACAGGCGCGACAAACCGCCTACAAGCCCTTTACGCCCAATAAATCCGGACAACGCTCGCGCCCTACGTATTACCGCGGCTGCTGGCACGTAGTTAGCCGGCGCTTCTTTACCCGCTACACTCACCACTACCCAAATAGCGGCTTGCACACGAGCGAAAGAGGTTCACAACCCGAAGGCCTCCATCCCTCACGCGGCGTCGCTGCATCAAGGTTCCCCCCATTGTGCAAAATTCCCCACTGCTGCCTCCCGTAGGAGTCTGGGCCGTATCTCAGTCCCAATGTGACCGCCCACCCTCTCAGGCCGGCTACCCGTCAAAGCCTTGGTAAGCCATCACCCCACCAACAAGCTGATAAGCCGCGAGCCCATCTCCCTCCAGAAACCACAAAGGCCCCTTTCCCACACCCCCCATGCGGAAAGCGCAGAACATCCAGTATTAGCACCCATTTCTGAGCGTTATCCCAAAGAAAAAGGCAGGTTACTCACGTGTTACTCACCCGTTCGCCACTCTCACCACACAACCACAAAGGCCACGCAGATCCCGTTCGACTTGCATGTGTTAAGCACGCCGCCAGCGTTCGTCCTGAGCCAGGATCAAACTCTCCAAACAAAAAACAAAAACCATAATCTGCTCAGAAAACAACCACCCCACAACAGGGCAGCCAATCCCAACCAACAAAG